>JAZSCU010000006.1:0-11393 GCA_045530815.1 Candidatus Nanosyncoccus sp.
GAAATAACCCTTGTAATAAATATCTAGATCAAAGGATACTTTGTCACCTACTTCTAATATTTCGTCTGTGGGGGCACCATGAACAAGTTCATCATTAATAGAAATACAAATAGCTCCTGGGAAATCTTCATCCAACATATCGTAGGCTACCCCCGCACCGCGCTTGATGATTTCACTTCTAACCCAGGCATCAATTTGTTTGCCAGTCATGCCTGGTTGAACATAATTTTTAAGATCTTTTAAGAGATTACCTAGAATTTTGCCGCCTTCACGCATAGCGACAATTTTTTCTTGAACAAGTTTTTGATCAGCGGTTTCGATATTGATGAGGCCGGATTTTTTATTCGCCATAGCTACGCTCGATTTCTCCCCCATTAACATCGTTTAATTGTTCGGTGGCCGATGGGTTCATGGTTCTAACAACCTCGGCTAAGCGCGCTGTTACTTCCTCAATTTTGCCGGTGCCGTCAACGTGCTCAACTGGAATATTTTTGGAATTTAAAAGGGGTACAATTGAACAAATATTTTGTTCAAAAATGTCAAAGCGGCGGTTGATACTTTCTTTGTTTTGGTCGTCATCACGGCCGCGCAGCGAGAGACGCTCGTATAGTTCCTCTTTGGGAACTTCCAGAATGATGGCCCCGTCAATTTTGTCTGCCATGGTATTCATCATGTATTCTGCTTGTTTTTGATCGCGCGGATAACCATCTAAAATCACATCAAAGCCTTCGGCTTCAGCTTTTCTGATTTGTTTATCCATGATTTTGATAACTTCTTCATCCGGCACAAGACCACCTTGATTAACGATTTCCGTGTATTCTCCGGTTTGACGGATAGCTTCACCAACAGAGAGCCATCTCCAGCCAAATATTTCAGATAAAGCTTTGCCTTGGGTTCCCTTCCCCGAACCTGCTAGACCAAATAATATAATCATAAATCTCCTTTACACTTATAATTATATCAAAAAATATCCCCGGAGGGGATATTTTATTTGAGTCCTAATTTAATACGTTCAGCTTTTTCGGCTTTGCGTGCCTCGCGGATGATTGCCTTGATTCGGCGCTCACGTTTAGAAATAGGTTTGCTAAAACGCATTTGTGACTTTTTGAGAGGCATAATACCGCTCTGAAGGACTTTGCGGTTAAAACGACGAATGATGTTTTCGTTCGCCTCGCCTTGATCTTTTCTTGTAACTTTTATTGTCATATTACGGAGTATTATATCATAGATAAAAATTATTGGCAAGAGTCACGATAAAACCACTTGCGTATTTCTAATGCTTATGCTAATATAATAAAAAGAAAGGTCATTTATGCCTGAAGATGAAACAAATACCACAACAACAACTCCCGTAGCAGCATCTAATCCTCCGGTGCCTAGTTTACCAGTAACTGCTCCGGCTGATGCCATAGAAGACCCTGTTGATTTAGGCGGAGATTCGGCCGCTACTACTACAACAGATGATAGTTCTACAGCTAGTGATGAAACTACGAATAAGCCAACAGGTGATGTCGATATATCTACAGAGCTTTCCCCTGTTCCACCGGTTTATGCTGATGTTGCCCGCAAAATCAGTGAATCGCATAATGTATTAATTGCTCTATCTAGCGACCCGTCCGTAGATGAAATGGCCGCAGCGATTGGACTTTCTATGTATTTAGATAAACTTGGTAAGAGGGCTACGGCAATTTATTCTGGTGCTACACCAAATGCCTTAGAGTTTTTGAAACCGGACGAGACTTTTGCGCCAACTGCTGATACGTTACAGGATTTCGTAATTGCTATCAATAAAGATAAGGCTGATCATTTGAGATACAAGTTGGATGGCGATTATGTAAAAATCTTCATTACGCCTTATCGTACTCGCATTGCTGAAGATGATTTGGAGTTTTCTTATGGTGATTATAATGTAGATTTGGTGCTTGCATTGAATGTGATGAACGGTACTGATCTGGATGCAGCTTTGCGCGAGCATGGACGAATTATGCATGACGCAGTAATCATTAATGCGACTACCGGAAATCCAGGCAAATTTGGCGAAGTTGAATGGAGCGACAAGGATTCTAGCTCAATTTCTGAAATGGTTTCTAAATTGATTTACAGTGCAAAAAGTGAAGCACAGGTCGAAAAAGACGAAGCAACGGCCTTTATGACAGGGATTGTAGCGGCAACTAATAGGTTTTCTAATGCCAAAACTACTCCTGAGACTTTGAAGATTGCTTCCCTTTTGATGGCTTCTGGAGCTAATCAACAGTTAATCGCTAAAAATATCACTCCGGAAGTAGAAAACGAGCTACACACTATAACTACCGCCGAGCGTCCAGCAGAAACTGAACTATCTGATGAAAAAGAAGATGGGACTGATCTAGCGATAGATCATAACAGTAACAAAAATGAAGAAGGCGAATCAGAAAAAGCTGGAGAAGCAAAAAAGACTGAGGAGCCAATTACACTAGATAATAAGGTAGAAACTGATGGGTTGAAGATCGAAAAATCTACAGATGAACCAACGAAAGCCGAGACAGAGCCTGAGTCAGCTAGTAGTGATGCGCCGGAAGCACAAGATACAGAGAAAAAAGCTGAGCCAGTTGATAGTACGCTGCTTGATGATTTGAAGGCGGCTGAAGCAAGTTTATCTCAAACTGGAATTGAAACTACACCAGATCTTAGTAATCGCCCGGTAAAGGTAGAAGATGCAGTCTTGCCAGATGTGCAAGATACGGCAGCAGGTGCGACAACAGATACGACAAACCCAGCAAAAGATGCGGCTCCTGCGGCGCCAGCATCTGACGCGGATGCAAATATAGATACAGAAACCAATACTTCTATACCAGCCGTAAACGATTCGTTTGTAGCAAACGGTACAGAAAAGGTAATTCAGCCTCCGGCAGATCTTAGTACCGAAATAGCTAGTGACGGAACCAATAAATACGGCAAAATGCTTGAGGATGCCTTAGCTGGAATTGATGCTCCATCTGATAATCCAGCAGTAGTAAGTGCGCCTGAAGTGGCTTCTGCACCAGAAATAAACGGAGTGCCAGAGATGAATTATGCACCACAGCCAGGGGAAGATATTTTACCGCCACCGCCAGCTCCACCGGTTGATATGGGTATGCCAGCGCCTGCGATGACTGCGGATGGAGTACCATTTACTCCTTCAATGCCACCGGTCCAGACAGATGTACCGCCAGTGGCATCTGCTCCTACATCTGCTCCTGCACCTGAAACTATGGCTATACCTAGTGATGCAACCACTCCTGAACCTATATCATCACCTGAGACTATGACTATACCTCAACCTACACCTGAGCCTGCACCAGCATCTGCCCCAGTAGCCGATACCAGTACCTTCCAAATACCTGGTGGCATGTAAGGTCTTGATTTTTGCTAAGAAGTACGATATAATATTTAGCAATTGGATTCGTAGCTCAGTTGGTTAGAGCGCTGCCCTGTCACGGCAGAGGTCGCGAGTTCGAGTCTCGTCGGATCCGCCAGATAATTTAAATTTAAAGTATATAGGAAGAAAATGCCGATTATTAAATCCGCCAAGAAGGCTGCAAGGCAAGCAGAAAAGCGAACCAAGCATAATGCCAAAATCAAGAAAGACATCAAGGTTGCCTTAAAGGCTTTTAAAGAGAATCCGACACCGGAAAATCTTGCTAAGGCTCAGTCTGAGTATGATAAAGCCGTTAAGAAAGACTTGATGAAGAAAAATACTGCTTCTCGTCGCAAGGCAAAATTACATTTGATTGCAAAAAATGCAGGGACAAAAGCTACTAAAGCGAAGAAAGTCGCAGCAAAAAAGACTCAATCAAAAGCCAAGGCGAAAGCGGCATAGACTTGATTTTTAGATCAACTTTGGAGAGCTCTTTTAGAGCTCTTTTTTCTTTGATTCCCTGGTGATAGCTGTAGTCTTTGATGGCCTGAGAAGCCAAGAGCCCGAGGAACATAATAGGGTCTTCTTCGGATTTGATTTTTTCGAGCATCTCTAGAGACCTTTTACCATCTTTTTTGGCAACTTTATAAATATCAAAAACTAGGTTAAAGTTTGGATTTTTAGGCAAATTAAACTCTTTGATATCTACCTTAGACTTCAAAGTTTTGTAGGCAGTAGATCTTTTGTCTAATTTAAGTTCGAAGATAATCACGTTGTGCGGTGTGGTGAGATAATCTGGGAGTTTTTCGAAGACGGCTTTATTTAGAGTAAGGTCACGAATCAAAATATTTCTAGTCTCACTAAATAGAGAACTCCCGAGGAAGATACTAGGTAAATCGCTGGTGGTTAGATCGACACCTTCAAATACTTCATAATCTGAGCCAAGAATCTGGGAAATCTCCTGCTTGGCACGAACCCGATCATCACCGGTAAAAATTTTAATCATGAGGTTTCTCCTTTGAGGTTTTTGATGTGCCGCCTGGGGCTAATTGTTGACAATGAGGGCAGATATGGGTGCCTCGGCCAGCAACTTTTATTTTGATAATTTTAGTCCCGCAACGAGGACAGGGGCGCCCTTCGTGGCGGAAGACCTGGGCAAATTTTTCTAAATAGTCGCCTTTGGTACCATCGGCTTTAACATAGGTAGCCATAGTAGAGCCACCAGAATCGATCGAACGTTCCATGACTATTTTAGCAGATTCTAGCAAGGTTTTTGATTCCCTTTTAGTAATTAGGCCAGAGCGAAGAGCAGGATGGATTTTGGCAGCGAAAAGAGCCTCGTCAGCATAAATATTACCCAATCCACAAATAATTGTTTGATCTAACATGGTGGCTTTTATGAGAGAATTCGGATGCTTTTGGAGCTTTTGATAAAACTCGTCCTCGGTCATAAACCAAGGTTCTTTGGCAAGTTTTTGAATAAAGGGGTCCTCTGATACTTTGTCGGTTTTTAGCACCTTGATGAAACCAAATTTGCGTTGATCGTTAAAATAAAGAGTGCCGTCGTCAAATTTTAAGATAACACGAGTCTGTTTATTGGGGAGCTGGTCGGTAAAATTATCACTGGGGTGGCCGGCAGCATAACGGTTTTCGATCTGGAGAGGGCCTGAGGTGCTGATTTTTTTACTATCATAAATGAGTTGACCAGTCATACGGAGATGAATCATTAAGGAATAGCCGTTGCCTAAATCAATAACTAGCGCCTTACCAAAACGACGGATTTTTGTGACTTGCCCGGTAACTGGGGTACCGATGAAAGATTTTTCACAGAGAATCTCGGTGGATTTGAGACGTTTTTTGATGATAAACTTATCTAGGCCTCGACGGATAGTTTCTACCTCGGGGAGCTCAGGCATTTTCTTCCCCTAGATAATCGTTGGAAAAGCTTTCGATCATATCCTCGAGAAGATTATCAAGACGTTCCTCGGTATAAAACAAATATTCTTCGCTTTCTGCGTATTTTTTTAGGGCATCACTCATCAAAATACGTTCGACATCTTCAATGTCCTCCGGGGTAATTTCGGGGATATTGATTTGATTGGCGAGAGCAGCTAGGCGCTCAGCTTCTTCCCTGTTTTCGATCTCTAGGTGATGGTGAAATTTTGTGTCGTAAAGACGAAAATCATGATGTTTAATTTTGCGTTTTTTGATATGATCTAGGCCTTCGCCTAAGGGGTCACGTTTGATAGTACGGTAAAAATCATAATTAAAGAAGCCATCAGTATACAGATGTAAAAGATAACCTAGAAAGATTGGGGTTTTTTGATCTATTTCGGACTTATTCTCAGCATAAAAATTTAGGGAGCTTTTTTGGTCAAAGGCATAGTGGGTCTCGCTGTGCTCTTTTTTGGTTTTGACTTGATTGATATAGCCGTTATTGATATCTGGCAAAAGACAGCCCAGTAAAAATTCCTTCCGTTTCTGACCGGAAAATTTGAGTTTTTTAGCAAGCCGTTCTCCGGCTTCTAGATGGATGTTCCAACCTGGCACTTTGGCTCCTTTTTTATTCCTCTGTATTATATCACAAAGTAGGAAAATTGTGGAAAAACACCACATTTAGTGTGAAAAAAGTCTTGACAAACACTATATATAGGGTTAGAATAGATTGCAGGTAATGCTTATAAAAATGTAAAATACCATGACGGAAGGAATTCTGGAGAGAACCGGAAACGAAAACCGGAGAGTATCTAGGAAAAATCTGCAAGTCCCGAAATGGCAAAGAAAGGAAACAAGATGAAAAAAATTGTGTATCGAAATCCAAACGACATAGAGAATTTCGACATTAAACGATTTGTCAAATCGCTAGCAAGATATGCCAGAGTATCAGAGAAGGAAGCTAAGGAAGCTTTGGCCGATTTTGACCAGTATGAGACTATGCATGTTTCCTGTTTAGTTGAGGTGGGCACAAAATTGATTGGTGTGAATGCCGGAGAAGAGGCGATGCGAGAGTATTTTGACGAGCATGCTGAGTATTTTGATGAAGGCAAATTCGAGAGACTGCGCCGAATTACTGGCTATCTTGTGGGGACTTTGGATCGCTGGAACGATGCGAAAAAGGCTGAAGAGTCAGCACGCGTAAAACACAGTGTAAACTCTGCGATAAATGATGCAGAACGACTTGTTGCGCTAGAAACACAGGCGATGGCGCAAAATGTTGCATACGCAACTAATTAAGAAGATAAAAATCGCCCCTTAGGGGCGATTTTTGTTGGATAATGTTTTTAATAAATATTAGAGTTCGCCCCAGTTTTTGCCGGTAGTGACTTCTACAGCGAGTTTGATTTTAAGCTCTGGGGCTACACTTTCCATCTCATTTTTTAGAATTTTGGCAACATCTTTAACGAGTTTTTCATCACATTCAACTATAAGGGAGTCGTGGACCTGCATAATAAGCTCGGCGCCCTGTGGCAATTTGCTATCAACCTTAATCATAGCGCGTTTCATAAGGTCAGCCTCGGTGCCCTGGATAGGCATATTTTGGGCGGCGCGCTCTGCGGCCTGCCGAATAATAAAGTTGCTAGATTTAACATCAGGGGTAGGGCGGCGGCGACCGTAAAAAGTTTCAACATAGCCCTCTTCCCTAGCCTGTTTTAGGATGGATTCTAACTTCTCTTTGATGGGGGCGCGAAGTTTAAAATAGTTATCAATAAAATTTTTAGCCTCTAAAATAGGCATTTTAGCGGCATCAGATAGACCTTTGACACTCATGCCATAGAGAATGCCAAAGTTAATAACCTTGGCGGCACGGCGTTGATCTTTGGTAACTTGGCCCAGAGGCACGTTAAAGGCCTCTGAAGCGGTTTTGGTATGAATGTCGATATCATGGTTAAAATCGTCGATCAGGGCTTTATCGCCGCTTAAAATGGCTGCTAGGCGAAGTTCGAACTGAGAATAGTCGGCCGAAACTAGAACTTTGCCCTCTGGAGCAATAAAACCAGCACGAATACGTTTACCGGCCTCTGTTCTAACTGGGATGTTTTGAAGATTAGGGTCTTTGGAACTGAGGCGCCCAGTAGAGGTGACATTTTGGGTAAAAGTAGTGTGGATGCGGTGATTCTCATCTGCTAATTCTGGGATAGGAGTGATGTAGGTACTGAGAAGCTTTGCAGCCTCACGATATTCGATAATTTTATCAATAACGGGGTGAAGAGGTTGAAGTTTTTCGAGTTCTTTAGCCCCAGTAGAATAACCTCTTGTGGTTTTTTTAATACCTTTGGTGGGGAGATTTAGAGTGATGAAAAGCACCTCTGAGAGCTGGATAGGAGAATTAACGTTAAAAATTACCCCTGAGAGTGTATAAATTTCTTGTTCAAGTTTTTTGACCTCTTCAGCATATTCATTACGGAGCTGATTGAAGTATTCTGGGTCGATTAGCATTCCCTTTTCTTCCATCTTGTAGAGGATGGGGATAAGGGGGAGATCAAAATCTGTATATATGTTATATAATTTGGGGTATTTTTGGAGTTTTAGGTACTGGGAGCTATATTCTTCTTCCGGGACAGAGAGACGCGGAATTTCCCTGGCGAGAGGATTTAAGAGAAAAGCTGCCTGGGAAAGGTCCCAAAAAGGATTTTTGACCTCTATTATTTCCCTAGCAATCGTTGTGTCATTGTGCATAAGAGATTTAATGTCCCAGTCAATGATAAGGTTTGCGGGTATATCTATTCTGGCGCGAGGGGCTGATTCATTTTTAGGAGATTCTACTGGGGTATTAGGGTGATTTCGAAAATTGATATCTTCTTTCTCTAGTTTACGGATAAGAGAGTTAAATTCAAGTTTTTTGAGACCAGAGATCACCCTATCGTGGTCAAAGATAAAATCAGGGATTTTATCTAGATTTACTGGGGCATCAAACATGATCTTGGCTAGTTTTTGCGATAAAAAGGCCGAATCTTTGCCATCTTCGAGTTTTTTCTTGGTGGAACCGGTAATTTGATCCAAATTATTATAGATGCCATCTAGATTTTTGAACTCATCTAGGAGCTTTACAGCGGTCTTTTCGCCGATACCTGGGACACCAGGGATATTATCAGAGGCATCGCCTTTTAGGGCTTTTAGGTCAAGAAATTGAGGTTTTTTAATGCCATATTTCGCTTCTAGCTCTGGAACATTAATTTGTTCAATGTTGGAAAACCCCTTTAAAATGCGCCACATATGGGTGTTGTCGTCGACAATCTGGAGCATATCTAGGTCGCTAGAGATGATGTAGGTTTCCCAATCGCCGGCATCATCAGCCTGTTTTGAAAGAGTGCCGATGATATCGTCCGCTTCGTAGTCTGGTATTTCGACAAAATCCCAGCCAAGATTTTTAATTA
The DNA here is from genome assembly GCA_045530815.1 of Candidatus Nanosyncoccus sp. GTDB lineage: Bacteria > Patescibacteriota > Saccharimonadia > Saccharimonadales > Saccharimonadaceae > Nanosyncoccus. The sequence goes on from JAZSCU010000006.1 coordinate 8,752, forward strand.
GCTCTTCTAACAGGGGTATTTGAGTATAAAAATCGTCACCCGGTTTAACTCGCCCGGCTTTGTACTCGGGGTAGAGAGCGCGGCGCTTAGAGACAGAAGTTTTTGAATCCCAGGCTACTACCACCTTGGTGGGGTTTAGTTTTTTGACAATCTCCATGGCGATGGCGGCAAAACCATAAACTCCGCCCGTAGGGGTGCCATCAGAGAGGCTAAGGGCGCCCATGGCATAATAACCTCTATAAAAAACGGATTTACCATCGATAAGAACTAGTTTTTTCATGCTGTACCCCTATTATTACAAGTGTTTTTTAAAACCTGATCTAGGCTAGTCAAAATTAATCTCCTTTAGAATGTGGTCTACGTTTTTTTGAACGTCTTCGATAGTGCCATTGTTTAGGATATAGTAATCGGCTGCAACAATAGGGCCGCCTTTTTCGAGGTTTTCGATTTCGCTACGATCGCGTTCGCGGATAGCTTTAGCATCAAAGGAACGGCCTGGACGTTTGGCGACACGCTCATAACGTAAATGTTTATCAACCACAACGGCGATAAAGGTAAGACATTTAGGGAATTCGTGTTTTAGGGTTTTATACTCAGTCCAAGAATAAACACCGTCCAGGATAATGCGTTTTTGGCCAGCGCCAATTAAATCTTTGGTCTCTTCTATAACCTGACGTACGACCCAATCTTTCCCTTCTTTTTTGCGGATTTCTTCGCGGAAGTGTTTTTCTGACTCGCCATCTTCAGTGCGCTCGATGCCACGTTTTTCCATTTCTTTGTAGATCATACCGCCAAAATAGACTTTTGGGTATCCTTTTTCGGTCAGATAATCCACTATGACGGATTTGCCACTACCGCTCATGCCGACAATTGCTAAGATTTTTACGTTGTCCATACATATTAGTATATCATACTAGGATATACTATCGCCATCTTCGTCTTCGTCTTTTTTGCGACGAGCCAGGATGAAGAAGATGATGCCCGAGGTAGCAGAGGTGGCAAGCGCAATGGCGAGGGCTGGAGCAATGTTGTCGCTACCTTCAAATCCTCCGGTTTGGTAGACGCCTTGCGCCTCAGCATAAGATGAAGCTGGGGAGTGGGTGGAGCCGGTAGTAGAAGTAGAATTAGTAGAGTCATCAGAACTGCTAGAATTGCCAGGGTTTTGGGCTGTATTAATGAGATTTCTAGTCGCATTAAAGAACGTCGAACCAACCAATGGAGTATTAAGTGGACCACTGGAGTTAACAATTGGTTGAGTAGTAACAGTAAGGGTAGCAGCGCCGGTTGCAGTATAAGTGGTAGGATTCGCAGAAATAGAGCCAAGGATGCCATCCGAAGCGGACCAACGGGAGAATACATAGCCGTTTTTAACAATCGCGGTAATAGTGTATTCTGTATCATCAGCCAACTTAATTTGACTGCCATTATTCTTGATAGTTTGAGTGCCATAAGTACTACTTTTTATTATTATCTTACTAATACCGCTATCTATATTAATAGTAATCAAATGAGACGCAACAGAAGATGGAATGAAAGAGCCATTATTATCCCACGTGCCTAAACGTTTTGTGAAGTTCGGGTGAGATGGAACATCTTGGAACATAGAAGTAAAGTTTCTAACATTATTTATATCCCAGTCGTCAATAGACGAAGCATCTAGGATAAATGTATTACTAAACATCTGATCCATATATTCGACGTTACTAACGTCCCAGCCTGATAAAGCAGATATATCTGAAAGATGGTTTCTAGGGTATGTGCCAGCTTCTAAGCGATGTCCATTAAACATACTATCCATATCCGTGACACTACTGGTATCCCAGTTTGTGGCGCCATCTATGTCGGTGAGAAATATGGTGTTGCTAAACATATAGCTCATATTGGTGACATTACTAGTATCCCAGTTAGACGCACCGTCTATATTAGTGAGGGAGGAGGCGCCATAGAACATGCCACTCATATCTGTAACGTTACTAGTATCCCAGTTTAACAAGCCATCTATGTTGGTAATGGCAGTATCTGAAAACGCCCACTCCATGTTTGTAATATTGCTGGTGCTCCAGTTCGCTAGAGCGTTTATATCGGTAAGGCGAGAAGCCGATTCAAACATATATCCAATATCTGTGACGTTGCCGATATTCCAATTTTCTAGAGAATCCACATCAATAATAGTAACATTAGCAAACATAGAATTCATGCTTGTAACATTATTAGTATTCCAGTTTGATACACCGTCTATATTAGATAGGGAGTGACTAGCAAACATGCCGTCCATATATATGACATTACTAGTGTTCCAGTTCGCAAGGGCGTCTATATTGGTGATGGCAGTACCAGAGAACATATTGCTCATACTTGTGACTTTGCCAGTATCCCAGTTTGTAGCGCCGTCTATGTTGGTGAGGGAGCGGGCAGCATAGAACATATTACTCATATCCGTAACATTACTGGTATTCCAGTTTGATGTACCATCTATATTTGTAAGAATAAGGGTGTTATAGAACATATTGCTCATATCTGTAACACTACTGGTAACCCAGCCACTTAGGGCGTTGGTATTAGTAATGGCGGTATTGGAAAACGTTGAGCTCATATTTGTGACATTATTAGTACTCCAGTTTGATACACCATCTATATTGGAG
>JAZSCU010000022.1:0-20897 GCA_045530815.1 Candidatus Nanosyncoccus sp.
ACATCTTTAGCAAATAGATGATGAGTATAAGTGCATGGCATATAATCACTCCCTTTTAATTATAGCACATTTACAGTCTAACTTTATCCTCAAATCCTCCTTATAGATTGTTAATACCTGCCCAATTCACTCCTGCCAAAAAGTTTTTTAATCGGCAAAATCGCCGATTATTTAGTAGGGTTATTTATTTTTCTTTTGTTTGATTTTTTCTATTAGCATCAATATTGCCCCGATAGGTGTCGCCGTTATGGTAAGTAGCGCCCCTAGCCACCACAGCCAGACAAACACTGAGACTACATAGAAAATAGGGCCATCTGATGCGCTAATTCTGCTCGTAAGATTTAACATTTGATACCCTAATAACGAGCTGATTATTGGGCAACCGAATAATAATATTGGGCCAGCAACGATTAAGATGAGTTTAAAATGAATTTTTTTATTTGGATCTTTTGTTTTCTTACTACCCATTAGATTTATTATAGCACAATAATCATTGTGGAATGGTTCAAGCCTTAAAAGAAGTCGGGCGACAGGAATCTCCCTTACGGCTAACTATATCCATTGAAAAACGCAAATTATGTTACAGCATTGATGCTGGCCTAATGGGGTTAGCAAAGAGCCCATCTTGCGTATGCACCAGGGTAGCACTTTAGAAAGGAGGTATTTGTATGAATACCAATGAAACAAGAAAATTTGACATCGTGGAGCACAACCAACTGATTGTCTTTGGAGATGTGGATATCGAGTTCTATGCCATAATTTTTATCCATAGCTAACTTATAAGATAGGATTGAATTTTCGGGGACATCTTTATTGTTATGAATTCCTCTGTGCGCTATTATCATCTTTGTTTTCCTTGCTTTTCGTACATATTATATCATGTATAGATTTAGGGGATCTTTTTTGCTTTGTCTCATTATTTACAACTTACCTACAGAATGCTTCAATCAAAAATCCCCCTCTTTTGAGGGGGATTTGCTCGCTAATTCCTTAAGACTATTTCTTTTTGGTGTGATCAGAAATATCTTGGGTGTTTCGCCAAATCATGATAAACATCATGCCTGCTTCGTATGCGAGACGGATGACGATTGGCCCGAGGATTAGGCAGAGGAAGAACATTAGGACGGCAGCACCGCCAAAAATGTTTGTCATGCCAAAGAAGCTGAATGAGAAAAGAATAATAAAGATAGTAGCAACATAATAGGCAATCTTTAAGATTACTTCAATCCACATAATCTTGAAGCTCAAGAAATCCTTTAGCCATTTTGCAAATTTGTTTTTTGGACTATTTTTTTGCCTGATGAAAAGGAAGTAAACTAATATACCACCGATAATAGCGAGGATCAAAGCAATGATACCCCAGATACCGGCGCTATCAAAAAGTCCAGCAGCGATGACAGCATCTGATGAAGAAAGTGTGCTACCCCCATAGGTATAAGTATTATACATATATAATATCTCCTTTTATTATTATTAATTCAATTTTAGCATAAAAAATTAATTTTTATAAATAAATTTTATATAATAATTATATGAATAGAGTGCCATTAGCGGAACGGATGCGACCAAAAAAACTGACGGCGGTTTTGGGGCAGGATGAGATTATTGGTGAAGGCAAGATTTTGACGGAAATCGTTAATAAGGGGGAACCGGTAAATTTGATTTTTTGGGGGCCACCGGGAACTGGAAAAACTACATTGGCGCGCATTTTGGCACATGAGTTTAAGGCGGATTTTGTGGAAATTTCAGCGGTGACGGCAGGAAAAAAAGATGTAGAAGAAGTGGTGGCACGAGCAAAAGTGAACTGGAATTTAAAAACCAGGACAGTGCTATTTGTGGATGAAATCCATCGATTTAACAAAGCGCAGCAAGATGCTTTTTTGCCACATGTGGAATCCGGATTGATTACTTTGATTGGGGCGACGACGGAAAATCCATCGTTTGAGGTGATTTCGCCTTTGCTATCTAGATCACGGGTAGTGGTGATTTCGCCACTATCTAAGGATGCAATTTTAAAAGTATTAAATCGGGCAATTAAGGAAGAAAAAGCAGTAAAACGTGTAACTAAAAAAGCGTTAGATTTGATTGCGGAGTTATCTGGTGGAGATGCCAGGAGCGCGCTTGGTGATTTGGAACTTGCTCTTTCTTTAGCTGAAAAGGTGGATGAAAAAGTAGTACTAGAGGCGGCAGGGCGCAAAATGCCAGGATATGACAAAAAGGGGGACAAACATTACGATACAATATCGGCATTTATTAAGTCAATGCGAGGTTCTGATGTGGATGCGGCGCTTTATTATCTGGCTAGGATGGTGGAGGCGGGCGAGGACCCGAAGTTTATCGCGCGCAGAATGGTGATATTTGCTTCGGAAGATATTGGATTGGCGGGAAACGGAGCACTTAGTCTTGCGACGGCATGTTTTCAGGCGGTGGAAAGAGTAGGGATGCCAGAATCCGGATTGATTTTGGCGCATTGCGCGGTGGCTTTAGCTAAATCTAAAAAATCTCGTGCAACGACTGATGCTTGGTACTTGGCGCTTGATCTTGCAAGAAAAAGTCCAAATGAACCGGTACCGGTGTGGCTTCGAAATGCTCCGACTAAATTAATGAAGGATTTAGGGTACGGCAAGGGTCAAAAATGGGAGGCTGGGTTTCATTTGGATAAGAATTACTTGCCAGATGTATTTAAAGACGAGAAGATATGGAGGGCAACTGAATAAGGCCTTTCGGGACAGTTCGGAGGTTACGACCGAGAATTAGGGCGCTCGCCCCGTAACGACGGGCGCGAGCGACCCGTGTCCCGAAAGGCCTTATTAGTTGCCCTAACTTTCTAACCCAGCCTTGAAATACATTTTTACGTAGTCCCAACCCCAAGAAAGGTCAAAACCGGAGCTGGTGTAGTTGTTTAATTTGAAATATGGCATACCGTCGGCTAATTTAGCAGTCTTTTTAGCATTTTCTTTAATTTCGGCGAGCGGGGTATCGTTTTTGACGCAATTTTCAAAGTCGCTGCCAAGCCCGACTTTTTTACCTATATTAACCCAATAATCTTTTGTTAGATTGTTCATTTTAGAGAAAGCGCCTTTGCCTAAATCTTTGAAATAATCGTTCCAAACAGTGGTGACGGCCAAGTTATAATAATCCCAGAATTTACCCTCATTTTTGGCACAGTAGGTTGCTACCGCAGAATAGCGTGAGTTGATAGGGTTGGACTCGCCATACTCATAGAGGAAGTCAGACAGGCGGACCTCGATGAGGATGTCATTTTGTTTAATATACTCTTGAAATTCATCTTCGTTTTCGATAATAGCATTTTCGAAAGCAATACAATAAGGGCAAACAAGATCAGAATAGATAATGAAATAGTTCTTTGCATCGGGGTTACCCATGGTTGTTTCTTCGTCCCAGATCCTCTCATTATTGCTGGGTTTAATATTCATACTAGCAACAATTGCCGCAATAATGATGATGATTATCACAACAATGCCGATAATTCTAAGAACTTTTTTCACTATCCTCCTTTTTAGACTTTTTGGGCTTCAATGGATGCTTTTTTAGATATTTTTCATTGACTATTATAACATAAGTTTCTACACCGAGGCGCTTTATAGAGAATACGGCAATAATGATAGCAACCCAAGTAATGATGGTGGAAATTGTGCCAGTAACGGCGAGGCCGCCGCTGGAAAAGATGGCGCCAAGAAGAGGGGTTAAAAGGGTGGTGCCGCATGCGGGGCAACCTGCGCCGAGAGCAATGAGTCCAGTAATGATACCGGCTTTTTCGAGATTGGCGGAATTTTGGTCTTTTTTCTTTTTCCATAGAAGAGTAATTAAGCCGATAAGGATGCCTTGCATAATTGAGATGGCAAAAATTGGTAGCCAGTCAAAAAAAGGCTGATTGATACCGAAGATAGAAATAAAGCTGTTGCCTATAATTTGCAGGCAGCTCGGGAATCCAAGCACACCCATCAGTTCAAATTTGGAAAAACCACCGGCGAGTAGGTTCATCAGTAAGCCAAAAAATAGGAAGCTAGGAATAAAACCGGTCCAGAAACGTTTTTGCTTGGTAGCAAGAAGAATGCCTTTTGCTGCAATTGCGAAATCGTCTAACCATTTCCTCCAATTCATTGTCTAATTGTAACATAAAATTCAAAATAATACTTATACTTATAACAAAATATTCGGTGGTTTTGTCAAGAATGAAGTGTTCGGTTTTTGGAATTTACCTCTGTTATGTTATGGTTTTGGATAAAGATATTATGCCATAAACATTTTTAAAAAACAAGGTTGACAATGATTTTGGCTATGCTAAAATTAGGGTAGGTTCGGACCGGATCACGACGTTGAGAGGGGCCTGAACCGGGAAGTGTGTAAGTTAGCATATCGTTTAAGGCGATATTGGCTAAATAAAGGGGGAGCAGTTTATTGGGTGGAGAGTGTAGAATTGTTTTGGTTAACATTTTTGCCACCACCTAGAAATATAGAGCTTAAAAAACTATCCTTAAGGGGGTAGTTTTTTGTATTAACACTAGCTTTTTTGGGGTAAGTGTGGTATAATGGGTGTATGAGGCTTTCGAGAAAATTCGATCAAGCTCTGTTTATTGCTATTACGGTGATTATGGCAGTTATTTTTGGTTGTTTTATGAAACTTGGCTCCCATAACACTTTTGCGGAGGGTGAAAACGGAACTTATATTGAGGCGGAAGCAAAATTTGTGACTTTTTATGATGATGGGAAAAAACTTACAGTCAAAACTGAGGCAGAAACAGTAGGTGAGGCTATTTCTAGGGTTGGTATTATTATTAATGAAGGTGATATTGTAGATCCTGGGTTAGAAACCAAATTAAATGCTGATAATTTCCACATTAATATATATAGGGCGCGACCAGTGATGATCCAGGATGGTATTTATGAAAAATATCTGATGACGGCAAGTTATGACGCAAAAACAATCGCAAAGGAGGCTGGACTAACAGTATATGATGGTGACGAGATTGAGCTTTTGCCAAACTCTAACTTTTTAGAGGCTGGAGTGGCCAATGTTTATAGGATTACTCGAAATGGCGGCAGAACAGTAACAGAGGAAGAGGAAATTCCATTTAGCGAAAGACAAGAGAAGGATTATAATTTGGCTCCTGGCGTCTCAGAGGTAAGGCAGCTGGGTGAAGTGGGGACTAAGAGAAAGACTTATAATGTACAATATGTAAACAACGTTGAGGTTTCGCGCGAGTTGATATCTGAAGAAGTTGTAAAAGAGCCGGTTGAACGGGTAGTGGCAGTAGGTGTAAGTGAGATTGAGAAAAAACCTCTAACGGTGGGTATGGGTAGAAATTATTATACCGTAAGAAAGAGTGATGGAACCGTGGTGGAAAGGCAGGAAACATATTATGACCTACCGATGTCTATAGTGATGCATGCTTGCGGAGGCGGAAGCTATTCGGTAAGAAGCGATGGTGCAAAGGTGGACCAAGATGGCTATGTTTTGGTGGCGGCGAATTTGAGCCGTTACCCGAGGTGCTCTGTAGTGGAAACTTCTCTAGGCCCAGGTAAGGTTTATGATACTGGTGGGTTTGCGGCGGTAAATCCGGAACAGTTTGATCTTGCGACAGATTGGTCAAATAATGACGGAAGATAACTTAGGGTTTTAGATGAAAAATAATAAAGCATTAGGGCAGCATTGGCTGAAAAATCGGGGAATCCTTGAAGAAATTGCGGAACTCGCCGCTGGTAGGGGTTATGATATTTTTCAAAGAAGCGCCGAGCTAGTTTCCGAAAAAACAGAGGTAAATGGGTGTAAATTGTGTGTGGAGATTGGCCCGGGGCTAGGGTTTTTGACGTCATCTTTATTTAAGAGATTCGAAAAAATTATAGCAGTGGAATTTGATGGCGATCTAGCTAGAAAATTGCCTGGGTCGTTTCCAGGTAAAAATTTGAGAGTTATAAATGAAGATATTTTAAAATATGATTTTTCCAAGATAAAAGAAGCATATGTGGTGGCGGGCAATATACCGTATTATATTACTAGCCCAATTATTGAGAAAGTATTGACAGCAGAGAATTTACCAGAGAGAGTAGTGCTTTTAATGCAAAAAGAGGTAGCGGAGCGGATTGTTTCAGAAAAAGAAACTGGGTTGTCGCTTTTTGTAAAAAATCGGGCAAAGGTGTGGGCGGGGCCAGTGGTTTTGAAGGAGGAATTTACACCACCGCCAAAGGTAGACTCTGAAGTGATAATAATGGAGCCGCATGCTCCAGAGGTAGATGAGGCAGTCTTTAAGCTGATAAGAAGAAGTTTTTCTAGTCCAAGAAAAAAGCTTGTACATAATTTGGCCGGGTTAAAATCTAGAGAAGAACTTTTAAAAATTTTTAAAGAAATTGGCATAGATATTGATGCTAGACCAGGCGATTTACATCTAGATGATTACCAAAACTTGTTTAGTGCATTATCGTAAAGTTGTGATATAATGGGGGTAATTATGTTAGATGTGAAATTTATCAGAGAAAACCAAGAGTTGGTTGAAAAATCGACCAAGGAAAAAGGTTACAAAGTTAATATCCAAGAAATATTAGATTTAGACGATCAACGTAAAAAGAAGTTAGCAAAAGTAGAAGAATTAAGAAAAAAACGCAACGAAGTAGCCAGCCAGATGAAGGGAGGCAAGCCGGCGCCAGAATTAATTGCTGAGGGGAAGCAAATCAAAGAAGAATTATCGGAAAAAGAACAGGCGCTTTCTTCGCTCGAAGAAGAGATGACAGCACTTTTAAAACAGGTACCTAATGTGATTTCTGATGACGTGCCACTTGGCGGTGAGGAATGTTCAGAAGAGGTTAAAAAATGGGGCGAAAACCACAAAACCGGTGTGGACCATTTAAATTATGCGATGTCTCGTGATTGGCTAGACTTCGAAAGAGGGGCCAAGGTGGCCGGGGCTAAGTTTTATTATCTTAAGGGTGACTTGGCGCTTCTTGAAAATGCTCTGTTTCAATATGCGCTTTCAAAAGTCTTAGAGCACGGTTTTACTTATATGACGGTGCCAGATATGGTGTCTTCTCGAGTGCTTGAGGGGTGTGGCTTTAATCCACGTACGAGTGAACAGTCTGATGAATATTTCATCGAAGGTGAAGATCTTGCGATGATTGCGACGGCGGAAATGCCTTTAACTGGCTATCATATGGATGAGATTTTGGACGAAAAAGAAATGCCGCTGTTTTATGCGGGCTACTCAGCTTGTTTTAGAAAAGAGGCGGGAACTTACGGTAAATATACACGAGGGCTTTTTAGAGTACACCAATTTAATAAATTGGAGATGTATGCTTTTTGTCTTCCTGAACAATCAAAAGAGATTCATGAGAAAATTTTAAAGATTGAAGAAGAAATATGGCAAGGATTAGAAATTCCTTATCATGTTATAAATATTGCGGCAGGTGACCTTGGCGCGCCAGCGGCCAAAAAGTATGATATGGAATATTGGTCTCCAGTGAATCAAAAATATCAAGAGATTACGAGTTGCTCTAACTGTACTGATTTTCAGGCTAGAGCTTGCAATGTGAGAGTCAGAAGGAAAGATGGCTCGGTGGAATTTGTGCACACGCTAAATGGCACGGCAATTCCGTTTGCAAGGGCGCTCGTAGTGATTTTAGAAAATTATGCCAAAGAAGGTGGTAAACTTAAAGTTCCGAAAGTCTTACAACCATATCTTGGCGGTAGAGAAGAGATCTAATAAAAAGAAGGAGAAAAGTATAAATGATTGAAAAAATAGAAATTAGCGGCAGCGGGTATAAAGTCGAGGAACCTTTTAAAAAATATGCCGAAAAGCGAATCGGAAAATTAGATCGATATTTGCCGAGGAATTCAAAAAAAGATGTAGTTTGTAAAGTGATCGTAACAGAAATTGGTAAAGGTAAGAGTGATAAATATGAAATATCAGCAGCCATGGAAATTCCTGGCGGTAAAGTAATTGCCGCAAAAGACGAATGTTCGAATGTTTTTGCCGGAGTAGATTTAGTAGAAGCTAAATTAACTGGACAAATTAGGCGTTATAAGTTAGAAGTGCAACCGCACCGCCAAAAACGAAGTTTTAAAAACCTCTTTATCAAGAGAAAATAATGTGGTAAAATAGGGGGAAATAATTCTGTTTTGGAGGCGATGTGAAAAAAACTGATATGGCTGATAAGGCTGATTTAAAAAAAGTTAAAAAAATCAAGAAGGAAGAAAAGCCTTCTGAAAAACCGGTGCAGGTAAAAAAGAAGAAGGAGAAAAAACCTTCTGATAAGTTAGCAGATAAGACTGCAATGACGAAGTTTTTGCAGGGAGTGTTTGGTGATGCGCAGAAAAAAATCTTGAAAAGACTCTGGAAAAGAGCACGTGAGATTGGTGCCTTAGAGCCAAAATATGAAAAAATGAGCGATGAGGAGCTTAAGGCGCAGACTGAGATTTTTAAGAAAAAGATTAATAAAGCCCTTAAGGTAGCAGAAAAAGAAGCTGAAGCTAAAAAAGCCGAAGAAAAGAACGCCAAAACAGATAAAAAAGCTAAAAAGACTAAAAAATCCAAGAAAAAAGTCTTGGATGATACAAAGATTTTGAATGAAATTTTACCAGAAGCCTTTGCGGTAGCTAGAGAGGCATCAAAGAGAATTTTGGGACTTAGGCCTTATGATGTGCAGTTGATTGGTGGGATGGTTTTGAATGAAGGCGCAGTAGCAGAGATGAAGACTGGAGAAGGTAAGACACTTGTGGCGATGCTTCCGGCTTATCTTAACGGTTTGACTGGTCGTGGTGTACACGTGGTGACAGTGAACGATTATTTGGCACAACGTGATGCGGGCTGGAACGGTCCAATTTATGACTTTCTAGGGATGAGTGTAGGTGTAATTATTAATAACGCCTCGTTTATTTATGATGCAGAATACGAAAATGAAGAACACGATGATGAAAGATTTCGACATCTCAAGCCTTGTACACGTAAAGAGGCTTATGCGGCAGATATTACCTATGGTACTAACAACGAATTTGGTTTCGACTATCTACGCGATAACATGACTAGCGAAGTACAATATCTCCGTCAGAGAGAGCTCAATTTCGCGATTGTGGATGAGGTAGACTCGATTTTGATTGATGAAGCTAGAACACCTTTGATTATTTCGGCACCAGCTGGGGATAATCCGGAGCAATATTATCAATTTGCTAAGGTAGCATCAAGACTCGTACCGGAAGATTATATCTTCGATGAAAAGAGACGTTCGGTAACTTTGACTGATAAGGGGATCGAAAAAGTCCAAAAGATTTTGGGAGTGGAGAATATTTATTCGACCAAAAATACTCCTCTAGTTTATCATCTTGAGCAGGCGATAAGAGCAGAAATCATCTTTAAACGTGACAAGGATTATGTTGTAACAAATTCTGGCGAGGTGATTATCGTAGATGAACATACCGGACGTTTGATGCAAGGGCGTCGTTATAACGAAGGTTTACACCAGGCAATTGAGGCTAAAGAGGGTGTGGTAGTAAAGCAGGAGTCGATGACACTTGCGACGATTTCGTACCAGAATTTCTTCCGTTTGTATAAAAAATTATCTGGTATGACCGGTACAGCATTTACTGAGGCGGAGGAATTCCAGCAGATTTATGCGCTTGACGTAATTCAAATTCCGCCGAACAAACCAATTGCCCGTGTGGATAAAGATGACTTAATTTATAAGACCAAGCAAGCTAAACTAAAGGCAATTGCGGAAGAGATCAAAAAATATCACGAAAAGGGTCAGCCGGTGCTGGTCGGCTCTGGTTCAATCGCGAATAATGAAGAAATTGCGAGATATCTTGATCAATATGGGCTTCCTTACGAAATTTTAAATGCTAAAAATAACGAACGTGAAGCGGCGATTATTGCTAAAGCTGGTGAAAAAGGTGCGATTACTCTTGCAACAAATATGGCAGGACGTGGTACCGATATTAAGCTTGGTGAAGGTGTGAAGGAGCTAGGTGGTCTAGTAGTGATTGGCTCAGAGAGACATGACTCTCGTCGGGTAGATAACCAGCTACGTGGTCGTGGTGGACGTCAGGGTGATCCTGGTACGACTCAGTTCTTTGTAAGTTGCGAAGATGATTTGATGAGAATTTTCCAGGGCGATAGAGTAAAAATGTTAATGACAAGACTTGGCGTGGCTGATGATATGCCAATTCAAACACGTTCTATTTCGCGTACACTAGAAGCTGCCCAAAAACGAATTGAAGGTTTTAACTTTGACTCGAGAAAAAACGTAGTACAGTATGATAACGTAATTAATCGTCATCGCAAGGTGGTTTACATGATGCGACGAAAGATCTTGATGGGCGACGATATTTACCCAGAGATTAAAAGGTTAATGCGAGACGAGGTAAAAACTTTGACGGAATTTTCGTCTAGAGTTAATAAGAATTTTGATGAAGAGTTTAAAGCAGTATTTAACTTTGATGATGACTTGATTCATGGAATTGGTATTAAGCGTAAAGAGAAAGATCGTGAAAAATTAGCCTTAGAAGCGGTGGAACAGGCATATAAAGAAAAAGAAGAGGAATTTGGCGCTGAAACTATGCGAAAAGTCGAGCGCGAAGTATACCTAAAAGTACTTGATACCCTGTGGATGCAACATCTTGAAAATATGCAACATCTACGTGAAGGAATTCATTGGCGCTCGGTAGGACAAAGAGATCCTCTAGTAGAATATCGTTCAGAATCACAAAAACTATTCGATGGTTTACAGAGAAACCTAAGGGAAGAAGTTTTGAAGATTTTACTTTCGATTACACCTTCTGAGGCAGCGGCTGATAATGTAACAGATGGTGAAGAATACGAATCTGAGCTCACCAAGATGGCTGAGGCCCAAACTGAGAAGGGCGTAAACGAAATTTCGGCGGGAGAGAGAAACTTAGATTCAGAATTTAGAAAGAACGAATCAGGTGTGAAATCGGCACCGAAAAGAGCTCCGGGTAGAAGTAGCTCTAAGAAGAAAAAAGTAAGTTCTAGGAAAAAGAAGAAAGCTAGCCGTAAGCACAAATAGATTTGTGGTATAATTGGTGAATTATGAAACACTCAGTTGAAGAGATTACGTTGAAAAGTGGAGCTAAGGGGCTTTTGATTGATATCCCTGGAGCAAGTGTTATGTCCACGAGGATTCAGTTTAGAGCGGGAATGATGTATGCTAAAAATAAAGATGTTTATGAAATTCCTCACGTGGTAGAGCATCTAGCCTTTGGGGCAAACGCAAAATATAAAGATGAGCAGGCTTTTGAGGCGGAATTTACTAAAAACGGAGCTTATCATAATGCTTGGACTTCTGATATTTCGGTGTGCTACGAAACGGAGTGCGCGGATTTTGAGTGGGAAAGAATCATGGAATTGCAGCGGATTTCGATCTGCGAACCAAGATTTAACGAAGAGGAGCTAAAGTCCGAAAAATCGAATGTAAGGTCAGAATTAACTGGATATATGAATGATTATTACAGGTTGCTTTGGCCAAGAGTACAACAGGCGGTAGGTGAAGATATTTTGGATTTGCCTGAGAGAATAAAGACCATCTCAAATATAGAATTAAAAGATATTAGAGAGCATTATCGTAGGACGCATACGGCCAAAAATATGTTATTTATCATTGCTGGCAAAATAAAGGGGCGAAAACATAAGATTATAAAGATGCTTGATGAGTGGGATCTAAAGGAAGGAAGGAAATTTGAGATTCCTCTGGCGGATCTTCATTCTGGTGAGGCAGTTTCGATTAGGCGAAAAGACGCCTCGAATATCACTTTTGGGTTTTCCTTGGTGACACCACGGCATTTGGATCCTTCGGAAGTATTTGCAATGAATTGTTTAAACCATATTCTGAACGGTACAACTAATTCGAAGGTCTTTGGGGCAGCGAGGAAGCGCGGGCTAGTCTACGGGATGGGTTCGTCGGTGGCTTCTAATGCGCATAATTCATATTGGGATTTTGACGGGGAAGTAAATATCGAAAATGCAGATGCGTTGTTTGAATTAATTCAGACGGAATTGATGAAAACTTTGAACGGTGAAATTTTGGATATGGATTTTTTGGCGGCAAAATCTTATGCTCTTGGTAGGTTTCAGATGGGTGCACAAACGGTGGGGCAGATTGCTGATTATTACGCAGACCATTATTTTACCAACGAAATAGTTGAAAGATATGACAATATGCCAAATTTGATTAAATCGATTGATAAATTTAAGATGATTGAACTTGCGCGTGAATTTGCTGGTTCTGGGGTAAAAGGGTTTGCAGCAGTGTCGTCGACAGATAAAGCATTTATCTCTGGACTTGAGACGAGATTAAACTTCTAGATTACCATATCCCGGTAATTTGTGGTCGTATGCCCATCTTAGTTCGTCAATACTAGCAATACATTCAAATGGTTTCATTACGTTGTCGATACCAAGAAGGCCTTTGAAAGTTTCTGTTAAGTCTGGGTCAGTAAAAAGGTCATGATCGAAGATTTTTTGTTGTTTTTCGAATGGTACGAAGGGGCAAAACAATAGATACGAATTGGCGCATTTAGCGCATTTGCCGCACCACTTAAGTTTTTGGTTGTTCTCGTCTTGCTTGTAGTTGGCGATATTACAGGAGGAGAATTTGTCGGCATATTTATCCCAGCATTTTTCGGCGAATTCTTTGGCAATTTCTAGTTCAGTAAGGTTTTCTAGACAGGAGTCGATAGTAAGATTATCTACTACGTAAGATTTAATGTATTTTTTGATATAATCTTGGGCTTCTTTGGTTTTGGACCACTGGTGATTGACTGGAAGATCGTCAATCCAGGCGTGAGGTTCTAAACCTTCTTTTCCGATACCAAATTCAATGTGATTTGCGCCAATCAAGATTGCTTGAATGAGAGAAATTGCTTCATTGATAAGAGTAACTGGAACATGGCCGTTAAGGCCGCCAGCTTTTTTGAGATTTTTTTTGTCAATATGACGTTTGATGATAAGTGGGTTTCCAAGTTCATCTAGGATGCTAGGATGGGTGTCGTTTGCAGAAATATAGGCAATTTCAAGAGGAACATTCTTTTCTTTAAGTTTTTCATATGAGAGTAATGAATCTTTGCCGCCACTAATAAGGCAGAGGGATTTTGCTGGGGTGTCGATGGTTTTACTAGTAGGGGATTCTATAGAGGTTTGAGCTTTAAAATGAGCTAGATCGGTTCTTTTTAGATGGTTTTCGAAAGCGAATTGGCTGAGACCTTCTTGGTAGATTTTGCTAAAAAAGCTGGCGGAAAAATCATCCAGAGGGCAAGAAAGAGAGACTTCTTTGGTTGGTGCAGATTTGTAATAAGAGGTACCGAGGATAATAAACGCTAGGAATAAAGCACGGTTTAGTATGCCTGGATCGTAATCTACAGTTTCTTTTGAGGAAAATTCGATTTCTTCGGTAAAAACGATACCGGTGGGACCTTCGTAATTAAAGATGGCTATATGATTATCAAAGGAATAATCTTTGAATTTAAACATTATTTTAGCTCCCTTACGTAATTTTTAAATTGATCGCCACGATCATAGAAATCTTTGAACATATCAAAACTGGCGGCGCCTGGGCTTAGGAGTACAACTGCTGGTTTATCTGATGTTTTGGCGGCCGCTTCGGCAATTCCACTTGCGGTAGTAACAGCATCTTTTAGAGTATCTTTTAAGATGAATTTTTCGGGGTTTTGGCCCGCGCTTAAATCGTGGCGAGTTTCACCTATTAAAATAGCTTTTTCTACATTTTCTGAAGTAAAAATGGCGTTTTTATGTGGGGTGAGGTCTAGGCCGCGGTCTTTACCCCCGGCGATCAGTATAACTTTTTGATTCGGGAAGGCTTTGATGGCGACTTCGAGAGATGGGGAAGAGGCGGAAAAAGAGTCGTCGTAGTAGTCTACATTGTTCAGATTACGAACGAATTCAAGGTGGTGTGGCAATCCTCTGAAACTTTTGAGCGCGGCTTGAATCTTAGAGAAATGTTTTTCGATTAATTCGTCTGGTGATATATTTAAGAAGGCGGCGACAGCAAGGAGGGCGGCTTTGGTATTTTCTCTGTTATGTTCACCCGGGACCTTGAGCGAGTCTAATAGTTTTGTGAGTTCGGCTGAATCTTGGTCGCCTGGGTAAGGAAATCTGTGCTCTGCAGGGCTTTTTTCGGCGATTTTTACGGAATTTGGGTTGTTTTTGAAATAAATGATGGAATCTTCGGGGGTTTGATATTCTGCGATGTGGCTTTTGGCATCGACATAGTCGTTGAAATCTTTGTGGACATTGAGATGGTCTGGTTCGATACGAAGAACTACGGCTATCTTAGGGGATTTTTTGATGTCCCAGAGTTGAAAACTGGACATTTCATAGACAACGACATCGGATTTTTGGAGTTCGTCTAGGATCTCGATTGAGGGGATGCCGATGTTCCCGACAAGATGGACACTCTCGCCCACAGATTTTAGAATGGCCTCTATAAGAGAACAGGTGGTACCTTTCCCTTTAGTGCCAGTGACACCGATGATAGGGCAAGGGCAGTGGTCGAAGAAATACTTGGTGACAGAGGTCTCGTTATCTAGGTGTAATGGCGGTACGGAAGGGCTGCGAAAAACAAAGTCATAAGAACTGAAATCTTTTTTTTTGATTTCATCAGGGGTAAAATTCTCAAATACATCACATTCTGTGTCTTTGTAGTGAGATTTGAAATACTCTTCAGTGGCTTGGCCTTCTTTGCCGTAGCCGAGTAATGCTATTTTCATAGTTCTATTATAATAGATTATCTTCTATTTTTAAAATGTTTGTGCTATTTTTTTGACTCGATGTGCCACTCCGTTGTTTTTATCGATTAGCTTAGTCTTAAATAATACTATTTTATTAGATTTAAATCGCCGTTAATAATTATTGGGTCGAATCCTTCAATTTCATCAAACAACATACCATCTGGGATATTATTATATAAATATATTTTTTTACCTAATCTAAACGCATCATACATTTCTAAAAATGTCGCCCCACCTATATAATTTTTAAATACTTTTCCATTTTTTTCTTTATCTAGATTTAATACTAAAACTGTATCCATATCCGAAATCGTCTCTTCGCTTTGTTTATACATTTTAGCTTTAAATTTTTGATGTTCTTCTTTTCCTAAGCTTCGTGTCCTTTGCTCGGTAGTAGGGTCGTCATAACAGTTAGGTAAAAATACCTCTATATTTTTTTTCTTCTAAAATTTTTTTTACTTCTTCTATTTTTGAATAAAATTTCTTACTGCATATTATTAATATTTTCATAACTACCACTTCCTTTTTTGATTATACTATATCTTAAGGTCCACAGGAGTTTGTGTGTAGTTTTGACGTAGACGAAATAATGTGTTACAATTAGAAAATCTATATTTAGAGGTTGTTTAAAAGCTTGAAGGGGGTGAAAAGATGGAAATATTAAATGTTACCACAGAAACTATATTACCTTGGTGGTCGTTTTCGATTATTGGGGTAGCGATTGCAGCCATAATAGTCCTAACAGCATGTTGGGTTGATGCACTATTAGACAAATTATTTAGTGACAATATTAATACCAAAAAAATAATAATTGAAGCCGCTTGTTGTTTGGTTTTGATTGCTGTTATAGTGGTTGTTGTAAATGTTACCAAAGAAGAATACCGGGTAGTCGAAACGAAATTATCAGACGAAGTAAGTTATAAAGAGATAATTTCAAAATACGAATTAAAAGAGATTCGGGGTAACATATATGTATTTAGGGAAAAAGATAGAATTAAATAGCTTTAAAACAACGATTTTAGGGAGCCTGAGGGCTCCCTTTGCACTGTAGGGTTGCAAAAGTAAGATGGGCATGATAGGGTAAAGACATGAATAATATTTGGCAAGAATCAGATGAGCCGATTATGATACTGGCGCCGATGGAAGGGGTGACGGATGTGATGTTTCGGCAGGTGATAGCGCGGGCGGGGCGTCCGGATCTCTTTTTTACGGAATTTACTAATGTTTCTTCGTATGCCTCGGAGAAAGGGCGAGCGAATGCTCTTGAAAGATTAGAGGTGGCGGAGTCGGATAAGCCGATTATTGCGCAGATTTGGGGTAAAAATCCGGAGCATTTTTCGGAAACCTGCAGGGCGCTATCTTCGCTTGGGTTTTCTGGAGTGGATCTTAACTTTGGCTGTCCAGATAAGCATGTCAATAAGGCCGGTGGTGGAGCGGCGATGATTAGGACGCCGGAATTAGCTGTGGAGTGCCTAAATAATGCTAAAAAAAGTACGGATTTACCAGTGTCGGTAAAAACACGATTAGGATATAGTAAGCCTGAGGAATTCCGGGAATGGCTACCGGTGATTTTGAGGGAACACCCGGCGGCTCTTACTGTGCATCTTCGTACGAAAAAAGAGATGAGTAAGGTATCGGCGCATTATGAGTTAATCCCAGAGGTTGTAAAGCTTCGCGATGAGATTAGTCCGGAGACGAAACTAATTATTAATGGCGACATACGCGACGAAGCGCATGCGCTTGAGCTTTATGATGAATATCCTGGGGTGAATGGTTTTATGATTGGGCGGGGAGTGTTCGCGAATCCGTATTGCTTTACTGATCACGAAGCTACGAGAGAAGAGCTGATGGAACTCCTGAAACTGCACCTAGATTTATATGAGGAACAATCCAAAAAATATTATGTTTCATACGAACCTTTGAAACATTTCTTTAAGATTTATATCAATAATTTTCCTGGGGCGAAGGAGCTTCGGGCGAAATTGATGGAGACGCATTCGGTGGAGGAAGCTAGAAGCATCATTTCGGGGGAATATTAATAATTGACTTTTTGAAAAAATAGGTTAGAATATTTTTATTAATTATTTTTTTAAAGGGGGGCAAAGAAGATGGGAAAAAGAATTTGCACATTGACATGTATAGTTGTTAGTATCGTGCTACTGGCAGGTTGCGGCGTTAATCAATCTAGCGGGCTATCTAGTAAGGCCATAGAATCTACTTATGAGATCGCTCATCAGGATGCTAAGGAGCTTTTAAACCCGAATCGGGATTATTTGATCGTGGTAAATACTGCAAACAAGTATGACTTTGACGGGGATTACAATAAGGAGCTTCAGGCTGATTTGGTGTATTTTCCAAATGTGGTTGATGGCGATATCATGGCGGCAGAAAAGGCGGCATATTTGGCTTTTACCTCACTCCAATATGATCTTAAAAACAACGATGGTATTGAAATTGGGCTATATGACGGTTATCGGACGGCAAAAGACCAGGAGTTTATCAATGGTTTGTATGACGATGGCTCTACCAACGTGGCTAACCCGAATCAGGTGGGTTATTCGGAGCATCACACGGGGTTAGTGCTTGATGTGGTGATTTGGTGTAGTCTGGATGGGGAGACATACGAATGGTGCTCTGCTAGCCATGAACGTTTGGGTGGTATCCTGGAATTCCAGACCGTTTACAAAAAAATGGTCGACTATGGGTTTATCATGCGGTATCCTGATGAAAAATCCGATATTACTGGAGTGGAAGAGAAGGAGTATGAGATAAGATTTGTTGGTTCTGCCAATGTGGCTCGCGAGATTACGGATAGTGGCATGTGCCTGGAAGAGTACGTTGCTAACAACTAAGGAATAAACGCGGCGCTATAATGCCGCGTTTTTTCTAGTTAAAAAATGTTATAATTAAGTTACTCTTGCTATACCTCGGTCACTGGCAATGAGAAAAGTTTTTAGTCGTGCGAGGTTTTGTCATTTAGCCTCCGTGACCACGAGCCTACTAAATTTGGGCTCACATAAATGGCTCTAATAAATTTAATTTAAAGGAGTCTTTTATGAAAAACTTTAATAAAAATAAAACAGAACAGGTCGAAGTCATGGCTCTGTTTGGGTATGAGATGACGCCTTGTCAACCGTTTACTTTTAGGCGACGAGGCGAGTCCGAAACCGAAATATCAGAGCTTCTTCGCACACAAATTAAATTTGTGGGTGGAGTGGCACTTCATATCTTCGACGTTCTGGTTGGTCGGGAGCAAATAACGCTCGAGTTTAACTCGCGCGATCTCTCCTGGCACCTCACACAACTAGCTTAGGCCTTACAAAAAGCACAAGCTAGATAAAAACGGAACGGGAATTTATCTCGTTTCGTTTTTTTTAATTCTTATGCAAAATTTATTTCAACTTGGGGTTGTTTTTATGCTCTCGATGTGTTTATATTACTGCGGGTTGGAGAAAGTTTTGTTTGCGGTAAAAGTAGATCTCCCTCGTGAGGGGCGAACCACTAAGCTAGGTGCGGTGAGTTCGCCCCGAGAAGGGGGGATTTACGCGTGGTAATTCTAGATAGCCTTAGGTGGATGCCCCCGATTTGTTAGACAAAAACAGAAAGGAGGCTGCTATGGAAATAGAGTTTTACTTTAGATTCAAGCTTAAGCCTAAAAACAAAAAAGTTACTCTTGTCGTAGAAGACGAGAGCAACTAATCCAAACCAAGGCAAGTTTCTAGAGCTTGCCACCTACTACCATTATACTAATGGTAGTAGGTTCCGTCAATGGTGTGTATGGTATAATATGTCTTATGCAAGAACTTGAAAAACGATTGGCGGAACTATCAGCTGAGTTTTTGAAGTCTTATAAAAAATTAGAAATAGAAAAGAAAAATGCTAGAGCGGAAGAGCTCGAAAAACAAGTGGCGGAGCCGGAGATTTGGCGGGATGTAAAAAAAGCCACGGAGATGAACCAAGAGTTGGCTGCGCTGAATGATAAAGTTGCGCCATGGAATTTGCTCAAAACTCAAATTGAGGATTTAAATGATTTGATTGAGCTTGCGGACGAGAGCTTAAAAGGTGAAATTGAGGGACAGATTGAAGCGATGGAAAATCAGCTAGTTGAGCTTAAGAAGGAGTTAAGGTTTCAGGGGCAGCATGACAGCAAAGATGCGATTATTAGGATTACTTCTGGGGCGGGCGGAACAGAGGCGATGGATTGGGCTGGAATGTTGGAACGGATGTATCTAAGGTTTTTTGAGAAGAAAGGCTGGAAGGCGACATGTTTGGAGCGAGTTCAGGGCGAGGAGGCTGGTATCAAAACGGCCGTGTACGAGGTGACAGGTAGGGATGCGTATGGATGGCTGAAGTCTGAACATGGTGTGCATAGGTTGGTGCGACTGTCGCCGTTTAATGCGAATAATCTGAGGCAGACATCGTTTGCTCTAGTTGAGATTTTGCCAGTAATTAAGGCTGATAATGAGGTGATGATTGACGATAAAGATCTTAGGATCGATGTTTATCATGCTGGTGGACATGGGGGCCAATCGGTAAATACGACAAATTCGGCGGTCAGAATTACGCACCTTCCGACCAACACTGTTGTGGCAATTCAAAATGAGCGTTCGCAACTTCAAAATAAAGAGAAGGCAATGGAAATTTTGCGTGGTAAGTTGGTGCAGATGCAGATGGAGCAACACGCGGAAACGATTGGTGAGCTGAGGGCTGGCGAATCGGCCGGTTGGGGGCAACAGATAAGAAATTATGTATTACAGCCATATAAATTAGTGAAAGATACCCGGACTGGTTATGAGGAAACTGACCCCGATGCGGTGTTAGATGGGAAGATTGAGGGATTTGTTGACGCATACCTAGAAAATATGTTGTAAGTATTGCCTAATTTGTTTTTCTGTGATAAACTTATTTTTACTTTTACATTACAAGAGATGATGTGAATGTATTTTAAGAATTTAAAAAGACTTTGAAGCAAAAATGGGAGGTGATGATTTTGCCGAATTATTTGAAAAAAGTCGCAGCTTTAAATATTAGCGATGAAGCCTATGCATTTTTTTCGGCGATTGGGCCGAAGAGGTTTAAAACCTTAAAAGAGTTAGGAATACTCCATGATGAAATATGGGAAAAACTCTCAAAATGGGTTGCTTCTGCGCCTAAAGATGTAAAAAAATTTATTGTTGAACATTGCGCAGAGCCGGATTGTACTGAGGATGAAGCGGTGCATGCTTTCTATTCTCTGTATGTTACAGAGGTTGAAGGTCTTATCCTGGTCAGCGCAGACTATTTTGAGAAGTCAACAGTAATCGTAAAAAAAATCTTCAAAATTATGAAGAATTTTAACACAGCTACCCCGGAATTTCCGGAGACTATCGAGGATATGGTTGACGGATGTCTCAATGAGGCGATTGAATTTGCTGGCTATGCCGGGATGTTTGATTAACTCACTAAAGTAACTAAAAAAGTCTTTTTAAATTCATCTTTTTAAGGAGGCATAAGCCTCCTTTTTGATAGCAAGTAGCTATCTTAGTTGCAAAAGATATGGAGATATTACGGAAATATTGATATTTTCATTAAAATGTGATATAATTATAGAGGTTGCATTTTTTTATGGAATAAAAAGGGGGTAATAAAAATGATAATAAAATGTAGCATAGTGGAGGATAAAAATTCTTTTTATCCCAAAAATATAATAGAAGAAATAAAAAGTGGTGAGGGTATTACTCTCACCATCGAAATGAGAGCCACGACCAAAGGCTCGAATATGCAAATTTTTAAAGGTAATAATCCTTATATAAAAATTTGCGAGGCCGTGATTGACACCAAAAAGACCCTTTTCCTGATACTGGACGTTGAGAAAGTAGAAGGAAAGAGAGCTGAAACAATAAAAAAGAAAATTTCAGTTCTTAAAGAATCAAAGTTTTTCTTACCGTTGACCATTTCAGAATGGAAAGACGGGAGGAAAATTCGCAAGACGAAAATCTTGCAAATTGATGGAGGTGGTATACGAATCTTTACCACGGCCAAAGAAAAAGAAAAATGGAGATTAGTGAGCATAAAAAATGTTTACTAATCAAAAAAACTAGAAGCCCGGAATTATCCGGGCTTTTTAACAAAAATAGGGGTTGGCAAGAGA
>JAZSCU010000016.1:0-5629 GCA_045530815.1 Candidatus Nanosyncoccus sp.
CTTAGGGTGTCTTTATACTTATCAAAAATTGGTTTAATAAGGCTTTTTACATCATTATCCTCGGTAAGCCACATAATCTGGCTATTATTAAGGGTTGATAACAAAATATCGATAAAATCTTCATCGGTCAAGAACCTTAGATATGGCTGCAAGTCGGCAATTATCTTATGCGTAGTAGCAAAATTTCCACTGTTGCGTAAATCAGTCAATAGCTGCCGCGCCTCTGTCAGCTGCGGTAATTCTATCCTCTTCGTGCTCTTTTTAATACATTCGCCCCGATCGGTCTTATCATCTCCTTCTTTGTGTATATTTTGTTTATGTTTTTCTTCCCCATCAATATACTCGCTCAATTCATCTAAATTCTTTAGACATAGCACATCATTGCAATCTTGAAAATATTCACCAAGGCGACCATCGGCACTCACTAAAACTACCGGCTTTTTTACCTTTGGATTGCGGCTTAAGTATTCATCTATAGTGAAAGCGACAATAGAATCCTTAAACCCTTTATCTGACTTATTATCGAAAGGAGCTTTGTTCTGTAGCGCAAGTCCACGCGACCACTCTAAAAACTCTTTCTCGTCATTAATGTCTTCGGTGCCAAAAACGATATCTTCATCAAATAAGATGCATGGCTCACAAAACTCAAGCTTCGTGACGGCATTTCTGTCGGCGATTTGACCGATAAGCTTGTTGTTTAAAAGCCGCTCTTTCTCAGATTCAAAGGCTCTTCTTTTGTGTTCAATTAGCTCATCTAAGACAATCTTTGGGATAATAATGTCAATATATCTTTCAAGGCATTTAAGCTTTTTTGCATTTCCAAAAAGACCTCCGATGGGCGTGGGGTTATTTACGATATTTGTATCTATAAAAACTTTAAGTTTAGCCATAATATTGTTATTTTTAATCGTATATCTGTACCAATTATACCACGATTTAGATCTAGTATTATTCTAGATTTGGAATATAATAGTAAGTGGAACAAGTGAGGTAAAATGAATTATATTTCAGCAAAAGAAACTGCTACAAAATGGGATATCTCTCAACGAAGAGTAGCTACTTTATGCTCTGAGGGGCGCATTATCGGTGCTATGTTCGTCGGAAATTCATGGGTAATTCCATGTGATGCCGTAAAGCCAATGGACGCACGAACAAAAGCCGCATCCTTAATTAATAACGAAGCAAAGCCATTTCTGAAATGGGCCGGCGGTAAAGGACAATTGCTCAAAGAAATTGAGCAATACTACCCTTTTGCCAAAGATACTACTATAACAAAATACGCAGAACCGTTTGTTGGTGGCGGCGCAGTCCTATTCGACATCCTAAATAAGTACGAACTTCAAGAAGTTTATATTAGTGATATCAACGCAGAACTAATAAATACATATACGATAATTCGAGACGATATTGACGCACTACTAGACGTTTTAAGGCGATTTGAGAGCGATTACCTAGCATTAGATAATGATGGGCGCAAGGAAGCCTATCTCGCCAAACGTGCGCGATTCAACGAGCTTAAGAGCAAAAAAGAAAACGGAGTCGAGTTAGCCGCCCTGATGATATTCCTTAACAAGACTTGCTTTAACGGGCTATACCGCGTAAATCGCAAAGGCGAATATAACGTACCAATGGGCGCATACAAAAATCCGCTTATCTGCAACGAGCATAATTTAAAGGTAGTATCTAAGAAACTGCAGAACGTCAAGATAGTATGTGGCGATTATAAGGAATCCGGTGATTTTATAGACGATAAAACGTTTGTCTACTTTGATCCACCATATCGTCCACTAACACCGACCGCCAATTTCACATCCTATACAGAGGGTATGTTTGACGATAAAAACCAATTAGAACTTGCAAAATTCGTTCAAGAGCTAGATAAAAAAGGTGCCAAGATAGTCGCAAGTAATTCCGATCCAAAAAATACCAATGAAGATGATAACTTCTTTGACGATGCCTACGCAAAACAGAATATCAAGCGCGTGTCCGCAACACGCATGATAAACCGAAATAGTGACAAACGCGGAAAAATTAACGAATTATTAATATCAAATTTTTAAAGAAAGGAGCAAAATGAAAAGAAATTTTAACGAGTGGCTGGGGGAGTTTCGGGAAAGCATTGCTGACTATGGCTACTATATCGATTTTCCTAAGATTCATAAAAACGTAGACGCCATCAAAGTAGAATTAAATATTCTAAACGCGCTTGTTGGCTCGCAAAACATTGAGTAAGAATTTGACGACCTTATCGCTAAATATCCTGAGACACTAAAGTGCATTCCTATTTTGTTGGCAGTTCGCTCTAATGAAATCTACGCAATAGATGAAGATGGTGAATTTACTTATAACTTTAAAAAGATGAACTATTCTATTGAACAATACAAGGTTTTCATGCGTAAAACTGGCCTATTTGACCTTATTGCAAATCATATTATTAGCAACCTAGTTGATTATGCGACTGGCGTGGAAACCGGTCTAGATTCTAACGGGCGCAAGAATCGTGGTGGCCATATAATGGAAAATCTCGTGGAGGGTTATATCCAGAAAGCTGGTTACATCAAAGGTCAGAATTATTTCAAAGAAATGTATATTAGTGGAATCGAGAGCAAGTGGGGCATTGATCTCTCGGCCATTTCGAATCAAGGTAAAGCCGAAAAAAGATTCGACTTTGTTATTAAAACAGACGACATGATTTACGGCATAGAAACCAATTTCTATAACAGTACTGGCTCAAAGTTAAATGAAACTGCGCGTAGTTACAAGACTCTCGCGACAGAGGCAAAAACAATAGACGGGTTCAAGTTTGTTTGGTTCACCGATGGCAAAAACTGGAATAGTGCCAGGAACAACCTAGAAGAAACATTCGACGTATTAGACGATATTTATAACATTAATGACCTCGAGAGTGGCGTAATCGGGAGGTTTTAATTTCTATGCCCGATAAGAAAAAAGAAATAAAGAAATGGGAGCCAGACGACTTCGAATTAGAAATGACTAGCGTCTGGAGTTTCCCTAACCGTGGCAACTGGGCTACCCACGATGCAAAATGGCGCGGAAACTGGTCGCCATATATTCCAAGAAATATCCTGCTCCGTTATTCAAAAGAGGGAGACTGGATATTAGACCAATTTGCTGGTGGCGGCACTACATTAGTAGAGGCAAAACTACTGAACCGCAACATCATTGGAATGGATATTAACCCGGTCGCACTTAAAAGATGTCGCGAAAAAGTAAAATTCAAGCACGAGGGCGCAGACGGTATGGTCAAGGTATCAAAATGCGATGCGCGCAATCTAAAACCAATTCCGGACGAAAGTATCGACCTAATCTGTACGCATCCCCCATATGCGAATATTATCCATTACAGCGAGGGTCAAGATATTCCACAGGATTTATCAAACTTTAAAGTTAATGATTTTCTAGAACAAATGAAAAGCGTGGCATCAGAAAGCTACCGCGTATTAAAGTTCGGCAAATTCTGCGCAATTCTAATGGGCGACACGCGACAAAAAGGCCATGTAATCCCACTAAGCTTTAAGACAATGCAAGTATTTGAAGAGGCCGGTTTCAAACTTAAAGAAATTATCATGAAAGAACAACATAATTGCCGAGCGACCGGATACTGGAAAACTAATAGTATAAAGTATAATTTCCTTTTACTGGCACACGAGTACCTATTTATTTTTAGAAAGTAATCGAAATGAGAACAATGGAAAAAGAAATAATCCACGGAACAATAAAACTCCTTGATGAAAAATGCAATGAAGAGTTCTCCGGAACTGGTGTTATGTTCGCAGATGAAAGGAAGATTTATGCCTCGATTGCTCGTAATGGCAAGCCCAAATCGCTCGTTAAATACCGGATTATCTTTATCGCAAATAATAGTACAAAGGTTTACATTTCAACTAACTATCATGCCATTTTTTTCCATTTTGATATGGGAAACGAGGAGATAGTTTTTGATATAAAGAACTATGTTATTGCCGACGACATGAAAACTGCAATGCAGATACTGAACGAAGGAATATTCGGAATTTGCATCTATGTTGATTGCAAATCAAAAGATTCGAAAACCATTATCAAACATGACAAAAATCAAATTAAACTGGAGTCATTAAGTTTTGGTTCTACTGGGGAAGTGTATTCCAAAAAATACGAGAGCGGTTTTTCTATTTCATTAAACCGTACCTTTAGAAGTAATTTCGGGAACAATCAAATAGATAACCAATTATGCGTAATTATTAAGGCGGAAAATAGTGTACATATTGAGGATTGGCAAAGATTAATGGAGCCATTTGAGTTATATTGGGATCTATTTAAGACGGAAACCTCATTAAATATAAATAGAGTACAGTTTATTTCTATAGACAAGAATGAATCTCATTATTCCGGTGTCATTTTAGAAAAAGACAAACTACTTAATATAGAAGCACCAAAAGTTCTCCTAGTGGAATCTCCAGATATAAATCTAGATGTACTCGAGAAAATTCTAGTAGCTTATAAAGATGGTCCGTCCAATAAACTGTGCTACGGATTATCCAAATATATGTATTTACGCCGTAAAAATAGAATAGACACACAAATGGCAGTATTATATACGTCGGCCGCCCTGGATAGTATTACGGCAGAAATAAGTAAAGAAAAAATATCAAATAAACATAAAAAGAAAATTAAAGCAGACATTGAAGAAATAATTGATTATATTTCTCGACAGGAGAAATTTGAGCAGGAAACGAAAGATTTTTATATTAATGATATTGATAAAATATACGAGAGATTAAGAAGCGGAGTTGTTAAGGATGCAATTAGAAAGACCGCCGAGAAGCTGAAAATAGACTATAGCGAATCTATGCGCGAATCGATAAATGTCGTTTTCAATGCAAGAAACCAAATTATTCATGGGCAAAGCTATAAAATCGAGGAGCTATTACCGGAATTAAATGGCTACAATACTATCAAAGAAGAAATTTCAAATGGCGGAATGCATACATCTTTTATTTACAATTATGAATTCGGGAGTATATCAAATGCACTATCATTAATTAAAGAAATCGGAAAGAAAAAGTTTGAATAACTATAGATCCACCGAGCAAACATGCGCTAAACCAAACTTTCGACCTAAATCTTCCCACATAGCGTCCGGTGCATCTTCGCCGAGAACACGATAAAGCGCATAGTCGTAATCGACAAAAATCTTAGCGACTTCTTGAGGGTTCACCATAAGCTGGCAGTAATAGCCGGCCATAGTTTCGCCCTCGACCATAATTGGGTGGTCTTGCCCGTTTTCATTCGCGACGGACTCGTATTTCTCGCGCCACTTGCGAATCTCTTTTTGTACGACCGCGACAGCATCTTCTAACTTAATAGCCATAATAAACTCCTAAAATGTTTTGCGTATTTAAGCTTACTATCGCGACAATTGCAAGTTCGAACTCGCCAAATAACAGATACGCGAAACACCAAATACATATCTCCCCACACTTCCAAAACGCTTATGCTTGGTGTTTTCGAACTTATGTAATATACTTATGTTAATTGCGGTGCAGAGTTCTGCGCCTTTCTCCAGTGAGAGGGGGTAGCCCCTCATATTTTATGCGCAGATTCTGCACTACAAGTGATACTTGCCGAA
>JAZSCU010000017.1:0-49047 GCA_045530815.1 Candidatus Nanosyncoccus sp.
CCGATGTCACTACTGAAGCCACTACTAGCACTAACTCCCTCACCCTTTCTCTCATTGTTGCCGCTGCTGTTTCTTCCATCTCTGCTGTCGTTTTCTTTGTCCTTTCTCGCCGCAATAATAAAGATGAATAAAGATCTTTTACCTACAGAACTTCGTCTCCTATGTTGTAATTAAGCCAGGGAAGATGCCCGCAATTTCATTAAAATCTCAGAAAAGCTATGTCAACATTATGTTAAAATGTCGCATATTTTATTATGTTAAAATGTCGCTTTGGGTTTAAGTTTACTTCCGTATACCATAGTGTTTTATTGTATCTACCATAAGTAATTGATAGCCTAGCATTGTTTTTTCTTTTATCATAATACAAGCCGTAATGATACCGGTTGCATCATCTATAGCTCTATGTAGATAGAATTATTCATTGGTGTTATATAACCATTGATGTTTTGATGCGTCTACTTGGACTAGCTCTCCGGTATTTTTATATTGACGAACTGCTAATGTTTTGATATATTATTTTTAGAGTAGGTCTTATTGAAGCTAAAATAAAAACTTAATAAATATCACAAGGTCATATATGTTGAAATTGCATAAAAATGTAAAAATATTTGTGGCTGTTTTGCTACTTGGTGTATTTTTTTGGGCTGGTTGTGCTGCTCCTGCCTCTGCGGCATCTTTTCGTCCGCAAATAAATATTGCCAATAGTTCTGCAGATACTCCGGAGCCGGATCCGGAAAGCACTGGGGAAATCTATTGGATTGACGGGCGTGTGCAAAAGCCTGGTGAGGGCGAGGATGCGATCGTGCAAATAGATTATGATCTTAGTTTGTTTAGTCGCTTGACGGTAAATGGGGCAGAGCTGACATTAAACAAAGAATATTATTTGGAAGAAGGCAGTACTATCATTACTCTGACCAGTGCCTATATGGCGAAACTTGAGCCTGGATATTATACTTTGGTTGCGTATTATTCGGACGGTAAAGAATTTTCGACGGTTTTTGTTATTTCTGAAAATCCGGAGACGGTTGATCTTTCGGCTTTGGCTCCAGATACCGGGATGATGACTTTTCAGTCATTTGGATCTGTAGCGGGGAAGAACATTCCATTTATCGCGATTACTTTATTTACTGTGGTTGCGGCGATCTTAGTTTTTAGAAGAATTAAAAAGAATCAAAATAGTTTTAGTAAAAAATGGGGTGCGCGACGTTCTTTTGTAAAAAATAATTTTAATAATTTGAGGTTTAAGCGCTCACATAGCTTTGGTCGTTCGTATAATCCGGTGCTTAAAAAACACATCTTTATTCCCATAATGGCTAGTGCTATTGTCTTGGTTGGTGGGGTTTATGTATTTTCTAATGTATTTATGTCGGCATCGGAGCAAAAAGATGCGCAGGCGGCAAATGGTGAGTCCGAAACCCTTTCGATTTCTGCGACTGGCGAGAGCTTTGTTAAAGATTTGGATCTTTCTAGTGGAAGTGCTTTTGTGTCTACATCGCAGGTTTTGACCGTAAATGATGCCACTTCAAATGGATACAAGCTTTATGTTTCTACTGACAGCTCTGAGTATAACGATTTAGCCATCAATGGGAGTACTTCTGCCGAGTCGATTATTGCGGCAACATCAGGGTCTTTTGACGAACCGGACGTACTTGACCAAGATACTTATGGTTATGCCATTTCCAATGAAAAATTTGGGAATAATTATGTGCCGTCAGCTACTTCAAAATGGGCCGGTGTGCCGGTGCTAGGGTCAGAGACACTGATTAAAGATGTTTCTAGGGCTACTAGTGCTGGGGATACCACGACGATTTATTATGGTTTTAATGTGACGAATAATTTGCCTGATGGCTCATATTATGGTATTAATAATAGCGCAATTGTTTATAAGGCTGTAGCAAATGTTTTGCCCACCTACACTGTAAATTATTCCTGTAATGGTGGCAGCGGCAGCATTGCATCACAAACGTCAAATGTCGGTACTCCTGTTACTATCAAAGATGGAAGTAGTTGTTCAAAAGATAATTATACCTTTGTTCACTGGAATACAGTTTCAAATGATTCTGGTACAACCTATGCTCCTGGGGCAGAATATAATCAAGACGTAAATGTTAATCTTTATGCTATTTGGGAACCAGTTACACCAGAACCAGAGCCTGTCACCTATAATACCTTTATCTTAAAATATGATGCAAATCATGGTACTAATGCTCCAGCACAACAATCAAGAACTACTACTGAATCAAGTGCATCATTTTCTATTAGTACACTAAAACCAACACGTACAAACTATGAATTTGTTGGTTGGTGTACCAATGGAGCTTCTGATACTGCTTGTTCTGGAACTATATATCAGAGTGGAGCTACAATCACTATTAGTAATCCACAAACTATTACTCTTTATGCTATTTGGCGCTATAATGGACCGGTCAAAGTCACTAGTGTTGCCATTAGTGGTAGCAACAACATCCTTCTCAACGCAGAGAATCACACTACCAAACTCACCGCTTCAGTTGCTCCGTCAAATGCTACTAATAAAGCTGTTACCTGGAGTAGTAGTAATTCAAATATAGCTAAAGTGAATAGTGATACTGGGCTAGTTACTGGGGTAGATGCTGGGGTGGCTACCATTACGGCGACGGCAAAAGATGGATCTGGTAAAAAAGCTACATTTAATGTAACCGTAAAGAAAAAAGTACTTATCTTGATTGGCGCTTCGCAACTTGCGCGAATTAACGGTGCTGGTTTTGCTAATATTAAAGAGTACAAAGCAGGTTCTGGTAATGTTTATAAAACTACCCGGAATAACCAGTATAGTACGAGTAGAGAGGGGCCGTACACTTTGGTTGATACTTTGAACTTTATCTATTATTCTGGTCGCGGTTTTCAATTTAGTACGGGCCATTCTTGGGGTCTAGAAAAAATGAGCGATGATCCTACACCACCTTATTCTGGTTGGTCTTTCGCAAAGAAAATAATTGGGAACTATAGTTCTAGAAAAAATTATGTAGAATTTTATGTATACTTTAATCCAGTAGGTAATGATCTTAGGTATTACTCTTGTGATGATGTGAATGCTGATGCATCAAAGAGAGTGGAAATAAAGGATAATTCCGGAAAAGTAGTAAGGACTATAAAGGTACCGAGGATTTCGGAACAAGTAGGGGTTTATGATGATTTAATTGGACAATTAAAGAATTCTGGTTATAATATTAGTGGTTATATTACGTCGCTTTACCCTGTAGGTAGATCTACGGGTGAGCAAAACAAGTGGGTCTCGAATACTTCGTGTGAGAGAGGTTATCGCTCTAATTATAAATACACCTTGATCAATTACTATCTAAACCGATATGTAGCGAATAAGGGCAATAATGCTCACGTAAAATTTGTAAATATGTTTAATAGAATAGCTCATTTCAATAGCAATAATATAGTTGACGGACCTAACGCAGATTGGAAAGATTATAGGACGACGGATGGTGTTCACTGGGACAACAATACGGCTGGGAAGTATTTTAGAACGTGGATGGGATTGAACGGTAACTTGTAAGGTTTTGTCTGCTGCATATTATCGTGGGCTATTATGTAGGCGCTGAGCTATTATGTATGCTTGCGAAGTGCTGACAGATGTGATATAATGTCTTTTATGATAACAAAAGAGAATAAAGACAAGGCTATTGCCAAGGTTGCCCGCAATAAGGCAGATGTTGGTTCTCCTGAAGTTCAAGTTTCGATTTTGACGGAGCGCATTAAGGAAGTTACTGAGCACGTCAAAAATAACAAACATGACTTTATGGCCAAAAGAGGTTTGATGCAGATGGTGGGGAAGCGCAAGAGATTGCTTCGCTATCTGGAAGAGACTGATTTTGAGCTATACAAGAAGACTGTTAAGAAGCTCGGCCTCAGGAAGTAACTTTGGTAATAGAAATGGAAAAACCCGCCTCGGCGGGTTTTTGGTTAAAATAGATTTGTTTCGTCGAGAGCGTTTTGAAATGCTTCAAGAAAGTTCCCGACGTCGACTTGTTTAATACTATTTTTTTTCAGCGTCACAATTAAGTCGACAACATCATGACGCTTAGGGTTAAGCTCAGTTTTTAGGGATTTTCCCACATCGCTGAGTAGTGTCGTTCTGTAAAAAGCTGCCGACACTGTGGCAACGAATGCGTGGGGTTCTATTTTTTCCCCAAAATGCTTAACCTTTACTGCGACGGCAGTAATATTTCTTTTGTCGTCACAATAAACTTCTACATGGACGATATTATTCATGCGTCCACCCCCTATTTTTTATTTGGGGAGAATAGAAAATTCAACCCCCTTACGTTTATTATAGCATATTTTGCTTAAAAAGGCAAGATTTGGTATAATAGTACCCAGTAAATTAACATTGGGAAGACGGCAGATATACTCAGCTAAAACGCTGATAACTATTTTTTAGGACAATTCGGAGCCTGGCAAGGCGAGAACTAGCGCGTTTTCCCCTGTGGCGACAGGGGAAAACGACGCGTGTCCTAAAAAATATGTTATGGTGTTTTAGCTAATATACCTGAAGTTTTCCCGAGAAAGGATATTTTTATGGAAATTATTAACCCTAACGGAAAGAGGACACTAAAGGTTTCAACCGAATGGCTAGGGAGAGAGCTAACTCTTGAGGTAAATAGAGTTGGTTTTAGGACTACCTCATCGGTGCTTGTGACTTATGGCGATACGGTAGTGCTTGGTTCTGTCGTGGTAGGGACTAAGCCGGTAGTACAGGATTTTTTCCCATTATCTATTGATTACGAAGAAAAATGGTATGCAGCAGGGAAAATTTCTGGTTCGCGCTTTATTAAGAGAGAAGGAAAGCCAGCGGACGAGGCGGTGCTCGTGGGGCGCTTGATTGACCGTCCGATTAGGCCACTATTCCCTAAGGGGTATCGTCAAGAGGTGCAGGTGGTATGTACTGTGCTTTCGATGGACCCGGCATTTCGCCCAGATTGCGTGGCGATGATTGCGGCTTCTAGCGCTTTAATGAACGCAGGAGTACCATTTGACGGTCCGGTGGCAGGGATTAGGATTGGCAGAATTGGCGACGAATTTAAAGGTTTTCTAAATGAGGAGGAACGCGAGCAGTCACCGATGGATCTTGTAGTGGCTTGTAAAGACGGTAAGGTAATGATGGTGGAAGCTGGAATGAAAGAAGTTCCAGAGGAGATGATTACCCGGGCGATGCACTGGGCGGTAAAGAATGTCCAGCCGGTATTAGATTTACAGAGAGAGTTAAGTAAGCAGGTAGGGACTAAGGAGCAGGAATATGAGTTGGTGCTACCTTCAGAAGAGATAATTAAAGAGGTAGCAGATTGGACTAAGGGTAAATTTGGTTCAAAAATTCGCGGTAATGTGATGGAGCGAGCACAGGTAATAGATGAAATAAAATATGCGATGCATGATGAATTTGCTTTGTCTAAGGGGGAAGGTGAAACGGATAATGAAAAAGTTGCTTGGTATGACGAAAATTTGCGTGATGTGTATGACCAGGCATTTGAACTTGCGGTATTTAAAGAGGTACGTCGCGGGATTGTTGAAGAGGGTGTACGTCCGGATGGCCGTAAATTAGATGAAGTGAGGCCTTTGTCATCACAAGTGGGTATTTTACCAAGAACTCATGGTTCATCTCTATTTACTAGGGGTGTAACACAGGCAATGAATATTGTAACTTTGGCACCGCTTAGCTATTCGCAAGAGATAGATACGATGGAAGTATCTGGTGGTAAGAGGCGTTACATGCATCACTATAATGCGCCATCTTATACAGTAGGAGAACCGGGGAGAATTGGATCTCCTGGACGACGTGAGATCGGGCACGGATATCTTGCCGAGAGGGCACTTATTCCAGTGCTTCCTTCAGAGGAAGAGTTCCCTTATGCAATTCGCTCGGTGACTGAGATAATGTCGCAAAATGGCTCTACATCGATGGCGGCGACTTGCTCGTCTTGTATGGCTTTAATGGATGCTGGGGTACCTCTAAGGCGGCCTGTTTCGGGGGTGGCAATGGGATTAATGGTGGATGTAGAAAAAGGTACACCAATTGAGGCAAAAGATATAGATAAAGCATATGTTTTGACAGATTTGATGGACGCGGAGGATTTTGCTGGCGACATGGACTTTAAGGTAACTGGTACTACTGAAGGTGTTACAGCGCTTCAGATGGATATGAAAGTACATGGGCTTCCGGTGGAAATTCTAGAGAAAGCAATCAAGCAGTCGCATGAGGGGAGAATGTTTATTTTGAACCATATTACCTCTGTTATTGCCAAGCCAAATGTTGAAATTTCGGAATATGCACCAAGAATTGAAAAAATAAAGATTAATCCAGATAAAATTGGGGCGGTGATCGGTAAGGGTGGCGAGATGATTAATAAAATCACTACCGAAACTGGGGCGGAAATCAATATTGAGGATGATGGATTAGTGACGATTTCGGGAAATGATCCAGAAAAAATTCAAAAAGCCTTGGATTGGGTGAGGGGACTTACAGAGGAACCGGAAGTAGGTAAAATTTACGATGGTACAGTGGTAGCGATTAAAGATTTTGGTGCTTTTGTGAATATTTTGCCGGGAATTGACGGAATGTTGCATATTTCACAGATTGCAGAAGGTAAAAGACTCAAAAAAGTTGAAGAAGTTTTGCATATGGGGGACAAAGTAAAAGTGCGCCTAGTAGCGGTTGATCATGGAAAGCTGAGCCTTTCGATGATAGGGGTAAAATAAGGCCTAAAACCTGAAAGGAGGAAAATGAAAAATATAATTCTAACAGGAGACAGACCAACTGGGAAGTTGCATATTGGACATTTTGTGGGAAGTTTGAGAGAAAGGGTAAGACTGCAGAACGAAGGTGATTACGAGAAGTTTTATATTATGATTGCGGATGCGCAGGCTTTGACTGATAATGCAGAAAATCCGGAAAAGGTTCGCAGTAGTGTATTAGAGGTGATGAAAGATTATTTAGCGGTGGGGCTTGATCCTAAGAAGGTAGTGTTTTTTATTCAATCAGGGGTGAGAGCATTGCCAGAGCTAACGGCTTATTATATGAATTTTGTACCATATAGTCGAGTTGTACGAAATCCAACCGTAAAAAATGAGATTAAGACCAAAGATTTTGGGCGATCAGTGCCAATTGGTTTTATTAATTATCCAGTTTCACAGGCGGCGGATATCACGGCATTTGGAGCAAATTTGGTGCCAGTGGGTGATGATCAGGAGCCGATGCTAGAACAGACGAGAGAAATCGTGAGGGCATTTAATCGGATTTATAAGAAGGATGTTTTGGTAGAGTGTAAGGGGATTTTTGCGGATAATTCGGTATGTTTGAGGTTGCCTGGGACGGACGGCAATGAGAAAATGAGTAAATCGATTGGTAACTGTATTTACCTTTCTGATGATGAAAAGACCATCAAGAAAAAGGTAAATGGGATGGTGTCGTTCCCGCGTGAGATTAGTGAGCCGGGAATTCTTGAGGGAAATGTGCTTTTTACCTATCTAGAAGCATTTGCAACAGACAAATCATTTGAAGAGTTTTATCCGGAATTTAAGAATTTGGACGAGTTGAAAAAGGCTTATACTAAGGGCGGAATTGGTGACGGTAGAATCAAGCAGTTCCTTAGCGACGTTTTGATTAATACACTTGCACCAATCAGAGAAAAGCGTGAGAGCTATGAGGGGAAAGAGGGGGAATTGATGGAGATTTTGAAAGAGGGGACCAAAAAAGCCAATGAGATGGCGGATGAGACTTTGACTCAGGTAAAAGAAGCAATGGGGATAAATTATTTTAAGGCTTAATGTAAGGCGCTACCTGGAAAAATAGGGGAAAAAGTTGTATAATATGTATTATGGAAAAAATACGAAATTTTTGCATCATTGCGCATATTGATCATGGTAAGTCTACGATTGCGGATAGAATGATGGAATTAACTGGTACGGTATCAAAACGCGAGATGCAATCGCAACTTTTGGATTCGATGGAACTGGAGCGAGAAAAAGGCATTACGATTAAGTTGGCCCCAGTTACAATGGAGTGGAAGGGCTACATTTTAAATCTAATTGATACGCCAGGGCATGTAGATTTTTCGTATGAGGTGTCGAGATCTTTGCAGGCGGTAGAGACGGCCGTACTTGTAGTAGACGCAACGCAGGGCATACAAGCTCAAACACTTGCTAATGTATATTTGGCGATCGAACAAGATTTAAAAATTATTCCAGTCGTAAACAAAATTGATTTACCGGCGGCGGATGTAGAGGGGGTGGCGGCACAGATAATTAATTTACTTGGTTGTTCTAGAGATGAAATTATTGAGGTGTCCGGAAAGACTGGTTTTGGGGTCGACAAGATTTTGGATACAATTATTGAGAAAGGGCCAAAACCAAGAGTGCCAATGGAGAAAAAATAGATGGATAAGGTGATTAATGACGAGAATGAGATGATGAATTTTGGTGAAGAGATCGCCAAGAAACTGGCTGATGAAGAGATGACGGATATGAGGGTAATTGAGCTTGTAGGTGATGTGGGCGCCGGAAAAACAACCTTTACTAGGGGGTTAGCAAAAGGATTAGGTATAAAAGAGTCGGTGACGAGCCCGAGTTTCACAATTTCAAAGACATATCCTTTAACTAGTGGCGGGAATTTGGTACATTATGATTTTTATAGACTTGGTGATCCGGGTTTGATGGTGGAAGATTTGGAAGAAAATTTACATAATCCTCAGAATGTTGTCGTAATAGAATGGGGAGAGTCTATCAAAGAAATTTTACCTAAAGGGCATTTGAAAATTGAGATTTCTTATAACGAAGACGGGACGAGAAGTGTAAAATATCAGAAGTTAGGAGTGCAAAAATGAGTGAGCAAACAAGAGCATTGATTTTTGATTCATATTTTGATGATTATAGAGGTGTGGTGCTTTATGTGAGAATTTTTGAAGGGGAAATAAAGAAAAATTCTGAAATATTGATGATGGCGGCAGGCACGAAAGGCTTGGCACTTGAAGTGGGAGTACTAACTCCTAAAATGACACCAAGAGATTCATTGAAAGTTGGGGAGATTGGTTATATTGTGACAAATCTTAAGACGACGAGGGAAGCGAAGGTGGGCGATACGGTGACTATCGCTAAAGGTTTAACAATTCGGCGAGGTGAGACTGACAAAAATGCGATAGAAATACTTGATAATAAGGGAGAGGTCGTAGAGCCATTACCAGGCTATAAAAATGTTTTGCCGTTTGTGTATGCGGGATTTTTCCCTGTTTCAAATGATCAGTATAAAGAATTAAAAGAAGCGATTGAAAAATTATCCTTGTCGGATTCGGCGCTAAGATTTGAACCGGAAAATTCGCCAGTGCTTGGTTTTGGGCTGAGGATTGGATTTTTGGGGTTACTTCATATGGATATTATTCGTGAGAGATTGGAGCGAGAATTTGGACTAGATTTAATCGTGACAAATCCGAGCACAAATTATGAAGTAGTAATGAACAACGGTGATGTACGTGAAATAAAATCAGCATCGGAACTACCGGATGCGAGTGAGATCAAGGAAATTCGGGAGCCATGGGTAAAAGGTGAAATAATTTTACCAAAAAATATGATTGGCAATGTATTAAATCTGATTAATGAAAAACGTGGACACCAGACAAATTTGTCATATATTGAAGAAAGGGCGGTGATTGATTTTGAGGCGCCGATGGCAAATTTGTTGACGGATTTTTATGATCAGCTAAAATCGGCCACGAGTGGATATGCTTCGTTTAATTATGAGTTAAATGGTTACAAAGCGGAAGATTTGGTGAGAGTGGACTTTTTGGTAGGTGGACATAAGATGGACGCATTGTCTGTGATGGCGCACAAGACGGAGGCGGAGGGGATTGGACGAGAAGTGACAAAAAAATTAAAAGAAGTGATACCTAGACAAAACTGGGAAGTGGCTTTGCAGGCGGCCATAGGTGCAAGGATTATTGCGCGCGAAACAATTGGCGCATATCGTAAGGATGTGACGGTGAAGATTCATACCGGCGATAGAGACAGAAAAGCAAAACTTCTGGAAAAACAAAAACGTGGTAAGGCGAGAATGAAGCGGTTTGGTAAAATTGATATACCAAGCGAAGCATTTACAGTAATGTTGAAGCGGAACTAAAATTGTGATAGGATGATTTAAATATGAAATTATACTTAGACACTAGTACACCGGAAACAGTTTTAAAATTGGATGGTACAGAATATCGGTATGTCTTTGCGAACGATTTGGCGGAAAAACTTTTGAAGTTTATTAAGGATAAATTAGCAGAAAATCACCATGATTGGCAAGATATTGATGAAATTATTTTTATGAGTGGGCCGGGTTCGTTTACGGGGCTTAGAATTGGTGCTGCAGTTGTAAATACATTGGCGCAAGAGTTAAATGTGCCGCTTTTTGACCATCACGGAAATAGTCACAAACAAATAATCCCGGAATATGGCCGGGAAGCAAATATATCAGCACCGAGAAAGTAGTTATCTCGGTGCTGATAAAAGGGGATTATTTCTTAATTTTTTGCGCGGTTTTTGAGCATGTAGCGCGCAATCCCGGAAACGAGAATGGAGAATACTACAACAAGAACACCCTCAATAGTAGTAATAATGATAAGACCTTTGGTGTTGTCTGGGCGGAAGATTGAGACTTCGCCAAGAGGAGCTACATATGATGGGTTGGATGGGTCGTAGGCGATTTGCACACCGGTGTCTTCCTTGTTAGCAAATTTTGCTTCAACGATGGTTAAGTTCATTTCGGCAAATTTAATGTCAAAGGTAGAATCAACGGAATCTCTATCAGCATGGAAGATACGAACTTCGGAGTTGTTGCCTTTTTGCAGGGTGATACCAGTGTAGGCTAATTCTTCATCGCCGACTCCGGAATAAAGTTCACCATTTTCTTGGATAACAAAGCGAGCTGGAGTGGCTTCGTGGATGCCGCCCATGTCAATGGCTAATTTGTCATCAACGAATACAAAGGTATCATCGTCTGCGGTGATTTCGAATGTTTCGCTGCCGCTAAGTAGGGTAGTAAATGGAGCGGAGAAATTCATAGTAAAGAGATGGTTGTGGCCATCAGTATTGCCGAGTCCATTTGTGTCATATTCTACATCATCGAGAGGATAGAAATTATTTTTGCTAAATGAAAAAGTGGAACCTTCTGAGTGGTAATCTAGTCTGATGGTACCAAGGTAATTTTTGCTTTTGCCGTCTACTTCGTTAAACCAGCGAGAAAAATTGGTACCTTCGTTGCTGCTGCCAACGACACCACGGTTAGATGTGAGTTGGCCGCCTTTTGCTGTTGGCAAGTGATTTGAGTCTAGATCATATTCGACTAAACCTTGCTCGATACCTTGATTAGGATATTTGCAGCTAGTCCATTCAAATTGGCGATTTTCTACGGCATTGTTTTGAGTGGCATCGTAGATATCTGCACATTCATCGGCTTTTTGATCGTAGTAAGAAACTGGAAGAGCGATGACGGAATCTTCGGTAACACCGGCGCTGGCAAGGATAGCATATGGTGTTTTGGAAATCGCGACTTCTGATATTTCGGCGATGGTGTTAGACATACCAAAAATAGTAAAGAAAATAGCTACGGAGAGAGCGCCAAGCGCAATCCAGCCAAAGATAAATTTCTTTTTATGCTTACTTTTTTGCATTTTTTGATTCATACGATCTCCATTTATTATATACTTAAGTATAAGCCTATTTATAAAAAAAATCAATAAAGACTAGTGTTATTCAGTGGGGGTTTGGTCTTCTGTAGGGATTTGATCGTTAGGGATATTTAGAGCTTCGTTTGATAAGGCCTTTTCGTCAAAAGCATTTGAGTAGGTGTCAATGGCTCTTACTTCGACTTCTAATTTTTCTAAATATTCGTCAAGAATTTCGGCGGTTAATTTTCCGCTTTTTTCAAAGGTATAATCTTCCTCTTCTTGCTTTTCTTCATCTGCGGCGATTTCGGTTTGATCTGGCAAGAAGCCTGGGCGAGAGCGGTCTAGGTAAATGTCACCGGTGTTGTGATAAATAGCTAGGCTGATGCCGGTGGTGCCTAGTGCAATGATAGAGGAGACGATGCCTAGTACAATGAGGTTGCGGCCGCCCTTAGTGAATTTGCTTGGTTTTTTGGTGTGTGTTTTTATCATTGGACTTTCCTCATGATTTCGTTAACGTATTTGGTATGGCTTGAGATAAGGCCGCGCATTTTTAAAACATCTTGATTCATGATTTTTCTTTTTTGGCGGACCTTTTCGAGTTTGGTGTAAAATTCCTCAGGGTACTCCTCGCAGTTAACATTGATTAGCTCTTCTAGACTTTTTTGATAGCTGATGAAATCATTAGAAAAAACTGCTTTGGTCTCGGCGAAGTTGTTTTGATTTTCGACTAGGCTGGCAGTGGATAAGTTATTTTCAACTAGGCGAACGTTTAAGGGGGTGATAAATTTTGTAAGGATGGTTTCGTAATGCCCGCCAAGGTGGACGCGAATTTTGGAATCTTCTTTTTGAATTTCGTGAAGTTTTTCTTTAATAGAGCTGCAATGGTTTTTTATGGCGGATTCTTGATCTTTGGATAGGGCACTTACAAAGCCTGATGACCCCTGTAAAACTAGACAAAATACTGAAAGTATGATATAATATAAAGATATAGATTTTTTCTTTTTTAACATCGTGATTATTATTATATCAGAATATTCTAAAAATGACAGGATAGGTAGTATAATAATATATATGAATATATACATATCAGGAGTATCGGGTACTGGAATGGGCCCTTTGGCATTGATGGCAAAAAGAGCGGGGTTTTTGGTGTCAGGGTCTGACCTTAGTAAGGGTGCGATTTATGGCGAGTTAGAAAAAGAAGGGATTGATGTTTTTATTGGTGAGCAGGACGGAAAGTTTTTGGCAAAAAAAATCGAAGATGGGGTAGATTGGTTTGTTTACACTTCGGCGCTAACGGAGGACCATCCTGAACTAAAGCTTGCAAGAGAAAGAGGAATAAAATGTACGAAAAGGGATGATTTTACAGCATTTTTAGTTGATTTTTTGGGGCTTAAAATGGTGGCGGTGGCGGGAACGCATGGCAAAACAACCACTACAGCGATGATTATTTGGGCGAGTTTGAAATTAGGTTTACCCGTGTCTTACATTGTAGGTACGACACTTGGTTTTACTTCAAGCGGAGCTTATCATAATGGTGATAAATATTTTATCTACGAAGCGGACGAATACGATCGGAATTTTTTGAAATATCATCCGTGGCTTGCGGTGGTTTCGACAGTATCTTATGATCATCCGGATATTTATCCGACGCGCGAGGATTATGAGGCGGCTTTTTTGCAATTTAAAAAGCAAAGCAAAAAGACGGTGGAGAATAACGACGGGGCGATAAAATGGGATAATGGTGGTGAGAGTGAATTTTTGCCGGATGATTTTAGGTTGGCAGGGGAGGTGCGCAGAATGGATGCGGCACTAGCGGCAGAGGCAGTAAAGGCGATGATGGCTAATGAGGGTATATATAATAATGACCGAGTTAGGATAATTGAAATATTGAATGATTTTCCTGGAGTAGGGCGAAGATTCGAAAAACTAAGTAAAGGAATATATTCGGACTATGCGCATCATCCGGAGGAAATAGCCGCAACGATGGGTGTGGCTGAGGATGAAAAACAGCTGGGTGGGTATCGTGGTATTGTGGTGGTGTATCAGCCACACCAAAATGTAAGGCAGCATGAAGTGAAGGATGGATATAAAAATGCGTTTCTTGGGGCGGATAAGATTTTTTGGTTACCAACATATTTAACGAGGGAAAATCCTGATTTAAAGGTTTTGACACCAGAGGATTTAATTAGTGTACTTAAGAATAAGGAAGTTGCAGAAAGTGTAGAAATGAATGATGAATTAGCGGGTAGATTAAAAAAATATGTTGAGGAGGGTTATTTGGTGATTTTGATGACGGCTGGGCCGGCGGATGAGTGGTTAAGAAAAATATTGAATTAAAAAATTACTAGATTGTTGAAAATTTTTATGCTAATATATTAGTTAGATGGGTAATTATCGGAAGACAAAAGTTGTATTAAGGGTAGTGACAGTACTTGCTGTGTTTTTTATCATTGCGGTTGTAAGAAATAATTATACCTATGCTGAGGATCCGATAATAGAAGGTGATGGCGGTGATACATCGGGTGTTATAACTAATTGTTCGGGATTTATTAACGGATATCAGTTTACATGTAACTCAAGTAATACTGCTATTGGTGATGGGTCTGGTGGTGGTGGTGGAAGTTGGCATATTTATAAAACTTCTGGTTCGGGAGCATATGCTGGACCAAAACTTGATAGCAATATTGTAGATAAAAGGGTTACGATAGATGATATAAAAAATGATTGTAATGCAAGTAATGGTAGTGATTGGTATATAGCTTTTGGCTTTGTGGGGAGCAAACTTCATGGTAGGGAAAATACATTAGAGGGCCCTGCGCATCGAGAGTTTCTTAATAGCAATGGAACAGTAAATCTTTTGGCCTATAATATGAAAGATACGGGTTGGTATTATAATGATTATGGGGCTTGGGACTACAATACATTAGACAGCAAGATAAAATCTGGAGCGAACATAACAAACCAAAGAATTACTTGGGGTGCTGCCACGGCGCTGTATAATGAACATTATGGAAAAAATCTAAAACGTGTGCCTGATGATGTAGGATATTTTTGTGTAGAATCGGGTGATCTTGGTAGTACTTTTTCTGGGTCATCTGCGGTGTCAGAAGGGTCTACTAGATATTCTGATGCGCCGGAGGGGAAAAAGATAACTACAACTCAAGAGCAAGCTGATAAAACAGTTTTTTATAATATGACTTGCAATAGCAACACTGGATGCGTTGTGAGGTTTTCGCACTATTTAAGAAGAAAAACAGGTAAAGACAATGCAAAATATAGTGTTTCAAGGGAATCTAATAGTTCTGAGTTTGAGGTTAGCAGTAGTAGTCTTCCTAAAGGAGTTCTGGAGAATTTTAGTGGTTATGAAAATGATCAGAGTAAGCGGGTTTTTACTGAAATTGCTACTCTAAGACCAGGTCAGTATGCGTGCGAAAAGTTGACTTTTACTGTAGACACTAATGGCAAAGAAGCCAATACTAAAGTATGCGTCTATGTAAAAGGTACCATAGGTTCGGCAATAACTATGCATGTAAGTAATGCTACTTTATCTACTGATTGGCTAAAATCTGTTTATGCAAAACCTAAAGACAAGATCTCATTAAGAGGATGGTATGGTCCTTATTGCCAATATTTTAGGTACATCCATGCAGATAATACGGTGGTGGGATCCTGCAAAAGAGGAGCAAATTATACCGGGATCGGGAATGCATTTAATAGTTGCGTAAACCCGGATTGGAATAATGCTTTTTCTATTAATCTAGATAATGTGCAATTTTCTACAGTGAATGTTTCGGGTACATTAGGTTCCTCAAATACTTACGCAAGAGAAGTAAAAGATGCATATACTATTGGAACTGGCGACGTTGGTAAAAAAGTTGTAGCAAAGGCAGCCACAAATACAAGTGGTATTTCTACCTCACCAAAGGAAATAAATTATGATTGGGACAGCAATACTAAATCTACGGCTACTGTGAACAAGGATCAGATTTGGGATTCCGCCTCTATATATATACCGT
The DNA here is from genome assembly GCA_045530815.1 of Candidatus Nanosyncoccus sp. Lineage (GTDB taxonomy): Bacteria > Patescibacteriota > Saccharimonadia > Saccharimonadales > Saccharimonadaceae > Nanosyncoccus. Next base: position 15,707 of record JAZSCU010000017.1, read on the forward strand.
ATAATTATGAAAATACAACTAATATTACTCCGCCTGAGAATCTAGTAGTTTATGCAGGCGAAACAAAACAGATTGATTTTAATGTAACAGTTGGAAAAAAATGGAATAGTTTAACTTGGGGTAATTATGCAACATTGGTACCAAATGGTAAATGGAAATTAGAGGTATGCAATGAACGGAGGACTTGGTGTAGAGAAACAAACGTGGATACTGGAGTGCTAAATGCAAATGGTAATCTAGACGGAGAAAATTCCATTAAACATATTACCATAAATGTGCCAGATTGGTCAGCAGGTACAAAAATGTGTGTACGCTCGGCAGTGTATCCAAGGAATAGTGGTACTGATGGTAACTATACAGATAAAAACGGCAATAATGAGTGGAAATATTCAGATGAGCGGGTGTGCTATGTGGTAGCCAAAAAACCGAACTTCCAAGTATGGGGTGGAAATATTTATTCTGCTTTTCCGATTAAAACTTCTGTGGCCGAGAAGACAAATTTAGCCGGCCGTGATGATTATAATGTTAATGCCAATAGTAGTAGTCGTAGATATGTTTTTGGATCATGGGGTGAACTAGGTGTAATAGCCACTAATAAGGTAGTAAACTTGGCAAGTGGTGCAGGAACTGGATATAGCAGTAATAATGGCGGTACTTTAATCGCTAATCCGGGTGGAAGTTATGAAACTAAAGCGAGTTATTGTAAAAGGGCCACATTAAGCTTTGCAAATGTTGATTGTGCTTCTGGTTATACTGGAAATATTAGGTCTGGCAATGCGATGGATACGGCGGTAAGGGACAAGAGTGATATATTAGAGAAATTAATAAAGGGGAATGATACTGCAAACGTGTCGGATCCTAATATTAACTTGTCGGTTGTTGACGAAAGTAAGCTAGCGGAAAATAATATTTATCATTATAATGGCGGGGAAAGTGATTTGGTAATTAATGGTGCAAGCATTGGCTATGGTAAAAAGATTGTAGTATATACTAAGGGTAATATTACGATAAATGGTAATCTAGAATACGGTAATGATGAATATGAATCACTGTATGATGTGTCTAAATTAGTAATATATGGTAAAAACGTAAAAATTAAGTGCACTGTTTCGCGGATAGATGCTTTGATTGTGGCTGATGGAAAGGTAGAAACATGTGTGGATGATACTGGAAATGTTCCGGACGTCAATAATGGGTTAAGGTCTAGAGGTACACTTTTGGTTAATGGTGCGATAATTTCTAGTAGTGTAGCGATGAATCGTACTTATGGAGCTGCTACTGGAAATAATTCGATTACTCCAGCTGAAATTGTCAATTTTGATTCGACACTTTACTTATGGGGGACGAGAGAGTCTGATACTTCAGGGTTTGGAAAAATATCTACTATGTCTGTAACGGAATTACCGCCAAGATATTAGTGGTTGTATATCGGTTATTGATAGGTTAAAATATTTAGTATGAAAACAAAGAGTCAGTTTGTTTGCCAGCAATGTGGTGCAAAATTTACAAAGTGGGTGGGGCAGTGTAATAATTGTGGTGCGTGGAACTCTTTGGTGGAGCAGGAAATAGAGAATGACAATCAAAAAAAATCGGCGATTGCTAAAGGGCAGGTTTCTGGAAAAAAATTAGGTTTTGTAAAACTTTCATCAATTACACCGTCTGATGAAAAGAAGAGACTCTTAACTAAATTTAAAGATCTTAATACGGTACTTGGTGGTGGAATTTTGATGGGGAGTGTATCTTTGCTGGCTGGACAGCCGGGGATTGGAAAATCTACACTTTTGATGCAAATATCAGCGGAGGTGGCAAAAGATCACGATGTTTTGTATGTTTCAGGAGAGGAAAGTGCTGGACAGGTAAGATTAAGGGCGGAGAGACTAGGCGCAAAATCCGAAAGATTAAATTTTGCGGCTTCAACGTCGGCTAATGATATTGCTAAAACTATAGAAACTGGGGAATTTGATCTTGTGATTGTGGATTCAATTCAGACTTTGATGATGGACGAGATTTCGTCGGCGCCGGGAACGGTTTCGCAGGTGACAAATTCGGGAAATTTGATTATTCGGGCGGCCAAGGCAACTGATACTGCCGTTATTATTGTGGGGCATGTAACTAAGGAAGGGACTTTGGCTGGCCCGAAAGTTTTGGAGCATTTAGTTGATGTTGTGCTAAACTTTGAGGGTGATAGATATGGCGGATTTAAAACAGTAAGAGCGGTAAAAAATCGGTTTGGTTCAACTAATGAGGTGGCGATTTTTGAAATGTTGCCATTAGGGCTTTTTGAGGTACAAAATCCGTCGGCAGCTTTGCTTGCAGAAAGGACTAATACGGATGGTTCAATTATTTTGGCGACGCTTGAGGGTAACCGGCCGATTTTAGTTGAAATTCAGGCGCTTGCCACAAAATCAAATTATGGTTATCCAAAACGTACGGCGAGTGGTTTTGACCTGAATCGGCTAAATCTACTGATTGCGGTTCTTGAAAGACGTACAAAATTAAAATTAAGTGAACACGATATCTTTATAAATGTGGTTGGTGGTATAAAAATACAAGATTCGGCGGCGGATCTTGCAGTGTGTATGGCGATCGCTTCTGCTGTAGCGGGTAGAAAGCTGGGGGAAGAATATGTAGTGTTTGGTGAGGTGGGGTTAGGGGGAGAAATTCGTTCGGCATTTCGGGCGGACCAAAGAATTGCGGAGGCAAAAAAGTTAGGATTTAAACATGCGATAGGCCCCGTAACCGTACATGATAAATTTGTGGTGCCGGTGAAGGATTTAAGAGAAACTTTGATAAGGTATGTAAAATGAAAATTTTAGGAATTGATCCAGGGCTTGGAAGGTGCGGATTTGGGTTAATAGATACGGGTACTAAAGCCGGAACGAAGGCTTTGGATTATGGCGTGGTGACGACCACGGTGGATGCGCCTTTGCCGTCGCGACTTTTGGAGCTTTATGATTCTTTGGTAGAGGTTTTTGAAGAGACAAAGCCAGAAGTGGTGGCGGTAGAAAAATTATTTTTTTCCAAAAATATTACGACGGGGATTGCGGTGGCGGAGGCGAGAGGCATCGTACTTTTAGTTGCAGGGCAAAGAAATTTAAAAGTTTACGAGTATTCGCCAAATGAGATAAAAAAATGTCTGGTGGGATATGGCGCAGCCACAAAATCACAAATAGAAGAAATGGTAAAAATTCATTTAGGTTTAGAAAGTAAGCCTAAACCAGATGATGCGGCCGATGCGTTAGCTGTAGCGATTACGTGCGGTTTTCTATATAGGAATAGTACGGAAGAAAAATATAAATTTTCTAATTCTCGAAAAAAACATATTAGATAAGCTTTTTGGCTAGATTTTGATATTTTTTATGTTTATATGATATGATATAAGTATAAGGAGTATTATGGTCGGAGAGATAGGTGGTTCTAGTCATAAAAAATCTAACATTGTTTTAAAAATTTTTTTGTTTTTTTCTATCGCGGTGGTGCTGGCTTTAGTTGTACTAATTCTGGTGTTTAAAATTAATGAGGCATCTTTAAATAATACAGAAGAAGAGACAGGACTAGTTTTCAATATAGATGATCCAATTGATGCCGATTCTTTACTTGCTCTTAGTTGGAAGGCCGGGGATTTTAACAGTGTGGAAGAGGGTAAGGCATTATATGAAGAGGTGATTAGAAAAAATAGTAATGACATTAATAGTATTTTGAATCTTAGAATTCAATATTCCGAATATTTACTAGATAATGGATTAAATGAAGAGAGTCTAGCTCAGCTTGATTTGATTGATCAATCTAAATTAGATGTTGACCAGACGATACAATTATTTATGGCATATCGAGATCACTATAGTTTTGTTGATGAACTGGAAAAGAGCGACGAATACGAGGCGAAGATTCATAAGCTTATAGAGGAAAACAATATTAATATTGATGATACGGAGTTTTAAATGAAAAGATTAGGTAAAGCATTAATAACTCTTTTAATCATGTTTGCTTTCGTGCCGGTAGGAAAGGTGTTTGCTGGAGGAGGGTATGCAAATGAAGGTACTTCGCCGACTGGTGGCGGCTGTAGCTATAATTCGTATGATTTGTGGTGGGATACTTGTTTTGGGTATTCTTGGCAAAAATATGAGGTCTTGAAGGATTTGCCTTCTGTGAAAGCTGCAGGTTCAAAACAAGTGTATTTCCACTACACTCCACAAACTGGTGGTCCAGTTTATCTTAACTATTGTAAAAAAGGACAAACTCTTTATCATTATGGGTTTGAAGCCCATTATGGAAATAATTCGGCTGGTTATCAAGTTTCAACGCAGAGCGATAAAGGTGGTGTTCAGGCGAGATGGAGAAATATAGGGACCGCCAAAAAACCAAAATACCAAGCTTTGGGGGCATATCCTGGTGCTAATAGTAGAAACGTGTCAACTTATCTTAGAGCTAGTGGGTATGCAACTTATAATGCAGCATATAAAAATTTTAGTAAAATGGCGAATGATTCTAGAAGTGGGGAGTGGCTTCCAAAGAATGTAAACTGGTGGAATGTAGGATATTTTTGTTATACACCTGGCTATACTTTGACAGTACATTATATTGATATTGACACAAAAAAAGAAATAATAGGTGCCACAAACTATAAAGAACGTCCAGAGAATAAATATACTGCAGTTAGTTTTAAGGGTATTGATAATTATAGGTTTTTGGGTTGGTCTACTAAAGTTAACGGTAAAATTTCTACAACGACAAAAGCAAGTAGTCACAAACCATATGTGTCAGATGCATACGGCAGTAATAAAATCTCTTCCGGAAAATATCCTGTTTATAAAAAAGCCCATGTATATATGAATAATAGCTATGATGTCTATGCTATGTATACACGGATTTATTATTTGGCAAAAAATACTGATGCAGGGGTAAAAAGTTTGGTCGTTAACCGGACTAGTTCACCGTACTCTACCAATAACAATAATCTTGGAAATAACAGTCAGATTTATAAAAATGATAGCTTATCTATTTGTTTAACGCTAAGAGCTAATTATAGGTTAAAAGATTTTTATATTGAGAGTCCGTACGGAACTAGAAAAGTGACTCTCACTAAGAATAATGGATATTATTGTGGAAGTGCGGCTAAGCGATATGTTGTGACTCATAATACGAAGATTGTGGTAAAAACAGAACCTATTATCCCCCCTACGACGGGGGGGACTTGTGAGGCAACAGGGGATAGTTTTACTGGCGATGATACACAAGTGGTATCAAAAGTGAAAAATCTAGGCGCAAATACAGGATGGAGTAAATGGGCTTATGCTGCGCCGAGCCAACCGATTGAGTGGGTTCACTGTTATTATTCTGGCGTGCAGAAAACAAGCGGAGATAATAGTTTTAGGGTTGTTCAAAACCATATATTTCCTAGCGTCCCAAGTTTAGACGGGTTGCCTACTAAGAGTTTTGTAGCTGGAGTATATACATCTGACAAATTTAGTTTGTCTAACAATAAACCCGTTGTAAAAGAATTAAGGGATAAATATACTGTTGAAACGGGAAAATCTAGCAGAGTGGGACTGGCTCTGTCTGAGACAATCTCAAGTTCGTATGGCGGTACGGAAGTAAGTTCTTTTGCTGGTATAAGTGTGCCGTATAATTTTGACATAATAAGTGAAAGGGTAATAGTTGAGGAAGTAGTCAATGAAGACGCAACAGATGAAGAAGTAGACCTTGGAGGAACGGGTGATGATGAGAGCGATGAAGAAATAATAGTAGGAGAGGCAGAAGAAGGGGAAGAGGAGACGGAAGAAGAGCCAGAAATAATTACAAGGGAGATAAGATCAAAACCTGTAATAGTAAAAATGGATGATAGTAGGGACGTTGTGTTTGCAGGTGAAAAAACAGGAGTGAAGGAAGTTCTAGTCTATGTTGGAAAAAGATATAATCAGTTATCGGATGACACGTACGCGACAAGAGTGGATAATGCGCATATCGAATTACATAGTTGTGTTGCGAATGATAGAAATGGTAGTGGATGTAGTTTACAATATACAGGAATTAATTGGAGAGGAAGATTTAATGAGGACGAAGACAAGGAGGGAAGTTTGGACCATATTACTGAGTTTAATAATGGTAACAAGCTAAGTGTACCAGATGTTTCGGCCGGGAAATACTTCTGCGTAATGGCAACATATGGCCCGAGTACAGTTAATGGTGATGCGGACATGGAGAGTAAGACTGGTGAAGGGGTGACTGATTTGGTTTGTAAACCGATTGCGAAAAAGCCAAGTATACAAATATGGGGAGGTAATATTTATTCCCTTAATAATATTAATACTCTGACGGCTGAAAAAACTAGTTTGGCTGGCTATGCATATGACGGAAAAGTTCACACTTTTGGTTCTTGGGGCGAGCTTGGTATAATTGCTGCTGGCACGGTCAGGGGTTTGGCGAGTGGTGCGGGGACTGGGTATAGTAGTAATAATGGCGGTACCTTAATAGCTAACCCGGGAGGTGGCATAGATAATAATTTTTGCAAGAGAAGTACTCTAAGTTTTGCCAATAATGAATGTACGTCGTATACTGGTAGACTGGGCGGTAGTTTTCCGGCAGGGGAAGGAAGAGATAGAAGTAATATCTCTAATAATTTCAGTAATTTTATAGACGTGAATGATATTTTAGAAGTCGATGATGGAAGCATTGTAAATATAACAAATGATAGCCATAAGAATATAACAAGTGATCAGGATATGACTATCGGGAGTGCCAATATTTCCGAAGGTACTTATATGGTGCATTCTGATGACAACAATATAACAATCACTGGTGATTTGAAATATGGAGGAATTTATGAATCACTAAATACTGTGCCTAAACTCATAGTTTATGCGCAAAATATATATATTGGTTGTAATGTAAGAATTATCGATGCGATATTAGTGGCTGAAGACAAAGTGATAACTTGTGGTGATAATGTTGGCGGAGGAGATGATAGCGCTATACTTGATAGTGTAAAAAGTTCAATTAATAATAAATCAAATTCGAAGCAGCTCATAATTAACGGGGCCGTTATTGCTAATAGAGTAATCGCTAACCGTACTTTTGGGGCGGCGACTGGAGGAATATCAATAATGCCTGCAGAGATAATTAACTTTGATCCTACATTATACCTATGGGGGGTGAGGACGACTGGTGAATCTTCCGTATCCGGAGGAAAGTTGATTGTAACCAACACAAAAGAATTGCCGCCAAGATTCTAAAAAAGTAGAGACGTGATAGAATAGTAATAAATATATAATGAGGAAGTTATAAAATGATTGCGCACTTAAGAGGAGTGGTGGAAGAAAAGTTTGGTAGCAATGGCTTAATTTTAGATGTAAATGGAGTGGGGTATGAGATAATTGCACCAGTGCCGGATTTTGAGATGGTAGGTTTAGGTGAGGAGAGGAAGTTTTACACTTATCATGCGGTGAGGGAAAATGCAGAAGAATTATATGGTTTTTCTTCTTTAGCTGCTAAGAAACTTTTTGAGCTTTTGATCTCCGTGCAGGGAGTTGGGCCAAAGGCAGGTGTGGCGATTTTGTCTCTTGCAGAAGCCGAAGAAGTCCGTAACGCGATTGCGAACGCAGATAGTGCATTTATCAGTAAAGCGGCAGGAGTAGGGAAAAAATCAGCTGAGAGGGTGATTGTAGATCTTAGAGATAAGGTAGGAATTCCGAGCCGGTACGGAGCGACTGAAATAATTAGTGGTAATACTAATAATGAGCCAGATGAGGCTTTGGATGCTTTGATCGCTTTAGGCTTTCCACTTAAAGAAGCCACAGCAGCACTTGAAAAAGTGGATAGTAATTTGCCGGTGGAAGAGAGAATAAAGCTGGCTTTGAAAAGATAGTTTATTTGTTGATTATTGGGCGGTTTTGAAAAGACGGTTTAATTTGTGATTTCAGGGGTTGAAAAAATAAAACAAGTATGGTAAAATAACAGATAATTGTTTAATATAAAGGTATAATATGAGTTTTTCTATTCTAAAGCAAATTGGTGACGCACAGAAGAAAAAGGCTGTCGTAGATGTAAGATCTGGGGATACTGTGAGAGTAACTCAGAAAATTAAAGAAGGTAATAAGTTTCGTTTGCAAACATTTGAAGGCGTAGTGATTAGAGTGGATCGCAAGGAGTCTCACACTGCACGCATCGTAGTAAGAAAGACTACTTCTGGTGTGGGCGTTGAGAAATCTTATTTAATTCATTCCCCATTGGTGGAAAAGATTGAGATTACTAAACGTTCAAAAGTACGCCGCAACAATCTTTCTTATTTGCGTCAGAGAAGTGGTAAATCAGCTAGACTTCAAGGCAAAGATTTTGACCGTGCTAAAGTTAACGACGTAACAGTTGAAGAAGAGCCAGAGGAAGCAAAGCCTGAGGAAGGTTCAGACAAAGCTACTGAGGCAGAAAAGCCAGCTGAAGTTGAAGAAGTTAAAGAAACTGAAGCAAAAGAAACCGAAGTTAAAGAAACTGAAGCAAAAGAAGCCGAAGCCTAATGGCGATACTTGGTATAGACGAAGTTGGACGCGGGCCCCTAGCGGGTCCGCTTGTTGTGGGAGCGGTAATTTTACCAGAAGAGGAAAAAGAGTGGTTTTCTGACTTAAAGGATTCAAAAAAATTAACAGTAAAGAAGCGAGAAGAACTTAGCAGAATTATTTCAAAAGAAGCGGCGGTAGGTTTGGGGTGGGTGTATCGAGACGAAATAGATAGACTAGGAATATCGGAAGCGCTAAAATTAGCAACTAAAAGAGCCGTGAAGTCGGTGCAAAGACTTCACACGCCTTTTTCACAGATTATAATTGACGGAAAAGTCAATTTTTTGAAAGGCACGGCGCTCGAAAAATATGTAACTACACTAATAAAAGCAGATGATTTAATAAAGGAAGTGTCGGCGGCATCGATTGTAGCAAAAGTGGCGAGAGATGACTACATGGTAAAGATAGCAAAAAAATATCCTTCGTATGGATTTGAAAAACACGTGGGATATGGGACAAAGAAGCATCTTCAGACGATCAATGATTTAGGGGTGTGCCCAGAACATCGGTTGTCGTTTGAACCGTGCAAAAGTTTGGTGGGATTTTTGAAAGAAGAAAAGCCGAAGAAAAATACGACAAAAATTGGTTTAAAAGGCGAGGATGTAGTTGAGGCATATTTAAAAAAGCTAGGGCACGAAATTTTGGTACGAAATTTTAAAACTTATTATTATGAAATTGATATTGTTTCGGTTTTTCAGAATAAAATTTATTTCACAGAAGTAAAATACCGAAAAAATAATGAACACGGCAGTGGATTAGAAGTAATTACGGCGGAGGCAAAAAAGAGATTGGCATATAAAGCAGAGTGTTTTTTGAAATACAAAAGAGAATATGGAAAATTTGATCCTTTGTTGGCGGTGGCTGAAGTTTATGGAGATAATTTCGAATTAAAAGAATGGTTGGTTCTAGATGAATAATTATTAAGGTTATTATTTGCATTTTGCGGTATAATGGTATCAGAAGGTAAAAAGGAGCTAGCATGAGAGATAGCAAAAAGAATGAACATAAAAAAATGCTAGATGATGGTGTGGAAATAAAAAAAAGAAACAAAAATGATGGGACAATAAAAATACATCATGGACCGTTAAAAATCTGGTTTTATATTATAATTGGGGTTTTAGTGGTGGCGATTTTTGCAATACTGATAGCGCTAAATATACCGAAGCCAGCAGGTGAGGATTGTCAAACAAATGACGGTGCGGCGAATTGTGATGCTGGCAAACCAGAAGATAATGAAAGTACCGCGGTGCTTGATAATACAAAATTAGATCCTGGGACGGTTACGGTGACGATCGACAAAAAAACCGTTACTTATAAAGGTGCATATGTGGTGGATGGGATCGAAGCGACGATTGGGTCGGGAGAGTATGAATCGGCTAATGATGATGAAGCTGTATTTTTGGTAATAAATGGCGGGTCGTTGAAGATTCAGGGAGATGTGACGATCTCTAAGACTGGTTCGGAGGATTTTGCTGGGCGAGGCGATGACTATAGTTTTTATGGTATTAATTCGGCGATTGTGGTGGTAGGTGAAGGATCATCAGTATCAATTGATGGCGCAAAGATTTCAACTTCAGTATCTGGAGCAAATGCGGTAGTGGCTACAAATGGCGGCGAAGCAGTGGTGATGAATTCCGAAATTGATACCTCAATGGATGGTTCTAGAGGATTACATGCGACTTATGGCGGGTCAATTAATGCAGATAAAGTCACTATTGATACTAAAGGTGGATCGTGTGCGGCGCTCGCGACAGATCGCGGTGAGGGAACTGTGGTTGCTTCAAATATGAAATTATCAACAGCGGGGGCTGGGTCGCCTTTGATTTATTCAACTGGCTCGATAACGGTTTCTAATTCAACCGGGACGTCTACTGGCGCACAAATTGCAGTGGTAGAAGGGAAAAATTCAATTTCTTTGCAGGGTTGTGATTTTTCGGCAAATGGAAATGGGAATCGCGGGTCTGTAGATAATGCCGGGGTAATGATTTATCAGTCGATGTCTGGAGATGCATCAGTAGGGACAGGCTCGTTTACCGCGACGGATAGTACTTTGACTGTGCTTTCGTCTTCTAATGTTTATGATTCAACTCCATTTTTCTTTGTTACAAATACTAATGCTACGATTGATTTAACCGGAACGACAATTTCATTTAACGCGGTGCAAAAGTTTATCTTAGCAACTAGTACAAACGAATGGGGACGAAGTGGTTTAAATGGTGGGAAGGTTTCAATTACGATGTCTGATGTAAATGCGACAAATACAGAAGTTGAAGTTGACTCAATTTCTAGTGTTGAGGGAATATAGAAGGACAACAAAATGTATAGTGGAGAAAATGTAGGTTCAGAGTCTGCTGGTTTGACTGATTGGGATAAAATAAAAGAAGAATCCTCATTCAATAATGAGAAGCTAGACATAGATGTGGAAATAGACAAAAAGTGTAAAGAAGCGATTGAGATGAAAAAAGCGCCGGAAGGATTATTAAGGCAAGATTTTCCAAGTGGAGTTTACCTTTTTCATAGTGCGAGGATTGAGCAGATTGATGAGATTTTTGAGAGTGGTCAGATTTTGAATGCCGGAGCAATTATGGATCAGAAAACTATAAATGAGCGAAAAAGATTGTTAGACGAGGGAAAAACATCTGAAGAGATTGAGCAAGAACTTAAAAAAGTTTCGATTAATTATAATTCTGGGCAAGAAGGGATTTCTTGGAGCGTAAATGGGATTGATGCGATGCCGGGGACGGATGGGCATATTGCTGGATTTTTGGCGGCACCGGAAGATATATTAGGAAACGATAAATTAGTACTTCCATCTAGTCCCGCGCCTTATGAATTGTTGCAAGTTTCGGAAAAAATGGATGCAGAAAAATTTTATGAAGTGAAGAAACAATTTGATGTGTGGGGTTATAAGACTGTTTCTCCATTTGAGAAGGCATCGGTTGAGAGTGGTATATTGGCGTTGAAATTTGTTGCAGAAGATCGTAGAAAAGGAGACACAAAGAGTTATTTTTCCTCTTTTTTGGAGAGCTTTAAAAATCGAGGAGGTCTGGCGGCAGAAGAATTAAGAAAATATTATAAGTATTCGAAAGATGGACATTTGGAAATTGATGAGGAATTGTCTCAACAAAAGTTTGATGAAAAATATTTACCACCGGCGGCAGTTTTTATACAGGCTTTGATTGATCGGGGTGATTTTAGAGACACTTTAGCAGAAGGCAAAAACGTAAATGAAATTATTGAAATGTGTTTTGAAAGTAATGACTGGTCGATTTTTCTTTTGGGCAAGGAAAGACAAGAATCAAAGTGGTATGCAGATACTTACGAGGCAGAGATTGATAGGGTAGGGAATGTGAGCGCCGATATTCAAAATATGTATTTTGTCACTTGTCGTCGGGATCTTGATGGTTGGGCTAGAAAAATGAAGGAAACCGGGTATGTGCCAAAAGGGATTTTGCTATATGACGAAAACGAAGTCGTGAAGGAAAATTTTGCGCGATTTAAGTCAGAGGATAATTTAAAATTAGAACAAGAGATTAATCATGCGGTGGGGGTTGATAAAGATTTTTGGCATATGAGAATGGATATAGATGTTGAGAAAAAAGAGAGAAGCGGTTATATGAGTCACGTTCTAAAGGAGTCGGAAATCAATCATCAGACAGAAGTGAAATTGATTGACGGGGAATTACAAGTTTTTAAACATTGAATTTAAATTCGACGACGTCGCCGTCTTGCATAATGTAGGTTTTGCCTTCGGTGCGGAGTTTGCCGGCTTCTTTGACTGCTTTTTCAGAACCGAGTTCTTTGAGGTCATCGTAGTTGCAGATGCTCGCAGCGATGAAACCGCGTTCGAAATCGGTGTGGATGGTGCCGGCGGCTTCGGGGGCGGTGGAGCCTTTTTTGATGGTCCAAGCTCGGCATTCTTTTTTGCCGGCAGTAAGGAAGGATTGGAGATCCAGGGTGTCGTAGGCGGCTTTGATGAGCTCTTCTAATGCGTCGTGCTCTACGCCGTAGGATTTGAGAAATTCTTTGCGTTCGTCGCGGGACATACCGGACATTTCTTCTTCGAGTTTGGCGTTTACGAAAATTGCTTTGGCTGGTGCGACAAGGTTTTGTAATTTGGATTTTAGGTCGTCGTCGGTGAGGCCCTGTTCGTCTACGTTAAACATATAGATGACGGGCTTGTCGGTGAGGAATGGAATATTTTCGTCTTGCGGGTCTTTCTTTCTTTTGGCGGCGATTTTGGCTTTGGTTTCTTCGTCGGCGAGTTGGAGCTCTAAGTTGATGATATCGATGTCGTCTTTGGCTTGGGCGAGAATGTCTTCTTCGATTTTGTTGTCGGCGCGAACGATATCGTTGTTTACGAAAGCGCGAACGACGTGGCAAATGGCTTGGCATTCGCGGATGTGGGCGAGGAATTTATTGCCGAGACCTTCACCTTTTGACGCGCCCTGAACTAGCCCGGCGATATCGACGAACTCGACGGTGGCGGGGACGATTTTGTCTGTCTCGTACATTCTAGCGAGGACGTCTAGGCGTTCGTCGGGGACGGGAACGATGCCGACATTTGGTTCGATGGTAGCAAAAGGATAGTTGGCGGCGAGTGCGCCAGCGTTTGTAAGTGCGTTAAATAGTGTAGATTTGCCGACGTTCGGGAGGCCGACGATTCCAATCTTCAAATTCATAACCAACCTGTGATACCTGTTATTATGGGTATAATTATAGCATATTTTGGTGTATAATTTTAATATGTTAAAGCAAATTTTGTTCAGTGGTAAGGTTGAAGTAGGAATTTCAGAAATTGATGATGGGAATATGCGATTTTTTGGTAATGGTGAAGAATCGGAGATTATAAAAAATCAGAGAAAGTTGGGTGAATCGATAGGTTTGAATAATGTCGCACGTATTATAACTATCTATGGCGAAAGACAAAATTTTACAGAATATACTGAATTGACAAAAGAAAACTTGGCGGAATATTCTATAAATAATTTTGAAAAAGAAATACCGGTTTCTGATGGCTTAGTTACGAGAGAAACGGAGGTCGGAATACTGTTGCCGCTTGCTGACTGCCTAGGAATTGTGGTTTTTGATGAAGTGCATAAGATAATTGGCTTGCTTCACTCTGGTAGACAAAATATAGAGCAATATGGTCCAAAAAAGTTTATTGAATATTTCGTAAGAAATTTTGATAGTAATCCCGATGAGTTAAAAATTTATTTTTCGCCACATGCGCTTTATTATCAAATATTTAAATTTAATAATAAGCTTTTACCTGAGGTTGCAAAAGAGCAATTGGTTGATGCTGGTGTATTATCAGAAAATATCGTGGACTATAAAATTAACACTGTCGATAACGCTAATTTGCCTTCTCATTCTAGTGGGGATACGACTCAGAGATTTGCCATAGTTGTGAAGCAAAAATAGGTAGGTGGTTGAAAATCTGAGGTGGATTAGATATAATGCCTCACATGAAAAAAGGTAAAATAATTCCTAATGGTGTAATTTTGGAGAAGCATGAATATAAGACTATTTTATTGTTTACTGAAATGGGGGTTGATATAGAATTAATTCCAAAGAGTGAGAAAAAAGGAGTTCACGCACCAGATATTGTGATGAACGGGCTAAGATGGGAAATGAAAAGTCCGAAAGGTGAAGGAAAATACTTGATGCAGAATACAATTCAAAAGGCGGTAAAACAATCCAGGAATGTTATTGTTGATTTGAGGCGAGCAAAACGCTCGCAGGAAAGATGTTTGCAAGAGCTAGAGAAAGAGTTTGGCAGTTCGAAAAACTTGCAAAAATTAAAGGTGATTACCAAATCCCGTAGGATACTTGATTTTGAAAAGTAATTGGAGTATAATTAAGTTATTGGAGGCGAGTCCTGCATTGGATATATGCGGGATGTCGCCTTCTTTTTTTGTTTGGTTTTAATGTTCTCCCATTTTGGTTTTGAAAGGTGAATTTTGGCGGTAAATGGAATATAAAAATCAGGTTGGTTTAGAAATTCAAGATTCCGATCTTTAAATTCAAAACCAACCTTTCTTTAATTCTTATCTGTAAATTATACCACGAAAGTTAGATATTTTTAATTAGAAAGCCCCTATGATAGGGGCTTTATGTTATAAGTTGTAGTATGAGGCGATTAATAATTTTCCGATTAAATTCCAATCATCGATACTGTTATTCTTTTGCAGGAAACGCTCTATGCGATATTTTATGTCTGCAATAGCGGAGTCTATGATGGGCTGATATTTTGCATCACACATAAAACATTCTCCATATGGTAACTTAGTCTCAAGAGTGTCGTGCCCACTGCTATAGAATTTTGATAGGTCAATTTCATTAGGGTATAGTTGTTCATTACCCCAAGAATAGTCCCGTATTGCGTGGATTGAATCGGTATCCGGAAAATAATATATATTAATCCAATGTGTGTCTCCGCCAGAATGGAGATTGGACGAAGGCACATGATGATTTTCTATTGCTAGAAAAACTTTAATTGGTAATTTTGGTTCCTCTAATTTACAAATTGAATCTTTAATCTTCGCTATCCGTTTATTGAGTTCAGCGACCCGTCGTTCGTTTTCATGGAGTTCAGTCTGTAATTTTTTGATAGGTTCAACGTTTTCGCCAATTTTGATCATCGGTTACACCT
Organism: Candidatus Nanosyncoccus sp.; assembly: GCA_045530815.1. Classification (GTDB taxonomy): domain Bacteria; phylum Patescibacteriota; class Saccharimonadia; order Saccharimonadales; family Saccharimonadaceae; genus Nanosyncoccus. The sequence goes on from JAZSCU010000017.1 coordinate 30,911, forward strand.
CCTTTTTAATGTGCATATTCGCCTCGTTTTATATTATAACCCATTTGGTTTAGGAATAAAACTTGTTATGTTTTTCCAGTTTGGCTTTGGCAGGCGGATTTTTGTGGAAAATGGGATAAAAGAAACAGGTTGGTTTAAAAATTCAAGATTCCTATCTTTAAATTCAAAACCAACCTTTCTATCTGTTATTATTGGTATAATTATAACATATTTCGTTATATAATATAAGGTATGAGTAAGCCAGCAATCTTTTTAGTTCATGGATATAATGGGATACCAAAAATTTATAATTATTTCAAAGAAGCTTTTGAGAAAAATGATTACAGAGTCGTAATGCCGTCATTTCCAATGCAAACTAACATTACGATAGATAGATATTTTGATGTTTTCGATCAACATAAAAATGATTTAAATGACAATACGATTATAATTGGCCATTCGATTGGTAATATTATGTCTCTCAAATATTTGTACAAGAACAATATTACTATTCGAGGATATATCAGTTTAGCTGGTTTTGGTGAGCCTTTCATGAACGAAAGTCGTGACGATTTAAATAATGTAATTGCCCCACTTTGCTTAACTAATGAAGAATTGGCGAAAGTCCCTAAACTAATCGGCAAAGCATATTCAATTTATAGTAATGACGATCACATTGTTCCGTTTGATATTCTTAAGAAATACCCAACTATTATTGGTGCAGAAGATCGCTTTATTCCTGGGATTGGGCATATGGGTAAAAAGAGTGGCCTAGAAGAATTGCCGGAAGTTATAGATATAGTAAAAGATATATAAAAAGAAGCTCTCGCGGTAGGTACCTTCGGTGCCGTGCGAGTGCTTCGATACTTATATTATACTACAAAAAAAGGAAAGCCCCGAACCTACGCAATCCAGCGTTGCCTGACGGACTTTCGATAATTTTATTATATTACACTTATCGAGAAATTTCAACTACATTTTTCTACTTATCAATCAGAAGTAATCGTTTTATATTTTTAGAATGCTTAAATTGATAGTTTAGTTCATTTTTCATCTTATTGATATGAATTTTTGAGGATCTAGCATCAATTATAATATTCTCTGATTGTTTAGCTGCATTTCGGAGTGCGTGTTGAAGATTATATTTACCGTTTCCAGTTGGAGATTTTAGCTCCCAATATTTTCCTTTAATTAAGAAATCTGGGGTTTTATTATTATTTCTAACCACGAATTTTATATCAGAATTAAAGAAATCGATTAAAATGTAGGCAGCGGTCATTTCTCGATTCGATGGTTTAGGGTGAAGTTCTTTTGGGATTATAACTGAATAATTTGATTTCGGCATAAAACCATTATAAGCCATTTGATTTAGGAATAAAAATTGTTATGTCTTTCCAGTTTGGTTTTGATAGATGAATTTTGGTAGTAAATGGGATATAAAAACTAGGTTGGTTTAGAATTACAAGATTCCGATTTTCAAATTCAAAACCAACCTTTCATTAATTCTTATCTGTTATTATATCATATTTTATTGTATAATATAAGATATGAGTTATAAGGGAAGTTATGTTTGGAAAATACGTCGGAAAATTGGACACGACGAATTGATTACTGCGACTGTAGATGTGGTAGCCATAAAAGATAACAAGGTATGTTTAGTTTACAATAAGGATTTTAATGCGTGGACTTTGCCGGCTGGCCATGTCGAGATAAATGATAGTTGGCAAAGTGCAATAAAAACAGAAATGTTAGAAGAAGCTGGATTAATAGCGGAAGAATCAGATTTAATTCCGTTTGCGACTGTTTCTGGGCCAAATTATAAATATAAGTATCCAAACGGAGATAGGACGAGGCCTTTCACGCTGATTTTCTTGTGTAAAAAATTTTTAGAACAAGATTTATCGGATTCTGATGAAATTTTAGAGAAAAAATGGTTCAGCTTCAAGGATGTTCAGAGTGTGGCTTTGACCAATAACGCATCTTTAATATTGAGCGCTTACAGAAATTACGACAAAACTAAGGCTTTTCAGCAGATTGTGTTATAGTATAAAAAAGAGCTCTCGCGGTAGATAACTTCGGCGCTGCGTGAGCGCTTCGACGTTTATATTGCGAAAAGAAAGTTCTGAAAAACTATGCATCTTCTAGATATTGCGTTTTATGGGGGTTTCGATATAATATGAAATATGATAGTTAGAAAAGCAAGAATAGATGATTTGAAGTCAGTGCAAGAATTGAATTATAGACTATTTGACTTTGAACGTAACAACTTTGATCCTTTGCTTAATATGGAGTGGACTTTTTCGGAAAAAGGGGAAGAATTTTTTAAAAGATTGATTGAACGGGGAATCGTTTGGGTAGCCGTAGATGGTGACCGGTTAATCGGGTATTTGGCTGGAGATATTATTGATGAGCCATTTTGTACAACAAAGGCGTTTGCAAAACTGAAAAACATTTATGTAGATAAAGACTACAGAAGGAGAGGTATTGGCAAGGAGCTGCTAAAGGAATTCAAGGCTTATTGTATAGAGCGAAATATTGAAGAAATAAGAGTGACGACAAATAGTAAAAATACCAATGCTCGGGAATTCTATGAGAGTAATGGATTTGGTGATTTCGAAATTACTTATAAGATGAAAATATAGTGTGTTAATATGTTACGAAACAGGATACAATGTTTCCTTTTCTAAAATGTCTAGGAACTCTTGATTCATTATTGTCTTTTTGGTGAACTTTGTATTTTTGTTCGGAGATTTTTGAGGCAGCTTTTATAATACGTTTCAAAAACTCTATTTCCATAGTTTTATTTTATTATTTTTCTAAGATGAAATCAAGAAAAACATAGTTGTCCATACTGTAGGAGAGGTTCTTGTTGATGGCGTTTTCGGCGATTTTGCAAATTTTGGACATGCGTTTACCATTACAAAGTGGGTCGATATATCTTACTTTAGATTTTTGGTGAACGAAATAGGCATTTTTTGGTTTTTCTTTTGAAACGTGGACTTTTTTGGCTTTCCGCCAAGCGTCAAAGACGTGTTTATATTTAGAGTTTTCGATAATCTTGATAATATCGGACTCTTTTTTATTATAAAGGTCTTCTATCGTGATTCTATCATCATCTTTTAGGTTCTTTAATATATCCGCAATGAATTGTGCGGAAAAACGACTTCTATCGTCGCGATAAATAATTGACATTTTACTGGTAACTTCGACAAATTTTCTGGCAATAGATTTAGTTTTGAAACCAAGCTCTATTTTGCCCAATTTGTTTTTCTCAGTTTCTATATCATCATAGATTTCTTTGATTTCGTCTAGACTTAATAATTCGTAAGTAAAAAGTGCGTTTGATAAGGAATATTCTAGCCTATCTGCGGATAGCTTTGGCGTATCGTTATCTGCAATTGGATAGATGCGGTAATCGTTAATTTCTTTAATTTCGATGTGGTCTCTATGTAATAGTTTGCCAATGTTGCTAGATCTTTTGATAAATTCGGTGGTCAATACCTCGGTAGATTCTTGTTTTTCGTAGTCGCCGTTTAGGAAATCTATGCAATGTTTAAAAGCGGGCGTTGAGATATCATGAAATAGTCCAGCTAAGGTTTGTTTTTTATTATGAGTAAAATGCCAGATAATTAGCGCTACGGCAATAGAATGGTCTAAACTAGAATAGAAAATATGACTATCGAATAAATCAGTATAAATTGTGCCACAAGTCGTACTTATATATTTTTGAGTTTGAAGTTCCTTAGCATTTATATATTCGTGAAGCCAATCTGGAAAATCTGGACTTAAGATTTTGAAATAATCGGTGGTTTCAGCCTGTTGCATATCTATTATTATAGCATGTTTCGATATGTGGTATTATATTACCATGATTTTATTTTCTGATTTTGATGGAACTCTTTATTTTAAAAAGGATATTGAGAAAACATGCACTAATTTTGATGCCATACAGAAGTGGCGAGCTAATGGTCACCAGTTTTGTATTACGACTGGCCGTAGTTATAAGTCAGTTTCCAACGAATTTCCAAGAATTAGAGAAATATGCGACTATTATATTGTTGACAGTGGCTCCATTATTTTGTCCAAGTCTGGCGATATTTTAAAGGCTTTTTATTTTGAACCTAAGGTTGTTTCAGAAATTATAGGTTTTTCAAGAAGCCTTCCTGTGAGGGCTATCCCTTTTTATTACACGCCAGGTAATGAAAACACAAAACATAAAGTTAAAAATATAACAAAATTGCGTCTTTGGTTTGAAGATTTGAGCTCATTGTCAGGCATTAAGGAACAGCTAACAAAGCGGTTCCCAGTGTCTGCTTTTGAGCAAGATGCTGTCTCAAGATACAAGGAATTAAATAGCCAGAAGGGGTTTATAGAAATTATTCCAATAGAATGTGGAAAAAGTCATGCAATAAAAGCATTGTTGAAAGACAATATTATTTCGAACGAGAATATTATAACTATTGGTGATGGTTTAAACGATTATGATATGGTTAAAGATTTTAATGGTTTTGCAATTAAAGATTCTAGTCTTTCTAGCATTGAAAGAATGGATACTATAGCATCAGTTTCATCACTTATTAATAAGTTATTAAGCTAGTTTTTGGTCTAGATTTATACGGATGAATTTTGAGTGAAAATAGAATAAAAGAAACAGGTTGGTTTAAAAATTCAAGATTCCTACTCCCAATTCATAACCAACCTGTGATATATGTTATTATGGGTATAATTATAACATATTTTGATATATAATTATTACATGGATAATAAGGCGATTTATTGGCTTTATGCTTTCGATGCTTTCATTAAAAATCATGAGAAAGATTTGGGAAAATAGAATAAAAAAATGAATATTGATGTCAAGAAAGTTAAAATTAGTGTAACAGTACCAAGCAGTGATGTTGCTGCAATAAGAGATGCTATATGTGAAGCTGGCGCTGGTGTAATTGGAAATTATGATTTTTGTTCCAATTCGTGTAAGGTGATAGGAACTTTTAGGCCAAACGAGAAAGCGAGCCCATATATTGGAAGCAAAAACAAATTAGAGTTTGTTGATGAAGAAAAATTGGAAGTGATTTGTGATGTAGAGAAAGTTAAAAATGTTATTTCCGTATTAAGAAAAGTACATCCTTATGAAGAGCCGGTGATCGATATCATCCCGCTTTTGGATGAAAATTTATTTGATTAAAAGGATTGGTTTAGGAATTTTAGATTTTGATTTTTAAATTTATAATTTGCTTGTGATCCTGTTATTATGGAAATAGTTATAGTAGAGATTATGTTATAATATGGATATGAGACAAGAAGAACTTCTGAGTAAAAAACGTGCTATTGAGCTTTATGATAGCGGAAAGATTAATGAGTTTGATACTGGAACAACTGAAGGCCTAAAGCAAATTCACCGATTTCTTTTTCAGGATGTTTTTGATTTTGCGGGAAAGATTCGCGACGTGGATCTCTCCAAGGGTAATTTTCGTTTTGCGCCAGTAATGTATTTAAACGATACTTTAAAAACAATTGATAATCTCCCGGATAACAATTACGACGAAATAATTAAAAAATATGTCGAAATGAACGTAGCGCATCCGTTTCGAGAAGGGAACGGTCGGGCGACTAGGATTTGGCTTGATCAGATTTTAAAAAAGAAGTTGGGTAAATGCGTGGATTGGTCAAAAGTCGGAAAAGAAGAATATCTTTCGGCAATGGAGCGTTCGCCCATTAATGATCTCGAAATAAAAACACTTCTCGAGAAAGCCTTAACCTCCGATATTAACAATCGCGAAGTTTATATGAAAGGCATTCAGTCTTCGTATGAATATGAAGAACAATCCGAATACGACGTACATGATTTGGTTAACTAAATGCTAGTTTCTTCTTGCTTTGGCATTTATACTGTATAATATGAGTCGTAAGGAGAATTATTTAATGAAGATATGTATTTGTTGTAGTCTGAGTTTTACTAATAAGGTAAAGATAGTGGCTGATGAATTAGAAAAGCTTGGGTATGAAGTTATGCTACCGAATGGGATTTTGACGGATGCAATTCATCAACCTGGTTTTGATCCTGTAGCAGCAAAGCGCGATAACGGTTATGATGCAATTCGTGAACACTTTAATAAGATAAAAAATTCAGATGCAGTTTTAGTATGTAATTTCACAAAAAATGATATAGAGAATTATATTGGAGCCAATACATTTTTGGAGATGGGCTTTGCTTATTATATTGATAAGCCTATTTTTACATTTAATCCTTTGCCAGACTATAAGTATATAAATGATGAGATATTGAGTTTCGATGTTAAGGTTTTAAACGGCGACCTTAGCAAAATTGTTGTGTAGAAAAGAAAGCCACGACGATTGTTGGGTGGCTAGTGTTTGATTTTGTTTTATTGGTTTAGGTGTTGTCATGTTGCGTTTGACTTACTTATGGTATAATTCTAAACGTGAGTGGAAAGAAAACTAATAATAAAAAACTATTTATTATAATTATATTAGCAGTATTTTTAATTGTAGCTACTATTGCTCTCTTCTTTTTATTAAAACGAGATCAGGTGACTTCTGAATCTAATTCTGGATATGATTCTGAATATGATTTAAATATGAAGGATGGATTGATTGTCAACCTGTATTATCACCCGAAAAGGAAGAATTGTGTAGGCGAGCGGAAGCTGCAAATTATCCGTATATAGCTTATTAGCCATGGTAGTTTAGTGTATAATATAGGTATGAATGGCGAGATACTAAAAAGTGACAACGGTCAGGATTGGGACACTGTTTCTGATGTTCCATTTGCCGGAGCCGAAGAATCACAAAGCACTAAAAAACCAGACATTGAGGTCATTGATAGTAATACTGAAAAACCGGACATTAAGGTCATATATCATGATGGTAATACTGAGGAAGATCGCCAAATTAGGGCCGGACTATTAACGCATGTTCAAGTAGAACCGGGAGACACATTGGAAAGTGTCACGGAAAAATTAGAGTATCTAAAATCGCAGGAGAAAAACGCGTTTGCGGTTTTTAATGGACAGAGAATTGATAATTGGAGTGAAGCCACTCGTGATAATGATACTGAGCAGGTTAATAAAGAGAACGATTCTGAAGGTTTTAATGAAATAAGAGCGAGGTGTTTTGAGGCTTTGGATAATAATTTTGATATCCCCAACGAGGGTAAATATGGTTTAGTTGGTGTAGTGGGTGGTATTAAGCAAGCTACGGAATTTTTAGTGTATGCAAAAGACGGCGAAGAAATACAAAAAAGTAATGATGCGGAGATGTTTTTAAATGAATTAGGGCTAAAATTTGATAAGGAGGTTGAACGGTCTGATTACGATCCAAACTATATTGAAATTCAATATTATGTTGCCAAAACAGAAGATATGGTTAAGCGAGTAAAAGACTTAATAGAAGCGAGTAGAAATGAGGGGCAGGCCGGTGAGGCTACGCGTGAGCTTGGACGGTTATTTGGTTTTCCGGCAACCGCGGTTGAATATTTTATAAAAAGAAATAGGGGCGAAGTTTTAGGTAGTGTTGACGTGCCGCCGAAAAAATATGGGCCCTATATTCATAGTCCGGAAAACGGAGAGATGGAATACATGCAATATGAGCAAAAGATTAATGCTCTTTTTAGAAAATATTGTCCTATAAGTGCAGGAGAGTTTTTGGATACGTAACTACGGAAATATTATTTGAGATTGATCCGTCGGAATGGGCAAAAAAATATAATTAAGCCACAGTGGAAATAACTATTTTATAGATAAGTCCGTTAATGAGTATTTGGTATAATTCTAGTGTTTTTTGATATAATAGGAATATTAAATGAGAGCAAGTATATCGAAGACTAAATATAGCAAGAGTGATCTGGGTAAATTTGATATTTTTTTGTTTGTTTCAACGTTTGCAAGGACTTTGATTGAAGTCTTTATTCCGTTGTTTTTATATAAAAATGGCTTTTCAATAAAATCAATATTATTATTTTATTTATTGACGAGTGTTTTTTCTTTATTTGTTTCATATATTTTTGCCAAAATTGGCGAGAAGATTGGTTACTCGATTGTAATGTGTGCTGGTGTTGCATCTTTTGTTGTTATGCAGGTTGCCTTAAACAATATAATTTGTAGTGATATATTTATAGCGCTAATTGCACTTATACATTCGTTTTATAAAAGAGGCTATTGGGTGGCACGGAGGTACTATGTAACTGAAGTTATGCCTCAGAGAAATTCATCTGGCCCATTTAGTATTATGATGGTGATTACTGAAATTGCGTCAATTGTTGCTGGGTTTTTGGGAGGGTACTTGCTTGATGGATTTAATGCTTTAATTTTAACTACGATATCTTCTGTTTTGTTATTTATAAGTATTATCCCATTAACAATGATTAAAACAAAAACAAAGGGAATTAAAATTGAGTTATTTAAAAACTTAAAAGAATACGACAAAAGAAATTATTTAGCATTTTCACTATATGAGTTAGACCACTTACTGGCATTTATTTTTCCTATTTTTATTGCTATGTATATTAAGAATACGTATATGATGGCGGGGTCGGTAAATGCAATTAGCAGTCTAGCGATAATTGTGTTTATTTTGATTTATGGAAGATTGATTAAGAATAAGAATCATTTTGTAGTAAGTACGATACTTTTTATTTTGGTCAGTTTTACTAAACTATTGTTTTTGGACTATTTTATTTTGGCTTTGTGTTTTATAGAAGGGGTTGTGAAGAAAATGCAAGAGCAGTCTGCTAATAAAATTTATTTTGAAAACAGAAATAATATGGATCCAGCGCATTATAATTTAATCTACCAAATTGTCGAAGCGGCTATTCGGGCGATAGTTACTATCCCGTTACTTTTTATGAATGATATAAGAATAATGATAGTGTTTGTTTTGGTTGTGATAAGTGTTGAAATAATAATTTATGCTTGCCTAAAAAAGAATCAGAGGTTGAAATAGGGTGGGGTTTAATTATTTTTGATGGTGTGTTAAACTGAAAAAATGAAGAAGAGTAGAAAAAAGCTATGGGTGATTCCGGTGCTTTTAGTTGTGCTTGTGGGGGCTTTGGCGGTAATAATAAATCGAAGATGGGTTGCTGATTTTGTTCGAGGAATGAGTTATGAACCGACTAGCGAAATGGCGAAAATTCGGGATAGTTTAAATTTGACGGAGCGTGGAGAGTTTTTGTTTAAGGCGTCACATCCAAGGTTAAATGAAAAAGATGATTTTAATGACAATTGTCGGCGTGGGACGGAGCAGGAAATTGCAGTGCTCGGTTGTTATGCGGATGGCGACATTTTTATATACAATATTACAGAATCAGAATTAAATGGAATAAGAGAACTAACGACGGCGCATGAACTTTTGCATGCGGTTTGGGCGAGAATGGATGAAAATGAAAAAAAGGATTGGGAAACAATTTTAAATCAAATCTATAAAGATAATCAGGAGATATTAAAAGACGAGATCGAAACATATGCTGGCAGTGAAAAACAAGAAGAGTTATATGTGAGGGCGGGGACGGAAATAAAATCATTACCTGCTTCACTAGAGAAGCATTATGCTGAAATTTTTAAAGATCAGGATAAAATTGTAGATTTTTATGAACAGTATATTGGTGTGTTTCGGGAAATTGAGGATAAAATGAGTGAGTTAAAAACCGAAATGGACGAATTGGGCGAAGAGATTGATTTTAAAACCAAAGAATATGAAAAACGTTCTAAACAGCTTGAAGCAGACATAGTGAGCTTTAATGCCTGTGCTAAGCAAACAGGTTGTTTTAAAACTGAGGCAGATTTTTATGCGAAACGAGGAGAATTAGTAAGCGAGCAGGAAGATTTGAGCGCGTATTATGAAGATTTGAATGCGATGATTCAACGATATAATGTTTTGGTAAACGAATATAATGATAATGTTATAAAAAGTCAGGATTTAAATCAAAAGATTAACTCAAATACCCGGCCAGGGGGGCTGGAATAAACTAGATGAATACAAAAGTACGAAGATTAGTAGTGGTGATTGGCGCTATTATTGTAGTTGGGGTCTGGTTAATTGTTAATCCGGCAAGCTACGATGCGATTTTTATTCAGGCGGAAAATACCGGTGCTGAAAATAGTGTGGATAATGTTAGCGAAAATGGTACTAATATAGCAGAAAGTGGAGATACAAAATTTGCGAATGATATTTTGGAACAACTAGAAGTAAAAGGGCGAGCACCAAAAACTGGTTATAAACGTGATGAATTTTATGGAGGTTGGCCAACGGTGGATGGTTGTAATTTAAGACAGAAGATTATTAAAAGAGAATTTGGTGAGACGGCGGTGCTGGATGGTTGCAATGTGGTTGCAGGGGAATTTGAAGAACCTTACACAGGTCAATATTTGAAGTTTTCGTCACGGGAAGAAATTTCAAAGGGAATACAAATCGATCATGTCGTGGCACTTTCGGATGCCTGGCAAAAAGGTGCGCAGTATATGGAACGAGAGACGCGTGAGCAGATAGCGACGGACCCCTTGAATTTATTAGCAGTGGATGGCCAAGCAAATCAAAAGAAGTCGGACGGTGATGCAGCGACGTGGTTGCCTGCAAATAAAAAATTTAGATGCCAATATGTAGCAAGGCAAGTGTCGGTAAAATATAAATATAAACTTTGGGTAACAGAGGCAGAAAAGGAGGCGATAAAACAAGTTTTGACGAATTGTCCAAAAGAACCGGCGATTGGTGTATAATATAAATAGTAATAGTGGAGGTAAAATGAAAAAGTATATTTGGTGGAGTACGATAGTGGCAGTGGTGCTGATTGTTGGAGCTTTTTTGCTTGGTAGGTATGCTTGTCCGAATACTGGATTAAAGGAATTGCCTAAGCCAGAACTTGCGGAAGGTGAACGAGGAAAACTTGGGGTTGATAAAAACGTAAATGAGAAAACGATCGATGAATATTTGGGACGAGATGATGCGGTATATATTGATCTTAGGATGCAAAAAGATCCAGGGTATTTTGAAGCAATTGGTGGTGATTCTTACCTTTCGGGTTTTGTGGACGGATTTGAGGTGGTGCCTTTTCCGTACATTGTAAATGTGACTGATTTGCCTGAGGCAGTAGGTTATACTTATAATGGTGAAACATTGTTTCATAATGACGGATCAAATTACACGGCAAATTATAAGGAATCTCTTGAAATACTAGAAAATTTATTCCCAAAAGATAAGTATATTTTCTTGATGTGTGGTGGGGGTGGATATTCTGGTATGATGAAGAAAATGTTGGTGGCACTTGGTTGGGACGAATCAAAAATATATGTTGTTGGCGGTCATTGGTTTTATGAGGGAAAAAATAATGTAGAAGTTAAGAGGATTGATGATGATAATAATATAGTATACGATTTTTACAAAGTGCCATATCATGAAATAGATTTTAAGGCTTTGACGAAAAAATAGGAGTCTTTGTGGGCGAAACAAAAGGAAAAAAGAGGGAAGCGAAAAAAAAGTCTAAGAAGACGGCGATTATTAAATTGATCGTGGCGCTAGTAGTGGTGGTAGTTGGCGGTGTGTTGTTTGTGGGTGCAGCGAGCGGATGGTTTAGTAAATCTGAAATAGTTTTGGATCAGGAATATTATGGAGAGGGGGCGAATTATCAGGAACTTTCGGTAGGGGAGTATGAAGGACTAATTAATGATGGAAAGTCATTTTTGGTATTTGTGGATCAGAGTGGATGTCAGACGGCAGAAGAGCTGAAAGGATATATGTCCCAGTATATGGCTCGGCACGGGGTTTTAGCATACAAGATGATGTTTTCCGATGCAAAAAATTCTTCGTTGCATGATGCAGTAAAATATTATCCGTCGGTAGCAATAGTTTCAAAGGGCAAAGTGGTGGCATGGCTAAGAGCGGATAGTGATGAAGATGCTGCGGCATATAATAATTATGATGATTTTGAAAAGTGGATGAATAAATATTTGAAATAGTTTTTTAATTGTGGAAAACTTTCTAAAATTATACTAAAAAAATGACTAAAAATACTTGACAAAGAGTATATGTTTATTATAATGGAAGATGTTAAAGGTCATTACGTTTAACATAATACAAAAATAAATACTTAATATTAAATTAATTCTGCTGTTTCGGCAGGAGGAGAAAAATAATGAAAAAGACAATAATCGCAGGTGCATCCGCCGTTGCTATGGCCGCTTTGCCGATGGCAGGTGTTTTCGCTGCTACCCAGACGTCGGTAGTCGATACGGTTACTTTGACCGTAAATAAGACTTGTCAAATGGCAGCCGGCGCAGCAACTGGTTCTTATAGTTTAGGCCAGGCTGCAGCGGGTGGTGAATACACTGCTGTTACTGGTACACCAATTACTATTACTTGTAACGGTACTAACGGTTGGGAATTTAATGCTGCTACCACATCTATGACTGGTGGTACTGGCACTACTGCTATTCCGTTTGGGCCTTATGCTACATCTGGCTCTGTATGGTCAGCAGCTGTTGCTGTATCTCAGGGTAGCGCAACCATCGAGACTGGTTGGGATAACTATGGTGGGTCTGCTTTAGCGACGGCAACCAAGATTGTATCTGGTGCTCAGGCTGATGGTCTCACAATTACTCCATCCTACAAAGCTAAGACTAGCGCAACTCAGGAAAATGGTACTTATTCTGGTACTATAACTTATACCTTTACGGATAAGACTCCATCTAACTAGTGTTAGAGTATTTAAAAAACAGCCCTTTTATGGGCTGTTTTTTTGTTTTATTCTATGTTAAAATCTAATTAGATAATGGAGGTACAGATGTCTAATCAGAAGAAGAAAAATAGTATTTATTGGGTGGCTTTTGGGGGATGTGTAATAATTGCTGTTATTGCATTCTTTTTGGTTTTGGTTTTGAGTAATGGCAAAGAAACGCATTATGTGACGGAGGGACCACCAGAAGATATGACGGTAATAATATGTGACGGTACAGCTTCTCTAAAAAATAATTTCTTTGAAGATACCGGAGCAATGAATTATTCAGACAAAATTAAGATTTTGTTTGATAACGATAACTTAGATAGTATCAATTATACTTTTTCTGGCTCGTTTAATTCGGAAAAATCCGCTACTGATGCCTCTTCAGAAATGCATGCTAAATATAATACACATATGAGCGAAACAAATGTTGACCAAGAAGCTCTTTACCCGACTTTTACGGTAGATGGAACGAACCTTTTGGTTAACTTTTCTATTACTAATAAGGATCTAAATTCAAAAACTGCGGAGCTGGTTTTTATAGATAATGATCAATTCAAGAAACTAAAAAATGCTTCGGTGGATACGGTAAAGAATATTTATAAACAGAATGGTTTTGATTGTAAAACTAGCAAATAAATGATATTCTTATAATAAGTGAAAGGAGATAATAAATGAAAATAAAACGTAAATTGTTGATTTTAGTCGGTGCGGTGGTTTTTGCTGGCATATCTTGTTTGAACTTGGTTTTTGCTGACGGGAAGAAATTTGCACTTTCGCCGATGAGCCAAAGAGTAATTTTGGTTCCAGGGGAAGTTTATAAGGGCGGTATTACGGTTTCTAATCCTGCTGATTCGACGGAGAATTTTAATTATTTAGTTTCGGTGTCTCCTTATTCGCTAGTGGAAGATACAACTTCTGATGATAATCTTGGTGGTTCGGATTTTGATTCGAGGAACCAATATAACCAAATTGCAGACTGGATTAAGATTAATAATCCGAAAGGCGAAGTGGCACCAAACGAACAAAAGACAGTTTCCTTTGAAATTACTGTGCCAGAGACGGCTCCGGCGGGTGGTCAATATGCTGCTTTGATTGTACAGGAAGATAAGGATGCATCGGCAGATGAGGACGGCCTTGCCGTAAATGAAGTTATGCGGATGGCACATATTATATATGCTGAGGTGGCGGGCGAAACCAGAAAAGATGGGGAAATTTTAGAAAATAATATCCCAGGATTCTTTACTTCTAGTCCATTAAGAGCCAGTTCGATGGTTAAAAATAATGGTAATGTTGATACAAAAGCTGAGTATAAATTGCAAGTTTGGCCACTATTTAGTAATGAAGAGATTTGTACAAACGAAGAAAAACCGACCGAAATTCGGGTGATGCCGGAAACAAATAACTATCATATGGAAGAATGCAATGTTCCGTCTATCGGTATTTTTAGGGTGAAGCAAACCGTTAAAATCTTTGATGAAGTATCGGAGACCGAGAGGACAGTGCTATTTTGTCCAATTTGGTTGCTATTTATTATAATATTCGTTGTTGTGGCAATTATTATTTGGATTGTGATGAAAATTAGATCACGCAATAATTCTAAGAATAAAGAAGTATAAAATGAGCCCGGAAAAGGGTCAAAAACAGGATAAAAAATTAAGTTATCATATTAAATCTGCGGTTTGGCTTCTTACAGCGGTGGTGATTTTGATAGTTTGTGGTTGGTTTTTGATGAGGGGCAATGTAACAAAGGTGGGGGGCAACCCAGATTCGGTGTCGTCTGATGCGATATATTGTAAAACTAGTGAGCTGAGATATCCTTATATTGAGAAAAAAGATGGTGAGGTGTCTTATATCTTAAAGGCAGACATGGTTTATAAGGATGGGAACATCAATATAATAGAGCTAAATTATGACGTAGAGTATTTAAACGAACAAAAAGCGGAGGAAGCATTAGAGTTGGTAACGTCGGAGTTTAACACCAGAATGGGTACAGTTGGAGTGGATAAGAGTTTTATCTCGAATGTAAAGTATGCAAAAAATGATAAACACGTGATAGTCAGTATTTATGCACATAGAGAGGAAATGATAGGGGATAATGCAAAATTGCTACTGATTTATGACGATTCCGTGATAGGGTCTAGGGAATATTTAATACGGAATTACGAGGCGCGAGGATTTTCTTGTCAGGAGAAAAACTAATAGGTTGTGGAAAACTTTTAAACTTATTAAAAAATAACCTTGAAAAAGCATAAAAGCAATATATAATATATACTGTATAAGGTTATTAAATATTAAGATATTCGGTCAAACTAGGAGGACTCGAAATGAAAAAAACAATAAAAGTAGGCTTGGCCGCAGTAGCTTTATCGGCTGTATCAACTGCAGGGGTGTTTGCAGCCGTGTCGCAGACCGATACTGTTTCTGTTACGGTGAGTGATAACTGTGCGTTAAGTCGTAGTTCTACACCGCATAATAATGGTGCTAGTAAGGGTACTTGGTCATCTGACACTTTGTCCGTCTCTATGACTCCTGGTACAGTGGATTATAATATTGGTAAATCAAATTTTAGTGTCGTTTGTAATAATAGCGGTGGTTATAAAGTAGCTATTACTTCGATGAAAGATTTGGTACATTCGTCAATCAGCACATTGAAGATTCCGGCATATACTGGTGCAGCTTCTGGTGCTGGTGCGGCTTATTCGGCGAGTGTTTCTGGTTGGTCTCCGATTGCGGATACTGGGTCTACTCCTACTGCTTCTACGACAAAGTATAAAAATGGCGATACGGTAAAGACTGAAAGTGCAGTTACCGGTGGTTCAACTTTTAGTGTTTATTATGGTGTAGGTGTTTCAGGTACTCAGGCTCAAGGTACTTATACTGCGGCATCGACTGTTACTTATACGTTATCGAAATTATAAAGTTTGCTAATTTTAGACATGGACTCCTATCTTTTATGGTAGGAGTTTGTGCTATAATGAAATAAATGAACAGAGAAAAAGGTATTAAATCTAATCGTTTTTGGGTATTAGTGTGGGGGATATTTTTTGCGATAATTGCTTTTTTGATATTTGTTTCATTATTTAGTTTAAGAAAGGAAAAATCTGGAGAAAACCTAGAAGCAGTACATATAAAATCATTGACTTGTACCGCAGATGATTTTTTATATCCTTTTTTAGTTTTTGATAATACTAATAAAAAGGATTTTAAAGTGGTAGCAACGTTTGATGGAGATAAAATCAAATCGGTATCGTTGCAGCAGATGTTGTATTATGATGACTTAGACCTAACAAAACAAAGTGAGGGTGAAAATCATGCGGCAATGAATCTTAGTTTTTCGGAAAATGGTTTGGGTGCAGATGCGTTGGAGGCAAATTATGCAAAATTACGGGACGGGATAAAAATTAGTTTTTATGGGACATACGAGAAAGACGGAGAGACCGGAATGAAATATTTCTTACTCAATAAGGTTAAAGAGCTAAGCTATGAAAATGTTAAGCAGGAATATGAGAAGTTAGGGATGGACTGCGAAAGTAAAACGAATGATGTAAATAAATAATGGTATAATATATATAGCTAAGGAGGTGAATGAAAAAAAATATAATAATTGCGATTAGTGCACTATTTGTTTTAGTTTTTAGTGTGGTGGTAGGTGGTATTGTGAGTGCTGGATCACATATTGGTGTGTCGCCGATGAGAGAAAGTGTAGTCTTAAATCCTGGCGATATTTATAGAAGTTCTTTTTCTGTAAGTAATCCGGGTTATAGTGAAGATGAAATGTCTTATGAGGTCGAGGTGCAGCCTTTTTATGTGGATGAGGACTATAATCCAGTTTATACGGATGAGTACCAGAGTGGAGATATTGCTAATTGGATAAAAATTACTTCGGGCGGAAAAGGTACTTTACAGCCAAACGAGGTGGCTACGGTAGAATTTGAAATAGATGTGCCAGAGACGGCTCCAGCTGGTGGTCAATATGCGGCAATTATTGCAAAGACGGTTGCCGGTGAAAAAAACGTAGAAGCGGATGGTGGAGGTGTTAGCATAAGTGAGGGGATGGCAATTAGCCATGTAATATTGGCGGAAGTGACCGGTAATACGGTTAGCTCTGGAGATGTAACGGATATAGGTGTGCAGAGTTTTTTGTTAGGTGGTAATATTACCGCGTATTCGACTGTAGAAAACACCGGAAATGTTCACGGTTTAGCGACTTATACTATGAAGGTTTATCCACTGTTTTCCGATAAACCTATATATAGTAATGAGGAGGAAAAGGAAGATCATTATGTGTTGCCTGATAGAAAGATGTATATCGAAAATACCTGGGCAGAAACACCGATGGTGGGGATTTTTAATGTACAGTACACGGTAGATTTTATGGGGATAAAAAGTGAGGTAACTAGAATGGTGATTGTTTGTCCACTGTGGCTACTCTTTATAATAGTACTCATTATTGTTATATTAGTTATTAGAATTGTTACTTTAGTAAAATTGCAGAAAAATCGTAAAAAAGAAGCATCTTTATAGATATATAAAAAGTTTAAAAAAATAGGAAAAAGGGGGTTGACAAGGGTGTTTTTGTGCGATATAATGGGGGAAGTTGAAGCAAGTCGTGTTTTGCGACCTCTGTAAAAAGAAAAAGGAAAGCGAGGAATCTTTGAGGTCGCTTTAACGGCTTCAAATAGTTCTTAAAAATGCTCTCTAATTAACAAGTTGATTAACGATGAAAAGATTTTAAAGACGGAACGAGCAATTGAACATCAATTGCTAGTTAAGTCAATGCATAAAAAGGTAATTAAGGGCACTGATAGTGGATGCCTTGACAATCAATACCGATGAAGGCCGTAGAAGTCTGCGATAAGCCTCGGGGATCTGACAGCGAGAAATGATCCGGGGATTGCCGAATGGGGAAACCTAATGTGGGTCATGCCACATTGTCGCTACCTGAACACATAGGGTAGAGGACGGGAACCGACCGAACTGAATCATCTTAGTAGGTTGAGGAAAAGAGAATAACCAATAATTCCGAAAGTAGTGGCGAGCGAAATTGGAACAGCCTAAACCTTACAAGTTCTATTTTGTGAACTCAGTTTATCTGAGAGCGAAGTAGTATGGTTTAACGGCCAATGCTTGAAGGGGTTGCGAAATTAGATAATTTTTATGTTGAGATGCGGATTTATCCACGTTTCGACATAAGAACCAACAGCGTTAACTGAGTGGGTAAAGAGAAAATCCTTTAGATCCTAGCAGAAGTATCTGGAATGGTACACCAAAGAGGGTGAAAGTCCTGTACGCGAAAGGGTCTTAGGCTTTATTTATCTTTTTTCAAGTAGGACGGGGCACGAGAAACCCTGTTTGAATCCGGCAGGACCACCTGCCAAGGCTAAATATATTGATTGATCGATAGCGAACTAGTACAGTGATGGAAAGGTGA
>JAZSCU010000004.1:0-2429 GCA_045530815.1 Candidatus Nanosyncoccus sp.
CTTTTAGCTTCCATAAACCAACCCAAACGAATTCTAGCGCCATATATGCGCCTTTGCTTGTCTTGCATAGCTCTATTCCTCACCTTTAACATCCTTCCTAATTTTATATGAAAAGTGTCCAAGATGTTTGGGAGGTTGATAGTAGTAGCGACATCCAGATTGTTTCACTATTTACTGTATGGTATAATATAGGGGTAGTGTTGGTTTTGCTCTAGAATCTAGAAATACCCCAGAGAGTTCTTTTACAAGGAGGTGGTTTTATGAGAAGTTTGAACGAGAAGGAAATTTTAGAACTTCAAAAGGATTATTTGGCGACTGGTCATAAATTACTTATCATGACGAGGAAAGTAGAGGTTAATTCCGTCATTAAATTATTTATCCATGACGAAAGATACCCAGCTGCGAATATCCAAACGACAACCTCTGGTGGGGCCATTTATAATAATTTTCACCGGTTTTGTCATTTTGAAGTAAGGACTAACGAAGAAGATTTTTTTGAGATGGTAATTGCTACTGATACCGAACAAGTTGCGGCCGACCTGGCGGAAAGTTTCAGCGGTTCAGTAGTAGAAAGGGATGATACTACCAATCTTTACCACGTAGTAGAGTTACCGGATGAAACATCGGTTTATGGAATGATCCTTCGACTTCGTTTAGATCAGTTTGGTGACCTTACCGTTGTCTACGATGCCTTAATCATTAAAAATCCGAGCATCAAATATGGTAAATTATGGTAAGACCAACACAAAAGGCGCTTTAAGGCGCCTTTTTTTATTTTTTGTATCCGTTTAGGAACGCTTTCGCATCCATCGCTTTGCGCCCCTCTGGCTGCAATCTGTCGATAGCCACCTCGCGCCCGTCAGCGCAGGGGATTGTCAGAACCGCTGTCTCACCCTGCTTCAATACATGGGCTTCTAAAATGATGCAATTTAGGCCGTAGAACTCATATTTAGGCTTTGGGAACCCCTGGTAAGCTACGATTTTCCGGAAAACCTGTTCCGCTGTATCTGTTTCTGGAGTGAGTACCCCCATAGATTTTTCCATTTTTCCGCAAAATGTCGCCTTAGAATCGTTTTGTAAAATTGGTTTTGGCAATTTATCTAGGTTTTTTGCTATCCATTCAGCCCCTGTTTCCGCAAGAGCCTTGTAAATATCATTTTTACAAATCGGCAAATCGGAAAGTGTAACCTGGTAGTAAATCGGACCCGCATCCATTTCTTTAACGAGTTTCATTACAGATACGGAAAACTCAGTATCTCCAGCTAGAATAGCCGACTCTATCGGTGAAGCACCCCTATATAAAGGAAGTAGGGAAGGATGAATATTCAAAATCCCCTCTGGTTCAAATATCTCAAGTACAGATTCAGGTACCATTACGCCAAAGGATGCCAACACCCCATGCGCCTCTGGAAATTCTTTTTTCAACTTCTTCACTTCCTCTAAATCTTCCCGAGTGCGCGCATGAAAAATTACTTGGCACTCTCGTGTGAGAACTGCTAATGCATATTCAGAAAGCGGTCCATTTCCGAAAAATATTATCTTCTTTTCACTAGTCATCTCTTATTCGTCGCCCCACAGCTCTTTATTGTTGGCGATCTTCTTATCATAATCTACTGGCACTAATTCACCCTTGTCATCCATCTCATAAAAGGCATCTTTTTTACCCTTAATATGGTCAATAAACAGCACGCCGTCTAAGTGATCAATTTCATGAAGTAGAGTTCTAGCTAACTCATCGGTGGCCTTGATCCGTACCTCTGTGCCATCTTCTAGTTTCGCCTTCACTCTAACTTTTGTATGTCTTGGCACCATACCGTAAATTGTAGGTACCGACAGACACCCCTCATAGTCTCGTTTAATCTTGCCGTCAGCTTTTATTACCTCTGGATTAATCAGCGCCGTAAAGGTCGCTTTTTTCTTATCTTCCATATCGTCACGGATGATGATAATGCGCTTATTCACGCCCATCTGAGGAGCCGCCATCGCTGCTGATATCTCGTAGGGGTGGTCCTTTTCCCAGTCCAAAGACAATTTTCGCATATCAGAAATAATCTCGAGTATTTCATCGTCGATTTTTCGGACTTTTTCCGATTTCTCCCTGAGCCGCTCATCCGGCGTGGTAATAATTTTCATAAGTACATTGTATCATAAGGTAAAGGTAAAGGGAAGAGTATAGAAGATTAACCTCTATGGTCATTTCATTTCATATTGTTTAGTACAAGCATAAACGAAGACACCAAATTCCAGATTAATTATTGGGTATAAAATCTTAAAAAACTCTTGCATTTAATAATCCTTATGTTAAAATAGAAAGCATAAGGGATCATACATGAGTTTTAACATAAAACAAAAATTTTTGGGATTTAATAAAATCTCTATTATTTTAGCAGTATCTATGACTGCGGGATTTTTGTTTCTTAATTCACTGC
>JAZSCU010000028.1:0-16360 GCA_045530815.1 Candidatus Nanosyncoccus sp.
ATCTGTCTCTAGTACGAGAGGACCGAGATGGACGAATCTCTAGTGTACCGGTTGTGGTCACCTACTGCATCGCCGGGTAGCTATGTTCGGAAGAGATAAGCGCTGAAAGCATATTAAGCGCGAAGCCCACTCCAAGATAAGGATTCCCTAGGAGACTCCAGAAAGATGATCTGGTTGATAGGCTTTAAGTGGAAGTATGGTAACATATGGAGCTGAGAAGTACTAATAGGTCCATCGCCTTTTTATGTTCTAGGTTTTCGATACGAATTTCGTGGCGAAAACCTAGGAGACTTAACTAGCAATCGGTGCTTAATTTACACCGTGAAGTTTTTAAAATCTTACACCTTATGGACATCAATGGTGATAATTAGTTGTTTAGTTGTTACTGATTGGTGCCCATAGCGCCAGGGAAATACCTGTAACCATTCCGAACACAGAAGTCAAGCCTGGTAGCGCCGATTATACTGCGAAAGTGGGAAACTAGGAAGGTGCCAAATTATAAAAAACCACTCCCTCAAGGGGTGGTTTTTTCGTGAGATATGCTATAATGGTTTTATGGCGGTTATGGAAATGCTGATATGGTGGTATGCGCATGGTTGGCTTGTTTTTGTGCGAAAAATAGGTGATGCTTTTTCTAATGTTGCAGATTTTTTTTCGATAGGATCTTTGGCTAGAACTTTGTTTAAGCCATTTCGACAAATTTCAGCACAAACTGCTGGTGAAGGTGCTTCGCTTGAACTGAGGTTCCACATGTTTGTGGATCGTTTAATCTCTCGTGTGGTGGGATTTGTGATGCGTTTAATTTTAATTTTAGCTGGTTTTATAATAATTACTATTGGTGGTGTGGTAGGCCTAATATTAATAATTCTATGGCCCCTTGTACCACTACTACCTGTGGCCGGGGTTGTCTTGACCGTGACGGGGGTGGTAATATGAATTATACTTTTAACCCAAAAAATTCAAGAATCCATTTGGCACGACGACAAAAGGTTTTTCGTTCAACTACTTTTAAAGTAATCTATTTTCTATCGTTTATTGCGTTTTTATCTGTTGGACTAGCCTTATTTTTAATGCATAATCCTCTTGGTTGGACTTTTCTTGGCCTTGTTATTTTACCTTTGATGTTTAGTTTTTGGGCGGAAAATGCACTTTCTAATAATCCAACAAAAGAGTCAGATGATTTTACTGATCTTTTGGATGGTAATTTACTGACATTGATGCATGGAAATATGAATACTAAGGAGCTAATTGAGGTTATCAGCAAAGATAATGCTGGTGTTTTTATGATGGTGAGATTTGGGTTTAGTGTTTCGATGCTGAAGGATGCAGTATCTTTTTTGCCGGAAAATGTCGAGCCGATTTTTGAGACGGCTGTTAATATACAGAAACAAACGAATTCAGAAGCAGTTACTGGGGCGACACTTTTGGTGGCTGTAATTTTAAACTTACCAAAATATGAATATCTGTTAAGCCAATTTAAATTGAGTAAAGACGATATCTATCAGGGGATAGTTTGGTATAACTATTTGAATGGTATCGTAAAGGATAGTAAAAAACCTGTACATTCTGGTGGGATTGGTAGAGATTTTGCTTTTGGTTTTACACCAACATTACTTCGTTTTGCGATTAATTTATCAAATCGTTATCGTGGTGCGTCACATAGAGTGCAACAGGCCGAGAATGGCAAGATTTTTGAACAGATAATTTATACCTTTACGCATGGTGGACGTCAGAATGTGGCACTTGTTGGAAAATATGGTTCAGGGCGTTCGGCTATTGTGGAATCTTTAGCTGAGACGTTGATGAATGCAGATGCAAAAATACCACGAATGCTTAAGTATCATCAAATTTATTCGCTTGATACTACGAGTTTGATTTCTGCGGCGAGTAATCAGAGCGAGCTTGAGTTTATTCTGGTGAGAATATTTAATGAAGTTTATGCAGCCAAGAATATTATTCTATGTCTAGATAATGCGCATTTATTCTTTGAAGAAGGACCTGGTTCGATCGATATTACGAATTTTTTGACACCAATTATTGAAGCGGGAAATATTAGAATGATTTTGATTATGGATGACCAGAGGTATCTGGAGATTTCTGCGAGAAATCCGGCGCTGGCTAATTCGTTAAACAAGATAATTGTACATCCTACCAATAAAGAAGAGACTATGAAAATTTTGATGGACCAGATGCCTATGTACGAAATGCAAAAAAATGTAGTTTATACCTACCAGGCTCTAATTACGGCTTATAGGCTTAGTGAGCAATATATTCACGACGTGGAAATGCCAGGAAGAGCAAAATTACTGCTTGAGTCTGCTGCAACTTATAATGTAAATGGTTTGGTGACAGATAAAGCGGTGGAGACGGCGGTAGAAAAATCGTACGGAGTGAAGGTGAAAGTTGCGGAAGAGAACGAGGATCGTGAAAAGCTCTTAAACCTCGAAGCATTAATTCATGAGAGGATGATTGACCAAGAGGAGGCGGTATCGGCGGTAGCAAATGCTTTGCGTCGGGCCGGGGCAGGAGTAAAAAACCAGGGGCGGCCGATTGGTACTTTTCTGTTCCTTGGTCCAACCGGTGTAGGTAAAACTGAGCTAGCTAAAACTCTTTCGGAGGTTTACTTTAATGGTGAAGAACAAATTGTGCGACTTGATATGAACGAATTTGTGGAGGCATCAGATGTATCGCGTTTGATTCGTGATGGAGCTGAAGACGAATTAAGTTTGACTGCACAGGTAATGAAGAGGCCGTTTTCGGTGGTGTTACTTGATGAGATTGAAAAAGCGCATCCTGCAGTGCTAACAACACTATTACAGGTGCTTGACGAAGGAATTTTGCGTGATGAAAAAAACCGTGAAGTGAGCTTTAGGGATGCTATTATTATTGCGACTTCTAATGCTGGTGCAAATACAATTAGAGAAAAAATAGAATCTGGGATTGGTGTAGAACAGTTTAAAGATGAATTTATTAATGAATTGATAAATTCAGGCGAATTTAAACCGGAGTTCTTGAACCGTTTTGATGAGATTTGTTTGTTTAAACCGTTGTCGAAGGAAGACTTGGTACAAATATTAGATCTTATTATTGCATCAGTTAATAAAACTTTGGGGGCGCAAAAGATTGTGGTGGAAGTAACACCAGAAGCAAAAGAGATATTAATTAATCAAGGCTATGATCCAAAGATGGGTGCAAGGCCAATGCGACGAATGGTACAAAAGACAGTAGAAAATATCGTGGCTTCGGCAATTTTGGCTGGATCGGTGTCGTCTGGATATACATTAAGAATTACACCTGAAATGATTGTAAATAAATGAAAAACCCCAGCCTTTCGGCTGGGTTTTTCTTAGAATCCATTTTCGAGATATTTTTTTTGCGTTGTAGACAACTTGTCTATATTGATTTGCTGTGCTTTTAAGGCATAACGAGCGACTGTCTGATCAATTTCCGTAGGAACTGGGCGAAGGCCACCCGAGGCGCTTGGATCTTTTGAACTTTTCAACTTTTTGGCAATGTGGAGCACTGTTAAAAGCTGGATCGAAAAACTCATATCCATAATTTCGGCGGCATGTCCATCCGCTGCAGCGAGATTAACCAACCTTCCGCCTGCCAGCAGATTTAAAACATGACCGTTTTTCAGTTCGTAGCTTTCGATATTTTCGCGGGCCTTAAAGTGATGCTTTGCTATTTCCTGGAGTCCTTTTACATCGATTTCTACATCGAAATGACCTGCGTTTGCAAGTAAGGCTCCATTTTTCATAGTACGAAGATGTTTTTTGGTAATTACATTTTTGCATCCGGTAGCCGTGACGAAAAGATCTCCGACTTTGGCGGCTGTGTCCATCTTTTCAACTCTAAAACCATCCAAATTAGCTTTTAGAGCCTTGATTGGATCGACCTCGGTGATGATGATTTTCATCCCCATACCCTTAAGACGTTTTGCGATGCCACTACCACAATCTCCGTAACCTGCGATGACTGCAGTTTTGCCGGCGAGGATCAAATTGGTTGTACGGAGAATTCCGTCAATAACCGATTGCCCAGTGCCATAGTGATTGTCGTAATTATGCTTACATTCTGCGTCGTTGACATCATACATTACAAACGGCAGTTTTTTGGCGCTTGTCAGTGCTTTTAGACGAAGAATGCCAGTGGTGGTTTCTTCGCAGCCTCCGATGAGACGATCACTGAACTTTCTGCATTCACATGTAAGTAATTTGACCAGGTCGCCACCATCGTCGATGATGATATGTGGGCGTTTTCCTAAGGCATGTCTTAAGTATTCTACGTATTCTTCGTTTGAACAACCATGCTTTGCATAAACCTCGACGTTTCTGGTGTTAGCAAGAGCAGCAGCTACGTCGTCCTGCGTAGACAAGGGATTGCAACCCGTTGCGTAAACTTTGGCACCGAGTTCTGCTAATGCGCGGACCAGGCAAGCGGTTTTGGCTTCCATATGAATGGAAGTTACGATTATGAAGTTAAATAAAGGGTTGTTCTGCCGAAATTGTTCTGAGTCAAAACTGTAGTTTTTTCCTGAAATATATGGGTATAGGTATAATATTTCATTCATGATCGGCATGTGTGTTTTGGCCCAAGCGATTTTTTGTTCGCCACTCTCGGCTAACTCGGGATCTTTGATAATTGAATCATTATCCTCAAAGGTCATTTGCTCAAATTCTTGCAGTGTCAATTCTTTTTTCAAAAATATCACCTCCTGTAAATCTCGAAAAATGGTAATTTGCACGAAAACTGGGGCTTTTAAACCCCAGTTTAAGACTAAAAATATTGTAGCATATCTTAGATGCTTAGTCTAGGATAAGCTTTATTCTTTGGTTTCGTCGGAAGAATCTTCGGCGCTTTCTTCAGTAGCATCTTCGCTGGCTTCTTCGAGCGCAGAAAGGAGGGAATCTTCAACGTTCTTTTTCTTCTTTTTCTTGGTGGCTTTTGAGAGCTCAATATCGATATCATAGCCAGTGAGTTTAGAAGCTAGACGAACGTTTTGGCCTTGCTTGCCGATAGCAATGGATTGTTGTTCTTCGGAAACGAAAACTTTGGCTTTTTTGCCATTAATTTCAACTTTGAGGGCTTCGGCTGGGCTTAGGGCTTCGCGAATATATTCGGAAGCATTGTCGCTCCAGGTGATAATGTCGATTTTTTCTCTGTCACCGATTTCGTTCATGACGGCTTGAACGCGGATACCGCGGCCACCAACAAAGGTACCGACAGGGTCAACACCAGGAATGGAAGAAACGACGGCAATCTTGGTGCGGCGACCAGCTTCGCGAGCGATGCCTTTGATTTCGACGGTGCCATTTTCGAGTTCGGGAACTTCTTGGCGGAAGAGATATTCAATAAATTCGGCATTGCCACGGGAAAGGATAAGTTGAGCTCCCCGCTCGCCGCGTTCAATGTTTTTGATATAAACTTTGATACGGTTACCTACGGTATAATATTCGCCGTCGATTTGTTCGGAACGAGGCATAATGCCAGAAGCTCGGCCAAGATCGACCCGGACTAATTTTGGTTCGACACGAGATACGGTACCAGTAACGACGGTGCCAATTTTGTCTTCGAAGGCAGAAAGAACGGCTTCGTTTTCGGCTTCGCGGAGACGCTGTATTATAACTTGTTTTGCAGTACCTGCAGCAACTCGGCCAAAAGTGGAAATCTTGTGTT
Organism: Candidatus Nanosyncoccus sp.; assembly: GCA_045530815.1. Lineage (GTDB taxonomy): Bacteria > Patescibacteriota > Saccharimonadia > Saccharimonadales > Saccharimonadaceae > Nanosyncoccus. Next base: position 5,680 of record JAZSCU010000028.1, read on the forward strand.
TTTCTTCAATAATGTCGCCAACCTTGGCATCTTTACCGGCTTTATCTAGAGGAATTTCGGTTGAAGGATTGTAGGCCAAGCCTTCTTCTATAACCTCGCGAGCAACATAAATATCAGCATCACCGGTTTTGGTGTTTAGGACGGCGCGAACGTTCATATCGCGGTCGCCGTTATCTTTGCGCCAAGCAGCGGCAATAGCTTGTTCGATGATGCCTAGGACGGTTTCTCTAGGTAAACCTTTTTCTTCGGCAATAAGATCGACCATAGTGGTCATCTGTTTAAGATCTAATCCTTCCATTTTTTCCTTTCATTTTAATTAAAATAACCGCCTCTTTTTAGGAGCCGGCCAAATTCTGTATATATTTATTATAGCAAATGACTTGAAAAAAAGCAAGAGTTTGGTATAATAGAGGTAATAGAATCTACTTGTAATAAAAAGGAAAATTATGAATAAAAAAGAAGAGGAGCGTCGTGCGCGACTTTTAAAATCAAGGGCAGAACGTTTGCCAGATATAAAAAAGCAGTTTGAGGAAGCTCAAGGTCGGAATTTTAATTCGAATTTTAAACCTGGTGGAAAAGATGCGAAATTAGTTGAAAAGGCTAAAGATTCAGGTAAAAAGACTAAGGGTGCTCAGGCGAAGAAAACTAGCAAAAAAGGTGCCAAAGCCGTGGGTAATACAGCAAAATCTCAGGCAAAAACAGAGGCAGAGAAGCGAAAAGTAAATTTGTCTGTATCAGTAAAAAAAGGCGATATGGTGCATCATCAGAGGATGTTGTCGCAAGATGTAAATATGCAGGCAACACAGCATATTATTGGGGTGCCAGTGAATAAATCACGTTACAATGGTTATGGTGGACAGCAGGTTACTAATGCCAAGCTTAAGTCTATGAGGACCGATCCTGAAGCAGTACGGATTATTCCGATTGGTGGTGTGGGCGAATTTGGTATCGGTAAAAATATGACAATTATCGAGTATAAAAAAGAGATGATTGTGGTAGATATGGGGGTATTATTTGCTGGGGAAGATTATCCTGGAGTAAATTATTTGATTCCGGATATAAAATATCTCGAAGACAACATGCAAAATGTGAAGGCGATTTGTTTTACCCATGCCCATCTCGATCACATTGGGGCTTGCAAGCATTTGTTGCCAAAATTTGGTCCGTTAGTACCAGTTTATGGCACCGATTTTACTATAGGTATGATTAAAAAACAGATGTCAGAGCTTGATGAAGCGCCAGAAATGAATTATCAAGTAGTGGAGCCGATGAAGCACGAAAAGTTCAAAGTATCTGAACATTTGTCGGTAGAATTTATCCATACTTTGCATTCGGTGCCAGGTAATACTGCGATCGTAATAAGAACGCCGAACGGAAATATTTATCTATCCGGAGACTGGAGGCACGAAGAGAGACCGATGGGGGTACAAACTGATTATGAAAGAATTGATGAGATTGTAAAAAATGAGGGAATTGATCTTTTGATTAACGAATCTACAAATATTGATTCGCCAGGGCGACATCCACATTCCGAGTATGATGTGGGTGAAAACCTAGGTAAGGTTATGGATCATTATGTAAACGGTAGAGTGATTATTTCATGTTTCTCATCACAAATTTTAAGAATTGAGTTGATTCTAAAAGAGGCAGCGAAGCGAGGAAGAAAAGTGGCATTTTCGGGTTTTTCGATGATCAACAACGTGGAAGTGGCGCTTCGGGCAAAGTCAATAAAAGTACCAAAAGATACAATCGTAAAAATGGAAGACATCGTCAAGATGCCGGACGAAAAAGTTTGTATTGTTTGTACGGGTTCACAGGGTGAGTTGAATGCGGTGCTTAATCGTATGGTGACTGGGGCACATAAATACATTAAGATTAAATCTACGGATACAATTGTATTTTCGTCTAACCCAATTCCGGGTAATGAGCCACATGTGGTTTCGACGGTGGACGGTTTACTTCGCGAAGGCGCGCAAGTAATTCAAAATGGTAAAACTCATCTTACAAATATTGGGCCTTTGCATCTGTCCGGGCATGCGTATTTTGAGGATCATGTGGATTTTGTAACCAGATTAAAACCGACTAACTATATGCCTTACCACGGTGAGTTCTATATGCTAGAACACAATGCAGAGATGGCAGAAAATGTGATTGGAATTCCTAGAGAAAAAATTTTGGTGGCTGACGACGGTGATATTGTGGAGTTTTTGCCAGATAAGAAAATTCGAAAAGCCGGACGTATTCATGTGGGTAATAAACTATACGACGATGCAGATCAACAAGTGTATGAAGCAGTAGTAAAGGATAGGATTCATATTTCGCGTGAGGGAATTTTTGTAGTAATTTTGACCCTTAGCAAGAAAACTGGGCACTTGATGAAGACACCTGACATTGTTTCGAGAGCATTTGTGTATCTTGATAGCTCGGAGGAATTGATTGGCAAAATTCGCCATTATCTTCGTCAAAAAACAGACAAGTCGATTGCGACGGATCCGGAGATGAAAGTATTAAAGGAAGAAATCAAAGAGGATATTACGCATATTTTATTTGATGCTACGGGACATACACCGATAGTCATTCCAGTAATAAATAAAGTGTAATTATTGTAGTTGCCTTTGGGGCGGTTGAATATTTAAATAGGTAGTGATATAATGTATCTAAGTTTGCCCGAGTGGCGGAATTGGTATACGCGTTCGACTTAAAATCGAATGGTTCACACCATATGGGTTCAAGTCCCATCTCGGGCACCACATAAAATTGACATCTTGTCAAGAATATTATATAATCTAAGGAGGAAAAATGCCTATAGGTGGAATAATAGCAATTGTTGTAGTAATTGTGATTGTAGTGATCATCGCGACGATTGCGGGAATTTATAACGGCTTAGTTAAGCTTGACGAACGGGTAAACGAAGCCTGGAGCGATATTACTGTTCAATTAAAATATAGGGCGGATTTGATTCCTAATGTGGTAGAAACTGTAAAAGGGTATGCTAAACACGAAAAAGAAACTTTTGAAATGGTAACTAGCGCAAGAAGCGCAGTGATGGGAGCAAAGACTGTAAAGCAAACTGCTGAAGCTGAGAAAGAAATGCAAGGAGCGCTTGGCAGAATTTTTGCAATTGCAGAGGCTTATCCAGAACTTAAAGCAAATGAAAACTTTGTGAAATTACAATCACAACTTCAAGATGTTGAAGATAAAATTCAAGCAGCACGCAGATTCTACAATGCTGGGGCTAAAGAACTTAATACGAAGATTAAGTCTTTTCCAACTAACATTATCAACAATCTTGTTGGTCATTTCAAGAAACGCGATTACTTTGAAGTAGAAGAGAGCGAAAAAGCTAGAATCAAAGACGCGCCAGAAGTAAAGTTTTAATACTATCGATTTAGACATTATTTAAATATAATAAGGTCACTCATGTATAAACAAATTGCACAAAATAAACGTAGAACCGTGTTTATTATTATTGGGTTTGTAATACTGATCGGATTGATTGCTGGGGTTTTTGCGTACTTTTACCGTGATCCTTTTATAGCAGCTTGGACGATTTTGGTGGCAATTATTTATGCAGTATTTCAATATTTTGCGTCAGGTTCGTTGGCTATAGTAATGACTGGCGCAAAAGAAATTGAAAAAAAGGACAATCCGAGATTTTATAATATTGTTGAAAATCTTTCAATTACGACTGGGCTGCCAATGCCGAAAGTTTATATTATTGATGACAAAGCGCCAAATGCGTTTGCGACAGGACGTGATCCTAAGCATGCTGCGGTAGCCGCTACGACTGGGTTAATTGATATTATGGATGATAAGGAATTGACGGCGGTAATGGCGCACGAGATGTCGCATGTAAAAAACTACGATATTAGAGTGTCGATGATGGTTTTTGGACTCGTTTGTGTGATTGGCCTCATTTCTGATTTGGCCTTTCGGTTTATGTTTTATGGTAACAGGAGGCGGAATAATGAGGGTAGTCCAGTAGGGTATGTACTGATTATAATTGTGGCAGTTTTGTCACCAATCGTGGCAGCAGTGGCACAGATGGCGGTGTCGAGGCAGCGGGAATATTTGGCCGATGCTTCAGCGGTAAATATTACGAGATATCCAGAAGGTATGATTGAAGCACTTAAAAAATTGCAGTCACACTCGCAGCCGATGAAAAGTCAAAATGTTGCAACTGAAGCGATGTATATTAATAATCCACTAAAAAAAGGATTCTTTAGTAATTTGCTAAGTTCGCATCCGCCGATTGAAAAGAGAATTGAAAGATTAGAACATGGCAAAACAACCTTCTAAAAAACAATCCGTCAAAAAACAATCCGTCAAAAAACAGCCTACAAAAAAACAGCCTGTTAAAGAGCAGTCTGTCTTGAAACGAACAAAAAAGAAGGAAGAGTGGCAAAGCCCACACAAGACTTTTAAAAGGACTTATCGTGAGGACTATTTGCGTGAGCTTGAAATGCCAGGTATGCTGCACCATATTTTTGCAACTTTTAAAATGATTTTTAAGAATTGGAAGTTGTTTTTGCCGTTTCTAATTTTAATGGTGGTGGTAAGTGTTGCTTTGGCTGGCATAATGAATGAGGAAACCTACCGTAAATTTCAGGAGGCGGTAGAGCAAACTAGTGCGCAGGCTGGAACAAAAGAAATTGGTAATTTTGCAAAAGCGGGTATAGTGCTATTTTCTGTAATCACTGCGGGAGGTTTTACAAACACCTCGAGCGAGACCGCGGTGATTTTTGGTATTTTGATGTTTTTGGTTATTTGGCTTGTTACGATTTTTATCGTGAGATACAAGTTAGCAAAGCGCGAGATAAAATTAAGAGATGCTTTATATAATGCAATGACTCCACTCTTATCTTCTTTTGTGATTTTTGTTGTAGCATTAATTCAGTGTATTCCAATTTTTGTTTTAGCGATTGCTTTTTCGGCGGCAGTGCAAACTAATTTTTTGGCAATGCCGTTTTATGCGTTACTATTCCTGGCTTTTGCGATTTTGATGATTTTAGTTTCATCTTATTTACTATCTAGTAGTTTGATTGCGCTTGTTGCGGTGTCTGCACCAGGTCTTTATCCGGTCAGAGCTTTAAAAACCGCTTCGGAGTTAATGATGGGGCGGAGAGTGCGTTTTGTTTTGCGGCTCATTGCTTTAATGATCGTAATAGCAATAATGTGGTTTGTAGTAATGATGCCTCTCATTTTGTTTGATTTTGGAATGAAGAATTTTGCGTGGGCAGGTAGTATACCGTTTATTCCAATTTGTCTTCTCGTGATGTCGTATTTTACAATGATTTATATTTCGGTATATTTATATTTATATTACCGCTGGCTGTTGAAAAATTAGTTATAGAGTTTTAAAATAGATTTATGACAAGAGAAGAGGCAGAAAAAAGAATTTTAAAACTTCGAGATTTGATTAATGATTACCGTTATCATTATCATGTTTTAGATGAATCTACAATGAGTGAGGCGGCTGCGGATTCTTTGAAGCATGAACTTAGTTTACTAGAAAATGAATACCCTGATTTAATTACACCGGATTCGCCGACTCAGCGAGTAGCGGGGAAACCTTTAGACAAATTTACGAAAGTCTCTCATCAAAAACGAATGATTTCGCTGGCTGACGTTTTTTCAAAAGATGAGGTTTTGGATTGGATTTCTCGAAACGAAAAATTAGTGCCGGGTGGCAAAATAAAAGAATTTTTTACAGACATCAAAATGGATGGACTTGCTTGTTCTCTAAAATATCAAGATGGAGTTTTTGTGCAGGCGGTGACTCGTGGGGATGGTTTGGTGGGGGAGGATGTTACTTTAAATGTGAAGACGATTCAAAATATCCCGTTAAGGATTTTTGGTGAGAATGTGCCGGATGAGGTGGAGGTGCGTGGTGAGATCGTGATTTTTAAGAAAGATTTTGAAAAGCTAAACGAAATTCAGAAAAAAAATGGAGAACCGGAATTTGCAAATCCGCGGAATTTAGCGGCGGGGTCAATTAGGCAACTAGATTCAAAAGTAGCGGCGAGCCGACCTTTAAAATTTATCGCATACGATCTTGTGACACCAGACTCTCTAACTTGGCATGAGGCTTACGAGAAATTACGCGCATTTGGGTTTCAGACTTCAAATGAAGATAAGGTTTTTAAAGATAAGGAGAAGAAAGAGTTGTTTTCTTATATTCAAGATTTAGATGAGTATAGAAAAGGTTTGAAGTTTAATACGGATGGGATGGTAATAAAAATAAATGATAGGGCGGTATATGATAAGTTGGGGATTGTGGGGAAGACTCCAAGAGGAGCGGTGGCTTATAAATTCCCGGCTGAGGAATCGACTACGGTAGTAAGGGATATTGTGATATCGATTGGTAGGACTGGAGCGGCGACACCAGTGGCGATTTTGGATCCGGTGGAAGTGGCGGGAACTACTGTGAGACATGCTTCACTACATAATGCGGATGAAATTGCGAGATTAGATGTGAGAATTGGCGATACGGTAATAATATACAAGGCTGGAGATATTATTCCGCAAATAAAGGAAGTGCTTTTAACCTTGCGACCTGATGATACTTTACCTTTTGATTATGAGAATGCTCTTAAAAAGCAATATCCGGAGTTGGAGTTTGAAAGACCAAAGGGTGAAGTTGTTTACCGCGTAAAGGGTGAAAGCAGTGATTATATTTTAAAACGAGCAATTGAGTATTATGCGTCAAAGCCGGCACTTAATATCGAAGGCTTGGGCGAAAAAAATGTTGTGGCTTTAGTAGACGCCGGGATGGTAAATTCTATTGCGGATCTTTACAAATTAAAAACCTGTGACGTAGCAAAATTAGAAAGATTTGGTGAACTATCGGCGCAGAATTTAATAAGGGCGATTGATGAATCAAGAAACCCTGGTTTGGCTAAATTTATTACGGCGCTTGGGATACGGCATGTTGGTGGACAAACTGCGACAAGTCTCGCGAGGCATTTTAAAAGTTTAGATAATTTGATGGTGGCGACAGAAGACGATTTATTAAAAATTCCAGATATTGGGCAGGTGGTGGCAGAATCAATACTAGCTTGGTTTTCGGATGAAGATAACATTTCGATGCTAAATGAAATGAGAGAGCTTGGGGTAAAGCCGCTAGATGAAGATGGCAAAAATTTACCTTTGACTGGTCAATCATATATTGTGACAGGGACTTTGGTATCGATGGGACGAGAAGAAGCGGAGGATAAGTTAAGATCCCTAGGTGCGACGGTGACTTCCACAGTGACAAAGAACACAACGGCTTTGATTGTGGGGGAAAAGCCGGGGAAGAGTAAGATTGAAAAAGCAGCGAAATTTAATATCAAGACTATAAATGAGCAAGAATTTCTGGACATTGTATAATCATAGCTTTGTGATATCATATTAGGTATGATCAAGATCAAGGATGTGACGAAATATTATGGGGATAAAAAGGCTTTAGATAATGTTTCTTTTGACATTCACAGTGGAGAGATTTTTGCTTTTATTGGACATAACGGTGCGGGTAAAACGACTTTAATAAAATCAATTTGTGGAATTATGGATTTTGATGAGGGGGAGATTTTGATAAATAAAAAATCTATTAAGGAAGATCCGATTGCTTGTAAAAAAGAAATGGCTTATGTGTCGGATGACCCGGAGCTATACGACAATATGAAAGCAATTGCTTATATTAATTTTGTTTGCGATATGTATGATGTGCCGGCAGATGTACGAGAAAAAAATATTATGGATCTAGCTAAAATGTTTAATATAGAAAAAGAATTAGGCAGTGTTATAAAATCTTTTTCCCACGGAATGAAACAAAAAATTGCATTGATTGCAGCTTTGGCGCATGAGCCAAAAATTTTGATTATGGATGAGCCTTTTGTAGGGTTAGACCCGAAGGCGATTTTTGATATGAAAGAAGTAATGAAAAAAATTGTAAAAAATGGCGGAACGATATTTTTCTCTACGCACATATTAGACGTGGCAGAAAAATTGTGTGACAGGGTGGCGATTGTAAAACAAGGGCAAATTATTAAAGTTGGTGATATGAAAAAAATTCGTGGCGATAAGTCTTTGGAAAACGTGTTTTTGGAACTTGAGGCAAAATGAGTAAGCTTTTTTCACTTTTAAAAGCCACAATGTCTGACGGAATACAAGTTTTTAATTATCAGGCTAAAACAGAACGTGCCAGAAAAGTAGTGCCAATCTTGCTTGCAGTATTCGTGGGCGTGATGATGTTCTTCTGTGTTAGTTCGATGATGATCGGAGAGGATAGTAATCCGTCTGCGGCATTGTCGCTTTATGTGATTATAACGACTATTGTAATTGCTATGGAAGGAATATATAAGTCTGGGGATCTACTTTTTAAGCCGCGAGATAATGATATGCTTCTTGCGATGCCATTAAAAAAATCTACAATTATATTTGCCAGGATTATTAAATTTTACGTGTTTGAGCTTTTGTATTGTTTGATTTTTTTGTTGCCGGCAATTGTTGCTTACGCGGTAAATGTTAGTGTGGAACCTTCTTATTATTTAGTCGCAGTTACGATGATGATCCTAGTGCCGGTAATTCCGATTGCAATATCATGTATAGCTGGACTTATTATATCGGCGCTTTCAGCAAGATCTAAACATAAATCGTTTTGGCAGATATTACTTTCGTTTGTAATTTTGTTTGCGTTTGCAGCAGTAATAATGATCTTCAATACGACACCTGACTTTGGTGGACAAATGTTGATTAATATCAGTGACAAAATTACGGCATTATATTATCCAGCGGATGCGTTCGTGAGACTTGCGAATAATTTTGATATTTGGCAATATCTGATATTTGTGGGGATTAATTTGGCGGTGATGACAGTGGTGGTGATTTTGATTTCAAAGTTTTATTTTAAAATTGTTACACGTATTAGTGTAATAAAAAGCGGTAAAAAAACAAAGTCGAGTTACAGTTTTAGGAAACATAGTCAAACTTTTGCGATGGTGAGAAAAGAAATAAATAGATATTTTAATACACCAGTACTTTTGATAAATACAGCGATGGGTTTGGTGCTTTTTGCTGTGGCGACGGGAGTGCTTTGTTTTAAATACGATGATATAGCGGGGTCGCTCATGTCGTCGGTTGAGAATTTTCCGTTGACAATGGAAGAGTTACGTCTTTTTGTTCCGGGTGTTGTTTTTGTGATGGTGGCTTTTGCTAGCTTAATGACATATATTACAACCACGATGATTTCGCTAGAAGGAAAAACAATTAACATGTTAAAAACAATGCCTATTAGCGGTAAAAAAATTATTATGTCTAAAGTTCTTGCTGCTATGCTTTTGATTGTGCCGGTGACTTTAATTGGAAGCATCGTGATGTTTATTAGATTTCAGTTTAGTGTTGTTGAAATCTTTTTGATTCTTATTGCCGTGGTGGTAATGCCGCTTATGACACAATTAATCGGGATATTGATTGATTTGAAATATGCGCGTTTTGATGCCGAAAGTGATGTTGTAGTAGTAAAACAAAGTGCTGGTGTGATGATTTCGACTTTTCTTGGACTTGGGATGGTGCTTATTACAACTGCTTTAGCTATTGTTTCTACTATCTTTGTTGGGCAGATATTAGGGCTTTTGATACTTGATGTGATTTTTGTAATTGTAGCGGCGCTGCTATATTTAGTCATTATAATTAAAGGTGATAAAAAATTTATGAGGCTAATGGCATAGTTTTGCTACTTTGTTATATAATAAAAGTGTTTTAATACTAGAAATTAAAGAAGCTTGTAATATTGAAGCCGGTTGGTAGTGGTATTGTAATCATGTAAACAATTGCTAATACTAAAATAAAAACTGAGAAAATAAATAGTGATTTGCGGCTGTGGTGATCTTTGATAACACCTACTATACCCAGCAAGAATAGCACTAGGGAATAAAGGACCGAAACTAGTCTGTAAGAGTCCCCGCGTAGGTTATCTTGTTTTCCTTCTTCCAGAGTATTTTGGGATTCGTCCAATAATTTTTTGGCTTCTTCAAAATAACCATTTACGAATTCTTCGTTTTCAAATGGGGATTTCCCTTGTAGATCTGCATTTGATATAGCTTCTAGGAGTCTTGGCGAACAACTGCTTTGTTTGATTTTTTCTATTTTGGCTTCAATTGTTTTTGCTTCGTTTTTGTTGCCGTTTTCTTTGGCTATTTCTTCATCTAGCTGTAACCCAGAAATAGTGTTCCAAGTGAATAGATCAGATATATAAACTTGCGCTGCGACGTTGTATTCGGAATTGCCTTTTGCTGCTAGATTGTTGCTTTTGGTAAAGTTGATTGCCTGGATTCCTCCGTGTAGCGATCCTACCCAGCCTGCCCATGCCACAAGTAATGTCGTTAGGCCTAAGAATACCGCCACTAATACTTCTAACTTTTTTTCTTTAATAATTTTGATAAATTTTTTAAACTTACCTTTTTTCATATTTTTTAACCACCTTTTTCATAATAAATCGTAACCTTTGTAAAGTCATTTTAATTATATTATACATGAAAATATATTTTTAGTTTATATTATGCTATATTATTATATCAACCTCCCAAACATCTTGGACACTTTTCATATAAAATTAGGAAGGATGTTAAAGGTGAGGAATAGAGCTATGCAAGACAAGCAAAGGCGCATATATGGCGCTAGAATTCGTTTGGGTTGGTTT
>JAZSCU010000032.1:0-15271 GCA_045530815.1 Candidatus Nanosyncoccus sp.
GTCGATTTCATTAGCATAAGTTAGAATGCGCGTATTTGCGAGGGAGCCGTTCGTCTGAATAGCCCAGCCGCCGTTAGAATTAAGGCTACGTTTATGGTAGCCGCGCGGTGTTTTGTAATATGCGTGATAGTCTTGAAGGAACTCAGGCGCATCGTCTGGAACTGGATCTACCACGCCACCAGCGAGCTTATATTCCCCATTTTTATAATCTTCGGTACGTTGATTATTTATTACCTTGCGAGCATTTTTGCGTGCGTCTTTATTATTATCTGCATCGAAATAACCATTTCCAGCTACACGCGTCATATCATACATCGTACTAGCAATTGCAGCTTTTATGCGAGTTTCAAGACAAGCGGTCTGAAGTGCCATACCACCCCAACCACAGATACCAACGATGGCGAGTTTGTCTGCGTCCGCCTCATCTAGATTAGACAAATAATCTACGGCGGCCTGATAATCTTCTACATTTAAATCTGGGGAAGTCATGTAACGAGTTTCACCGCCGGATTCACCAGTAAAAGATGGATCAAAAGCTAGAGTCAAAAAACCGCGCTCCGCTAAATTCTGAGCATATAGACCAGACGATTGTTCTTTAACCGCACCGTATGGCCCAGAAATAGCAATTGCCGGCAACTTGCCGTTTCTTTCTTTTGGTTCGTATAAATCCGCCGCTATTTCAATTCCGAAATGGTTTTTGAAAGAAACCTTTCTGTGGTTTACTTTGTCGCTTTTTTCGAATACTTTATCCCATTCGTCGGTTAGCTGTAATACCATAAAGGTCTCCTTTTAAAGATATAATTGCTCAATATTCTAGTTACTATTATACCATTGACATTGTATTTCAAATAACCGTCCTAAGGGCGGTTATTTTTGCATTATTCTTCTGCGGGAAGCTCTGCTTGTGAGCCTTCTGCTCGATTGCCTTTCTTATGCCTGTGATTTTCTAGCCACTCTTTCTTTTCTTCTTCGGTCATAGCATCTAGCTTTTCTTTAAGTTCAGCTTTTTTCTGCTCCCACTCTTCATCCGTTAAATCGGCCGGTTTTCCTCGGTTTTTGCCGCGTTCTGGTCTTTCACCATCCTTTGGTTTGTGACTCTCTAACCATTCCTTCTTTTCTTCTTCAGTCATGGCATCTAGTTTAGCTTTGATTTCGGCTTTCTTTTCTTCGCTAAGCTCTGGCTTTTTATGAGTTTCACTAGACTCGGATTGTCCATTGTCGTTACTAGTGGCATTAACCATTTGGTTGGACGCCATTGCGGCTCCGCTAGCCATAGTGCCAATCACGAGCGCGGATGCAACAACTTTTTTTCTACGATTCTTTTCTTTCATGTAATCCTTTCTTTAACTGTTGTGTTTTCATTTTATCGGCCAAAGCTTAAACAAAAATGAAATTTTATTATTAATGGCTGGGAAAGGTTACGATAAATTTAGTTAAACTTTTACTACTCTCGCAATTTATCTGCCATTTATTTTGCTCGCAAAGTGCTTTGGCGATAGCAAGGCCAAGCCCTGAACCATCTTTGGTTTTATCAGTTTGATAGAAACGATCAAAAATTTTTTCTTGATCTTCTTTAGATATCGTCGCGCCATCATTTGTAACCGCAAAACCGTTTTTATCTAAAAGGATAGATATTTTTTTGTCACCGTATTTTGTGGCATTATCTAATAAAATATCTAGAACCTGGAGCAAGTCTTGCTTCGGAAGTTTTATGGTTTTATTATCGGAACAATCTTTAAGAGAAATGCTGCCAGTGAATTTTGGCTTAAACATTTCTATACGTTTTTCTATTTCTGTCTTTAGATCAATATCCTCGATAGCTCCCTTTTTAATATTGCCAGCATCCATTTTAGCGAGTTGTAATAAATCTAGTACTAATTTGTTGGCATGACTTATTTCATCTTCAATGTTAGATTTCCATTTTTCGTTTTCTTTACTAATATCCAAGGCTTCCATATTAACCTGAATGACTGCAAGCGGAGTTTTTAGCTCATGAGAAGCATTAGCAATAAATAACTTCTGTTTATCATATGAATCTTTAACTGGCTCGACTATTTTTTGTGAAGTAAAGTAAACAATTAGAAAAGTAGCAACTTCAATAATTGCCCCAACACATAAAAGAGTGACAAGAAGGCGTTCGCTACCTTCTTTTCGATCGTTCTTAATGAAATCTTTCAATTCTTGGCCATCATATAATGCAGGATTTGGCATACTAAAATCTGGTTCGGACCTTGGCTCTGGTCGCATAGTTGATGAAAAAACCATAATTAGCACGCCAGACAAAACAAGGACAACAGTCGTGACGGCCATCGTGATGATAATGATTCGGTTTCTTAATTTCTTAAACATATTATTTACTCGTTAATTTATATCCTAGACCGCGAATGGTAACGATTCTGGCTTTGCTATGAATTTTCTTTAGTAATTTGCGAATTCTAGACATGTAGGATTCTATATAATTATCTTCACCAAGTCCCACCTCTCCCCAAACTTTTGCAAGCAAGTGTTCTTTACTAATTAATGTTTCTGGCGATTTTATAAATTCAGTAATTATTTCAATTTCTTTGGCAGTAAGTTGCTCGCCGTTTAATGTTGCATTTGTTTTATCTAATACTAAATCGCCATAAGAAATATTTGAAATATCAATAGTTTTTGGACGACGCACTAAGGCCTTAATTCTAGCTACGAGTTCGGCAGTCTTGAATGGTTTAGCTAGATAATCATCTGCGCCATGGTCTAAGTGGCTAATCTTTGTTTCAACTTCTGACAACGCAGACAGCATAATCACTGGTGTCTGAACATTCTTCTCGCGCATACGTTTTAGAATGTCGGTTCCGGATAATTTTGGCAACATGATGTCTAAAACAACACAATCATAAATATCACTCATGGCATTTTCTAGACCATCTTCGCCGTTATTTACAAGATCAACTGTAATTCCTTGTTTTTCTAAATTATGTTTAACAGCTTCGGCTAGAAAGGTTGCATCTTCTACATAGAGTACTCTCATAGTATTCTCCTTAATTAATTATAATATAATTTTGCTCTTTTAACCTCAAACGAAACTGAAATTATCTCTTTGCTTACTTTTAAGTTCTATTTCAGGAAAGCGGTCAATAATGATATTGTATAATAATTAAAAGGAGAACAAGCTTATGGAAAACGAAAATATTAAAAAGAAAGATACCTTGAAAGAGAAAATCATTCTCTTCGTAATTGGTGCACTAGTGGGCGCAGTTATTTCTACTGCGGCTTTCTTTGTTTATACAAAGACTTTAGGAACTAGCAGTAATACTAGCGGATCATCATCGCAACAAATGCCAGGTGGTGGCACTCCACCAGAAATGCCTAGTGGTGAAAATGGCTCAAACGGCCAAGGTAGCACTCCGCCAGAAAAACCAAACAACGAAAATAATTCTGAGAGCAATAGCTGAAAAAAGGAAGGAGATTATAGTGAACAAGAAAGATAAAATCACATATGCCGCTATAATCGCCGCCTTGGTTGTAACTCTAGGCATATTGTGGTTCTTGATTATAGATACGGTAAACTCTAACTATACTACTAGTGGGGGTAGTGCGCCAGCAATGAATAGTGACAGCGGTTCATCATCTGCGTCCTACTCGGCAGTTAAAGAGATTACGTCGGACGAGAATATCACAAGTGGCGAATTCTTATCATCTAACGCCGACGAGAACGCTATTTCCGTATCTGGAGATATTACAGCCATTTTATCTGGAATTACAGTCACTAAAACTGGTGATTCAGACGGCGGCGACAATACTAGCTTTTATGGCACCAACTCGGCTATTATCGCTAAGGGTGGTGCGAATTTAACCATTAAAAATGCTAATATTACAACTGACGCAACTGGAGCTAATGGCATATTTAGCTATGGCGGTTCAGCTACAACCAACAACTCATCATCTGATGGCACTACGGTAAATATTTCCGATTCTACCATTACAACGAGCAAGGATAACTCTGGTGGTATTATGACCACTGGTGGTGGCATAATGAATGCTGGAAACCTTACTATTACTACAGCCGGTACTTCCAGCGCAGCGATTCGTTCAGATCGTGGCGGCGGAACTGTTACGGTAAACAAGGGTACGTATAAGACGACCGGCAAAGGATCTCCGGCTATCTATTCTACGGCGGATATTACTGTGAAGAACGCTACTCTTATCGCTACTGCTTCCGAGGGCGCGATTATTGAGGGTAAGAATAGCATTACGCTCGAGAATGTGACTTTGACTGACACCAATAGCTCGCTTAACGGTCAATCTACTACTTATAAGAATATCTTCCTCTATCAGTCTATGAGTGGCGACGCGGCAACCGGTAAAGCTGTCTTTACTGCCAAAAACTCAACTATCACGACTAATAAAGGCGATAGCTTTTATGTAACGAATACCACTGCGGAAATTTACCTTGAGAATAACACGATTGTAAACAACGATGATACTGGCAACTTCTTAAGGATCCAGAAAGATTCTTGGGGTAATTCTGGTAGCAATGGCGGTACGGTTACGCTTAATATGACTAATCAAAAGGCTACCGGTAATATTGTCGTAGATTCTATTTCAAAGCTAAACATGAATCTCACTAACGGTTCATCGTTTAGCGGCGCTATTAACAGCGATAATACCGGTGAGATTGAGCTTACCTTAGATAGTTCTAGCTCGATAACTTTAACGGGCGATACTTATGTTAAATCGCTCACGAATGCCGATACAGCAAACAGTAATATCCATACAAATGGTTATAAACTTTATGTGAATGGCGCTCAGGTAAAGTAAACAATAAAGCCGGCTGCTTAGCGTGGTCGGCTTTTTGTTTCATTGACATTGTATTTCTTTTATTATCTCCATTGTCATTGTTTTGAGCCTCTACGGCTCCAATAAAGCTATATTTTCTTAAAAGTTCGAATGGGGTGCGGAGCACGACATCCCCATGGAGCGAAGCGACATCCCTATCTCTTTGCCTGCAAAAGTATACCTCAGAATATGCAAGGCATCAGGATGGGGTAGTCTTTCTTAGAGATAACCTTGATCTTTGCAGTATATCCAGGGCGCTCCAGACACCAGTCCACAACCGCATAAAGCCGAATAAGTAGTCTTCTAGCCGCTCACCACAAAATAAAAGAAAACTCTAAAGGTCTTATTTTATTTTGCGATATCTCGTGTTAGGGCGAGAACCCGAAGGGTTTACCCTTTCAAGGAAACGAACAAAAAAGAAAAGTCTCCTTTTCTTTTTCCGAGTGACGCAGAAAGGAAGGCTTTTACATAGTAAAAGTATAGCCCCACCCGGACACTGGCACTCGCTATATTATGCCTTCTTCCATCTTTTTAAAGTTGGAAACACTTTCGTACAATATTCTTCCATCTGCTCATTAGTCATACCGGCCTGTTCGCCAAACTTTGAACACATCTTTATATATTCCTCCACGGAAACCTTATCTATAAATTCACCATCCTTATAGCACCACTTGCAGTAATCTTTATTAACACTACCATCTTTTTCAGTAGAATACATATCTTCTGAAGTAAGTGGCATCGCACAGCTTTGACAAATAATTTGTTCCATAAATAATCCTTTGTTTACTTATTGCAATTATACCATCGACTATGCTTCTTTTGACTCTAACCGTTTATAAAAATGGCGTTTTGGCGTTGACTTTTTATTCTGTATTAAATATACTAGATAACATAAGAAGAATGGAGGCAGAAAATGAAAGACGTCAGAATTAGTATCAGAGTAAATGAACAAGAACACGAAAGTTTAAAAATCGCGGCAATTCGTAAAAAAACAACCATTCAAAATATGGTCCACAAGCATATTGAAAAAATAATCAACGAGGACATCGCCAATGAATAGGATAAAAGGTTTATCCTTGTTTGCAAATGTCGGCATAGCTGAAACCTATCTGGAAGACATTGGAATAGATATTGTTTTAGCGAATGAGTTAGAACAACAAAGAGCTGCTTTCTATAAGCATCTGTATCCAAATGCTAAAGTTATTTGTGGAGATATTACTAACCCAAAAATAAAAAACGAAATCATAGAATCTGCCAAACAAAAAGGAATAGATCTCATAATGGCCACACCGCCGTGCCAAGGCATGAGTACAGCCGGCAAAAAGGAGAAAGGCGATATCCGTAACCTACTAATTGACTATGCTATAGATATCGTCTTAGAACTAAAGCCAAAATTCGTATTTTTTGAAAATGTACCAGAGCAACTAACCACAAAAATTAATATAAATGGCGAAGAAATTTTAATACCGGATTATATTAAACAAAAATTAGCATTACACTACAACATAAATAAGAGCCATCTAATAAATGCAGCAGATTACGGTGTGCCACAATTACGCGAACGTGCAATTTTTTTAATGACAAGAAAAGACATCGATAAAAAATGGGAGTTTCCAAAACCTGATAAAAAACAAGTGACACTAAAAGACGCAATTGGAGATTTACCGACACTCGATCCGTTCGTAACTGATATTTCACAAAAAGAAAGGGATTCTTTATTTCCAGAATACGAATTAAGAAAGCAGACAGGAGAAAAAATTTCAAAATGGTTTTACCCGCCAAAACACGTCTATCGTCAGGTTTTCTCAATGATGCATACACCAAGTGGCAAAACTGCGTTCGACAATATAGATATTTTCAAACCCCATAAAAAAGATGGCAGCCTAACAAAAGGGTTCAAAAATACATACAAAAGACAAGAGTGGGATAAGCCAGCTTTCACTGTGACTATGTATAATCGTACTATTGGATCACAAAACAACGTACATCCTGGTCGAAAAATTGGAAAGGATAAATCAGGGTATGACATATACTCGGATGCTAGAGTTTTAACTATTTATGAACTATTGATTATTTTTTCCCTTCCGAAAGATTGGAATATCCCAGACTGGGCATCCGACCATCTAGTGCGCCAAGTTATTGGTGAGGGAATCCCACCATTAATGGTAAAAAAGATAATGCAAGAAATATGTTAAGGAGATAAAGATGAAGCAGGTACTAAGAGGTGTTTCATTATTTGCAAATGTTGGCTTAGCTGAAACTTACCTAGAAAATATAGGCATTGATATAAAAGTCGCAAATGAGTTAATTCCAGAAAGAGCTGATTATTACAGGCATCTATATCCAAAAACAGATATGATTACCGGCGACATAACAAAAAACGATATCTATAACCATATTATTAGAAAAAGCAAAGAAGAAAAAGTTAATTTCCTAATGGCTACACCACCGTGCCAAGGTATGAGTTTAGCTGGAAAAAGAGATCCAAAAGACGAAAGAAACCAACTTACCTACTATGCAATAAAAGCCATACTGGATTTAAAACCTGATTATGTCTTCTTAGAAAATGTACCACAGCTCTTAAAAACCGAGATAATAGTTGGTGGGAAAACTTTTAAAATACCAGAATATATTCATTACAAATTAGATAAATACTACAATTTTGCAAAACAAAACATCGTAAGCGCCAAAGATTATGATGTTCCACAAATGCGAAAAAGAAATATATTTTTATTGTCGAAAAAAGGTTTACATTATATATGGGAAATACCTTCACCTAAACAAAATATTACATTAAGAGACGCTTTATATAATATCCCATCAGTAGATCCTATTCTAAAAGAAGGCTATGAAGAAACTATTCGCCTATTTCCGGATTTCGAAGCAAAAAAAGAAATGGCGATGGAGCTTTCGCCATTCCATAAACCACCTAGACATGCAAAAAAACACGTCATAACAATGATGCACACACCAAGTGGCAAAACTGCATTTGATAATCCAATTTATTATCCTAAAAAAGATGACGGACAACGCGTCAACGGGCATTATAATACGTACCGCAGATTAGAATGGGACAAGCCATGCCGAACTATAACCCAAAATAATGGCGTAATTTCCTCCTTATGCTGCGTTCATCCCGGTAAAAAATACAAAGCCCCAAATGGAGAAACATTATATTCAGACCCAAGATGCTTAACTCTATATGAACTTTTTATTGTCTCATCTCTACCCAAAAACTGGAATGTCCCGGAATGGGCATCAGAAAAATTAATCAGACAAGTTATTGGCGAAGGAATACCCCCAATGCTAGTAAAAAATATTGCAAAAAACTTAATCGACAATATTTATCCATAATACATCGAAAAAAGCTCACCAAATTTTATGTCAATGCCAACTTTACGAAGCTCATCTATCTTTTGGTTATAAAGCTGATGCAATAACTCCACCCTAGTCGCATCATTACCAAGATGAATTGCCGAATGACAAGTTGGGCATATACATATAATATTCTCAATCCTATCAAGATTAATATCAAAATCTTTTTGAGCACACATCGGTATTAAATGATGTGCTTCCATATATGGCAACCCCAATTTAGAAATAAATGTATGATGATTTTTATCTAATTGACATTCAAAGTTGGCTAAATGCAATGTAGTTTTTGATATTCTAGCATTTCGTTTATATGACACAACTTGACCACTACGGGAAACGATTGGAATGGGCTTTCTATCATTCTGCTTCCTAAACTTAATGCTATTAACATCATAGGCAAACGATGTAATAATCCTCTGTTGTTCATCTCCGTCGCCCGTCATATCAACATTATCAACCGCATCTTCATCTAGTGTCAAAATAATTTCTGGTTTCTTGTTATAAATCGACATTGATTCGATTTTGTTATGGTATTTAGCAATAATCGCATCAGATAATTTATATTTACCGCTAGTATCAACACATATACCTAATTCAGTTAGAAGTACTGTAAATTTAACATCACTATATTTATTGCTAACCTCTTTTGGTATATTAATTTCACGATCTCCTACAGAACTCTTAAACTCAGTCAAAGCATCATCGTAACTTATCTTTTTGTCATGAGTAACATAAAGCAAGTATGCCAAATCTCCTCTAGAAATTTCGCCCAAATCGAACATAGCCTTAACAAAGAGTTTCGGCGGATCAACGTCCGAATTACTAGCCTTGATCGCGGTATTATCTCTCCCAAAATTTTTGTTAAAAATACTCTGCATTATAATATCAATTTGAGTAGCATCATCATGCCTTAAATAAGCATCAAAAAATTTTATACCCTCTTTCGTAATACGACCACGACCAATTTGTGGTTCATAGTCATACTCAACCAACCAAAAATAGCGAGTAAGCTCCGACTGTTTTACCAAATAGGCCCCGTCCTGCGCACCCTGAGAAATCCGTGGCAATACTCTTTGTATTTCTCGTTTAAAATTAGTATTATCATACCATTCTTCATGATTTTTCCATGCATTATAATAAAGGCCTAAAGATGCATAAAAAACATCTTTTTTACCTGTTTGTTTTGGCATGATAAGCTTATTCTGGTTCATGCTTGTATTATAACACAGTTAAACTGTCCCTAGCGAGCTCAAAAAGATATGTCTATTACCACCGCATTTCCCTATTCCGCCAACCACTACAACCTATATTTCAACTAACTCATATTTCGTCTCGCCAAGACCCAAAGATTCTGCATACGGCAGTATTTCTCGCCCAAGTCTCGAATCAATCCGTTCTTTCAACTTCTCCGCTCCCGGATCCTCGCTTGCCCAAACCATATCAATAAACGCTTGGTCATTTGCCACTGGATCGAGTGATGCCACAATCCCTAGATCCTTCATCACCGGATCATCTTGCTTTGCATCGCAGTCACAAGAAGTAGACAAGGCATTCATTACTGTAATATATACTATCGGTCTGCCTTTTTCCTTCAAATAATCCGCTACTGCCGTCGCTGCTTCCGCCATCGATTCAATAAAATCAATTTGTTCATGTTTTGAAATCCAACAAAGCCTCGGACTTTTTGTTTTTCCACACGAATGAATATAAGCCTTTCCATTTCGTGACGCAAACCCAATCGATTGATTTTTGAGATTCGCACCAAAGCCACCCATTATATGACCTTTACCGTGTGCAAGATTCAAAAACGCATCATAATTATCAAAGTGTGAACCTAGTAAATCATATTTTAAATGTTTTCCTTTGTGAACTGGAATTTTTATTTCACCGTCCGCATCCATAATATCCACTTCCGCAAACGAAGTAAAACCATGTTCCTCTGCGACTTTCATATGGTCCTTAACAGTATTCCTTTCACCACCATATGCCGTATTACATTCCACAATTGTTCCATTTAAAGATTTTACAAGCGGTGCAATCAAATCTGCCTTCAAATACCCCTTGGCACCCTTTTCACCCGTTGAAACTTTTACCCCAATTTTCCCTTTTAGCTTCGTGCCTAAAGCATCATAGATTTTTTGCAAACTTTCCGGTGTAATTTCCCTTGTAAAATATACTTTTACCATTTTTTCTCCTTTACTTTATTTTCTCATCCAGTCCGCTAAACCCATCCTAAAAAGATACTACCAACATCTCCCTAACTTCATTATTCATACCTATATTATATCAATCAAAATAAAATAATTAAATTATTATTTGTGATATTTCCACCCCAGCTTTTGATAAAGCTCTGCCGCATCTGGCCACCCAAAAATCTTTGATGCCAACAAATTATAAACCTCATCGACCATTACTAGAGCAAATAATGAAATCGCAAGTGTCAAAAATACTCGTTTTGATACCTTTTGTGACAGCCAAATAAAAAATGGCAAAACCAAATACATAAGAAAAAGTGCCGAAACACCAAATGCTAACACACTTCTAAGACAAACAAATCCACCAATATTGCCAAAATTTAAAATCTCAACATTGTAATCCCAATATCTCGTCCCATCCCCAATCGTATAAACTAACCAGCCTGAAATCAATTCTAAAATACCCGTCACAAATATTGAAACAAAAAATACCGCCCACGGATATTTACGTATTTTCCAACAAGTAAGAATAATTAGTATAGCCCCAATCGCATAAATATTAATCCATGGCAAAAAGTTTCCACCTTGCAAATAAAATTCACTCATCCCACCATTAAAATAATAAAAAATAAATTCATACAACCAGCCAAAAAATCCTGCAAAAACTATAGTCAGCATCATAATCCCGACCCACTGCCACTTTTCTAATTTATCTGCTTCTTTTGCCAGCTTTAAAATATGCATAACCATATTATATCGCACAATAAGGTCATCATAAAATCATGTTATAATACTAGACATGAAAACCACAAAAACACAACGCGAAAAAACTGTCATAAAAACTAGTATTATCAGTATAGTTGCTAACTTGATTCTTGTTGGATTTAAAACCCTAGTTGGTTTCATGTCAAATTCCATTGCAATTATTACTGATGCAATCAACAACCTAAGTGACGCATTATCTAGTATCATTACTATAATTGGCACCAAGCTCGCCGGTAAATCCCCCGACAAAAAACACCCTTATGGTTATGGTCGTATTGAACATATGACGGCATTTATCGTCTCTGCCATCGTTCTTTATGCAGGTGCCACTGCGCTCATTGAGTCTATCAAAAAAATAATTAATCCCGAAACACCAGATTATAGCATTGCCACCATCATAGTTCTTATCGCCGGCATCGCTATTAAATTTACCCTGGGACTTTATGTTAAGAAAAAAGGCAAAAAGATAAACTCTAGTTCCCTTGTCGCAAGTGGTGCTGATGCTTTTAGTGATGCCATCCTTTCCATATCTGTACTTGCTTCCGCTATTATATATATTATTTGGCAAATTGACATCGAAGCCTACGTTGGTATCTTAGTATCACTATTTATTATCAAAACCGGTATCAGTCTGATTAGAGAATCTGTCAATAATATTCTTGGCACCAGAATAGAAGGCACCCTTTCTCGCAATATTAAAAAAGAAATACTAAAAGAACCAAAAGTAGAAGGTGTATTTGATCTCATTCTGACTGACTATGGCCCAGACAAATATCTCGGCTCGGTCCACATTGAAATTCCTGATACTCTCACCGCCGCCGACATTGACAAAATTTCTCGTCACATTTCCAAAACTGTCATAAAAAAATATAACGTCATAATTCACACAATCGGCATCTATTCAATCAACACCAAAGACAAAGAAATAATCAACGCAAAAAAGGATATCGAAAGCATCGTTTTTTCTCACCAAGACGTCCTCCAAATGCATGGTTTTTATTTAGACAAAGCTGACAAAACTATTAGTCTAGACATCATCATTGATTTTGCAGCTAAAGACTGTGAAAAAATTTATCAACAAATATATGACGAAATTAAAACTAGGTATAAAGATTACTCGCTAAATATTACCTTAGATGTTGATTCTAGCGACTAGTATTACTGATTCTTCTTTTTCTTACCGCCAAAAAGTTTACCAAGGTGCGCCGCATAACTCACTTTTTGTCCAATATCAATCGCGTCACCCACTACCGGCACATCCCGCACCTCATCATACATTTTTTGGTGGACCGCCGCTCGCGTTGGTACCACTCTATGGATTGCCTGATCCGCAATACTTTCGGCTGCACCAGCCGCTATACCGCCAGCCATCTTTTTTTCAAGTTCCTTTTTTGTTGCTTCTGGCATTTCCGTCGCTGATACTTTTGCCTGCGAATTAGTTGCAATCTCCGTAAACAAATCAAGATATTTTTGATTCAACGGACTTTTCGCAAACTCCGCTTCAAACTCGCCCACATCCTTACATTTAGTACCTAATTTTTCAATCTCACTAAATAGTGCATCAATTTTTTTCTGCATTTCAGTACTTATTTTATAATTCGCGCCAATTGCATTTTTTCGCGCATCAATACTCTGTTTTACAAATTCATCCATATTTTTCCTTTCGCTTTTACGAATCTTAACTCTATTATACTCTTATTTTATCTGAAAGTCCTGCTTCTTCTATTAACTTCATAAACTCATCCACCGTCGCTAGCTCCGGATACCCAGACTTATCCGTCCGATAATGCATTGGTATAATACATTTTGGCTTTGAGGCTTCACAAATTTTCACTGCCATCTCAGCATCAATCGTATAATACCCACCCACCGGAATTAATAAATAATCCGCATCCGAAATCTTAGCAAGTTGTTCGTCATTTGGAAAATGTCCTAGATCCCCCAGATGTACTAATTTTTCTCCAGACGATGAAGTTATCACAAAAATTGTATTCGGCCCACGGAGCGCACCGTATTGATCATCATGAAAACTCGGCACCTCCACCACATCAAAATCACATCCAAGAGAATCATCAATCTCTACACATTCCACCCCACTATGATCCGCATGCCCATGCGAACAAATCACTTTAGCTCCAGAAACTCTAAGTGGTGCGAGCCCCGGCACACTTCCATCTTTATACGGATCAATCACCAACGCGTCGTCCAATCTAAAACACGCATGCCCCAAATATTCAATCTTCATTTTTCTCCTCCATTATTCACGCTCATTATATCATATCTCATCCAATAATTTTTCCGTCTCCTCTTCAATCATCTCTTCATACCCCACCAAAGATTTAAACGGTGCAAATTGAGCCGCGCGATCACGCATCGTCATATAAGGTTTGCCCGGCTCATGAAAATGTGGCAAATTAATAATATCTTCGTATTCAAATTTACCATCGTCATTATGATTCATGCCTTGTGTCCTCCCACTTGCTTATTTCTAATTCGCATCGTTGCGTCCTTCTCATAATTTTTCAGTTTCAAAATCGCATTCTTACCATAACGTTTTTTAATCGCCACCTCCGCGGCCTGCAATTTTTGCTCACGCGAATCTTTCTCTTCTTCTTTCTTATAATCCACAAAAAGACTCGCCTGCTTCAGCGCTCCCTTCGCCTCGTTCGCATTTTTTACATGCCCTGCCACTACATAAATCGCCCTCACACTAAGTTTAGGATCTACAATTTTATCAAAAAGCTCCATCGTCTTTTCAGAAAATACACGTGATAAATTTGTAAATTTTTCAAAACTCAAAGTCCCGTGTGCTGACCTCGGCACCAACCTACCATAATGATCTTTTTGCATCTCACCATCATAATGATCCTGGTCTTTATCATAATTAACAGTCAAAACCACTTGGTCGGTCACCAACCCATCCGCGAATAAATCCAGCGCCAACGCATCTGCCATTTCCCATGCCACTAGCCTTGCGGCTTCAAAATCATAAGGCTCGTGTAGTACCTGCCCGCTAGACACCGAATGTTCGTTTGAACGATAATTTTTTATATCCGCCATCTTTACCGGCTCATAACCCCACGCATGGTCAATCAAAAGTTCAGCCGCAACGCCGAATTCTTTATATAGTTTTTCAGCCCCCACCAAAGAATATCTCGCAAGTTCACCCATTGTATTTATTCCTAATTTTTTCAGTCGCTTTTCATACCCACGTCCAATTCGCCAAAAATCCGTTATCGGCGTATGCCCCCAAAGTTCCTGCCGATAAGTTTTTTCATTAAGCTCCGCAATTCTTACTCCATGCTTATCCGCTTTTTGTTTTTTGGCTTTTATGTCCATCGCGATTTTTGCAAGATACAAATTCGTGCCAATTCCAGCCGTCGCCGTAATGCCAGTCTCATCAAGTACCGCATGAATCATTTTTTCAGTCAGTTCCCTAGCGGTCATTTTATAATTTTTAAGATATGATGCCGCGTCGATAAATACTTCGTCGATCGAATACACGTGAATATCACTAGCCGCCACAAATTTCGCATAAATCCCAAAAATCTTTCGCGAAATTTACATATACTTTCGCATTTGTGGCGGCGCCACAATAAAATCCACGCCGGCTTTTTCTGTCGCTTGAATAACCTTATAAAGCCGCTCACGTCCACCCAGCCCACAAAGTTGTTTCAAAACAGGACTCACCGCGAGGCAAATCGTTTTTTCCGTTCTGGAAATATCCGCCACCACAAGTCGCGTCGTCAAAGGATCAAGCCCACGTTCCACGCACTCCACCGACGCATAAAATGATTTCAAATCAATCGCTATATAACACTCATTCATCTTGTTCTGTCACCCTCTTCTTTCCCTAATATTATAACATCAAACCTATATTCTTGACGGACCCTGCTACCGTTAGTATAATGGTAGCAGGGGGCAAGTTCTAGAAACTTGCCAAGGTTGAATGGTTACTGTTCGTCAACGACGACAGTAACTTTTTTGTTTTTAGGCTTTAGCTTGAATCTAAAGTAAAACTCTATTTCCATAGCAGCCTCCTTTCTGTTTTTGTCTAACAAATCGGGGGCATCCACCTAAGGCTATCTAGAATTACCACGCGTAAATCCCCCCTTCTC
>JAZSCU010000005.1:0-32242 GCA_045530815.1 Candidatus Nanosyncoccus sp.
AACAGTGGTTCTTC
The DNA here is from genome assembly GCA_045530815.1 of Candidatus Nanosyncoccus sp. Lineage (GTDB taxonomy): Bacteria > Patescibacteriota > Saccharimonadia > Saccharimonadales > Saccharimonadaceae > Nanosyncoccus. Next base: position 15 of record JAZSCU010000005.1, read on the forward strand.
AAAATTACCGAATATGCCGACGAGCTCCTCGAAGAAATCGATGCCCTCGACTGGCCCAACAAAATCAAAACCATGCAAAAAAACTGGATCGGTCGCAGTGTCGGCGCCGAAATTGATTTTGCAATCACGAGAGATGACGACAAAGCATCTTCCCAAAAAATCACCGTATTTACAACTCGCCCAGACACTATTAAAGGCGCAACATTTATCGTACTCGCCCCAGAATACCAAGGGCTAAACCACATCGTAACAGATGATTGCAAAGAAAAAGTAGCTAGCTACAAAGCCGCCGCCTTGAAAAAATCCGAAATCGAACGCCAAGAAAACAAGGAAAAAACCGGCGTCTTCACTGGCGCATATGCTATAAATCCTGCCACCAAAGAAAAAATACCAATCTGGGTAGCAGATTATGTCTTGGCCGGATATGGTACTGGCGCCATCATGGCAGTCCCCGCAATGGATGATCGGGACCGCGAATTCGCTGAGAAATTCAATTTACCAATTATAGAAACGGAGCTCGTCGACCGCGACCTTTACGGCACCCCAAAAACCACTTACAAAATGCGCGACTGGCTAATTTCTCGCCAACGCTACTGGGGCTGCCCAATCCCTATCGCCTATGACAAAGACGGCAACCCTCATCCAATCCCAGAAGACCAGCTCCCAGTTACCCTCCCAGAGATCAAAGACTACAAACCCGACAAATCTGGCCGTTCTGCTCTCGCCAAAGCCACCGATTGGCTAAAGGTCAAAATCAAAAATGAAGATACCGGCGAAATCGAAGAAATGACTAGAGAAACCGACACATTAGACGGTTACGCCTGCTCGAGCTGGTATCTCTGGCGCTATGCTTCACCGCACGACAAAGATCATGCGTGGGATCAAGACGCCATCAAATACTGGGAACCTGTCGATATTTACGTTGGCGCCGACCATGCCGTCGCCCATCTCTTATATGTCCGCTTTTGGTGCAAATTCTTCGCAGACCAAGGCTATTTACCATTCCGAGAACCAATCAAAAAATTAATTTATCACGGCTACATCAATGCCCCAGATGGCAAAAAAATGAGCAAAAGCAAAGGCAATGTCATCGACCCACTCGATGTCATCAACGAAGGATACGGCGCCGATACGCTCCGCACTTACGAGATGTTTATTGGGCCAGTCGAACTCGATGCCGCCTGGAACCCTCGCTCCGTCGGCGGAGTCTACCGCTTCCTAAATCGCTGCTGGAGTTTAGTGTTCGGCAAGGCGAATAATAAGTTACTTTCCGAAGAGCCGCAGTCACGACGAGGACTAGACGCCGAAGCCCGTGACGACGGGCCTGAGGCGTCGCTCGAGGAAAGTAATCTTATTATTCGCCATCGCACGATCAAAAAAGTTACCACCGATATCCACAAATACAATTTCAACACCGCCGTCTCGGCTTTGATGGAATACGTCAACGAACTCTACAAATCTGGCGTCGAAAAAGAAGACAAAATTACCTTAGCCAAACTCCTCAAACCATTCGCCCCTCACCTCGCCTCCGAAATGCTAGAGTACTTAGGCACTACCGACGAATGGCCAAAATGGAACGAAAAATATCTTACTGCCGATACAGTCGAAATTATCGTCCAGGTTAACGGCAAACTCCGTGCTAAAATAACTACTAATGCTGAAGATCTCGAAAACGAAGATAAAATCATCAAGCTTGCCCTAGAAAACAGTAAAATTAAAGATTATACTAAGCCAGGCATCAAAAAAACCATCTTTGTTAAAAAAGCCAAACTACTAAATATTGTCGTTTAGTGACTGTTGTTAATATTCTTAAGTAAGTGATTATATATATTGATAAACTTATCTAGAGTTTTTTCAAAATCGTGCTCTTTCGAAATTTCAACTGACTTTTTTGCGTATTCTTTTTGAAGCGAGGAATCTGTCATAATCTTAATGATAGCTTTTGCAATCTGCGAAACATTTCTAGGCTCACATAGTATCCCATTTTTACCATTTACACAAATTTCCGCCACCGCACCCTTATCTACCGCAATCAAAGGTAACCCCGATGCTGCCGCCTCAATCAATACAATCCCTTGAGTCTCAATTTCCGACGCAGTTACAAATACCGAGCCAATTTTATAAAGCTCATATAAATCCGCCCCCACCACCTTACCGAGCACCTTAATATATGGATCATTATTATACGCATTTTCTAATTTAGCCCTGTCCACTCCATCTCCCACAATAACTAATTGCATTTTTGGAAATTTAGATCTAGCTTTATTAAATGCTTCTACCACCAGCCCAACCTTTTTCTCCGGGTCCACTCTACCAACATACAAAACCACCGGCAGATCTTTAGAAATACCGTATTTATCAAGTAAAGCCAGATCAACTTTGCCCGGTTTAAAATTTGACAAATCTACTCCATTACTTACTGCAGCCACCGGAATCTTAATTTTCTCGCCACTTCCGAGCAATCCACGAATCGCCCTTTCTGTTGGCATTGTTACAAAATCACTTTTACTCTGACGGTTTCGAAAATATGCCGAAAGTACATAATTTGCACCTTTTTTAATTGGGCGCGGCATCTTAAGCGACTCCGTCAAAACTTCTGGCTGATTATGCTCAGTAGTAACCACCGGTACATGATGTTTTCTCGCATAGTAAACCACCGACAATCCAATCGGATCCGATACTTGCACATGTACAATATCAGGATGAAACTTATCAAGCGCTCTTTTTACTTCGATTTGCGGAAAAACCGATACTCTAAATCCATGACGATAAAATACTCTTGGCATTTTTACACCAAGCATTTTCTTTTGCTCTGGCACATCGTGTATCTGATCAGGATAGACCTTTGAATCAACAGACCTAAGATATACAGTTTTTACTCCATCTATCACTTCGGTGTAATTTTTACCATTTTGCGATGGTGCAATTACCATCACCTCATGCCCTCTTCTAGAAAGCCCAACCGCCAAGTTGTGAGAGAACATTGCCACCCCGTTTATCTGCGGATAATAAACCGCGGTCGCAATCGCAATTCTCATTTATTTTCCCTTTCTTGAGACCGCCTAGCTTTATTCCGAAAATCTTTACTAAAATCTTTCATTATAGACTCTTTGCTTTATCCATCTGTGGATCTCGCATCGCATTAATATCTTCATACGATCTCTCCACCTCAACGTCCGGTTTAATACCTGAGCCATTGATTGAGCGATCATTCGGTGTATACCATTCCGCCGTCGTTACCTTAAGCACCGCTTTGTCCGACAAATTCATAAGTTGTTGCACTACACCCTTACCATAGGATGCTTCACCCACAATCGTCGCTTTATTGTAATCTTGCAAAGCTCCAGCTGTAATCTCTGATGCTGATGCTGTAGTTCCATTTATAAGTACGATAGTTTTCATATCTTTTAAGATCGCCCTACCTGATTGTGTAGTAGTTTTTACATCACCTGTGTGACGAGATTTTTGCGTTGCAATGTTTTCTCCGTCAAGCCAAAGACTAAGTAAATCCCTTGCCGCCGAAACATATCCACCGCCATTCCCTCTCAAATCTAAAATAACCTTCTTTACACCTTTTCCAGCAAAATCTTTTGCAAATCCTTGTACCATTGTACCGGTGTTATCGTCAAAACGCGTAATTGTCACAATTGCGGTCGAGCCGCTATATTCAACAAAGGCCGATACATTATTAATTTCCTCGCGTTTCATTTTAAAAGTCTTCTCTTCGCCGTCTCGCACTATAGTCACCGAAACTTCCGTTCCGGCCTCACCACGTACTTTTTTGGCAATTTCATCCGAAGAAAGATTATAAACCTCCTCCCCGTCAATTTTATAAATAATATCTCCAGCCAAAATACCCGCTTTTCTTGCTGGATTGTCAGGCAAAGTCCTTAAAACTCTAACATACCCATCTCGCATCCCAATTTCAACACCAATTCCACTCCCCACATTACCATGAAGATCATCATAAAAATCCGATGCCTCGTCAGCACTCATGTATACAGTATAAGGATCGCCTAGTGCATTAACCAGACCTTTTTTGGCTCCTTCTATTACTGTCTCATTTGAAATATCTCCATTGTAGTTCTCAGCCAAGGTGTTATATACTTCATTAAGCGAAGACCAATCAATATTAGAACTAGAAGAACTGCCACCAAAATATGGAGCAAATTGCCCAAACCAAGTATTCCAATTGAGACCAATAAACACACCTACTACTAGCATGGCAGCGGAAAGGATTATAGCATTGCCTAAACCAACTTTACGCACTTTCCATTCCATTTGCTCGTTCCCTTTATCCTCCAATGTCATATCTTCCATTACTATATAATACCACAAAAAACATTAGTTTTTTACTTTATTTTTGATATTTTTAACTATGAATGTGAATATAATTGTAGTTTCTTGCGGCGCCCGCCGAAATTGTCCTAGCGGTAAAGCGCCCATCAACATTGTAATTATAATCAGTCACTTCAATCGAACCGTCACCATTTACACTCTCTACCCAGAATACATGCCCGTATACACCCGCATCAAATTGACCAATCGAGCCAGCAGAAGGATTATGATCAACTGTGTAATGCCTTCTGCCATAATCATCCCATGTGTTTGCATTTCCCCAAGCCAGGTAAAGCCCGTATGCTTCATAGGCTTTCCAACCAACATAACTCACACATTCACAACCAAGACCGCCAATATAAACACCATTAACTGTTGTCCTAAATCTATCCCAATCCCTAGGGCACTCGTAGCCACCAAGATCACGAATGTAGCTACTGTAAGTATCAACTCCGTCATAATATGCCACTGTCTCACCTGGGTGTTCATCACGATATTTTTGCATAGCAGCTTTTTGAGATTCCCTGGCTGCTACCACCTGGGCTTCATAGCCCTTTGCATCATTCTGATACTTCGCCACCAAATTAGCCTGTTCGGCCATGGTTGCTTCTAGATTTTTTTTCTCTTGTTGTTGCTCTTCTAGTAGGCTCTCAACTTTTGCTTTGTCATCCTCTAATTTTTGCTTTGCTTCTTTAATACTGTTTGCCATTGAGTTAATTTGTTCTTTTGCTACCTCTCCACGTGCCGCCTTCTCAGCTAAATCAGAAATAGAAGTTGAACCAGCGAGAATCCTGATTGGCTCTGCATCTGATTCAAAATGCATATTAACCAATATTTCAGCCAAAGCGCTTTGTTCTGAATCTAGGCGCTTTTGGGTTGATATAATTTGACCTTTCAAATCATCCACCTGAGCTACAGTATCCGCAATTTTCACTTTCATTGAAGCAATATCCATCGAAAGCTCGCTTACCTTCGTTTGGTATAAATCGGCCGCACTACTTGCCGCTACCGCTGCCGCTTTTGCCTGCTTCTCGGCCTCTACCGCCGCCATACATTCTGGCGATTTAGAACAAACAGAGCTAGTATAACCCTGCACATTTGTACTACGAATAATTCCAACAATACCAACTGCAAGAGTTACAACAAAAACCGAAACTTTCCAAAATAGATGTTTTGTTGTTTTAGTTTGATTTTTGTTTTTTAGCATAACCATAACTTAATTATAACACAGCACTAGGTACGACGCAAGTATTTTGAAACTGCCAACCTCGCCGAAACTCGTCCAATAATTACACCGGCTAAAATAAATACAAGATAAACCAAAATCAGCTTATTGGATTGTAAAACGTCTAAAATACTATTCACATTTATACCATAACTAGTTAATTTTGGCGCCATAAACATAAAGCCAAAATACGAAACCGTTCCCGCCACCATACCAGCAATCACCCCACAAATTTCTGCCTCAATCAAGAATGGCCCACGAATAAAGCCCTTTTCTGCTCCAACCAATTTCATCATGTAAATTTCTTCTCTTCTCGAAAAGATCGCCATTCTAATGGTAGAAAAGATAATCAAAATCGAGATAATCAAGAACACTACCGCCAAAATTATGCCACCTGTTCTAGCAATTCGTGCCCAAGACGTAATAGTGGCAATTTCGGCCTGGTTAACATCATAAGTTGGCGCCTTATCTATATCAATGTATTGTTTAAATAAGGAATTGTTTTCGACAATACTCTTTATACTATCAAGATTGTCTACATTATACACTTTTATTCTCATCGTTGCCTGCATTTTCGAAATCATCAAGGTCTTTAAATCATCATCTAAAATATTTAATACATCATCGTTTTTATTATTTTCTTCCAAAAACTTTTCATACTCTTCTTCCGAAGTAGACACATCTACACTTTTAACGTTTTTATCTTCCGAAATAATATCAGACAACTCACCCAATGTCTTTTCGCTTGTACTTGGGCTAAAATAGATTGTGATATCAATTTTATCTTTCATCATTTCAGCTGTGCTAGTTAAAATCACACTAGCCACAATCGTCACAAAAAGAATAATAAGGGTAATTGCCATCACAATAGTCGCCGCTGCCGAAAGCCAAATATTCCTACCAAAACCTTTAGTACCATATTTTACGACTCTCGCTTTTTCGCGGATTGGATGCTTTGCTCTAGATTTTTGGATCGCCTTTAAACTTTTTTTGGAAACTTTTTTTAACTTAGTTTCTTTGGTTTCCTTAGTTTCTTTTGGCGCCTTTTTTATTTCTGATTCTTTTCCCATTATTGTACTAGTCTCCTTTTTTGTTTCAAAGCATGACCTGGCGTTTGCACAACACGCTCCGGCATCTTTGGTGCCGGTGTCTCATCCAACTTATAAATACCGTGATTCTTCTGGTCATTCACTATCTTGCCATCTTTCAAAGTGACTACACGTTTTTGCAAGGTATTAACAATATTTTCATTATGCGTTGTTACAAGTATTGTTGTCCCAAAATCGTTAATTTTCTTAAGTAACTGAATAATTTCTTCTGTTGTTAGTTTATCGAGATTTGCCGTCGGCTCGTCTGCAATCAAAATCTTTGGCTGTCTTGCTACTGAGCGCGCAATAGATACGCGCTGCTGCTGACCACCAGAAAGTTGATCTGGGAATTTTTTTGCTTGGTCCAAAAGATCCACCAACTCCAATACTTTTGGCACGGTTTTTCTGATTTCTTTTCCGCTCATCCCAGCAATTTCAAGCGCAAAAGCCACATTTTCATAAACAGTCCTTCGAGGCAGCAATTTAAAATCTTGGAATACTACACCAAGTCTTCTTCTGTAACCAGGAATATGGCGTTTTTTAACATAATCAAGGTCAATCCCACCGATAATAATCTTACCAGAATCAGGATTCTCTTCCTTGGTAATCATTTTCATTAAAGTAGATTTACCCGCTCCCGATTTACCTACTAGAAAGACAAATTCATTTGGTTCGATATGTAAAGAAACCTCATCAAGCGCTGGATGTTCATCACCAGGGTATTTTTTCGTAACCGAATCAAGTAAAATCATGCTTCTATATTAGCATAACCATTTAAATATTACAACTTTTCTAGCCGTTCCATTATCTTGTCATTAATCTGGTCAAATTCTAATCTTACTGAAATATTTCTTTTTTCGGCACCCTCCGGTTGATAAATCTCCATCGGCAAAATCTTTACCTTCAAACCTTCCTCTTTTACTACCGTTTCAATCTTCTTTTCTAACTCCCCATAAGAAGAATCAGTTACTACAGTTAAATCTCGCACATCTTTTTTATTAAAATCAATCTCTCGCTTATCTGACATCTTTTTTAGTAGCAAACCCATATCAATTTCAAATCCAGCAAGATACGGAGCTAATTTGAATTCATTCCTCACCGAGTTTTTAAATTCCCCTACTACACCAATATATTCCCCATCCACCATAATCTCCGCCGATCTTTTTGGTTCAAAAGGTTTCGCTTCTGCTTCTTTGATCTTTAATGGCAAAAAGTCTGGAGAAATACCAAATTCGTCTAAAATCCTCGCCACATATTTTTTTGCCTTATAAAATGCTGTGTCCTTATTTTTGCGCTCTGCCACCACAAAACCTAATGACATTTTTTCTACCGGCACCTTTTCACCATCAAGTTCCCATTCTCTTCTGTAAACTTTATTCATTTCATAAATAGCAAATTGGTCTACGGGCAATTTCTCGTTTATATAGGTTTTTTCCAGCAAACTCGGAACAATCGATTGCCTTACATATTGAAGATCTGGTGAAATCGAATTTACAATTTTGTAAGAATTTTTGGGATCCTGCCCAGCTTTTTTCAAAATCTTTTCGCTAAGAAAACTATAAGTCAAAAGTTCATTTGCGCCCAGTCTCACCATTAAATTTCTTATATGGTTTTTAAGTTCAAACACCGGATTATAATTTGCTGTACTATGCATAGGTAAAGTCGGCACGATATTATCATATCCAAGTAGTCTCCCTACTTCTTCTACGATATCTTCTTTAATATGGATATCGGTTCGCCACTTTGGCACCAATATTTCCATTTCATTATTGGTATTTTTTATCTCAAAACCAACATTACCTAAAGTATTTTTAATTAAATCAATATTATAATCTGTACCAAGTAGATTATTAATTTCATCTGTTGTAATTTTTACAACAATATCTTGATGTTTTTCCGGATATTCATCTCTTTTACCCACAATCTTAAAACCATCCAATAACATTCCCGCACACGCATAAGCCACCGCTAGAGTTTGATAAGCAGGCTGACCTTTAGTAAATCTAGTAATCGCCTCCGAAAAAATCCCATGTGCCATTTGGGTCTTGCGCAAATGGTAAAGACTAAACGTCGCCGATTCAATAATAATCTTTTTGGTATTCTCGTCAATCATCGTTGACTTACCACCCATCGCTCCAGCCAACGCCACAGATTTTTCGCCAGAACAAATCACTATATCATTATGATTTAATTCCACCTCAGTGTCATCTAGTAGTATAATTTTCTCTCCATCTTTAGCTAATCTGACATTGATTTCCGGATTTTCCTTGCCACCCACTGCCACGAATTTATCAAAGTCAAATGCATGTAGAGGTTGCCCAGTCAAAAGCATTAAATAATTTGTCGCATCCACAATTGGACTAATTGGCTTCATGCCGGATTTACTAAGAATAGTGTCCGTCCAATTTAGATATTTTTTCTTTATTTCTCCGTGTTTTTCAAGCACCACCGCCGAATAGCGCTGACAAATATGAGAATCAAGTATAGAAATACTTAGCCCCGAATTTGTTAAATCCTGCTCTTCATAAAAAGTAGGATTAGTAAATTCTAAACCGAGTATTCCACTTACTTCTCGAGAAAAACCAATCAATCCAAAACAGTCCGGCCTATGTGTTAAAGATTTATTTTCAATTTCTAGTATCAAATCTTTCAAATTAAAAACATCCGCAAGTAAAACCCCCGGCGCTGCCATATTAGGGTCTATCTCTACAATCCCGGAATGATCTTCGCCAAAGTCTAACTCATCCGCTCCAGCCAACATACCATTAGACTCATACCCTTGCATTTTTCGTTTGCCAATTACAAATGGCGCATCCTCATGCACAGATGCTGGCACAGTTGCGCCCGGCGCAATCCAAACCGCAAGCATCCCCGCCCGCACATTTGGTGCTCCACAAACCACCTGTATTAATTCATCGCCACCATTGTTTATCTGGCACAAAGTAAGATGCGTTTCTGGGATTTTTTCACAGGATTCTACTCTTACAACATAAATATTGTCATACTTATGTGTCTCATCGATTACCCCCTCAACTTCAACCAGTCGTGCACCAATCAACCGAATTAAATCTTCATTGGATATATCTTCCGGAATTTCCACAAATTTTTTTAACCAATTTAATGAAATCTTCATCTCATCCTCCTACTTAAATGCCCTTAGAAAATTAAGATTACCTGCTTCAAAATTTCGCACATCAGACAGTCCATATCTTAACATTACCAATCTATCAATTCCGCCACCCCAAGCAAAACCATGATATTTAGTTGGATCAATTCCAGCCATTTTAAGAACATTTGGATGAATCATTCCACATCCTAGCATCTCCAGAAAATCACCTTTTTTGCCACCTAGATCACGTGGTTTCTCAATCATAAATTCCAAACTAGGCTCCGTAAACGGAAAATATCCTGGTTGTGTTCTGATATTTAATTTTTGCCCGTAGTATTTTTCAAAAAATTCCCGGAGAATTCCTAACATCTGACCCATATTACAAGTAGAAGAAACATACACACCCTCGCATTGATAAAAAGTATGTTCGTGTGTCGCATCAGTATCTTCATTGCGAAATACTCTACCTGGTACCACTACAGCAATTTGTCCATCATCATTCAGTCGTTCGCGATATTTTTTTAGGACTCTATGTTGCATCGTAGAAGTATGTGCCGGTGGAATCAAACCCTCTTCTGTTCTAAAAGTATCATAACCGTCCCGCGCTGGGTGCTCAGTCGGAAAATTCAAAGAATCAAACATATGGTATTCGTCATCGAGCTGACGAGATTCCACCACGTCAAACCCCATCATCTGGTAAATGCTAACTACCCTATCAAGCTCTGTCATTAAAGGATGCGCCGAGCCAAGTTCCGTAGAGTAAAACTCTGGCATTTTTTCATTCACACCAGACCAGGCCGTTATATCAATTGGTGCAACTTCCTTATCCATCTCTGCACGTTCAACTTCCGCGATTTTTGCCAAAATCTCCATTTTTTCGGCATTAATTTTCCTACCAAATTCTGCCCGCTTTTCCGCCGGCACCTCACGAATTTCTGCCGCCTTAATATTTAAGTCTTTTAAAGCTTGTTTTAGTTTTTCTAACTCTGTCATATAAATATATTATACTACAAAGTTACGATTTCTACTATCTGCGTACTCCGTTTTGTTGTACCACATTAAATATATATCATCCCGCGTTTTTTTGGCTTGTTTTATTAATAAGCTATCTTTTTTGTTAAACTCCGTTTTTCCAAAAACATACCTTCCGCTGGCATCGTAATTTGCAATTTCCGTCAAATAATCTGCATAAGCCAAAGCAACCTCCGCCTCCGTCTTAGTCATACCTGATCTCCTAGCAATTTTACCAGCCCTAGAATTATCTCTCGGATGCTTTGCGAGGTAATCTCTCTTATAAGATAACAAACTATTGTCGTCGTCGCTAAGCAAAGAATAGGTCTCCGCATAAAGTGCATATCCCGAATATTTTTGTACCTTTTCATAATTAGCATTTGAATGACTTAGAGTAGAGTCTGCACCGGTTGAGGCTCCAATGGGAACTTCATTTTCATCACATGCACTATAGGTACCAAAAAGGTTTTGGAAGAAGTCTCTGATTGCAGTCCATATATCATTTTGATATTTTTCTCTATAAGCATTACACACTTCCGCACTCTTGGTTCCAACCGTGGACTCTCTCGTCATCGCCATGGTCACAAAATCATCCAGATCATAATCCTCTGCGGAATCACTCTTATACGGATTACCATTTGCGTCAATCACTCCCTCACGTATCCAATCTTCTTTGGTGTTTGACATATATTTTGTTGCAATTGTGTTATGTGCCGTGCCATATAAATCACCCTTGACACCAGCTTTACCAACAGTAACACTCTCTCCAGATATCGTGGTAAATTTTTTACCCTCTCCATCCGCCATCGCGGAATTTGTCAACCCTTCAATTGACTTATTTACACCTCCGACAGTTTTTCCTACCACATTTGCAACTATTCCGCCGTCTTTACTATAACTACCAAGAATACCACGATTAAAATTACGAACTATGCTACCCAAAAAAGTGTATGGCGAAGAAACATCAAATGGACTCTTAGTCGCCCTATCCGCTTCGATCCTACGTGCCACAACCTTTTCTACTTCACGGTTGTAAGAAGTCATTGTTTCTTCGTCGGATCCCATCGCGCCAAGCACTTCTTGGTTGATTTTATTGGACAAAAACGAACCACCTTCTACAACCCGATTTCCTCCCACCGTACTTTGGAATAAATCCGACCCGTCTTGTAAAACACCTATTTCTACACTATTGCTCACTTTTTTCAATACTTCTTCGTCCGCCCCATCACCGGCACTTACCCCAATTGAAGATGATGAACGTTCTTGCCCATCCATAGCAACGACAGTATTTACAACCTCTCCGTCACCCGCATTAGTCACCTTTAAAGCCCTATCTCTAGAAAAATTATTTGCTTCCTCTATAGAATAACCTCCTCCAGAAACCGCCGCTGAGAAATTTTTTGTCTCTAAAACTGATTGTGTAGTTGTTACTAACTCACCAGTTGCCACATCAGTATACGTTACTTCTGTTTTTCTGGTTAGAGCATTCATCATTTCATTCACCGGCCCATCACCGTCAATTCTTGCTCTTTGTAAAGGCTCCTCCACCGCCACAAAAGCCTTTGCTGCCTTGTAAGGTTCATCTGATGAAATAGCCGAATTCAAAAGTTGAGCCGCCTTAACCGTAGCATCACCACCAGTAGTCTTATCAGCTACTGCGCTAATCGTTGTTTCAACATTGTTACTCGAAGAAATTTTTTCAAAGGTGCAATCTCCCTCCGCCTCATCACAATCATTTACATCTACATTCGAATCACCATCAAGCGCATCTTTTAATAAATCATAAAAACTCTCTTTATCCGCCTCTTCGTTACCAGTTTTTTTCCAAGTATTAAAATTGCCTCTCGATAAATCCATATCTTTATAAACTTCATCCACTTCTTCACTATAATAAAAACGTGCCGAAACGTCCGCCGCCTTAGAATATGCTGCATAAAGTTGCGGATTAGATTCCACCGCTTCCACAAAATCATCCGCCGCGATTACCTCTCCACCAAATCGAAAGGCTATTTCTTCACCATTGCCAGTTCTATAATAATTATCTTCAAGCGATGCCACGGTATCTAATGGCAAAAATTCACCTGCTACCGTCGTTTGTCCAAGATCAATCCCAGCCGCCATTAAATCTCTTGCATATCTTTTTGGCATTTCACCTTTTTTTGCAATTTCTTCAGTCACATATTCACCCTGTTCCTCCAGTACAGCCGAAGTATCAGAAAAACCTAGTGACTCCTGTAAATTATAATCAATTGAACCAACCATATAGATTGGTGCTGCTACGATCGCAATAATCGCAATTAAAATTATCGCACCTACACCAATCCCAGCCGAAGCTTTTTTGCCTTTACCTTTTCCTTTTTTGTTACCTTTTTTCTTGGATAAAGCCGCCCCAAAAGCAGCGCCTTTACCGCCACCAACACCCTTGCCACCACCAATACCTTTACCACCACCAATACCTTTACCTATACCTTTACCAGGACCAGCCGGTCCATCACCTTTATTTTTGGCGCCACGATTATAAAGACCTTTCGGGTTATTCTCTGCTCCTTTTACATCGTTTGTTGAATTACCGCCATTTAGCCCCCCTTCACTAGCATTTTTCTCGCCATTGGATAAATCATTTTTTGCTTTTTTCCTATCCCTAATATCACCAATATAATCACCAAGATCCGAAGCCATATCAGTAAAATCAGGCTTTACGTTATCTTCAGCCGTCTCCATCCCGCCGTATGGGTCATTCGCACTTAAACCATTATCCATATTAATATATATTATATAATACTTACATTTAAAATTAAATAAGAATTATTGAAATAATCGAAGCAATAGCCAGTACAATTAAAACAATCCAAATCCAACCGAATTTGCTTGTCTTTTTTAAATCCTTTAGATACTCCGCATCTTCCGCAAGGTCCACATCCTTCTCGTCAACATCTTTATCGTTTTCTATAGCCTTACGTCTTAAATCTTCCGTAATTCTCCGCGATAGTTCGCCATCTTGATCATTATTTTTATTTACTATTACGCCCATATTTTTCCTAAATAAATTATTTTTTAACATTTTTTATTATACCATATATTTTTGTGATATAATAAATAAAGATATTATTAAAGGAGGAACAATGGCGACCAAAAAGTCGAAAACGTCGAGCAAGTCTACCAAGACCAAATCGGCAAAACCAAAAACTGCCACGAAATCTACTGTGAAAACGGAAGTCGAGGCTCCTAAAACCAAAACGGTGGAGGAAACAAAATCAGAAGTAATAACCAGCAAAAAGCAAAAATCTTGCCTATGCGGATTTTTCGCCAAAAAGTACGAAGGTAAAGAAAGTATCCTAACCGTCTTTAAAGACCATAAATTCTATGGTGCCTTAATCGGTGAAATAATTGGCACAATGCTAATTTCATTTCTTTTGCTTTCCCTTACATTAATGGGTATAGCTAATGTTGCTACGTATGCATTCGCAATCATTGCAGTACTTATTGCTGTTTATGCATTTTCTGGCGCTTGCCTAAACCCATTAATTGCAGTTGGCATGATGGCATCTCGCCGCATGTCAGTTATCCGCGGTATTATGTATATTATCGCTGAAATCATCGGTGCTTGGCTTGGTTGGCTTATCTTTAATGCCTTCCATCTCGCCGGCGGCGAAACCGCCTATGACATCCCAACCATGTCCGCTATTGCCGAAAATGGTATGTGGGTTGTCACAATGATTGAATTTCTCGGTGCAGCAATTATCGGATTTTTCTTTGCTCGCGCCCTCAAATACAAACGCAGTGTCTTTACCTTCGCAGCTGTCGTAGCTGGCGGTATCGCTCTTGCAGTTGTTTTAGGTTACGTAGTTTCTGCAGCTTTCTTAGGATTGAATAATAACTTCATCTTCAACCCTGCAGTTGCATTAATGTTACAAATCTTCCCAACTGCCGGTGAAGGTTTCGGCGAAATCATGGGCGGCGTCTGCCAAGCTCTCGCTATCTATGCCCTCTTCCCAATGATTGGTGGTGTTATCGGATTTTACCTATCCGACTTCACTTCCAAGCTTTCTGGCGAAGAATAAAATTACTGACCAAAATCAGTAAACATAAAATAATCCCTCGTATGAGGGATTATTTTTAATTCTTAGGAAACAATGGGGTATCAGGTGGTCTAATGTCACCAGCAAAAACTTCGTATATACGGTCCGCGGTATCCGGAATAAAAGGTGATAACTCATAAGTAGCCTCAAGGAGACTATTAATTAGACCAGTCAAACAATTCTTTAGTTTTTCCGTTTCGCCATTTTTTGCTAAAGCCCACGGCTTTTCATCGTCAATTTTTTTATTAATCCCCTGAATCTTTTCCCAAGCTAAATCAAAAGCTTTAGAAAACTCATATCTGTCCATACGTTTAATATATTCTTCTGAAAACTTAAATTCAGGTTCATCTTCTAACTTTATTTCGTTTTTTATCGCAAGTGTAGCTAACCTCTGCACTAAATTACCTAAATCATTCGCCAACTCATTATTATATGCTTCTTCAAATTTAGCCCAGGTAAAATCGGCATCGTTAAAAGTATCAACATGCCTCAAGAAATAATACCGAAAAGCATCAATCCCATATTTATCCACTACTTCTACCGGATCTACAACATTACCGATCATTTTAGACATTTTTTGCCCATCCGCCAAAATCATCCCATGCGAAACAATAGTTTTAGGAAGTTCTAATCCTAGTCCCATCAACATCGCCGGCCAGATAATGGCATGAAATCTTAAAATATCCTTACCCACAAATTGTGCCATGGCTGGCCACCATTCACTATATTCGGAATTATCAGGATAACCAAGCACTGTAATATAATTTGAAAGTGCATCAATCCAAACATACATCACTTGAGAATCATCCCCCGGTACTGGTACTCCCCAAGTTAGTTGCGAAGTTGGTCGCGAAATCGATACATCTGGCGATTCTTTCAAAAGTTCCAATATTTCTTTTTTCCTAAACTCTGGCAAAATTTGCATTTTGTCAGTTTCGATCGCTTCTTTTATTCTGTCTTTAAAATCCGACAATCTAAAATAATAATTTTTTTCTTTTAACTTTTCGTATGGTTTTTGATGGTCCGGACATACCCCATTATTCTCTATACATTCTTTTTCAGTAATATATCTTTCACAGCCAGTACAATACCAACCTTCATATTCTGCCATATAAATATACTTCTCTAACTTCCGCCAAATCTCCTGAGCCCTCTTTTCATGATCCGAATCAGTTGTCCTAACAAAATCAGTATATTCTACATTAAGTTTTTTGATGAAAGCTTTGAAGTTATTCGCATTATCCCTGACGTATTCTTCTACTGGAATTTCTAGAGCACTAGCCTTCTGATAAATTTTATTACCATGTTCATCAGTTCCTGCCTGCATCCTCACAAAGTCACCACAAAGTCTTCGATATCTCGCAAAAACGTCAGCCAAACAATAATCCATTGCGTGACCAATATGAGGCACACCATTGACATACGGTATAGCCGTAGTTATATATACATTTCTCATAAAAATATTTTACAATGATTGGCAACTAAAATCAAGGGCTTCATAATTAGCTTGAATTTTATCTTCTGTAAAATCAATCTCCCCGTCAGCTTCAACTGTTAGATAATAATCCGCAGCATTCTCGCTAGTTATGTTATCAACTGTGGCATTTAAAGCTGGCTCACTACTTTCAGTCGTAGACTGATCAGCAGTTTCATCCTGAATATTATAAACAACTGATTTACTTAAGGTAATAGAAATTAGTTTATTATTGCTAAATTCCGCATTGATATCAATCGTTCCAGACAAGGAATCACCATAAGATAGTAATTCAGTTTCGGTCATATCGCGAGTACACGTCATAAAAGTACTTTTGCCCGTGGAAGTGTTAGCATTAGTATTACTATTCTGGCTAGTAGGTTCAGGAGTTACAGGTTCATCAACTGTTACATTGGCTACTTCGGTATTATTAGATGAACCACCAAAGTTTAATACACCCATCTGCCCAAGAAGCACCACTACTAAAACTATAGCAATAATCACAAACACAACAGTTAAAGCAATCAAAGTCGTCTTGTTAGTTTTACCTTTCGGAGTTTTGCTACCCTGAGGATTATCGGGTTGCGTTGCTGGATCATTAAAAGAAACATTACGAGTATGGTCGCTGGGTGAAGTATTAA
The DNA here is from genome assembly GCA_045530815.1 of Candidatus Nanosyncoccus sp. GTDB lineage: Bacteria > Patescibacteriota > Saccharimonadia > Saccharimonadales > Saccharimonadaceae > Nanosyncoccus. Next base: position 16,980 of record JAZSCU010000005.1, read on the forward strand.
ATAAATCACTCGCCGCGCCGGTATCAGTACTACCATTTTTTGGACCAGAAACCGCAGAACCTATCGAACCAGGAGCCGGAGCCGCCGCCTTCATTGGAGCTTTTAGTTCTTCTTCTATTGGATCAACAGCTTTTGCAGGCTCTGGCATCATAATCGGATCAGTCGCGGAGATACCGTGATTACCGGGCTGAAAAACCGGATTTACAGGATTTTGGTTTACTAATGGATTAGCCGTTGCGGCACCCTGGACCGGTGCAGGAGAATCTACTTTCGGCGATGTTTCAAAATTAGGAGCTGAAGTTGACTCAGTAGGAGCCGCTGAAACTGCCCCAGTAGGAATAGCTGAAGCTGGCTGGACTGGAGTAACGGCTGGAGCTGGTGTGGCGGAAACCGGCGATGCAGCCGGAGCCGTCGGAGAGACTGGGCTAAGTGGCATAGTAGGAGCCGCTGAAGGATTGACCGGTGCTGGCGAAACCGGAGTCGGATTTGGCATTGCCGGCATTCCATTTGCACCTGAAACCGGATTTGAATTTGGTGTTGAGTTATTCGTTGGGTCCATTTTTATTCCTTACATATAAATTAATAATATGCTTTAGCTTATTTTCTCCATTATAACACATAATAGACCAAAAACTAAATTTTTAAAACCAATTATCGTCCAGAAAAACCGCCCCCTCCGCCTCCGCCTCCGGAGAATCCACCCCCACCGCCACCAGAAAAGCCCGAAGAAGAACTCCCACCAGAACTACGCATAACCGTAGATGTAGAAACATACGAAGATGCATTACGTAAAGTCCTTGATAATTCTGCTGCCGCAATCCCCGCCATCAAATAATCTGGTTCTTCAATTTCTTTCACCTTACAATATTCTTTCATTTCTTCCATCCAACTTTTTTCTAATCCAAACACCGCCGCATAAGGCAATAACTTTTCGTACAATTTTACAATTCCTTCTGCCGATGTATCCGCCCCTTTTACACTTTGAAGCATTTTCATTCTATCAGCTTCCGCCATTTCGATATATAGCTTCAGCCCATCCATATATTTAGATAGTTCCAATCCCTTTTTGGTATGGTCAATGTATTTTTTAGTCAAACTCGACAATATCGACGAAATAACCACAGTGACGTTAAGAACTATTAATAAAGCAGTATGATAATATTCCTTAAAAATCATTCTCTCGCCATAAATCTTGTTCAATCCGATAAAATCTTCTATCACTTCAGATTTTAGTATTAATACGCTAATAAAAGTAATAATAACTGCTGAGGTTATCACCTTAGTAATAATTGCCGATACACTATAATTACTACTGCTACCCATCAAATATTTTGCTTCCACCAATTTATCGCGTTTCAAATTATTAAGCACGGTTTTTTCCATTGATTTTTTCAAATTTATTAACTTGGTGCTAGCAGTATGAGATTTAAGTGCAATCACCTCACCTTTTGCCGGAATTATACCATTATTCAAAATTGATAAAAGATCAATATATTCAGGCTCAACACCATCAAGATTTTTAACTTCAATGCTCCACTTATTTTTCTCACCCTTTTTAAATACGATCATCTTATTTACCACCAGCTCTAAAAGCATCGCTACTTTCATGTCTTTTTTGTCGCCAATATAAATTTCGGCCATTTCTGTCAAACCGTAATCTTTATTTGGTTGATATTCCGGCTTCACAAAGATCCCCTTGTAATATTTTGCCTTTTCCCTCGTACTAGCAAACTTGTATATTCGCCACACTATCCAAGCCAAACACACTACACCTACAGCAATAGTAATCCATATATATGTATAATTATCACTCGGCGCAGGGACAACAAAACTTCCAGCCTCAAGTTCTACGTCAAACGTTAAATTTTCAAATTTAGCCAACTTGTTTGCCGAAAATTCCACCCCATCTTCAATTTTGGTTATAGTACACCTGCTCTGATCGCTTTCTCCATACTCCCCAACATAGCACCAACTTTCGCCAGTCCATACACCACTATCCACAAAATGCAATCTCGCCGTTACCTTATCAAATCTTTGCCTTGCGCCGTTTCCATTTGTATCCCAATAGAGCTCCTGCCACTCTTTACCATCTTTTTTAAATTCCGTCACAACATTCTCAAAGTCATATTCAAATCTATATTTTTGCTCCCCCATCACATATTCTTCCGTACCAGTACAAACGTCATAGTATCCATCGCCCTTTTCAATACTATAAATCGGCTCCGGATTTCCATTTCTGGTAACTTTTAAGTTTTCTTTAGTCAAACTCGGCAAAGTAATATTTGCGCCACCTTGATTTGTAAACGAAATCTGTCGACAAATTCCTTTATTTTGTTTAAAATCTGGAAATACTGCCGTCACTCTTTCAATTACCTTTAGTTTTGACGTATCATCATCGTCCTTCTCCAAATAATAATCCCCTGTAAAATCACTAAAATAAAAATTGTTTACATCTGCCGAAGCAGGCAGAACCAAAAATAATGGTAATATAATAATCCCTAGCAATAAAAATCTTTTCATATTTTTATTATATAACGAAAGGTTAAATTAATTAATACTTTTAAATTCTAGAACATAAAAATTTAAGTCAATATTGTATATTTTTATTCCGCTTATGCTATAATATAAGAATGAACGACAACAAAATCATGATTGTTGGGACGGGAAATGTTGGTGCAAGCATTGCCTTTGCCCTGCTTAATCAACGTACCACAGTCAACGAGATAATTCTTACAGACATCATCGCTAAAGATGCTGAAGGCGAAGCTATGGATCTCCGTGATGCATTGGCCACCGCTCCCAGCTACATCAAAATCACAAATGGAACATATAAAGATGCCAAAGATTGCGACATTGTCGTAATTGCTGCTGGTGCTAATCAAAAACCCGGCGAAACTCGCATGGCTTTACTTAAGAAAAACGTCAACATCCTAAAAGGTATGGTTGACCAAATCATGGCCAGCGGTTTTGATGGTATTTTCCTAGTTGTTACCAACCCGATGGATGTTCTAACATATTTCACTATGAAATTCTCCGGACTACCCGCCGAAAAAGTTATTGGTTCTGGCACCGTACTTGACTCTGCTAGACTTCGTACCCGTATCGCCGGTTATCTAAATGTTAATCCTAAATCAGTCCATGCCCACCAAATCGGTGAACATGGTGACACCGAGCTCACCCTCTGGTCCTTAGCTGATCTTGGCGGGCAAAAAATTTCCGAACTTCTACCTAAAAAAGTTTTAAATGACATCTCGGATTTCGTCAAAAACGAAGCTTATGACATCATCGATAAAAAAGGCGCCACTTATTATGGCATTGCTACTTGCGTCGTCCAGATAATAAATTGCATTCTAAACGACGAAATGCGCGTTTTGCCAGTTGCCTCTTATGATCAATTTTCTGACACTTCCTTTGGTTTCCCGTCCGTTGTTGGGCGCGCGGGTGTTATCCGCCGTTTAGACCTCAAACTTTCCGAAAAAGAAGGTATAGAACTCCAAAAATCCATCAATTCACTAAAAAAAGCCATCAAATCTGTCAAACTCTAAATCAAAGACTCAGCATAAAGCATTAATTCTTCTTTTAAAAAATCATCCTTGATTAATTCTAGTTCCTTCAAAAAATTCGGCATTTGTCTTTTTAATCTTTCATGTTTATATTTTTCGTACTCGTCAGCCTCAGATTCAGATAAAGTTTCCGGAAAATTTCTCCCTTTGTAATGTAAAAGTAGCGGAGATAATCTTTCGTCATCAAATTCCGGATGAAAATCTGCTAATTTATTTGGTTCCGCATTTCTTACTGCCATTACTTTTATGCGATCTTTCTCATTTAAAAATCCGTCATAAATTGCCCCTTCCGGCTCAATTGCTGGCGGAAATTCTGCTCTGTTTTCAAAGTCACTTCTAATTTTTTCGGCAAACTCCGGATGATCAAAAAGTACTTTCATGTTTTTTTCGATTTGCTCTTTTTCTAATCCAATTTTTTTCCATCCATCCTCCACATCCAATACAGTAAGGGGTGCCACCGCTGGACATTTGTTAAAACACAATTCCTTTACTATCGGATAAAAACTTGTCTGGTCTGCTTGCTCCGATTCTAATAACTCATCCAGATTATAACGAAGGTCCCACACCAAGACATTTCCGTTCCGTCCAGACGTCAACGGCACTGCCACCGTAGCCTTATTATATTCCGAAGCATAACGCCCAGAAACATACACAAAAGGTCTTTTATCGTCTAAATTTACAATATTCTTAATTGCCTTTTTATCTCTCATTTTAAACAAAAAATCAAACAATTTAGGCTGTTTTTCTCTTATCAGGTTAGCTACCGCAATCGTCGCGTAAACATCAGAAAGCGCATCGTGCGCATGCGCATGTTCCAAACCATTCATTTTAGTTAAAAGCTCCAGACGGTTCGTAGCTTTTCCTTTATCGGAAAAAGGCCAATTGATTCCCTCCGGACGAAGCGCCCTAGTAATTCTTACCACATCCAACATATCCCATCTACTTCTACCATCCTTCCATTCCCACTCATACGGATCATAAAAATTACGCCATAAAAGCGCCCGCATAAACTCATCGTCAAATCTTACCGTGTTATATCCTACCGCCACAGTATTTGGGGTAAAAATTTCCTCTGTGACATATTTTGCAAAATCCGCTTCTGAAATTCCGTCCATCAAAGTCTGTTGTGGGGTGATTTTAGTCACATTAATAGCGCCAGGGCTAGGCAGTGCATCATCGGTCATTTTTACCAAAATATTCACCGGCTCGCCTATCGGATTTAAACAAAAATCTGTCCTTTGCCCCGCAAATTGCATTATACGGTCTTCTCTCGCGCGAAGACCACTAGTTTCAAGATCATAAAAGAAAAAACTCTTATCTTTGTCCATATAATATGTTTATCACGTCTCCCCCAAAAATTCAACTTTAGTTAGCTGTTACCGAAAAATTAATTACATTACTATAACTACCCTGAGCCCTGGTAGCGCCCGCCTGTGCAGAAACCCTAGTATAAGTAGGATCACCAGCATCTTGAGTTACTGGCGCGTTAGTCGTCCTTATTGCCGCCGCCGTTTGCGTATATACTGGCAAACAATCACGATTAGTCCAGGTAGAGTTATTTAAAGAAGTAGCAAAAACCCATTTATCAGCCGACAAGCTAGCTGCGCAGGCGAAAAAATTAGAAGTATCGGTTCCGTTTCGTCTCAAACTAGTAGAAGCATTCGAGGAGGAGCCTACCGTCGCCCATAGAGTATAGCCAGTACTACTATTGGTTTTTACTCTCGCTGTTACCACATTGCTGTTAGCCGAAGTTCCGGGAACTAGATTCCCGATTGTATAATTACTGTCTACCGTTAAATCAATTGTCGATTCCAAGGTAAATTTTAAAGTTACCGGATCTTGATAATTAAGTGTTGCATAAGCCACATTCCCCGACGCACCAAAATAAACCCCAGTCAAACCTAAAACAGTAAATGATAACAATAAAAGACCTGCCTTTTCAAGAAATCTTGCGCGCTTTTTCATGCCTCTTATTATACATAAGCTCCATAAAAACTGCAAGAATTACTCGCTAATGCCATAGTAAGCATTTTGTAGCTTTCGCCCAGCTGTTTGCATAGCTTCAGTAAGCTTAGTTAACTCGTCAGTTTTTTCAACCGCCATGGCAATAAATTTTAGAGGCTTATTAAGTCCACCGCAAATTTCTTGAGTCTCTCCGTAGGCTAGTTCTCCAGGGATAGTCATTTCCCTAATTCCACCTACTTTCATGCCCACAACACCTTTATTCCATCCCTCAATCATTCCCACCGAAGGATCTACTATCTTAGCCAATGCTGTTGGGTTATCATTATCATCAAAAGAACTATCAAAAACCGTCTCATCCGCACACCAACCAATATAATAAGCTAGGTACTGACTATCTTCACCGGTGATTTCTGCACCACTACCTACTTCATAATCCTTGGTTTTTATACCATTTTCATTAGCAGTTGCCTCATTGTAGGCTTTTACTTCGGAACGATATTTAGAAAATCTATTAAAATCATCTTTTGTCGCCTCAGAAAAGTCCGCCACCGCCTTTTCATATTCTTCAGAATATTTGGCAATTTTGGCTTCATCAACTTTTAGTTCCGATGAATCATTTTTTGATGAATTTCCATTCATCACGATAGCCACGTAACTTGCTAGAATCGAACCTAACATCACAATAGCAATTAAACAAATAAATACTCTTTGTTTCCCACTTGTTTTTAACTCTTTTTCTTCCATATTATATATATTATCACAGATACCAAAAAAAGTAACCCATATTACGGGTTACTTTTTTAAATTGAGAGATTTATTTCTCTTCTTTTTTAGCCCTTTTTGGAATTTCAACTTTCTTAAACGAACCTCCAGTCTTTTCGATTGCAGAAACTGCAGAACTAGAAGCAAATTGTGTTTCAAGATTGATTTTTTTACTAAAATCTCCGCGGCTGATAACTTTTACCTTCACAAAAGGTGAAGAAATAAGTCCTGCTTCAAACAAAGTAAAATTATCTACCTTACCAGAAAGTTCATTTAGTCTATCCGTATAGACCACTTCGGCCTTTTTATGAATTGACTTAAATCCTTTGAGCTTTGGTACTGCTTGCATAATTGCACGTTGACCGCCCATAAACCCGGCTGGCATCTTGCGATGGCCAGAACGAGATTTTTGCCCCTTGGTACCACGACCAGCGGTTTTACCTTGGCCTGCAGAAATTCCACGACCTTTACGAGTTGGTCTAGTGTTTTTTGCAACTTCTAAATCATTGTATTTCATTACTTATCCTCCTTTTTTGTGGTGGATTTTTTCTCAGCTGATGCTTTAGTTGCTGGCTTTTTTGCTGCAGTTTTTTTAGCGGCTACCTTCTTTTCGGCTGGTTTTTCAGCCTCTTTAGTGGTAGCACTCTTAGCAGCTGGTTTCTCAGTCTTCTTAGTGTCAGCTTTCTTCTCAAACTTCGCATTTACCCAATCCTTGCGTGGTACTTGTTGCTTCAAACCTTCAATTACGGCATAAGCGATGTTTACCTTATTAGTAGAACCAAGTGATTTGGAAATTAAATTCTTCACACCGGTAAGACCCATGATCGAACGTACTGTACCGCCAGCAATAATACCGGTACCAGGAGCCGCAGGTTTCATCAAGACATCTGCTCCAGTTATCTTAGTTCTAGTTTCGTGACAAATTGTTTCGCCGTCCATATTAAAGGTAATCATGGTCTTTTTTGCCTTAGAAGTAGCTTTAGCTACTGCAGTAGTAACATCGTTACCCTTAGCAACACCTACACCAACCTTGTTTTTGCGATTACCAATCGCAACAAGTGCCTTAAAACGCATTCTGCGTCCACCTGCTACGGTTCTTGATACTCTGTCAACCGCAATCGTAATCTCATCAAATTCTTTTGGACCAGCATCGGCCTTAACGCGATCACGACGATTGCGTCGCTCCATTTTGCGACCAGAAATATCTCTAACCTGCTTAGTCTCGGCAACCTTATCATCCATTTTGAGGGTACCGGATTTGTTAATTACTCTTGGGGCTTTTTTCTCTGCTTCAGACATATTAAAACTCCAATCCTTCCTTGCGAGCCGCATCAGCAAGCGCCGACATACGACCAGCATATAATTTAGCTCCTCTATCAAAAACTACGGTTTTGATTTTGGCAGACTTTGCCTTTTTGGCAATTTCTGTACCAATCTTTGCTGCTTTCTCGGTTTTAGTTCCAGTCATATTAGAACCTACCGTAGTAGCATAAGCCAAGGTAACTTTTTTATCATCGTCAATAAGTTGAGCGACAATGTGCTGATTTGAAAAATATACTGAAAGACGTGGTCTCTCTGCGGTGCCATGAATCTTGGCACGAGTTCTTTTTGCTCTAAATACCTTATTCATTATTTTTTACCCGCCTTTCCTGCCTTACGAAGAATAACTTCGTCGACATATTTAATACCTTTACCCTTGTAAGGTTCAGGTTTTTTGAGTGCGCGAATTTCTGCTGCTACCTGACCAACTTTTTGCTTATCAATGCCAGAAACAGTGATTTCCATTTTGTTGGTAGTAAGTTGCACACCTTCCGGAGCTTTGTATTTCACTGGGTGTGAAAAACCAAGTGCCATTTCGATTTCCTGTCCACCACCAGATAGACGAAAACCAACTCCGTTAATTTCTAGTTTTTTCTCGTAACCTTTTGTCACACCTACAACAGCATTGTTTAGAAGTGCTCTCTGTAAACCGTGCCAAGCACGAGATTTTGGCTCGTCATTCTCACGAGTGACAGTAGCCACGTTACCATCGATCGTAACCTTTGTTTTAGGTTGGACCGGTACAATGAGTTGACCCTTAGGGCCTGCAACAGTAATTTCACTATCGCCGACCGTAATTGTCACTCCCGCCGGAATCTCGATGGGTTGTTTTCCGATACGACTCATTTGTCTCCTTTATTAAATTATATTCGTATCATTATACCACAAAAAAGAGGTCCCCGCAACCTCTTTTTTTACTTTTTAGCGCTTTCTGACAAGATACGTAAAGCTCACAGCCGATGTTAATAAACCGATTACAACTGCCGTCACTACCGCCGCTACCGTCGCTGATGCCCCGTGAGCAGTCATCGCACCAGTTTCTGGAGCAGTAGCCGCTGTTCCTCCGCCATCTACTTCGGCGTCAGAACCACCTACAATACCGTATTCCGATAGATGTGTAGTAGTAAATTCAAGCCAATAAAAGTCTCCTTCGCTCATTAATTTACCCTCAATCCTCTCGGCCTCGATTTTATCCTCGTTAAAGTAGACGAGATACACTTTGTCAAACTGAGCTAATTTATCGTAATCTTCCTTACTTAAGTCTACATAAACTCTCAAATCGTTGTCTCTTACCTCGATTCGTACACCATCCCGGTCCACAATATCAAAGTTAAGAACTTTCATTAATTCCCCACCTTTTGTCAAATTGTATTCATCAATATTAGTAATCTCATTAGCTACAAATCCAGCCTTACGATCTGCTAATAATTCTTTGTAAATTTCGACAAATACAGCATTTTCTCCATCATATAACTCCTCAAACCAATCACCTTCATAGTCAATTTTGATAGGCTCCAGTGTATAAATACCGTCTCCATCTTCATCGTAATATTCCAGATTTTCTTTTTCTAATTCATTAGGATTTGCTACCGCAATTCCGTCGGCAGTCTTAAAAGTCTCACTGCCATCCGCAATCATCGTATCATCTGGCGCGGTGGTAAATAACCCTCTAGAAACTGCTAAATTCAGATTTACGAGATTTCCAGTTCCTCGATATTCACTGTTTATATTTGTATCCGATGTCATATCGTGAATTTTGATATCTGTCCCAGTTGATGAAACAAATTTTCCACCCTCAATAGAGACATCAACATTCTGAGCATATTTACCAAATTCATAAATATTAAATGCATTGCCATGCGTGCTTTCAATCACAGCATCACCAGACACGACCAAACTCAATTTATTACCATCCGTCGTCTCTTCGGTCTCATCATACGTACCACCCATAATAGTCAAAGCACTATCAAACCAAATATTATTATATGTATAGTTGCTATAGAAATTATTACCAGTGTTATCGTTATTATCTGTATCGTTATTAATCAAAGTACCGCCAGAGATTTCGGCTTGCCCCATTCGCATCGATACTCCACCGTTAAGTGTACCACCAGTCACTTTTAGGGTCCCCTGCCCAGGCATATAAATTGCCTGACCAATTTTTGGATTCAGAGTCCCGCCATTAACCTCAAAATTCATCCAGCCATCAAAAGTATTATTACCGGACAAGACGGAGTCGACGGTGTTAAACGTACCACCATTAATAATTACCTTTCCACCAGTCTCAGCTGAAAAACCATACCCAGACGCATTATACACACCACCATTAGTAGCGTTAACCGTCAACACATTATTGTCAGTAGTATAGATTCCAGGTGTCGCCGGATCATCGTAATCAAAGTTTAATGTATGGCCGTTCAAGTCTAATGTTTTGCTCGCCCCAATCGTAAGCGATGATAATGAATTATTCATATCAATATCACTATCTAGCACACACGAAGTCGCTTCCGTAGAAGTTAAACACCCATGTAGCGCCTCAGGCGATGAAATTGATGTTGCAAACGTCGCCGATGTTAAAATGCTAGGTCCAACAACCATCGCGGCAGTAGACAAAACACAGGCGACCTTATTTTTAACCATTTTGTATTACCTCCTCTTATACACTTTCATTATAATACTTGTGCTTTGAAAATACAAGATTTTTATTTAAAAAAACGCGGCGCATCAGCTACGAGCTCCGTGATTATCTATTGTAAATTTAAAAAATAATTGTCTTGGCATTTTTAACGAGGACTTCTTCCAACTCATCCTCGCTATAAAATTTAGAAAGCCTTTTCGTTGCGAGCCCGATAAACCCATTTCTACCGTGATGGTGTGCATCATTACCAAACGCAAAAATATATTTGTCTTTTGCAAGCTTTTTTACCATTTTCATCGCAGGTTTTCCATATTTGCCCGTCAGGCTCCCCATATTACATTGAAATAGCACCCCCATCCTAAATAAATCTTCGAGCTTATCGTAAGATTTATAAAAATACGTATACCGCTCAGGATGAGCTAATACGACCTTATATTTATTTTCCATCAAAACCGCAAAAATATCCTCATAATTTGAGATATCGTCATAAAAAGGAAGCTCCACTAATAGATATTTACTACCGGCCAATGCTTTTATTTCTCCTTTATTAATAAGTTTAGGAATATTATTATCGATATAAATTTCATTTCCCAAATACAAGTTCACGTCAATTCCGGCATCTTTAATTGCTCCGCGCAACTTTTCAAGGAGTTTTTCATTTTCTTCACAAGGAGAAGTATAGGTGGTTTCGTTTACGTAGTGAGGTGTAGCAATAATATCCGTTACACCCTGAAGGGCTAATTCTCGCACAATCTCCACACTCTCTTCAAAATTCCTAGCTCCATCATCTATACCAGGAAGAATGTGAGAATGTATGTCTATCATTTTTTACTTGCTTCACCGTAATAATAATTATTATAATATTTGGAAGTTTTTCGATTTACCATATTAAATACCACACCAGCAACTTTTGCGCCAACTTTTTCAAGTGTATCCTTGGTGGCAATTAAATCACTCTTATTAGTAAATGAATCTTTTACTACGATAATCGTTTCGTCTACCAAGCTAGACAAAATCACCGAATCAGCGAGTCCACCCACCGGCGCACCGTCAAATATCACGATATCATAGTGCGACACTAATGCGTTAATCAAACGTTTATTCTTATTAGAAGAAAGCAATTCGCTTGGGTTTGGCGGATACGTTCCACAAGTCATCACGTCAAGGTTACGAACCTTTGATGTATGGATATAGTCAGACCAGTTTCTAAGATCATCTGCGAGAAGATTTGAAAGACCCTGCATGTTTGGAATACCAAACAATCTATGTAAACGCCCTTTACGTAGATCGCAGTCAACCAGAAGCACCCGTTTTTCAGCCTGAGCAAACGAAATTGCTAAGTTGGATGAAATAAAGCTCTTACCTTCGCTAGCATTAGTACTAGTAACAAGTATGGTTTTTAGTTCTTTATCAACTGCAGTAAATTGTAAATTAGTACGAAGGCTCTTAATATTTTCACTTACAATAGCCTTCGGTGTAGCTTCGACAACAAGTTCATTGCTACGATCTTTTTTGCCTTTAACTTCCCTTTTGCTGATGCGGCCAGTCACTGGCATGCCGATGCTTTTTTCGACATCATCACTGTATTTTACGGTATCATCAAGATAAAATCTAAGGAATGCAAAACCAGCAACCACAAGTATCGAAATTGCGGTAGCTAAGATTAAATCTCTAACCAAAGTATTGTTAGCTGGAGTATTTGGTTCAACCGCTACACTAAGCTGTGTAACATTTTCAATTTTATATATAGTTGCAACTTGTTTTGAAAAAACTGCGGCTATTTCATTTGCAATCACCGCTGCAAGTTGAGGATTAGTGTTTTTTACCGAGATACTAAGAATAGAAGTATCAGTCACCGGTTTTACAATAATATTATTTCTAAGCTCATTCACAGAAGAGTCAAGCATCAAATCCTCAATGACCTGATTCATCACTAACTCACTTTTAGCAATCTCACTATAAGTATTTGCTAACTTTTGGCTAGCATTAACGTCGTTAAGTGAAGCCGCCGTACCATCGTTGGAATCAGACTTCGCAATAACCACCGTAGTGTTTGCTTGATAAACCGGTTTCTTCAAAAAAATGTCATAAGCGGCCGTACCTCCAGTTGCAAGAAGTGTCACAAAAATAAAAGCCAAAATATAGTGCTTCAGATAACTAAAAAAGTCTTTGATATTTATCTCTTCCATAAAACTTTATATAACTCCTACCTATATTGTAACATATCTACTGCAAAATGTAAAGTGTAATATATCATTCTGTCAATCTTTCAACTATACCGCAATATCTATACTCTAAGAGAATCCAATTTTTGCCAAATTGTTTGTCTATATTATTTCGTAAAACTATTTTGCTAAATTTAATTCGGGTAAATTATTTTGTCAAATTTTATTTTGCCAAATTCTCGGTAATCTTACTAATCACCTGCTCTAGTGAGGCTTCATCCGGAATCATCACCCAAAGCGGCATCTTTTCGCCATAAGTATAAGTCGGGAGCATATCGCCCGTACCATCTAGCCCAATTGACTCAATCTGCCATTTTTTACCTGCATTTAATTCGGCGCGCATAAAACCAGTGATTTCGTCCCTAGTGAAGCTCGTCGTGAACGAATCTCCCACAATATCCAAAATTTCCGGCAACCTCAATAGATAATTATTTGAGCTAAATGCCTTGTTGATAATACCGGTAAGAACTTCTTGTTGGTTTTCACCACGGTGTTTGTCGCCACGAAGATAGGTTTTTCTCTCGCGCGCAAACCGAAGCGCACATTCACCATCAACCTCCTGCACTCCTTCAATATAATCACAAAACTTGCCTGGATTTTTCTTGCTCTCCGCCCCAAGATGCATCGCCGTATCTGAATAGATTTCAATACCATCTAGCTGATCCACCACATTCACTACCGTCTCGAAACTCACTTTAAGAACATGTGAAATCTTCATACCCAGAAAATCCTCCAGCGTGGCTTTACTTAGCTCAGTGTTATTATTTAGCCCCGCGTGAGTTAATTTGTCTTTAAGCCCAGTCGTACCATGAAGCTGCACATAAGTATCTCGCGGGATCGACACCAGCAGGATCTTTCGCTTAACAGGATTCACTACGGCAAGGATATTCACGTCCGAGCGCGCATCCGGATCATCTACACCCGTATGTGAATCGCTACCGGATATATATAATATAAACGGATCTTTGGTTATATCAAACTCATTATAGGCTATGTCCTCACCACCGACAAAACTGACTTTATCGAGAAACGAGTTGATCGAATCGGTGTATCTCAAGGCAAATATACTCCCACCGATGCACAATAAGGAGATGATAAAACAAATCACCCTAAACGGAATCCATTTTTTCTTCGGGAACACAATTGGCAGTATACAGATTATAAATGATACAGCCATCGTCACCGCAAATACCGCCGCAGCCCAGGTAGGTAGAACATTCATCCGAAATACCGAAATCACAAGAAGCACCGACAACACCGCCTGCACAGCAGCAAACAACGCAGTAATAGTATAAAAAACCCTTAAACTCTTTTTCATATTATATATCATAACATTTTTTCGTATACTTGGCAAATATAGAAAGATATGGTATAACAAAACAAACACACACAAGGAGGGAGTACATTATGACAAAGAAGGAAAAGAGACAGTTCCGCAAACTTTTGCGAAAAATGGACGACAAAGAACTTGTCGTCACATGGGCCAACACGGTGAAATCGTATTATTATTTCAAAAACACTGATGCCCCTGATCACACCGATATCATTCGAGCAATGATATACAGGCGGGGTCTTTTAGATAGCTACATCGAAGCTGTTGATAATCTCGGGGTATTAAAGATGCTGAGGCCATGGTATATAATCCAAGAGCACCTCTTCTACGACTTCGGCAAATCTGGCCAATGTGACGATGATATTCGTCAACGCATAAGGAACAACAATCTAAAAGCCTATATTGAGCTAATCGTTGTGCCGAAACTCGCAAAACCATTACAAAACAGCGTCCGAGAAGAAGATGTCGACAGGGCAGTCAAAGAGATTGAATACCTATTAAGATAATCTTGGTCCCACACCCCCCAGAATATTCTGGGGGGTAAATTTTTATCTCGTGATACAATAATAATTATGAACACAATAAAAATACTTCAACTCAATGCTTGGACCGGCAGGATCAAAGGCGCCATACAAGAATTCATCAAAGAAAACGATTTTGATATTATTTGTTTGCAAGAAGCTATCTGGGCAGACGACGAAGACGTCCTGCAGTACTTCGCCGCCACCGTCAACCAACTCAAAGAAGAAAGTGGCTTGCCTTACGAATCACGTTCCACCAACTGGGAAATCATGTCAAATAATACCAAGATTTCACAAGGCAACGTTGTCCTTAGCCGCTTCAAAATCGAAAAAGAGCGCAGTGAATATGTCTATGGCGAGCTCGCTCTCGCAAAAACTGCAAAAGACCTAGCCGACCACTGCTACACGGTCCAAATCTTGAAGCTCGAAAACGGCCTAAATATCGTCAACCACCACGGTTACTGGCTCCCTACTCCAGTCGGCGATGAAACCACTGTCGAAGTCAACGAAAAAGTCGCGAGGCTCATCAAAGAGCTTTCCGGCCCCATAGTCATGTGCGGCGATTTGAATATTATATATGAATCCCCCGCCATGCGACCGTTTGATTTTCTCACCGACCTCACACATGAGTATCAAATAAACAACACCCTAGTCGGCCTCAAATTCAACGGCAAAGTCGCCTGCGACCACATCCTAATTAGCGACCAAATCAAAGCCACCGACTTCCACGTCTCCGACCGCATCATCTCCGACCACAAACCCCTCATCGCTACGCTCGAGTTTTAATACCAAATAATGTTAGTTAAACACACATATGAGAATTTCTAAATAACAAAATAACCCTCAGGTTGTATAGTTGTAATTAGAAAACTATAAACCAATACAACCACGGAGGGTTATTTTGAGTATAACACATGAAATGAAGTATCGTCTTAA
>JAZSCU010000007.1:0-30244 GCA_045530815.1 Candidatus Nanosyncoccus sp.
TTAAGACGATACTTCATTTCATGTGTTATACTCAAAATAACCCTCCGTGGTTGTATTGGTTTATAGTTTTCTAATTACAACTATACAACCTGAGGGTTATTTTGTTATTTAGAAATTCTCATATGTGTGTTTAACTAACATGCCTAGTAATCTTTTAATTTAATTATTCACCCCATGATGCGCAGTAAAGGAATCGGCATCCAACTTATCAAATCTAAACCCATGGCTAATTCCATAACGTATTATCCCCTCCACTGCGTCCACTGAAAATTCCTTGATATCATGTTGTAGTACTACAGAACTTCCACCATATTTTAGATTATTGATAACATTTTCATATACAACATCGGTCGAAGTCGTATCGCCCGCATCACCAGACAATATATTCCAATCAAAATACAAAAAACCCCTCGCCTCAACCTCTTTTACTAACTTACTCATAATATGACTACCCTTATCATATCTTCTGCTAATTAAGTTAGAACTGCCACCCGGGAATCGCATCAAATTCGAGTTTTGCCCAGTAATATTTCTTACCCGATCTTGCACCGCGGTAAGATCCGCCAGATAATTATCTATGCTACTATAGATGTAACTATAGTTATGCGACAAAGAATGTAGTCCCACAGCATGGCCTTCATCATATTCACGCCGAATTAAGCTATCATCACCTGCTCCGGTAACAAAAAATGTCGCCTTTACATTGTATTTCGCGAGCACATCCAGTAGTTTTGCGGTATACGGCCCCGGCCCATCATCAAATGTTAGATAAACAATCCCGCTAGGGTTCATCACATTAACAGTGCGTTCTTTAGTCCCTAGGTTACCGGCCTCGTCAACTGCATTGTACTTTATTGTGTAGGTTCCCTCTGTATCGGTTTTAACTTCGCCCTCCATCCATACTTCCACTTCGTTACAATTATCAATAGCTGTTGCCCCTAATTCCTCATAATTTTCACCTATCGCCACTACCATAATATCACTACCGTTTAAGGTTATTTCTGGAGCCTTGTCGTCCCCGACTATGGCTTTTTTAGTTACTCTTTTAGAATTATCATTGCTGTCTCTAATATCTATATCGACCACCTTGGACCAATCATTATAATTCATTTCAACTTTATCCGTAATATCCCCATCGTAATTATCAAACGCAGAGTACTCAAAATCCTGAATTTTTCCATCCGGACAAACCATGAGCTCATCCTCTTCTATTGTTATTTCTGGTGGGGTCTTGTCCACGACCGAAACAATTTGTTTAAGATCTCTTTCTTTATCCTCATAACGAGCTATAATATCTATTTCATAGTCACCTAATTTTGAAGTATCCACCTCGCCGGAAACCGTAGTCTTAGCCTCTTTACAATCAAAATACCCCCCATAACAAATCTCCCCAATATTTTCTTCATAATTACTTTTATATTCGATTTCACGATGGCTACTAAAACCATTCGTTCTAAAACCCGGGATAAATAAAAGACAAGCAAGTACTATTATAAAGATCAGAATCAAAATAGCAGACGATATAATAATCTCCGGTTTATGCCACCTCAAAAAATTATTAGTACGACGAGATGTCATACTAATAATTATACTATAAACTAAATAAAGTTAAGGAACTATTCTTCGACTGTATCATCTTCCTCAGATTCTTCAATTTCTTCCGTTTCTACTTCAGGACTCGGCTCATAGGTAGATGCCTTATAAACCTTGTAAGTAGAGTTCTGCAATTGCTCCAGAGTCAAACTAGAATAGGGGAATAGATAAAACTGTTGCGTCACCCCTGGCTCGGCATTTTCAGCATATAAGGCGGACGTCTCCAACAAATCACCGTCTTCATTATAGGCCCCAATTATTACTTCAACCGAGAGCTTGTCATTAGAAATATTTTTAATAGAGACAGCAACTACGTCACTTGATGCAGCCTCGCCTTCATCTAATTTTTTGTATCCATCAATTTTTACTTCTACGAGATTCTTCAGTACATCTTCGGTGACTCTTCTCTCCTCCTCTTCAACATTTGCATCATCTATAGCTACCGGAGTTTCTTGTCCATCTGATTCGCCCTGATTTTGCTTTGGTAAAAGTACCAATATTAACACAATTACAACTATAATTATTACTCCAAGTGCCGCTAATGCTAAGATAAACTTTGTATTTTTGTTATGTGAGGCGCCACTTTTACCTCCGGATAGTGGCGCAATATTTTGGTTCTCCATGTCACTCCTTTTTTTACTTACTAATTATGTTAGCATATTTCTATGGATTTTTAAACATTACAAGTTTTTTTCTAGCGCTCTCCCCTAAATTACTGCAAATTTGCAAATACCACCAACCGGTGAGAAGCATCCCCATTTCCATAAGAGGTCCCAGAACAAGTAAATAAAGCAACATCGTAACCTAAAGCCGTGTTTGCAATCCTCGCCATAAGATGCGGATCGCCTTCAAGGTTGCCATCCGAAGTCTTAGCATAAGTCCTAATCGCCATTACACGGTAAGTCCTCGTTACACCACCCTCGGTGATCGTAAAAGTCTCGCCAACATAACGATAGGCCAAACTGCCAAGCAAATTACCTGTATTGTGACCATAAATCATCTTATTATATTTATAAATAGAGCTATAATTTAAGTTGGTAGCTGTACGTAAATACTCGCTAACCGAGCCAATATAAGTAGTTACAGTATAATTTTGCATAACTGGCTTTGGTTCTTCGTAAGAAACCACGTAACGTATCGCCGGCTTCACTGCTGAAGCATACACCGGTTCCGGCTCTGGCTCTGGTTCTGGCTCTGGCGGTATCACCGTCTCAACAATCTTATTAGTATTAAGTTTTGTCACCTTGGCAGAATCAGACGCAGCTAAAAACTTAGGTGTACTAATTACCCCTATTAAACTAATAATTAGTAACAAAAAAAGGCGCTTCGCCATATAAATCTCCCATAAATGACCAATTTATACCTTATATTATAGCACACTTATGCTTATTTGTCAATATAAAACCATATTTATAATATTTTTGTCAAATCATTTTATCCTGTGATATAATTAAATAAAACGGAGGTTGTATGAGCAAATTCGATGATCAATATATTGATTTATGTCGCAGAATTTTAAAAGAAGGCGAAAAAATCACCAATTATAAGAAAAAAGACCTAAGAAGTACCAGTGTCGCCTCTGCTATTCCAGATCACACCGCCCAAGCCTCCTCTGAGGCTAGCACCATCCGTCTCCCCCATCAAATCCTCCAATTTAACCTCGAAGAAGAATTCCCTATCCTAGTCTCAAAAAAAGTAGGTTTTAAATCCGCCATCCTCGAAATTCTCTGGATTTATCAAGTCGCATCTAACGATGTCCGTTGGTTAAAAGACCGCGACGTTAAAATTTGGAACGAATGGGAGATTAAAACAGACGGCACCTATCAGGGAAAAAACATCAACCAGATCTTCAAGGAGAAGCACCCAAATGAGCCTGACGAGAATTTTGCCCACACTATCGGGACCGCATACGGCTGGATTGTCAAAAAATACCATTTAATCGAAAATTTAATCGAAACCCTAAAAAATAACCCCGGTAATCGCCGTATGGTTTTGTCTCTCTGGCAAAATGAATGGCTGGAGACCGCCGCGCTCCCCTCTTGTGTTTGGAATTCGCAGTGGAATTTGATTGATGGCCGACTAAACGTCCTGGTTACATCTCGTTCCACCGATGTGCCGCTAGGACTCCCCTATAACATCGTCCAGTATGCCACCCTCTGCCATCTTATCGCAAGGTCTATCGACGCCAAACCTGGCCAATTTACCTTTATTACCAATGATGCCCACATCTACGAAAATCAGATTGACGGCATCCAAGAACAGATATCTCGCTATGAAAAAGCCATCAAATCTGGCACTCTTCCTCCCACCCCTAAACTCTGGCTTAATCCCGAGGTTAAAGATTTCTATGATTTCGACAATTCCAAAGAGTTAAAAGATATTAAATTAGAAAATTATCAAAATCTTGGCACTATCAAAATGCCAGTTACGGAGTAAAATGTTTAGCTTAATTGCAGCGATTGGCAAAAATCACGAAATTGGCAAAGATGGCAAGCTAGTCTTTCATATCAAAGAAGATTTACGGTTTTTCCGTAATACCACGATAAACCACAAAGTAGTAATGGGGCGAAAAACCTGGGAATCCCTCTCTGGGAAGCTTGAAGGACGTGAAAATTATGTCATTTCGCACCGTGATTTTACTGGACCTGACCTTATAATCCACGATCTTAATAGTTTTATTAAAAAATACCAATCCACCCCTGAAGAAATCTTCATCATCGGGGGCGGCCAAATTTACTCAGAATTTCTCCCCTATGCCAAAAACCTCTATCTTACAGAGGTAGATGCTTCAGACCCAGCTGCCACCACATTTTTCCCTACTTTCCATCAAAAAGATTATTCCCGGCAAATCCTAAAAAAGGGCACCTCAGATAATCTAAATTATTCCATCGTAAAATACATTAAAAATAACTAAAAGGAGCAGAATGCAAGACTACATCTTCACCCTCATAGAAAAAGAAAAAAAGCGCCAAAACGAAGGTTTGGAGCTTATTCCTAGCGAAAATTACGTTTCTTCCGCGGTTTTAACAGCTATGGGCTCGATTCTTACCAACAAATATTCTGAGGGGTACCCCAATTTTACAGGGGTAGGCATAGATCGGGACGAAAATGGCGAGGAATGGGATGAAGAAAAAATTGCCACAAAAATCCTCCCAAATTACCGCTATTACGGTGGTCAAATCAACATTGACCGCATCGAGAGGCTGGCTATTGATCGCGCCTGCCGCCTCTTTAATGCCAATCATGCCAACGTTCAACCCCATTCTGGTGCCAATGCCAATGAAGCCGTGTATTTTGCCTGGTGCAACCCTGGTGACAAAATTCTAGCTATGTCTCTCCCGGCTGGCGGGCATCTCACCCATGGCTCCCCTGTTACTCGTTCGGCTAAAATCTATAATTTTATTGATTATGGGGTTACCTCCTCTGGTGATATCGATTACGATAAGCTCGAAGAAAAAGCCCTCAAAGAAAAACCAAAAATCATCTTGGTAGGTTACTCTGCTTTTATGAAAATCCCGGATTTTGAGCGTATTGCAAAAATCGGCGCCAAGATCCCAGGCTGCCTCCTGATGGCCGACATGGCCCACGTCGCAGGGTTAATCGCTGGCAAAGTTCACCCTAACCCCTTAGATTACGGTTTTCATGTAATGACAACTACCACCCATAAAACTCTCCGAGGTCCCAGAGGTGGACTAATACTAAGCAAGGGCAACGTCACCTCACCTCTAAAAAAGCCCGAAAAAACCCTCGAAAACATTCCTATTCTCATTGACCGCTCTGTCTTTCCAGGTACTCAAGGCGGCCCGCTGGAGCACATTATCGCAGCAAAAGCCGTTGCTTTCAAAGAGGCGATGTCGCCAGAATTTCAAGAATATGCCAGAAAAATCGTTGAAAATGCCAAAACTTTAGCCAACGAACTAAAAAATCTAGATTTTAAACTAGAAGGAGATGGCACAGATAACCACCTAATTTTAATAAATGTCAAAAAAAGCTTTGGCTTTGACGGCAAAATCTACGAAAAAGCTCTCGACCAAACTGGTTTAACCCTAAATGCCAATGCCGTGCCAAGCGACGAAAATGCCGCCTATCGCCCATCCGGTGTAAGACTCGGTACACCAGCCATCACTACTAGAGGACTGAATAAATCAGAGATGAAAACTCTCGCCCTCTGGATGAAAAAAGTAGCCGATATTTGTAAAGAGGTAAAAACTGAAGAAAACCTCCCCAAATATTCCGCCGAGCTCGAAACCATCCGTACCGAGGTTCGCGATCTCGCCCTTAAATTCCCCATCCCTAGCTTAAAAAACTCATAGGTAGAGTTTTAGACATAGAAAACTGCGTCGATATCTCTTGATGCGGTTTTTATTCTTAAAATTATATTATAATAAAAAAGTACTCATAGAGAAAGGTGGCGTTATTAATGGGTAAGATATACCAGATTTCTGGTAGTTTTATGTAAAACGGAAAGTGGGCTGATCCTAATCCGTCGTTTGTAGGTTGGGTCTATGTTAGTTTATTTGAAGAAGATGTATTCTACGGATCCTGCGAAAAGCTCTACGATAAATCCATACTAAAAGGTATATTACAGGAGTATTTGCGGTCAATGGTAGAAATGGCGAGAAAGGTGTTGCGTTTTATAAATTATCAAACGACTCAAGCCAAGACCCTTTACTATATGTCATTCCAGACTTAGAAGACTCAAAATCTGGTGAATGGGCCGCGCTATCATTAGTCCATGGTTGTTCCCAAAGACAAGGAAAAGCCGCAATTAGTATAAAAAAGATCCCGAAAAAAACTTGGAATTTATCAAAAATAATTATGGCCTTAATCCAAAAATAGGATTCAACTCAGAATTATTAGGACAAATAAGTCGTCTAAAAAAGATGATAGAAAAAGTACATTAAATAAAAACCGAGCAAATTCGCTCGGTTTTTTACTGCTATTTCTCAATAATTACAATACCTAACACTGAAGTATCCCCCATTAAGTTGTCGTCAACCTAATGGTGGAGTGCAGGAGACTCGAACTCCTCACCTCGACAATGCGAATGTCGCGCTCTACCAGATGAGCTAGCACCCCAAATATATCAAATTTTAGCCAAACAAATATTTTGAAACAAAAATATCGTCTAACAAATATATTATACCACAAAAAATGACCTATTGATAGGCCATTTTTTGTACGTAAACTTTTAACGCTTACTAAACTGTTCGCGACGACGAGCCGAACGTAAGCCGTATTTCTTGCGCTCTTTCTCGCGTGAATCGCGCTTCATCATTCCAGCCTTCTTAAGAACTGGGCGAAGATCTGGCGCTTCTACAACGAGAGCTTTCGAAATCGCTAATTTAATAGCATCAACCTGTCCAGCAAGACCACCGCCTTTGACCAAAATAGTAATATCATACTCTTTTTGCTTCTCGGCAAGTGCTAGTGGATCAGTTATTTCTGCTAAATATGTCTTGTTGCCAGAAAGATATTCTAATGCTGGCTTGCCATTAACCGTAATCTCACCTTTACCCTTGTAAAGACGAGCTGTAGCCGTAGCAGTTTTGCGACGTCCAAGGCCATAGGCATATTTCTTCGTAGCTACCATTATTTAATCTCCTTCAAAATATTTTGTGGATTTTGCGCCGCATGAATATGCTCCTCGCCGTCAAAGACGCGAAGTCGAGCCAATCTATCCGCTGCTAGCTTATTCTTTGGCAACATCCCTTTAACAGCCTCTCTAATCGCACGTGATGCATCTTTTTCTATCACCTCTTCAAGTCTCAATTCCTTAAGTCCACCAGGATATCCACTGTGTCGATAGTATTTTTTCTGAGTCATCTTTTCACCAGTCACTTTTAAGTTTTTGGCATTAGTTACTACTACATAGTCACCATTGTCAATGTGTGGTGTATAGGTTACTTTAGACTTCCCCATCAATTTATCTGCAATCACTACTGCAAGTTTACCAAGAGGCATACTCGAAGCATCGATTACCCACCATTCTCGTTTGATTTCTGAGCTTTTTTGAGAATAAGTTTTCATTATTTATCCTCCTTTTTCGCTGTTTTAGCCTTGCTAGCCTTTGCGTCAGCTTTAGTAGCCTTAGCAGGTTTAGCAGCTTTCTTCTCTGGCGCTTCAACTTCAAAATTAATTTCATCTACAAAGCTAATTGTCCCCATTTCGGAATTATCACCTCGACGAAATCCAGCACGTTCAATCCTGAGATAACCAGAATCACGTTTGATTTGTGGAGCAATTACATCAACTAGTAGATTAGCGGTGTCAATATCGTTAAGTCTAGCAATAATCATTCGACGATTATGTAGACCACCCTTTCTTGCCATCGTAATTAATTTTTCGGTAGTTCGACGAATTTCTTTCGCCCGCGCAAGAGTAGTAGTTATTGATTGATATCTAATCAGAGAACACATTAGCCCACGTGTCAACGCCTTTCTCTGATCGGTTTCTCGGCCAAATTTACGGCCTCTTTTTCCATGGGCATGCATATTAATATCCTAACTCCGTTAACTTTTCTTTTACTTCGTCAAATGCCTTCTGCCCAAATCCTTTAAGGTCTCTTAGTTCATGCTCAGCAAGCATCACTAAATCATGAGCTGTAACGATATCGTTATTTAGAAGTGCATTTGTCGTTCTTGCTGACAAATCAAGATCTTCGATCTTAGTATCAAGAGCTGAATCATCGTGATCATTAGCTTCACCAGGAGCAGAAGCGGCTTCTACTCTCTTATCTCCGGCAAGAGCCGTATATTGACTAATCAAAATTGCAGCTGCTTCACGGAATGCTTCTTCCGGAGTAATAGTACCATCGGTATCTACAGTCAAAGTAAGTTGCTGCAAATTCGTATCTTGGCCAACACGAGTATTTTCTACCTTATAACGTACGCGAAGTACTGGAGTAAATACTGCGTCGATTGCAATCATGTCACTATGGAGTCTGCTCTCGCTGGAATTTTCAATCGTCAAATATCCACGGCCAGATTCTACGACAAGATGCATCTTAAGTACAAACTTAGGATCATCGATGTGGCAAATTACCTGATTTGGATTTGCGATTTCAATTTCAGTTGGAAGCTTGATATCACCAGCGACTACTCTTTTATCACCATCTTTTTCGGATTGCTTATCTCCTTTAATTTCGAGATAAAGTTCCACTGGTTCATCGGTGTGTGATTTAAATCTAATATTCTTAAGATTTAACATAATATCAACAACATCTTCACGAATTCCAGGCACCGAAGTAAATTCGTGTGTCGCGCCCTCAATTGAAAATGCCGTAATTGCAGCACCTTTTACACTTGATAAAAGAACTCTTCTGAGGGAATTTCCTAGAGTATTGCCGTAGCCATAATAGAGTGGCTTAATTACAAACTCTGCACTTGTATCGCTTAGTTCTTTAATTTCATCTAGCATTGCTGTATGAATAACTTTTGTTGTCATTTAAGTCCTCCTTAGCGTGAGTAATACTCAACAATTAATTGTTCGTTAATTCCTGCCTCAGCTTCTTCGCGTTTTGGCAAACCAGATATTTCAATTTTCATTTTCTTTCCATCGACCTTCATCCATGAAAGCGTCGTCGCATTTGACGCAGCAATGATATTTGGAAGATTTTTGAAATATTCTGATTTAGTTGATTTGGACTTTACTTCCAGAACATCACCCGGGTTCAATCTGATTGATGGAATATCAATCTTTCGACCGTTCAATAGAAAATGTCCGTGTGAGACAAGCTGTCTAGCTTGACGACGAGTTAAAGCAAAACCAGCTCTAAAAACTACATTATCAGCTCTTCTTTCCAAGAACTCTAAGAGTTTTTCACCAGTTAAACCTTCTGCTCGCTGTGCTTCTCTCATTAATTTAGCAAATTGTTTTTCAAGCAAACCATACATACGGCGTACTTTTTGCTTCTCACGAAGCTGAGTTAGATATAGGCTACCGCCTCTAACTCTCTTATCACCGTGCTCACCTGGAATCCCAGATTTTTTGGCCATTACTTTGTGTGCTTTTGGCGCCAAAGCAAATCCTTCACGACGACTCTGTTTTACAATTGGGGAATGATCTCTTGCCATTACGGTTTCCTTTCTCCCTTCGGTCGCACACCACCATGTGCAATCGGGGTTACATCAGTAATTGAATCAATCTTGATACCAACGGATGAAATTGCGCGAATCGCTGCATCACGGCCGAGACCGATACCAGAGACAAAAACATCTACTGAATTTAATGCATGATTCTTTTTGGCAAGTTCTAAAGCTTTTTCAGCTGCTACACCAGCCGCAAAAGCCGTTCCTTTTTTAGAACCACGAAAACCATTTGCCCCAGCACTAGAAGCAGTTAATACTCCTCCAGTTTTATCCGTAACACTAATGATAGTGTTGTTAAAAGTGGCTTGAATATGCACCGCCCCTGCATTTACGATTCTTTTACCTTTTTTGCCAGCCTTGGTCTTGGGAGCCTTGGCTTCCTCCGCTACCGGAGCGACTGTAGTTTCAGCCGTATTTTTAATTTCTTCTTCTGCCATTTTTACTCCTTAAGTCTTACTTGCTGCTTTAGGTTGTGCTCCACCGACCGCGATCGCCTTACCCTTACGAGTACGTGCATTCGTACGAGTACGCTGGCCGTTGACTGGTAATTTAGCCTTGTGACGCATTCCCTTGTAGGAATTAATATCCTTTAAACGTTTAATATTATTGCTCACGAGGCGCTTCAAATCACCCTCAACATGATATTTCTTAGAAATAATGTCATTGATTTTTTGTTCGTCAGCCTCGGTGAGATCTTTGACCCGAGTGGTAGGCTCGATTTTAGCCTCCGCAAGGATTTTCTTTGAAGTTGTTCTCCCAATCCCGTAAACATAAGTTAGGGCAATCCAAACTTGTTTATCGGAAGGGATTACTACACTAGCTATTCTAGCCATATTTCTTAACCCTGCCTTTGCTTATTCTTAGGTTTTTTCTTATTGATAACACGAAGCACACCTTTGCGGCGCACAATAATGTCATCAGGCGAAATTTTTTTAACACTTGCACGTACTTTCATGATGTTAAAAATCCTTTCTTTAATTTATTGTTGTAATTTTTACATCGTTTAGTAGCTACTAAATACTTTTGCAAATAGTATTTAATACCTCCACATTAACGTTGTAAAAAAAACAACAGTTAATATTAATCTTTGAGTCGAAAGCTGATTCTGCCCTTTGTAAGATCGTAAGGGGTTAACTCAACTTCAACCCTGTCACCCGGAACGAGGCGAATGTAGTTCTTTCGCATCTTTCCACTCATATGGGCAACAATAACATGACCATTCTCGAGTTCAACCCGAAATTGGGTATTTGGTAGAGCTTCGACAACACTACCCGTGAGTTTAATCACTTCCTTTTGACTAGCCATAAATTACCATACAATTTTAGCACGAAAATTAAAGTTTGTAAAGGATAATTTTAGCTATTCCTCCACAATTACCGCTCTTACAAACTGCCTAGAAAGATATGTCTTCTGGCTTTGCGACCATTCGCCCGTACACGATATTAAGGTCAACGATTCTTTACCGGGTTCCGGCGATTCCGCCGCCGTTGCCATATAAGCATTTGAATCATCGAGCGACACTGAATTATTTTCAACTACTTTATATTTATATATTACACCATCACCTCTTTCTATCTCTAAAATATCCCCATTACTGAGATTCGGCAAATTTTTAAAAACACCATGTCTGGTTGGACCGCCATTATGCCCGTCAATAATCAAGGTTCCACCCTGTCCTGGCGCACTGGAACCTTCGTACCATCCCACATCAAAAATATTCTTTGGTGTGTCTAACTCACCCCCCTGATTAACCCCCATTGGCAAGATTCTGGCATTATGAATACCTAATGTCTTCACTGTTAAATATCTC
This sequence comes from Candidatus Nanosyncoccus sp., assembly GCA_045530815.1. Taxonomy (GTDB): domain Bacteria; phylum Patescibacteriota; class Saccharimonadia; order Saccharimonadales; family Saccharimonadaceae; genus Nanosyncoccus. The sequence continues at coordinate 11,494 of JAZSCU010000007.1, forward strand.
GGCCTATCTGGAGAAACAATATATTCGCGCACCTCGTCTTCAGTCGGCTCTACCTCAATCAATTCTTCGTTACCTTCTTCTTCGTCGGCTCCTTCGGCTACTACTCGCTCTGATCCATCTTTTTCGCTGTAATAATAATTTTCAAATGTTGCTACCTTAATCAAGAAAATCAAGAACAAAATCCCCACCACCGACCAAATCGACCATTTTATAATTTTTCGCCAACCCTTAATCTTCAAGCTCATTATTGAAATCATCGTAAGTTATCATTAGAGCCCTAGAATCCACCGACCTTAGATTCTCTAACGCCACCGTCACCACAATGAGAAGCCCAGTACCAGAGATAGATAGCCCAATCGGCGCACCAGTTACCATAATAAAGATATAATCTGTGATAAATGGCAACATCGCAATTATACCAAGCGCAAGCGCACCAAACAAATCTAAACGGTTTACTACCTTACCTAGATATTTAGCGGTAGCAATCCCCGGCCTTACCCCTTCGATAAATCCACCCTGCTTCTGCAAATTATCTGCAATCTCTTTTGTATTGAAAATAATCGAAGTGTAAAAATACGTGAATAGGAACACTAAGATAAAATACATCGCCGGATAAATAAACCATTGCCAATTAATGCCGTCAGGATACATCGTCGCAAAATTATTTGCCGAAGGTGCTGAGAAAATCGCCACAAGTTTAGCACCAATCTCGTTGCCTGGATTCATCGTTGTAATCACTTGCCCAATAAGTGCCGGCAAGGAAAGAAATGCTGTTGCAAAAATAACCGGAATCACACCCGCAGCAATCAACTTAATCGGTAAAATCGATTTAATCCCGCCATAAGACGAATTACCATGCACCCGTTTAGCATAATTTACAGTAATAACTCGCTGCGCCTCGTTTAGTTTTACTAAGAAATAAATCACCACTATCATTGCTATAACAAATCCAAATATAATCCAGAAAGTCGTTGGATTAAGTGGCAAATCCATGCCGAACAAATTTAACATTCCGGAAGACGTATCTGTAAGAGATGCACCTAATGTAGCCATCGTAGTAGGAAGTTGCGAAATGATCGAAGCAAAAATCAAAGTAGAAATACCATTACCAATGCCCTGTTCAGTAATCAACTCGCCCATCCACATCAAAATTAATGAACCTGCCGTCATCGCCGTAACAGATAAAGCCCAATCACCCATCGTTGGCACAAATTCTGTTGCCACATTTGCCGAAATCGTCGACTGATAGAGAATAAAGATGTAAGCAATCGACTGAACAATAGCTAGAGGTACAGTTAAAATTCTGGTCCATTGATTAATTTTACGACGTCCAGTCTCACCATCATTTGAAAGCTCTTCAAGACGAGGGATTGCTTTAGTCAAAAGCTGTACAACGATTGAACCAGTAATATAAGGTGAAAGCCCAACCAGAATAATACTAAACGAGGCTAATCCGCCACCAGAAATTAGATTTAGGAAACTAGAAAAATCAGATTTATCTAGTAAATTGGTTACAGCTTCCTTAAATGTCGATGCATCACCCATCGGAACCGGAATCTGTGCTAGTAATCGATATGCCACAATAATACCGAGTATAATTAATACTCGTTTTAGCATGTCTTTATTCTTTAGGGATCTGAAAATAGTCGTAAAATGCATAAAACCTCTTTAATAACTACTTCTTATGATATCATATCAAACATAAAAAATAAAGGGCTTTTCGCCCTTTATTTTTAAAGATTTTCGAGGTCTTCTTCCGTCGGTATCTTTGAATCCGAGGTTTCAAAACTCTCAAGCGGCGCCACTCCAGTTCCTACCGGAATTTTGCGACCAATAATCACGTTTTCCTTTAGGCCTTTCAAGTGATCAACTCTACCATTGATGGCTGCGTTAATCAATACTCTAGTGGTATCCTGGAAGGATGCTGCCGACAAGAACGAATCGGAGAAGATCGAAACCTTAGTAATACCAAGCAACAAGTTGTTGTAGGTAATCGGGTTTTTACCTTCGGCTTCTAGTTCTTTATTGACCAAAGTTACCGAAGCCTTAGAGGTGATATCTCCAGATACAAAGTCTGAATCACCCGGATCTTTGATTTGTACACGTGAGAACATTTGGCGTACCAAGATTTCAAGATGTTTTGGTGAAATCTCATGACCTTGAGCTGCGTACACATTCAAAACATCATTCATAATATAACGCTCAGTTGCTTCAATTCCCTTGTACTTCAAAAGATCTTGCAAATTCAAAGAACCAGTTGTCAACCTATCACCAGCAGTCACCGAATCGTTAGACTTGACTACAAGCTCAGCATCACCTGGAATTTCAATCCTAGCTTGAGTAGTAGCTGTTCCTACCAAGATAATTGCATCCTTTACTAATTCTACAACACCATCATTTGGCGCCTTAATTGCTGGCTTATCGCCACTCTTTCTGACCAAGGTTGCTCCGCTATTTACACTCTCACCATCCTTTACTGCTGGCTTTCGTCCATTTAGCTCAATTCGCGTTACAGAACCAGCCTGAGGAGTAATTTGTACTACATAGTGATTATTATCTTCCCAAATTTCTACTAGACCATCTACTGGGGCTACGTAAGCTTGACCTTTTGGTGTTCTAGCCTCGAGAAGCTCCTCTACACGAGGAAGACCACGAGCGATTGCACCAGAACCAGCCACACCAGAACCATGTTTGGTATCAAGTGTAAGCTGAGTACCAGGCTCACCAAGTGATTGTGCGGCAATTACACCTACCGGCTCATTTGCTGCAACTAATGCCCTAGTTGACATGTCTACACCGTAAGCCATACGTGGAATACCTTCAACTGCAGTAGTTGAGAGAATCGACTGAATCTTAACTGATTCAACCTTCTCGTCAGCTTCAATTTGCTCGGACATTTCTTTTGTGATTAATTCGTTGGCTTCTAAATAACCTGGTACAGGTTCCGCAGTATAGCGACCAACAATTCTTGCCGCGAAGCTAATTCCAGAAACCTCTGTTTCACTACGATAAACCGTGAACCCAGGATCTTCTGCTTCCTCATCGGTAGTAAAGACATCTTGAGAAACATCTACCAAACGACGAGTCAAATAACCAGAGTCGGCAGTACGAAGCGCTGTAGACACCTGACCTTGACGTGCACCTCGAGTCGCAATGAACGATTCTAGTGTATTCAAACCTTTTTTGTAGTTTGATTTAACCGGAAGCTCAATTTCATTGTTGTTAATATCCACCATGATACCAATCGTAGCTGATGCCAATTTAACCTGAGAAATGTTACCACGTGCACCAGAGTTCACCATTACTGCGATATCAGTATCCATTTCAGCGAGTTTACCTTGCAAGAATTCAGAAATCTTTTTGTCGATATCTCTCCAGTTTGCAATTGTTAACTTATAGCGTTCTTCTTCGGTCACTAACCCATCATTAAACTGTTGCTGGATAAGTGCTGCCTTTGCGTCACCTTCTGCAATAAAGTCATCCATCTCGTCATAAGTTGGATAGTCGTCTTTTGCAGTAGAAATCGAAGCAATTGTCTCGTATTCAAAGGCAAGATCTTTCAAATCGTCTGCGGTTTTAACCATCACATCAGAGCCATAAAGATCAAAGATATCCGCCATTACCTTAGACAAGTGCTTTTTGGTTTGTACTGAATTATCGAAAGGATAATCCTTTGGCAATATTTCGTTAAAAATTACACGTCCTAGAGTAGTATCACGTATTTCCCTTTTCGCAAATACCCTAATTGGTGTCTGAAGAGCAATGATTCCTTGCTCATAGGCCATCTCAGCTTCATAGACACTTGAGAAAGCTTTTGGCTCGCCAGTATCAGTTCCAGGCTTATCATAAGTAAGATAATAAGCGCCGAGCACCACGTCCTGGTAGATAGCAAGCACCGGAGAACCGTCTGCTGGTTTCAATAGGTTTTTAGAAGCAGACATTAATTCTTTTGCTTCTGCCTGCGCTGCATCAGACAAAGGTAGATGCACCGCCATTTGGTCACCATCATAGTCAGCATTAAACCCGGACGCAACAAGTGGGTGAAGTTTAATAGCTTTACCGTCGATAAGTCGAGGTTGGAAAGCTTGTACCGACAAACGGTGAAGCGATGGAGCACGGTTTAGGAGTACATATTTACCCTTAATCACCTCATCCAAAGCATCCCAAACTACAGTTTCTTTAGATTCGATCAATCTCGAAGCTGCCCTAATGTTATTTGCATGTTCATTAGAAATTAACCATGAAATCACAAATGGCTTAAAGAGCTCGAGCGCCATCTGCTTTGGCAAACCACATTCATTAAGCTTTAGTTCTGGACCTACTACAATCACTGAACGTCCAGAATAATCTACACGTTTACCAAGCAAGTTTTGGCGGAATCGTCCTTGTTTGCCTTTTAGAAGATCAGACAAAGATTTGAGTTTTCGTCGTCCATTTGCCGAATTTGCACCTCTAGAGCCATGCGCTGCAGAGTTATCAATCAATGCATCAACTGCTTCTTGAAGCATTCTCATCTCGTTGCGGCAAATAACCTCTGGCGCGTTAAGATCAAGTAATTTCTTCAAGCGATTATTACGGTTAATAACTCTACGATAAAGATCGTTAAGATCGGAAGTAGCGAAACGTCCACCAGGAAGCGCAATCATCGGACGAAGATCCGGTGGAATCACTGGAATCACCGTCAAAATCAAATCTTCTGGACGAATTCCTGCAGCCTGTAGGCCTTCAAGAGTTTTAAGACGTTTTTGAATTTTCTTCTCTTTTTGACCTTTAGCTTCCTCTTCTTCCTTGTGAAGATCTTCAATTAATTTATCAAGATCGATTTCGTCGAGCATCTTTTTAATGGCAGTTGCACCCATCTCAACCTCAATCAAATCTTCGTATTCTTCCGGCAAATTACGATATTCTACTTCCGTAATTACCCCACCTTTTTTGAATGACTCAAGAGCGGATTTACGAGCTAAATAATCTTCGTCAAGCTCTTGAATCTCTTTTGCCTGCTCATCAGCTAGCGACTTTACGTCTGCACCTTCTGCCTTGGCTTCCTTTTCGTAGCGAATCTTAATCGCTTCTCTTGAAGCCATCGTTTGGCTCTCCAATGCTTCCAAAGTCTTAGTGATTTCATCGGCTTTCACATCCGTAATCAAATAAGTGGCAAAGTATGCTACCTTCTCGATATTTTTTACAGTCATATCAAGCAGTAATGACAAGGCTGAAGGCACACCTCTCATAAACCAGATGTGAGCCACTGGTGCTGCAAGAGCGATATGTCCCATACGTTCACGTCTAGTGATTGATTTTGTAACTAAATTACCTTCTTTATCTACCGCAGCTTCACGAGATCTTACACCCTTTAGTTTTGAATCGTGTGGGTTGATGTCTTTGGTTGGCCCAAAGATTCTTTCACAGAACAAACCGTCGCGTTCTGGTTTTTGAGTACGATAGTTAATCGTTTCCGGCTTAGTTACTTCACCATAACTCCAATTCAATATATCATCGCGGCTAGCTACCGAAAGACGAATTGAATCAAAGTCTGATGCGCTAATAAAGTTATCCATCCAAGCCATCTTAGAACTCCTCTCCGAGGTCAACCGTGCCATCCGACTCGTCAACCTCTGTTATTTCGATCCCTTCTTCCGCCATCATTGCCTCAGCCTCAGATTCGTCGAGGTCTAAGATTTGCGGTTCGGTCTCTTTTTTATGTTGATCATAAATTGATTGATCATCTTTGTCTTTTTCAATTTCTTTTGAAGTTTTTTCAATCACGTCTCCGGCATCTGCCGCTTCACCATGGTCTAGAAGATCTACTTTAAGACCAAGACCTTGCAATTCTTTTACTAAGACGTTAAAGCCTTCAGGTAATTTCGGCCCTTCGATCGGTTCGTGTTTAATAATTGCTTCGTATGCCTTAGCACGGCCATAAACATCATCAGACTTAATTGTGAGCATCTCTTGAAGAGTAGTAGCTGCACCATAAGCCTCAAGTGCCCAGACCTCCATTTCCCCGAAGCGCTGACCACCATTTTGGGCTTTACCGCCGAGTGGCTGTTGCGTCACCATTGTATAAGGACCAGTTGAACGAGCATGAATCTTGTCTTCCACCATGTGGTGAAGCTTAAGCATATGCATTACACCAACTGAAGTTCTTTCGTTAAATGGTTCACCAGTAAGACCGTCATAAAGTTGGACTCTACCATCACGAGTATAGCCAGCTTTTTCAAGCTCATCAGAGATTACTTCGTCTGGTACACCGTTAAATGATGGTGTAGCGACTTTGTAACCAAGAGCTCTTGCAGCCATACCAAGATGTGTTTCAAATAGCTGTCCTAGATTCATACGAGAAGGTACACCCATTGGTGATAACACGATATCAATCGGCGTGCCATCAGCCATAAATGGCATATCTTCTACTGGCAAAATTCTCGAAACCACACCTTTGTTACCGTGTCGTCCTGCCAATTTATCACCTACACCGATTTTGCGCATTTCGGCAACAAAGATTTTAATTTGCATTATTACACCAGCTTTTAGCTCGTGACCTTTTTCACGGGTGTAGACTCTTACGTCAACTACTTTACCAGTTGACGAACCGTTCATTCTAACAGAAGTATCACGTACATCTTTAGCCTTTTCACCGAAGATAGCACGGAGTAATCTTTCCTCAGAGCTTAGTTCTTGCTCACCTTTTGGTGTAATTTTACCTACTAATACATCACCGTTTTTGACTTCAGAACCTACCGTTACGATACCATCCTCACCAAGGTGTCTTAGAGAATGTTCAGACACATTCGGAATATCACGAGTTACCTGTTCTGGGCCTAATTTTGTTTCACGGACTTCAACATCAAAATCTTTAATATTAATAGATGTCAAAGTATCATCTTTTACTAATCGATCAGAAATCACGATCGCGTCATCCATGTTATAACCACGCCAAGGCATAAATGCAACTAGAAGGTCGCGACCAAGAGCCAATTCACCGTCATTAATCGAAGCACCTTCAATTAATGTATCGCCCTTTTTCACTTTTTGACCTCTCGCTACTACTGCTCTCTGGTTATAGCACCTATCGTCATTGGTCTTTTCAAAGTGTTGTAATGTGTATTCTTCATCGCCACCTTTATCATAGGTAACAACCACAGAAACACCGTCAGCTTTTTTCACTACACCAGTACCTTTGGCCATCACGATTTGTGAAGTGTTTTTAGCAACTTCACGCTCAATACCAGTTCCAACCACAGGATTATCTTGCCTGAGTAGAGGCACTGCTTGCTTCTGCATTGCGCAGGCCATCAAAGAACGGTCAACACGGTTTTTCTCAACGAATGGAATAAGCGATGCTGAAACACCCAAAATCTCCTTGTGTGCTGCATCGATATGTGTAACTTTCTTTGCTTCGACCTGTGCTGGTGTACCATGAACACGTGCCGATACCCAATCTTCTACGAATTTACCGTCTTTGTCTAGCTTTACAGATGCATCCGCAATAACCATGTCGTTTTCGGTGTCAGCATCCATATAAACGACTTCGTCAGTCACTTTACCATCTTTTACCACACGGTAAGGAGCCTCGATAAATCCGTATTCATTTATTCTCGCATAAGTAGCAAAGTTAAGCACCAAACCTACGTTTCCACCTTCTGGTGTCTCAACTGTACAAATACGTCCATAATGCGTAGGATGAGCATCACGTACATCAAATCCGGCTCTTTCCCTAGTTAACCCACCAGGACCCATACTCGAAAGGCGCCTTTTGTGAGCAAGCTCCGAAAACGGGTTAACTTCATCCATTAACTGTGAAAGTTGTGAGGTAGCAAAGAATTCTTTCACAGCAGCCACAACTGGACGAGAGTTCAAAAGTTGTGAAGGAGTAACTTCCTCAAGGTTAGCCATTGACATTCTGTCTAGAATATTACGTTGCAATCTAAGCATCCCTAATCTAAATTGTCTCTGAACCAATTCGCCTACTAATTTTACACGGCGATTTGATAAAGAGTCAATGTCGTCCGCTGGTTCCTGAGTATTGTTTAGACGAATTATTTCTGCAATAATTGCCGCCACGTCCTTCATTTGCAAAGTTCTAAACTCTGGTTTATTCGGAGTATCAAATCCAAGTCTACGATTAATCTTAAAACGTCCTACATTTGAATAATCGTAACGTTTAGGATCAAAGAACATTCTCTCGATCATCGACTTAGCATTTTCAACTGTAGCAAGATCGCCAGGGCGAATCCTACGATAGACCTCAAGCAAAGCTTCACCCTGAGTCGATGTTGTGTCTTTATCTAAGGTTGCCTCAATATAACCTTTCTCACCCGTATCAACTTTAGAGAAAGCGCTCTTTATTTCGGATTGTTTCATTCCAAGAGCTCTGAGGAATGTCGTTACTGGTAATTTTCTTCTACGATCAATTTTTACATAGATCGCACCATTTGCTGCCGTCTCAAATTCGAGCCAAGCACCACGACCTGGAATTACCTTTGCTCCATAATACCTCTTAAGACCAATCGTCTCAGCATTAAAGAAAACACCTGCAGAACGGATTAGCTGTGATACGATCACGCGTTCAGTACCGTTAATTACAAATGTTGCTCTATCTGTCATCCAAGGATAATCACCAAAGTAAATATCCTGTTCCTTTTTCTCGCCGGTGGTCTTATTTTCTAGTTCCACCAAAACGTGAAGCGGAGCCTCGTAAGTAGCCAAATTGTATTTAGCCTGCTTCTCAGTCTCCTTTGGTTCTTTAAAATAATAGTCCTTAAATCTAAGTGAAAGTTTTTGGCCAGTATAATCGTCGATTGGATTAAGCTCAGCAAAAACCTCCCTCAGACCATTTTTGACAAAGTCTTCCCACGAATCCTTCTGATGTGCAATCAAATCAGGAATTGGAAGCGCTTGGTCACCTTCGGTGAAAAATACTCTTTCACCAGTCTTCGGTTTTGTTGCCATTCTACCTCTTTTTAGTTATTAGTGTTATTAGTATCTTTTTTGATATTTTTAGAGTACACCAGAGTACATAATACCACTCCAACAAGAATCCTAAAAATATCTCAGCGCCGAAGATTACTGCCCGTTTCTCCCGTCTAGTTGCCAGCTATAAGGGGGTTATCAAAAACAGGGCACACTACTTCTTGTACCTAAGTATATATCATTTTCTCTATTTTTGCAAGATACTTTTACAACTATTTTAAACCAAAAAATCGCCCAACGGCAGACGATTTTTTAGACATATAAAACTCTCAACTTTTTATATTTTTATCAAGCGAACTCGCAGTTAGTTAGCTTGATATCTATTATAAACATAAAAACTTTTTTGTCAATGTTTTTGTAGCATTAACATATAATACTTTTCCACACCTAAGATTACCCCCGAATGAATTATCGATAAGCGAAATAATCGTTATTTTTTCAAACATCTAATACTATTGCCAGTATTACGCGTCCCACTTGTTTCGTCAAGCACAAGACCATCCGAAGTAGTATATTTTGTATAATTCATGACACTATTATTATATCTAGTCGAGGTTGCAAAGTTAGCCGCCGTATCTAGATCGCTCTTCGATCCAGTACTGTAGTAACCAGAAAGGGCAATTGAAAGAGCATTTCTAAGGCTTGTGACATTAGAAGAATACGCAGAAAGAAGCGATTTGTATTCCCCTGAGGTACCCCCGGTAGGCAATCGCCAGCCTTTAGGGCAAATATCCTCAGTGGCATTACCGGAAGATGAACCTGCAAGTACACCATTACCATAACAATACGAACCCGCAGATGCAGCACAGAAATTATAATAAACCCCAACCTTTTTCGAACCAGAACCATAGCCTGTAACTACATCGTTTTTTGCCCCTGAGTAGGTCAAAGGTATACTATATTTATTTAGTAGAGAAAAACTCCAAGTATCTTTGTTAATCTCACTGGTAGGATATTTATCCGAAGTGCTACCCCCACCATTTTTAAAGTAATTAATTGTAGTGGACGAGGCATTAGTATTATCTGCAGTTATATTAGATAAAACATCACTAACCGATGGATCCAAACGGAGATTATCCAACATCCAGTATTTATTATCCGCAAGCTTCCCTATAAGATACGGCTCACCATCCCGCTTATCGATATATGTTTTAGTACTGCCGGCACTTGGAAGATCTTTCGCTAAGGTAGCAGACGTCTGATCCTGAAGGAAATGATTTCCAAAAATACATCTAATCGAGCGGGCATTGTAGCGATAGGAATTTTTAGCCGCATTAAACCCAGATGAATCAAGGAGTAGATGGAACATACTCGCATTACCACTACGAGAAGAAGACCAGAACCCACCTTCCACTTCCTGACCAATCGGAGTGCTTATAGCACCGTTAACAAAGAAAGAAGAATATGAAGCCGAAAGAGCATTTTGAAGACTTGTAGTATCAGATGAATAAGCAGAATCTAAAGCTACATACTCGCCACTAGAACCACCAGTAGGCATGCGCCAACCGCTCGGACATAGATCCTCGAATGCGCCCCCAGACGTACTGCCAGAACTAGTCCCATTACCATAACAATACGAACCGGCAGTCGCAGCACAGTAATTATAGTACACACCAATCTTTCCAGAACCAGCACCATATCTAGTAATAGTAGTATCTTTATATGTTGATACGGTCATTGGAATACTGTAATAATTCTGGCTAGCAGAGGTCCAGGCCACATTGTTAATTTTAGCGGTAGGATATTTGTCAGAAGTAGTTCCGCCGCCGTTTTTCATATAGTTAAGTGAAATTGAAGTAGCATTAGTGTTACTCGCTGTAATATTAGATAGAACAGAACTATCAGATGTATCAAGACGAAGATTATCTAGTAGCCAATAGTTACCGTCAGCAAGTTTACTGACAAAATATGATTCACCATCTCTCTTATCAGCATATACTTTTACATCACCAGTATTCGGAAGATTAGTTGCAAGAGTTGAAGCCGTCTGGTCTTGCAAATAAGTAACTTTGGTAACACAACGTACAAAGAAGCCGCGATGCCTATCACTCTTATTATCTCCTTCAAACTGCCCAATACTACTATTGTAACCTAAGCGATAACGACCCGAAGTGCTACTGGCGACAGTAGACCACCAGTATGCGCGCCCAAGATTACCAAGAGAACCATTATTATAGAAACCACCAGCAACAGCACCGAAGGCTGTAAGCCCCGATGTAGGATCTTGCCAACTAGAAGTAGCATTTCCAATTAGTTTATTCAAATCTGTATCAATCGTAGTATTTGGTCCGGTAGGTAAATGCCAGCCCTTAGGACAAATATCATAAGTAGCAGCGGAAGAGTTAGATGTACCTGTAATAGTACCAGCCGTAGCCGCAGCATAAGTATACCAAACACCGGTTTCCGGCGAACCAGAATCGTCACTACACATTAGAGTAGTATTGTCAGTAGTAAGATTAGTCCCTTTACAACCACTATCATCTTTAAGACTATACCAAGTTATAGTCTTACTGGTATTAATATTGGTGTCAGAACTACTAATTGTAGTTCCCTGAAATCTCAAGTTCTGCGTCATCCAGCATCTACCATTAATATAACGAACAGTATAATCGTTCCCATCTCGCCTATCAATTACGGTAACATTATGATCACTAGCTTCGGCAGCACAAGTAGCTATGTCATAATCTTGTATGTAGGTTAGACCTTGCCACATAGCATATATAGTCTTAGTGTTAGAACCAGTCTGGTCAATAGGAAAGGCTAAGTTAGTACCATCACCATTAGGGTTATAGGTAGTGCCAGAACATGTCTCATCATTTGTAGTAGTAGAACACCAACCTTTAAATGTATAACCACTTCTTACCGGAACTGTACTGGATAGGCTAACAGTAGTAGCATCAGTAGCACCGGCTAATGGATTTGGAGAAGGCATATTAGTAACAGTATCAGAACCAGCATTAGCATTATAAGTAATATTGTAGTTGGCTAGATTAGCAACAGCTGTAACGATAAAGGCATTAGTATAAGTACCAGGAGCAGCAGTTTGATCTACTCTAGCACCAATAGCTAGAGTATAAGTATTAGAGGATGCATTAGCGATATTAGTAGCATCTAGAATTACACCATTAGTATTAGGGGCAGGTCTATAGTCAGTATTAGCAGAAGAAGCATATTTGGAAGGTAATATACCCCACATATTATTATATGTAGTACCAGAAACAGATGAAAAGGTAGATTCAGAAATAGCAGAAGAAATGGAAGTTAAAGTATTACTACCATTTACTAGATTAGTAGCATTAGTACCAGAAGTAGCTGCTTTTAGGCCTAATGTATAACCAGAATAGTTATTAGTACTGACTGAAATGGTACTACTACCTGATTTAGCAAAGTTACCAGAACTATAGTTCGGAGTTAAACCTACTGATAAAGTAGAATTACTTATTGTAAGGCTAATGGTGCTGGCTGCCGCAAAAGAATCATTAATATTAATTAAACTAATACTAACACTAAATAACGCAAATATACACGATAATAATATATTGTTTTTGTACAACCTCATTCCAATACTCTATATATGACCTTTATTATAATGTGGTTATGATTATATGTAAATAGTTTTGTGTACAAAAAATATACCTTAGTCACATGGCTAAGATATATTGGTTGAATAGATACTATATGTCAAGATCGTCAAGATCAGCAAGCTCTGCACGAGTTTTTTCGGCAAGTTCAGAAGATTCTTCACTTTCGTCTCCTAACTCATCTTCGTTCTCCGGCTCTTCTTCCACTTCCTCAATTTCTTCAACTTCTTCTACTTTCTCTTCTTTGGCTGGCTTTTCATCAGCAACATCGCCCTCATCATCTGTGTTTACAATCTTAAGGTTGTAACGTGCATCTTGTTTTGTACCAAGCGCCCTGAGCAAGACCCTAATTGCTTGCGCAGTTACACCACGTTTCCCGATTACTCTACCCACATCAGAAGGATCCACCGTTAGAGATAAAAGCACACCCTTTTCGTCGATCTTGCGATCAACCGCTACCTTATCAGGATTGTTGACTAAAGTTTTTACGATATATTCTACGAATTGCTGGTCAATAGTAGCCATATTTTTCTCCATTTAAAATTACTATACAATCATTATAATTGAAAAACCGCCCAAGTGCAAGGACGGTTTTTCTAAAGAAGATTACTCGGCTGGAGTTTCAGCTGGTGCCTCTGTCGGTGCTTCAGCTGGTGCCTCTGTCGGTGCTTCGGCTGGTGCTTCTGCTGGGGTTTCTTCTTTTGGTTGATTTTTACGTAATTTATCAGCATGTTTTGCTACTGCGTGTTTTTTTGGTGCTTCCTTATACCATTTAGGAAGTTTTACGCCATTTTTCTTCAAGATAAATGCTACTCTAGAAGAAGGCTGTGCGCCATTAGACAAATATTTTTCCACCAATTTTTTATCTAAAGTCAAAGCTTTAGTTTCAGGGTTATAGTTGCCGACCTCAGCCACTACGCGCCCCGAAAGTGGGTGGCGCTGTGATTCCTGGACGACTATCCGGTACGTTGGTGCATGTGTCCGGCCCTTACGTTGCATGCGAATCGCTAGCATTTTTTCTCCTTAAATTATTAATTTGACCAATTATAGCATATTTTATTCTAAAAGAAAAGCCCCCGTCATCACGACGGGGGTCTCTTGAATTCTTCGGGGATATTATCCCCGAAAGACTTCTTAACGTCTTTTAAGATCTCGAGAGGAGATCTTAATTCCACCTTTTTAATATATTTATCTATCCGATAGCATGTACGCTTACGGATATCTTTGTTCGAAAAAAGGCGGATAAGACAGTCGGCATCGGATACTCCGACATCATTACTGCGTCGAGCATCCTCCTCAAATGAAAGAGGTTTATAGCCAACAGTTCTCATCTGTCGACTAAGGTTATGACCTCTTTCATACTGAGCTGCCTCCTTTGCCTTAATGGCATCGTTAAGCCGCAGGATATCACTCCCGTAATGCTCCTCGAATACCTCTAAGGCAGTCGGGTGTGCCTGCATCACTCCTTCTTTAAGGCCTAAAACCTCCTTATACTTCCCGCATGCAGTCACTAAGCTTCTGAACGCGAAAAGATAATTCAAGACCTCATTCGGTCTCGGAATTGGCCTCTCAGAGACGAGATCACCGACCCGCGGCTCCGTAATATCCGGAAGAGCATCTTCGCCATAAATAGACATAAACTCTTCCAGAGATAAGATGTCAGGTTCCTCCTGATCAGGTGTATTGTATACATATAAATATGCCCGATCATCTGAAAAAGTTGCATACATATTCATTCACCTCCCTTGATACATATGCCAACACTAAGTTACAAAACTTCTCCCCTAATTATATCACAAAATGTCCCAAAAATCAACTACTAAAGCATATTTCTTTAAAATTAACTGATTTAGAACCCCGAACCTACCCCTATCCTACACTCTATTTAACCGCGTCAATCTCTTCCCACTCTCTAAAATCATCTCTAGGGTATTTTTTCTTATAACCCTTAATCCCCTCTCTCGCGGCCATTGTTTGGGCCTCCTGTTTTGAATGTCCAGACCCAACACCAATAGATTCATTCTTAATATAAACCCCCACTGTAAATGTCTTATCGTGATCTGGCCCTTCCTCTTTAATTGTCTTATAAATCGGCACCACTCCATCAAATTTCTGCGAAATCTCTTGTAGATACGACTTCGGATCTCGCCACAGCCCCTCTTCCCGTATCATATCAATTTTTACCAAAATATGTTTCGCAATAAAATCCTTTGCTCTGTCATACCCCTGGTCTAGATATATTGCACCAATCACCGCCTCAAAACAATCTGCCAAAATCGCATCATGCGCGCGTTCCGAACCATTCTGTTCACCCCGAGAAAGCCTCACCAAAGGCTCATACCCAAGCTCTTTACCAGCCTCGCAAATTGATTCAGTTCTCACTAGCGCCGCTCGCTGAGCGGTCATAATTCCCTCGGGTTCGTTGTATTTTCGATACAAAAAATCCGAAGAAACTAATTCAAGCACGGCATCACCCAAAAATTCCAATCTTTCATTATGCTGATGCGCCTGTTTATGTTCATTTACATAACTTCTATGCGTCAAAGCCGTTATTAAAAGCTCTATATTATTAAATTCAAAACCTAATTTTTCCAGGGCAAATTGTTGATATGCTGTTTTTTCCATTTTCCTCCTTTCTGATTTTAAAGATCGCCAGCTCTAATTTTTTTCTTGGCAACCAACATCAATTTTTCGATATCTTCGTATTCGATCGCCTCAAGAGCATCCGCAAACGAAAACCATTTGATTCCTTTCATCCATTTTTCTGGAGTTGGCTGCTCGCGACTATCTAAAGCTTGCACTAAATAAACCTGCGTCGTCATTAGTACCAACTTATCCATTCTACGATATTTAAAATGAATTTTTCCAAGCCACGTTAAAATCGAAACATTTTTAAGGCCAGTTTCCTCTTCGATTTCTCTCCTAGCCGTAACCTTGGCCGTTTCACCGGGCTCAATATGTCCCTTTGGTATAGTCCACCTCTCCTTTGAATCCTGAATTAGTAGGATCTCTATATCCTTTTTATCTTTAGTAAACCTAAAAACAATCCCGCCAGAAGTCGGTTCTCTCACAATCGACTGAATCGCAGTTTTTTTACGAAAAACTGCTGATTTAATTTTATCAAAAGTAGTCTCTTTAATTCTTTCCGTCGGCAGAGCTTCCGGAACCTTCAACGTCCTTTTTGCTAGGGGCTCGCCCATCTGCATCGGCGCCGTCATCGGACTTGGCGCTGGCCTTTTTACTAGCTTTTTCATTGGACTCATTACTGGCTTTTTTGCTGGATTCGTCGGCTTTTTCACCTGATCCATTGCCAGCTTTCTTGTCGGTTTCTTTACCGGCTCCATCCGCGGCATTCTCTTTTGTTCCATGATTTTCTTCTTCAACAATCCCGAGCTGTTTATATGCAGCGCCAAGCACACCATTGACAAAACGAGAGGAATTCTCAGAGCCAAAGGCTTTTGCAAGTTCCACAGCTTCGTTAATAGCGACTTTCGGAGGTATCGAATCGCGACATTCCGAAAGTTCATATAGTCCCATCCTGAGGACGTTTCGATCGATTGCCGAAATCGAGCTAATCGGCCACTCTGGCGCCATCGGTGCTAGTGCTATATCCAAAGTATCAAAATTCTTCACCACATTGTGTGCTAAATTATAGACAAATTCAGTATCACCGAGCGACTTCTCATATGGCTCAATATTTTTGGCGACGATCACGTCCAAATCGACTTCTGGGTCATTTGCGAGGGTTCTCAGTTCATACTCATACAAACTTTGTAGAACAATAACTCTACCTAAATGTCGATTACTAGCCATTTTTTAATCTTCTTTTCTCTTCGTTAATTTTTTATTAGTTTTAACTTTTAGATTAGGTGTCTTCTTTTTGGTCTCAAAAGCTTTCACTGGCGAAGTCTTATTAACTCTGCGAGCTAGCTTCAACCTGAGATGACTCCTACGTAGCCCAGTTTTTCTCGGACTACTTTGTTTCTTAGGTTCTGGCATTTTGCTCCTTAGTATTAATAGATAATTTTACCCATTTTAACACTATTTTCAAAAACTCGCAAGCCTTGACGAGAATTAATAAATATTTTAAAAGCAAAAATTGCTATTTTTTGCTAATTCCAGCTCGTTTTAAGGCTCTTTTAATTGCCGGACGATCAAAGCCCACGATCCTCTTCCCATCAATTTCGGTCACCGGTACCGCACTCATTCCTTCTTCCTTTGTCGCATCCATCTCAACATATTCTACCCCCTTCTCGTCTAGCCAATCCATCAATGCGTGACAATACGCACAGGTCGGTGTGGTATAAATCTTAACTTTTTTCATGCCTCTATTATACCATGCTAGAGCTAATAGTATTCAGTGTAAATTACTGTACCGCCAAAGAATTATTATTATGGATTCACTAGTCCATACATTGCAATCCCCGCCGCCACCGACACATTAAAAGATTCTTTCTGTCCCTTCATCGGAATTTCCACGAATAGATCAATTATCTCATGGAGCGAATAATCAATCCCGTGCACCTCCTCCCCTAATACCAACACAACTTTATCTGACAATCGACCTTGCAACTCTTTACTTCCAAGTTGTACCAATTTATCTGAATCAATATTATTTTCCAAACCAATAATTTGCCACTCCTGTTTTTTGTATTTTTTTAGCTCAGAAATTATATCACCAGACGAATAAATATCTAGCATATCTTCCGCGCCTAATGCCGTTTTATGGATTTCCTTATCCAATTTTTCCCGAAGGTGAGGTAGAAGGTTTTTATCGTGCACCCTAGGAGTATAGCCAGACAAAATCACTCGGTAAGCCCCAAAACCCTCCGCCGTCCGAAGAATCGCCCCCACGTTATAACAAGACCGGATATTATCTAGCGCCAAAACTAATTTCATAAAAATATGATATAATATTCTTAATGAAAAATCAAATAATCACCGATTTAAAGAGCAATAAAATCGTCACTATTCCCACTGAGACAGTCGAGGGCTATGCCGTGATGCTTAGCTCTGATAAAGCCATCAAAGACCTCATGATAAAGAAAGATCGTGACTATTCCTCTGGCAAAGTTTTTACACTAGTCCCCGAAAGCTCTAATGCTATTACGAAATACGCCCATGTTACAGATTATGCAAAATCCCTCATCAGTAAATATTTCCCTGGCGAACTCACCTTAATATTACCCAAAAACCCGGATTTCCACCATTTTTATTATGACCATTTTAACACTATCGGCATCCGGATCCCCGACCATCCGTTATTTAAAGAAATCCTACCGGGGACTGGCCCGCTCATTCTCACCTCAGCCAATCCTCGCGGCGGCACCCCAAAATCTATCAACGGCCATAAACCCTCCACTATAATTGATCTCACCTCCAAAACCCCAAAAATAATCCGCCAAGGTAACCTCAAAATCCCTAACCTATAGCCACCAAGAAAGCGCCTAGCTTTATTCCGAAATATCCCTATAATTATGGTATAATATACTTTATGGAAAGATACGAACCACTCCAAATCGAACAAAAATGGCAAAAAATCTGGAAAGACACTGAAGCTTTCAAGGCGACAGAACAAAAAGATACCCCCAAAATGTTCATCGCTGAAATGTTCCCTTATCCCTCAGGCGCCGGCCTTCACGTTGGTCATGTGCGCAATTTCACCATCGTAGACGTTCTCGCACGCTTTTATGCTCAGCAAGGCCTCAACGTCCTTCGTCCATTTGGCTACGATACTTTTGGCCTCCCCGCCGAAAACTACGCCATCAAAACCGGTACCGCCCCTCAAGACGTCACCATAGATAACATCAAAAACTTCAAAAAACAGGCCAAAACTCTCGGTTATGCCATCGATTGGTCCCGCGAGATCAACACTTCCGACCCAGAATATTACAAATGGACCCAGTGGTGCTTCTTACAACTATTCAAAAAAGGCCTAGCCTACCAAAAAGAATCCTACCAATGGTGGTGTCCCGAAGATCAAACCGTCCTTGCTAACGAACAAGTCGAAAACGGCCATTGCTGGCGCTGTGGCCACGAAGTCGAGAAAAAGAAAATGAAACAGTGGTTCTTCAAAATTACCGAATATGCCGACGAGCTCCTCGAAGAAATCGATGCCCTCGACTGGCCCAACAAAATCAAAACCATGCAAAAAAACTGGATCGGTCGCAGTGTCGGCGCCGAAATTGATTTTGCAATCA
>JAZSCU010000024.1:0-66837 GCA_045530815.1 Candidatus Nanosyncoccus sp.
AAACCTACTAATGTCTTTAATTTTGATGAAGAAAGTGGCGAACTAAAAGCCGCCCCCACACCCAAAGCCAAAGATGACCTAGATGAGGAAGACGACTTCGCTATGGATCCATTAAATAATAAAAAATCCAAAAAACCTAAGAAAAAAATCTCTAAAAAACGCAAAATTATTACCATAGTTATTTTATCTATCGTATCTATTTTAATTATTGGTGTTATTTGGTTTATTCTTTGGGGTAATGACATTATTGCAAAAATCACCGGTGGTCAAGGCAACGTTATGGATCTTCTTTTCCAATCCGAAACATATGAACCTCTAAAAACCGACGGAAACGGTCGCACTAATATTTTGGCCATTGGTACTAGCGGCTACAACATGGAAGGAGACGAAGGCAACGGTGTTCACGACGGTGCTCAACTTACAGACTCTATTATGGTTATTAGCTTAAATCAAGAAACTGGCGACCTTGCCATGCTTTCCCTTCCTCGCGACTTAAAAGTCTCCCGTACTTGTACCGCTACCGGTAAAATAAACGAAATCTACTGGTGTAATAATATGGATGGTAATGATGAAGCTGCTGGTAACCAAGCCATCATGGATGAAGTTGGCGAAATTCTCGGTATAGAATTCCAATACTACGTTCACGTTAACTGGGGATCCCTTATTAATATTGTCGATACCCTAGGTGGCATTACTATTACCCTAGATGAAGATATCGAAGATTATGGCTATACCGGCGCCGTATATGAAGCTGGCATACCATATACCTTAAATGGTGAAGATGCTCTCGGTCTTGCTCGTGCCCGCCATGGTACTGCTAGTGGTGATTTTTCCCGCGGTGCTTCTCAACAAAAAATTCTTATTGGTATCAAAGATAAGCTCCTAGAAAAATCCCTTTCTATTCCCGAACTCTTAAGCCTAGCCAGTACTCTTGGTGATAATCTCCGCACTAACTTTTCTATCGACGAGCTCAAAACTTTTGCTCATCTTCTTAGCGATTTTGACCTTAACAATATGCGCCAAATTTCCCTCATTGAACCAGAAAAACTGATGACTACGGGTAATATTGACGGCATCTCATATGTCATACCCTCTGCCGGTGTTGGTAATTATACCAAAATCCAAACCTATATCGAAAAGATGTTTTCTAATGATCCACGCGATTATGAAGATGCTACAATTCTCGTCCTAAACGGCACTGACACACCAGGACTTGCCAGCACAGAACAATCAAATCTAGAAGAAGATGGCTATAATAACATAGATATAGACGATGCACCTGAGGGTGAATATACTGATAAATACACTCTCTACTCTCTCTCCGATACTGCTCCAGGCACCAAAAAACTCCTAGAAGAAAAATATAATATATCAGCAAAAACCCTCGAAGAGCTTCCAGAAAGCATCGACACCACCTATAACTTTGTCATTATTATAGGAAATGACAATAAGTCAGATAATTAATAATAAATTTTTGAAACATTTAAAACTGCCCGATAAAAATTACAACAGTCACGGGCGAGTAGCCGGTACTGAAATACCGGGACGAGCCCGCCTGAGCTGTTGTAATTTTTATGCGGCGCAAGTTTTAGCGTTAAAAAAATTTATTATTAATTAACCTTGCTTATTATCAATTTTCTTTCACGCCCTTCCCCCTCCGAGTGTGTTTCGATATCTGAATAATCCACCGCCACCTTATGTACGATCCTTCTATCAGCCGCATTAAGATTTATTTCCATTGGTTCTCCGGTGCGTCGCACTTTCTCAATCCACCCCTCCGCTTTTTCGGTGATTCTATCTGCACGTTGTTTTTTATAGTTTGCTACATCAACATTTACTCGTGTCACCTCTGCCTCTTTTGAGACTAGCGCCATTGATACAATATGTTGCAAAGCTCTAAGGTTGTCCGCATTTCGTCCAATCAAAAGTGAATTCAAAGATGTTGATGGTACTGATAATTGAATTACCTCGTCGTCAATCGTCGAAGTCACTGCCACATTAATTCCAAAAAAACTCAGCAGGTCTTCCAAATATTTTTCGGCAAACCTAATTGATTCATCTTTATTCATATTATTATCTCCTTTTCTTTTTATTATCTTTTGCGGAGATACGAGTTATTTTTGTTCCTGTTTTTTTATTTTTTACCACCTCAGCTTCTTGAATCTTATTAAGTTCCTTCAAAACCGCCTTATCAGTCATCGCATCAATCTCCGAATCAACCTTCTTTAATACAATTCTCTGCTGAATAACTGTGATAATATTACTTAAGAAATAATAAAATGCCAATGCCCCGTTAAGGTTAAACATGATAAAGAACATCATGAGTGGCATCATAAACGACATCTGCCCAGTCGCAAACCCTGCAACCTCGGAATCATCAATCTCTTTACCATCTTTAGCATCCTTAATAAGCTCACGGAATTTCTTTTTCTTCTCGGATTTTCCAGACGGCATCTGCTGCTTGGTTGCAAAGTACTGTACTACCGAAGCCATAATCGCACACATTAATATAAACAATGCACTCCAAGAAAATCTGCTAGAAAATACTTCACTAGCCTTTACATCTAACCTTATCACTCCAAATAACATAGGATAAAAATCATATTTTGTTTTTTCTTCTGCCGGAATATCTTCATTCGTAAGATCAGCTAAATATATTTTTTGTTTCTCTTCTAAATTTCTAATCTCCGATCCTTCATAAGCAACAATTTCGTATGCTCGGTTTGTTAAATTATCTGTCGGCATCGGTGTAGCAATTACCCTAATTGCTGAAAAAATTGCAATAAAGATAGGAAGTTGTATAATTAAAGTAATAATAGAAGCAAATGGTTTTACATTATATCTCTTATAGAGATCCATTGTTTGTAGAGATTCTAATTGTTTGTTTCCTTTGCAATTTTTCTTAATCTGCGTCAATTCTGGCTGTAATTTTCGCATTAATTTAGTTTGATTTAATTGTCTCTTAGTAAGAGGCCACATACATAGTTTTACTAGTATTGTAAATATAATAATAGCAAGACCAAAATCATGTACGAGATTAAATATTACAAACAAAATATTTACAATCGGGCGCACAATAATCATATCAATAAAATTAAATGGGCTCCCTGTCGCAATTGAACCAGCCACAAAAATAGCTAAAATTCCAAGATATATATATTTTTTCACACTCTTTTTATCCATTCATCTAATTATACCACACCAAATATATAACTCCAAACACCTACTCTTTTTAAGATATTTGACTTTCCTTTACTAATTTACCTACCATCTTTGTAAGCTCAGTAAAATCCATCTTCATCACGTCCTTAGAATAAATAACAAAAATATAATCTGTTTTTTTAGGGATACTATCAATATTAAGCCTCAGTATTTCATAAACTCTTCTTCTGATTCGATTTCTCCCTACTGCAGATTTTTCAACTTTTTTTGACACCACCACTGCCATCCGTGTAAAACCTTTATTATTCGGTGTAAAAACAAGTGACATCTTCGAAGCCCGAATTGTCTTCCCTTTTTGATACACATATCTCACGCCCCCTCGTGAATGAAACCGATATTTTTTACTAAGCACTGAGTCTTGCCCGCCCCTTAATACGGCGACGTGCTAAAACCTTTCGCCCATTTCTTGTCGCGTTTCTTTTCATGAAACCATGTTCAACTTTGCGTTGTTTCTTATGTGGCTGATACGTCCTCTTTGGCATAAAATATTATTCCTTAAACTTTATTTTTTTACAAATTCTTTATATAGTATACCTCATTTTTCCACAATTTTCAAGCAGTTTTCCACAATATTTTTAGGGGTTAGTTATTTTCTGTGGAAAACTCCGCCTCTAATTTCAGATTTACATATTACAACATATTATTTCCACAAAAAACCTGTGGAAAACTTTCATCTTCGTGCTATAATTAAGAAAAGGAGGCAACACTAAAAATGTACGACGTATGGCAAAACGCCCTAGCTGAAATCGAGCAAAAAATTTCCCCAGCCAATTTTTCCACTTGGTTTCAAAACACTTCCCTTGTTTCTGCTGAACAAGACCACATTATTATTAGTGTTAAAAATACTTTTTACGTCAAACAACTCAAAAACAGATATTTAGATATAATCAAAACTGCCCTTATCAATAATAATTTAAACCCTAAAGAAATTGAATTTGTCGTCCAAAGTAACAACAAAACTAAACTCCGCCCCCGCGAAGTCACCATTACTAGCCCCGAAATAAAAAAACACACCAATAAGTTTAGATCTTCCCTAGAATCTAATCATAACGAGACAGGACTCAACCAAAAGTATACTCTTGATAATTTTATTATCGGCTCCAATAATGATTTAGCAGTTTCCGCAGCTAAAAGCATTATTGACAACCCTGGCTCCAAATATAACCCCTTCTTTCTTTATGGTGGACCAGGTCTTGGTAAAACCCACCTTGTTCAAGCTATTGGTAATGAACTGCTCAAAAAGGATCCTAATCTTAAAGTTTTTTACACTCCAATCTCACACTTTTATTCAGATTTTATTGATTCGGTAAAACTAGGTAAAGGAAAAGAATTTAATCTTAAATTTCGTAAGTTGGATGTCCTTATTATTGATGATTTTCAGTTTATAGTTAATAAAGAAAAATCCCAAGAAGAATTTTTTAATATTTTTAATGACCTCTATCAATTAAATAAACAAATAATTGTTACCTCAGACCGGCTCCCAAGCCAAATTAAAACCGTTGATGAACGTCTAGCTTCACGTCTTACAATGGGTGGCGCTTTTGACCTCCAACTCCCCAAATTTGAAGACAAATGTGCAATTTTGCGCGCTAAAGCCGAAATCATGGGTGCAGAAATTGAACCAGAGGCTATAGAATATATCGCCGAAAACGTCACTACTAATATTCGCGACCTCGAAGGTGAATTTTCTACTATTCTCCTCATGTCTGAAGTTCGCGGCCTTACTCCATTAGAACTTATCGAAAACGGCTCCGTATCGGTTAATAAAACATCCAAACTCCGCCCTGTTTCCCCTAAACAGGTAGTTGAAAAAGTCGCTAAATACTATGATCTTTCAGTTAAAGAAATGTGTGGTAAATCTCGTGTTTCTCATATTAAAACCGCCCGTCAAATCGCTATGTTTCTCTTATCAAAAGAACTTCATCTAAGTACTAATAAAATAGCCCTTGAAGTAGGTGTAAAAGATCATACCACTGTAATGCATGGTGTTAAAAAGATCGAAAAAGACCTTAAATTAAATTTCATTCTTCGCGACCAAATCGAAGAAATCAAGGAGAAAATTTATGGTTAACAATGTGGAAAAAATGCGAAAAACTCAGTTTAAAACATTGCGAAAAATAAGCGCAAAAAATTGTGTAAAAATTTTCTTTTTAAATTCTATGTGTAAAAAATCCACTTTTTCACACACTTTTCCAAGCTTTCACACCACATTATCCACCATTTTCTTACCCCTGTTTAAACCAAAGCTTTTCCACTATTCCACAACCCCTACTATAACAACTACTTAATAAATAATAGAAAGGATTAAAATGAAAATAAAAGTTTCACAAGAAAAGTTAAGTAAAGCCCTAAATAATGTAAGTAGAATAGCAATTGGTAAAGTAACTCTACCTATATTAAATAATGTATTAATAAGAGTAGATAAGAAAAAAGTTTCCCTCACCACTACCAACTTAGATATGGCAGTAGTTGATTTCTTACCAGTCTCTAATTCAGAAGATGGAGTAGTTACCATACCAGCAAAACTTTTAGCTGAATTTGTCTCTAACCTTCCCAAAGGTGAAACCGTCGAAATAGAATCTAAAGATACAAAAGTAACAATCACTTCCGGTAAATATTCTTCCACGATTAATGGGAGCCTAGCGGATGATTTCCCAGAACTTCCAGAAATAGATGAAAAATCTGCAGTTATATATAAAATTAATGTGGATGAATTTAAAACCAGCCTAAGCCAAGTGATTATTGCAAGTTCTAATGATCTAACTCGTCCTGCTCTAACTGGAGTATATTTTAATACTAATAATAACACTCTTGCTATAGCTGCTACTGATGGTTATCGTCTCGCAGAGAAAAAACTAATCGAAAAAGTCGAAAGCGAAGTAAAAGCAATTGTTCCAGCAAGCTCACTTCAAGAAGTCCTTCGTTCCCTCTCGGATGATATCGAAGAAGTAGAAATATCTTTCAATGAAGATTTAGTACGTTTTAGAATGGGTGAAATAGAAGTTATTTCTAAACTTATAGATGCTAGTTTTCCAGATTATCAAAAACTTATCCCCAAAAACAACGATATAGAAGTCACAATTAATCGTGAAGAGTTAATTAGAGTTACTCGCCTCGCTGCACTCTTTTCTCGCTCGGTAGGCGGTTCTATTATTTGTGAAACTAAAGAGCCAGACACTTTTCTAGTTAAATCCATTGCTAATGAATTTGGTGAAAATGATTCAAAAATTGAAACTATTGTAAAAAAATCCGGCAAAGTAAATCTAAACTCCCGCTTTTTAATTGATGCTCTAAATGCATTCGATGAAAAAGAAATTGAATTTAGTTTTTCAAGCCATGTTACTCCTATTCTTCTTAAAAATAAGAAAAATAGTAAATATACTCATATCGTAATGCCATTAAACTCATGATAATAAAATCCATCAAACTAAAAAACTTTCGTAACCACTCAGAATATTTTTTGGAATGTAAAGATGAAACTTCACTTATTTTAGGTAAAAATGGCTGCGGTAAAACTTCAGTACTTGAAGCAATTTATATTCTAACTCGGGGTAAAAGCTTCCGTGCTACCGATATAGAAATATTAAAAAGGGACCAAGAATATTATAGGATTGAACTTGAATTTACTAACGGCGAAAAAATTCTTGCAACCTTTGATGGTAAAACTAAAAGTTTTTCTATTTTGGATAAAAAAACCCGCCGTTTACCCAAAAATCATAAATACCCAGTTATATTATTTTTACCGTCTGATTTAAATTTAATTAGCCATTCACCAGGACGACGTCGTGAATATTTTGATCGAATATTTAGCCAGTTTAATGAATTATATGCAGTAACCTTATCAAAATATGAAAAATCCTTAAAACAACGCAATGAATTACTAAAAAAAGAAAATGTATCTACATTGGATGTTTTTTCTTGGGATATACTACTTGCAAATTACGGTGCAAAAATACATCTTTTAAGAAAACAATATATTGATGAAATAAATAAACACCTTACCGATATTTATCGCAGTATCGCCAAAACGAAGGATGAAATAAATATTATCTATAAAACCGAACTAGACGATATTAGTAGTGATAAATATCTAAAAAAACTCGCCGAAAATTTTCAAAAAGATTTATATTTAGGACACACTTCTTTCGGTATCCATCGTGATGATTATATTTTTGAGTTTAATCATAAACTGGCCAACGGTTCTGCCTCACGTGGCGAATCGCGCTCAATAATTTTAGCTCTAAAATTCATCGAGGCAAATCTTATTTCAGAAAAACTTAATAAAAAACCGATTATTTTATTAGACGACGTGTTTTCGGAATTAGATGAAACAAGGAGAAAATGTTTGGTTGATAATTTTAAAAATAACCAAGTAATAATTACTAGTGTAGAATATATAGATATTTAGAAATTATTTTCCCCTATACTGTATCTTATAAAATTTGTTATAATAAATAAGATGTTAAAAATAGAGAAAATAATTCCTGGTGGGTTTGGTCTTAGTACCGATAAAGACGGACGTAAAGCTTTTTTATGGAATGCGCTTCCTGGTGAAAACGTTTTAGATTATGAAATCACCAAAAAGAAATCACACTATTTTGAAGCGGTTGCAAAAACTATTGAAAATAATTCCAAACATCGTGTAAGTCCTAAGGATAATATTTTTCTTTCTACTTCCCCGTGGCAGATTATGACTTATGAATATGAGTTACAAACAAAACAGGAGTTAGTAGTTGAATTATTTAGAGAACATAATATTAGTATAGAAAAACCAGAAATTTTTACCGATCACAAAGACTACTTTTATCGCAACAAAATGGAATATTCCCTCTATTGGGATATAGAAGAAGAAAAAATTAAACCCGCCTTTCGCATGCGTGGCTCCCACCGTAAAATACCAATAAATACCTCTTCTATTGAAAGACCAGAAATATTTGCCGCCGCTCAGAAAATAATTGATGATTTAAACTCTCGTGGCGAAGAAGCCCGCAAATATCAATCACTACTCTTACGCTGTGATAAAGATGGTAAGATTTCTGGTGGTCTTTATGAAAATCACAAACCCCACCCTATCTTCCCACCACTCACTGATCAAATTTTAGGTCATTCTTACTCTTATTCTCCAAATGGATTTTTCCAGATAAATCTTCCAGTGTATGAAATGGCACTAAAAGAAATAAGAAAACAAATAAAAACCGACAAAGTTCTTGACCTCTATGCTGGTGTTGGTACTATTGGTCTATCTGTTGCTAGAGATAAAGACCTCATCTTGGTTGAAGTCGATAAATCTGCCTACCAAGAACTACAAAAAAATTGTAAACAAGCCTCCCTAAATTTAGCCGACGCAATCCTTGCACGTTCTGAAGATGTTTTAAATTATATTAACCCAGATCAGACCGTGATTATTGATCCTCCTCGTGCTGGCTGTGACCGCAAGCTAATTGATCACCTAAACAAAACAAAGCCGAAAGTGGTTATATATTTATCCTGTAACCCAGCCACTCAAGCCCGCGACGTTAAAATGCTTCTTAGCAGCTACAAGATTACAAATATTAAAACCTTTAATTTCTTCCCTCGTACACCTCATATCGAAAACCTCGTTATTTTAGAGTTGATATGATATAATAAACAATAGACGGAAGGGTGGCCGAGTGGTTTAAGGCGCACGCTTGGAAAGCGTGTGTGCGGGCAACCGTACCGCAAGTTCGAATCTTGTCCCTTCCGCCATATTGATTATTTATTTATGATTAGAACTGGAAAAAAATTTAGTAAACCCGAAATGTCGCGCGTTATCAACGGCGATTCTATTTTGCCGGAAGCTCCTGCAATAATTCCTAAAAAACGCCTAGATTTGATGATGGTAGGCATTTATAAAAGTTATAATCGTTCTACTATTCAAAAATTTATCGAAAATGGTTTTGTTAAAGTAGATGGTGAACTCATAACAAAACCTAACCAAAAATTCCCAGATGGTGTCAAAATTGATTTAAATGTTCCAGAAGACTTAAAAAATTCCGATGTTAAACCTAAAATTCTCTATGAAGATGAAAATTGTCTAGTGGTAGATAAACCAAATGGGCTTCTGAGTGAAGCAAAAGGCGAGTATTGTCCGGAGCGTACCTTGGCGGATTTCGGTTACATCGCCCACCGTCTAGATCGCGATACTTCGGGTGTGATGATTTTAGCCAAAAACGAAGAAACCCAAAAGTTTTTAAAAAAACAATTTCAAGCTCGCACCGTCCACAAAACTTATTATGCTATCGTTGAGGGTACCCCTAAATTAGAAGAGGCACGTATTGATCTTCCACTTCTCCGTGACAAAAAGCGCCCTACCACCTTCCGAGTGGATCCGGGCGGTAAAGAATCCGAAACTTTTTATAAAGTCTTAAAGAGTAATGGTACTTATTCCCTTTTGGAGCTTCGCCCCACCACGGGACGTACTCATCAACTAAGAGTTCATATGAAATACCTTGGCCACCCCATTCTAGGTGATCCAGTATATGGTGACGAAAAGAAGACTAAAGAATCATCAGATATTACCGAACCAAAACGTCTCTATCTTCATGCTGGTAAACTCGAGATAACTCTACCAGGTGGTAAACGAGTTACTTTTGAGTCAAAGATCCCCAAGGATTTTAACGATGTTTTTTGATAATATTTCTCAAATTTCTGAAATCGCCAGCCGAACCGGTACCTCCATCTTTGTTTTACCAAACACTTTAACCATTACAATTAAAAATGCCATAATTTTAGAGCCTCAAGAAAAATCCGTTATTACTATTGATCAAATTCGTGGTGTCCTAGCTAGACTAAATGTAAAACAATCAAAAGATCAATATATTATTATCCGCCCAGCCGATAAAATGAATGAGGAAGCGGCAAACGCATTCCTTAAAAATCTTGAAGAACCAGGTAGTCATACTCATTTTATCCTAATCACGGATTCTCCATCCAAACTACTTCCTACTATCTTAAGTCGTGCCTCAATCTATTTTTTGCGTGAAAAAAACTCATCAGATAGTGAAATTATTGCTGACCCCAAAATTAAGGAACTTGCCAAAAAACTTATTACCGCATCCCCCGCTGATTTACCGTCTTTGGCCGAAGAAATAACCAAGAAAAAACAAGGTGTTAGAGAATATACCCTCTTAGTTCTTAGTGTAGCTATCGAAATGCTCTATAAATCTTATTACATCACAAGAAAACCAGCCTTTCTTTTAAAACTCCCCAGGTTTTTTAAAACCTACGAGAATATTGAAAAAAATGGCCACATAAAACTACATCTTGTAGCCGATTTATGCTAAAATAATCATATGATAGCAATGTTTGCGATTATTCTTTTTACAGTCTATTTGATCTTTCTTTTTCCTCTCGAACCACGCGAGAAAAAAGTTGAAGAAAAATCTCCTAAATATAAAGCTCAAATGAAAAAACTTTGGCAAATTGCTCAAACCTCAATGCAAGAACGCAAACCTTTCCGTGCCGAAAAGGCGCTGCTTACGATTTTGAAATTTGACGAAAGAAATGCCGCCGCATATAACCGTCTAGGTATTTTGTATGCTAAAGGAAAAAAATACGATGAGGCTGTAGAATGTTTTGAAATTGCTCAGTCGCTAGACAATAACCCTGCTTCTATACATAACGTCGGTTTAATCTATCTAGAAACCGGTGCCTACGAAAAGGCTGCTATGGCCTTCACTCAAGCTATCGAACTGGAGGGGGACGTCCCTGCCCGCTACATAGCTCTAGCAAAAGCCGAAGAAAAGCTTGGTCGCACTAAAAAAGCCATCGAGGCTCTAGAAAATGCCTACGAATTAGATCCTAAGGTTGCTACCTTAAGGCAGATTTTAGCAATCTATGAAAATGTTGGTGACACCGAAGCTATTACCGCTACTGCTGCAAGAGTAGAGGCCCAAATCGCCAAAGATACTGCCGCCAAAAAGAAAAAAACACATAAAGCCACTAAAAAAGCCCCCACCAGATCCACTAATAAATCAATTACAAAAAGGCGCACAACAACAAAAACCACTTCGCCCCCCGCTCGCAAGATTATAAAAACTCACGTTGGCCGAAAAAGAATTTGATTTTTATCTATTATTTGGTATAATAAAAGAAATGCTGGAATCGTCTAGTGGCAATGACAAGAGACTGTAAATCTCTCGGCTTCGGCCTTCGTAGGTTCGAGTCCTACTTCCAGCACCAGAATTAAAATTAGACCCGCAGGGTCTTATTTTAATTCTGGTATTAGAGGTAGGTCGCGAACCGCAGGTTCGCCCGGACGACGAAGCGAGAGAATATCGGGAGCTTGCTCACGATATACCGAGCGAGGAGGAACGGAAGACTTTTGCTTTAGCAAAAGTCTAGACCTACTATTATGACAAAACTTCATTAAAAAATTTTCTTCTATGTGTGTTATAATAAACCTACAATATTTAGCCAAAACTAAAATTATGGAGCCAAGGTGAGCGAAAACATTATTATTGAATTAAAAGGGTTAACTAAAAGGTATGGCTATGGCGATACCGAATCTTTTGCTCTCAATGATTTTGATCTTACTATAAAACGCGGTGAATTTATTATGATTATGGGGCCTAGTGGCTGCGGCAAAACCACACTATTAAATATTATTGGGCTTCTAGATCGTGCTACTAGAGGAGAATATTTATTAAATGGTGAAAATGTTGCTGGTATTTCTGCTAGACGACAGGCAAAATTAAGGGCCAAAAAGATTGGTATTATTTTCCAAAACTTCAATCTCATTGAAGATTTGCCAGTAATCGAGAATGTTGCCCTTCCGCTCGTTTATACCGGCCACACTAAGACTGCCCGTCTTAAAAAAGCTTCTACTTCTTTGAAACGGTTTCATTTAAGTGAGCGCGAATATTATCTTCCTTATCAGCTTTCTGGTGGTCAGCAACAACGTGTTGCTATTGCTCGTGCCATTGTTTCTGACCCCGAAATAATTCTCGCCGATGAGCCTACTGGTAATCTTGATTCTCGTTCTTCTCATATTGTTATGGAAGAACTAAAAGCTATCCATGAAGAAGGTAATACTATTATTATGGTAACTCATAATCCTGCCTTAACTACCTATGCCACACGTGTTATTAATATGCTAGATGGTCATATTGATACCGATGTTAAGACGGTCGCCGATGCTAATCTCCCGCAACCCATCAATGTAAAAATCAAAAGGAAATCCAAAACAACCCAACCAGAGTTTATTTCCCTTTCAAACAACACCGGTGCCAAAAAAACTAAAAAGCAACGCAAAAAAACTCGGAGGAAAAAATAATGTCATTTCTTTTTCGTACCAATTTTAGACTCGCCAAAGCCTCGATCAAAGAAAATCGCACCCGCTCCTTTTTGACTTGTCTTGGTATTGCTATTGGTGTAGCTAGCATTATACTCATCCTCTCACTTATGGGTAGTATCTCAAATTTAGTTCAATCCGAGATTAGCTCCATCGGCTCCGATTTAATCGTTGTTCGTCCCAACTCAACCAAAGACACTTTTGATAACATCGTAGAAGAATTAACTTCTGCAAATACTTTTCAAAATTCCAGTCTCACCGTTGACGATGTTGAAACAATTTCAAAAGTTGAAAATGTTTCTGCTGTGGCCCCTATTGCCGTTTCCTCAAACACTGTAAATTCAGACAAAAACACCTTTACTTCAGTCCAGGTGGTTGGCACTAACCCTGATTTTGTCAAAATTGAACCTTTAGCTATGCGTTATGGAACTTTTATCACTGACTCTAGTGGTGAAAACACTGTTGTTTTAGGTCACTCTATTTCCCTTTCACTTTTTAATACTATTAATACAACCGTTGGTAAAACCGTCACGATTATGGGTGAGAGATTTATGGTTACCGGTGTTCTTGATGAAATAGATCAATCTATTAACTTTGATAATATTAATTTTGACAATGCGGTTATTATGAATATCAAAAGCCTAAACAAAGTGACCGGTTCACCTCAAGTTCAACAGATTAATATTAAGGCTGCCAACACTGATAGTCTTGGCACTATTTCCGGTGATATCGATAATGCTTTAACAAATCAAAAACTCGGTGACAAGAATTTTAGTGTAGCATACGGCGATGCTATTACGCACCCAGCTAGCTCTCTCTTTACTATTGTTTCGGGTATGCTTACGATAGTTGCAGCAATTTCGCTTGTAGTTGGTGGTATTGGTGTAATGAATATTATGTTAGTATCCGTCGCCGAACGTACGCACGAAATTGGTATCAGAAAAGCTGTTGGTGCATCGTCTCGCAATATTCTTGCTCAATTCCTCTTTGAATCTCTCATTCTTTCTATTCTCGGTGGTATCTTTGGTCTAGTTTTGGGATATGTTCTTTCATTTCTGCTTTCGACTCTCACACCATTTGCCCCATACATCAGTTGGCAAATTATTGCCGTTACGTTCTTAACTACTATTCTAATCGGTATTATTTTCGGTATCTATCCAGCCCTAAAAGCCGCCAGCAAAAATCCTATCGAATCATTAAAACACTATCGTTAGTATGAAAAAACTCTTAGAAAAGCTACCATTTTACAACCAAGCCGTTTTGCCTTACCACTTTGTTCAGGCCCTTGTCGCTAGCACCAAAAATCATCATCCTGCCAAAAAACTTCGTATTATCGGTGTAACTGGCACTAACGGCAAAACGACTACCTCTTTTATGATTTGGCATATGCTAAATTCTGCCGGCCATAAAACTGGCCTTATGACCACCGTAGCCTACGGTATTGAAAAATTAAAACCAGAGCTAAATCATATGACCACCGTAGATGCAATGACTCTAAATCAGCGCATCAAAAAGATCGCCGATTCCGGTGCGGAATTTCTTGTGCTCGAAGTAACCTCACATGCTCTCACTGAATTTAGGACTCTTGGCATCCCCTTTGAAATAGCAGTTTTTACCAACCTAACTCACGAGCACCTAGATTACCATAAAACTTTTGCAAACTATCGTAAAGCCAAAGGTAAATTATTTAAAAAAGCCGAGTACAGCATTTTAAATGCTGATGATTCTGCCACCAAATATTATAAGACTATTGCAAATAATTATTCAACTTATGGTATAAAAAATGGCGAAAATAAGGCCTCAAACATTAAACTTGGTGTATCGGGCGTAAAATATTCACTTGGTGATATAAATATTGAAACCAATATTCCTGGCGAATTCAACGTCTATAATTCCCTCGCCGCCGTCCTTGTTGGCCAAAAACTTGGTCTCTCAAAAGATCAAATCGAGCAAGGCATCAAAACTCTAGACGCTGTTGAAGGCCGTATGAACATCATAGACGAAGGCCAACCTTTTACTGTAATCGTTGATTATGCGCATGCACCTGACGCATTGGAAAAAGTATTCGCCTCAGTTAAAGGACATAAAGGCCGCATCATTTCTGTTCATGGTGGGGCTGGCCGTCGTGACCCCTCTACTCGTCCTATTCGCGGTGAGATTCTCGGTAAAAACTCTGACATAGTCATTATTACTGAGGATGATTCGCGCGACGAAGATCCCGAAAAAATTGCCGCTGGCTTTATTAAAGGTGCAGAAAAAGTTGGTAAAACCCTAGGCAAAGATTTACTCAAAGAATTAGATCGTAAAAAAGCTATCGAACTCGCCCTAAAAACCGCCAAAAAGGGTGATCTCGTTCTTGTACTTGGCAAAGGACACGAAAAAACCATCCTCCGCGCTGATGGTCCTCACGATTTCGAAGATATCAAAGTTGTCAAAGAATTATTAAACAAAAAATAACATTATTCAGGGTCGTATTCGGCGATACCTTCTACGATACTTTCATTTGCAATACCAATTGCATTAGCGATTGCTGCCGCGCAGGCCATATAAGACACCGCTGTCTCCCCTGGTACAAATGTAGCTACTGAAACAATATCAGATTTAATTGATAAAGTTGCCTCAGTTCCTTTAGCATATAGTTTTGAATTTAATATTTTTACATCTGAGCTGGTTTGCCCATAGGTTATGGTCTTGTTTTTACCGCGAAAACCCTCAAAAGTTTCATAGTTTAAATCATCGTAGTTTAATACGACAATTTCTGGCTTCATATCAAACAAAGTTTTTTCACAATCTAAGTATTCTTCTGGTTCCATATCCTTAAGTCCAGCCGTTACAAAATTAGTCATGGCAGCTACAGTAATTGGCAATCCATAAAAAATATTGTCGCGAAGCCCCTCGGCGGGCACCGTCACTATTACGTAATTTGCACCAGCCTTCCAGGCATCTGACAAAAACTTATGCAACATTCCCATCTTAAAAGGCTGATCACTAGCTAGCACTGCCACCTGCTCATTTGTTGTTTTTAAAATTTCGTGCAAATAATGCGCTACCGTTACCTTGCCGGTTGTGCCAGTCACCGCAATTAGTTTCATATCCTTTACGGGGTTGCCATAATAAGATTTTAAAAGCCTAGCCTTCACCCTTTGCGATTTGTTTTTTAATCCACCGCTTTTCTTTGGCTTATTATCTTTATTTGTTGCCATAGCTTTCCTCTTTACGTCTTTATCTAATTATACACTATTCTCCCTATTCGAGCAACTTGCACACCAGTGATACAATTAGTTCTTTTTCTTTGGGTTCTGACTCCGCAATTAAAAGCGCAATGGCAGTCAATGCCTTATCGCTAATCTTAGTTTCCCCACTCTCCGTCAAATGGCAATTATTTGCCGTTAAGAATAAAATAAAAAGCAACGAGCCGATTCGTTTGTTTCCATCATAAAATGGATGGTCCTTTATAATAAAGTATAATAAATTAGCTGCTTTTTCTTGTATTGTTTGGTAAAGCTCTTTGCCGTCAAAACTCTGAAAAATAGCATTTAAATTTCCGTCAAAGCTTCCGTCACGCTTTTTACCAAATAATTCTGACCCACTAACACTTCCTCTTAACTGTTCCACTGCTAAGTCACACATTTCTACCGTTAATTCCCTCCCCTTCCTTTTTTTGCCCATAAACGAAAGGTCGATATGCCCGTCATCATATTCTTCCAAGGTTTTAAAACTACCTGCGTATTTTGATATCACTTCTAGTACACCGTTTGCTTCTCCAGCATCTAATTCGTTTCTTGTGGTCAATCTCCTTACGATCGCCATCATTTCTTCGACGTCGTGTAATTTTTTAATTTCCTTCTTTGCCTTTAATTCTTTTAGTCGTCGCTCATTTACTACTACTCCATCCGTGACGTATTTTTTGAGTAAATTAGTTGCCCAAATCCTAAATTTGGTAGCTTTTTTTGAATTCACTCTGTATCCTACCGAAATAATTACATCTAAATTAAAAAAATCAACTTCGCGTCTTACTGTACGATTTCCTTCTTTTCGTACTACGAAGTTCTTTTTTCTGGTTGCTCCTCCAACTTGTGCATTTTTTGCACTGGTTGGATTTTGCTCTAGTTCCCCCTCCTTATAAATATTGTTTACGTGGCGCACTATTACGGTTCTGTCTACTCCAAACACCTTTGCCATCTGCTCGTAAGTCGCCCAGATCGTCTCCCCTTTTGTATCTACATCAAATATTACTTCCCCCGTCATCCCTTCATATATTTCGATTCTCTTTTCGTTATTGTCCTCTGTCATCTAAATAATTTATCCTACAAATATTGTGGTACACCCGACAGGATTCGAACCTACGACCTTTTGCTCCGCAAGCAAACGCTCTATCCAGCTGAGCTACGGGTGCATATTATATTTTTAAGTTTCTGGTGTGTGGTCTGGGTGATCAGACTTGAACTGACGACCTCAGCGTCCCGAACGCTGCGCGCTACCAACTGCGCCACACCCAGAAGAGTGTTATGTTTTTAAGGCGTTGCTTTAGGCAACGTGGCGGAAGCGAAAGGATTCGATCTGAGCGAAGCGAAGAACGAACCTTGCTTTTTTGTGCACGTCCGATAGGACGTGGCGGAAGCGAAAGGATTCGATTCGAGCGCGTCAGCGCGAGAACGAGTCCTGCTTTTTAATGCACTGCTGTCAAGCAGTGGCGGAAGCGAAAGGATTCGAACCTTCGAGACGGTCAACCCGCCCACACGATTTCGAGTCGTGCGCCTTCAACCACTCGGCCACGCTTCCTTTACTATTCTATCATATTCTACCCCAATTTTCAACTCGCTTGCGCGCATAAAATATTTAGTATATAATAAAAACGTCACTTTCGGGTGATGCTCATTTAATTTCTAGGTGGATGTCGCGAATAAAATCAAAACATCCACATCTGTGCCTGAAGTCCCTAAAGGTCCGAAGGCGCTTTTTTTTGTGATTTATATCATCTAAAATATGCTAAAATAAAAGTATGGATTGGGATAAATCTACAGATATCATCTTAATTGCTAGTATTGCCAGTTTGGCGGTTTTTGCCATTCTTGGTCTATGCCAATTAATAAAACGAAAATCAATCAAAAAAGTCGATAAAGAACTTCTCTTTATGCTTCTTCCTCTTATACTTATGGTGATTGTTTATGTTGTTTTTGATAAAGTTCTAATTTGGAATACTCGTCCCGATGGTTCCGGCGAACCTTCTTTTCCATCCACTCATGTTATGGTTGTAACGACAATTTTTTTACTCATTGCTCTTGCTCTTCCCCGCTACATTAAGTCGAAAGCTGCCTGTGCCGTACTCGACCTCATGATGTTAGTCTTCATTATCTTAAACGGTGTCGGCCGTGTTCTTGCAAATAAACACTGGGCCTCCG
Source organism: Candidatus Nanosyncoccus sp. (assembly GCA_045530815.1). Taxonomy (GTDB): domain Bacteria; phylum Patescibacteriota; class Saccharimonadia; order Saccharimonadales; family Saccharimonadaceae; genus Nanosyncoccus. The sequence continues at coordinate 17,938 of JAZSCU010000024.1, forward strand.
ATGTTGTTGGCGCCTTGGCTTTTTCATTGATTTTTGCCCTCATTTATTATTTAACAGCCATTTGGCGAAGGAAGAAAAAAGATGCCTAGTATTTTTACCAAAATTATTAATGGCGAAATCCCCTCTTATAAAATATACGAAGATGATAAAACACTCGCTTTTCTAGATATTCATCCCGAAACTAAAGGTCATGTCCTTGTTGTTCCCAAAAATGAAGTCGACAAAATCTATGACCTCCCCGACGAAGATTACAAGGCTCTTATGTCTACCGTCAAAAAAATATCCAAACACCTAGAGCAAAAAACCGGCCAAAGGACACTCTTAAAAGTGATTGGCACCGACATTCCACATGCTCATGTTCACCTTATGCCCTACGATGAATCTTGGCAGCATGGCCGCACATTAGAACTCACCCCAGAGGAATTTGAAGAGATTCGCCAGAAACTTAGCCTAGAAGACTAAGAGTGGACCCTAAAAACTCACCATTCTTAAGCGGATTAAAGACTATTATAAGTAAAGTTTTTTACACCGCCTCCCCTTAAAAATATTATTGACAAAATGTCAAAAGCTATGGTAGCATAAGAATTATAAATGTCACACACAAAAACAAAAAGGAAAACATATGATACTTAGGATTCGCTCTAGCGAGCAAAGCTCTGTAAATAAGAAGCTTTTTGCTCTCCCATTAATCGTGGGCGTAGCTGGGATTGCCGCCGTTAGTAGTTCTGGCGCAGTGAGTGCTGCTAGTCTCACAGATAACCTAGAAATTAGCCCAGCTTACCAAAAATACATGGCAGACAAAAATTCAGGGCTTGGAGATAAGTGGGTCTTGATCCCAAATAAATATAATTTTAAACCAGGTGTAGCAGAGGGCCGTGGCAACGGAACAGAATTGCCAAGTTCTTATAATTTAATTGAGGCCGGTTATAAAACACCACAAAAAAATCAGGGCGGAGATGGAGATTGTTGGGCATATGCAACTACCACAGCAATGGAATCTTACATGAAAAAGAATATGGGTGTTTCGATTGAGTTTTCGCCAAAACAACTAGACTATATTGTTACTCCTAGCACCGAATACGGGACATTCTTGTCTCAAAAGTATGGCGCAAATAGAGAAATCGGTACTGCCGGTAGCTTTATTTTAGCGAGCATAGGCCTAAGAAGTGATTATGTGTTAGACCGCGAAGATGTCTTTTTTGCCAGAATGAAAGCTAATGATTCAGAATTAGCTAATTACCAATCTTTTAAACAATATAATGATGTTCATACAATTTTGGCTCCAGTTTCTAATTTTAAGGCCTATACTAAACCAATGTCTAGGGACCAGATTCTTGGCGACAAAGCAGAATATCTGGTTGATGGTTTTGAATGGATAAATAAAAATGATCCAGACGCCGTGGCCAAAATCAAAGAAAAGGTCTACACCAAAGGAGCGATGTATGTAGGAACATTTGCCCCAGAAACCGAAAACTGTTGGGACGAAAATTCCGACACGATCATTGATCGCGATGTAAATACCTGCGGAAGTGAAAACGGCCATGCTATGGCGATTGTTGGTTGGGATGATAATCATTCATATAAGAAACCAGATGGCACAACGGGGACCGGGGCCTTTATAGTACAAAATTCCTACGGGCAGGATAGTCTCTTTAGTGATTATGGTATTAACTCTGCCGATGATTACATAGAGTTTTTGCGAGAAGGTGGCGCCCTGGATAATATATCACAAGGAGTAATCCAGCAAATACACGACGCAATTGCGCCAGTAATTGAAAACTGGGATGCCGACGAAACTATCTACCTAGCCTACGATTTTGAAAAAGGAAATAACGGAACTATCGAATTTGCGGCTATCACCAGTATGGTCAAAAATGATTTTGATAAAGTATATGATATGACGCAGGCAACAACAGAAGCTAAAGACGGAACTTTCCTAAATTTCAAAATGAAAGGCCAAGGTGAGCAAGATTTAACAGCGGTCGGCCTTGATTTACTAGCTGCTCAATCGAGAAGTATTAATTTTACCATAGGTGTGGACAGCAATAATGATGGTATCAGCGAATATGATCAGCCACTTACGTTTGGGGCAGCTGAAGCAGGTAGAAGAGTAGCTAAATTAGATAGACCAATCCATGTGTCTGGAGATTTCACTCTTATGGTATCTGCAGAAGGATATGGATTAACAGCTGACAATGACGGCACTATATCAGCATTAGCCTATACAGGGGGTCCAGCGGCATCTCCAGATACTATTCCGGTTCCAAAAACCGGCAGCGATATTACCGTGCCAAATACCGGTCTCTCTACAAATGATGACAATGGTGTTAAATTTGGCGGTATAGTAGCAACCCTAGTAGGGATCTTAACCATCGTCGCAACAGCGATAGCATTCAAAAACCGCCATCGTTTACACAAAATCAAATTTGACAAAAATTAAAGTAAGATAAAACTCTAAAAACACCCCATAAAGGGGTGTTTTTAGTTACGCATACAATTCCCTTCTAAAATATATGGTATAATTATTAAAAATAATAGGGCAAGAGGAAATCCAAAAATGAAATTCGCAAGTAGTTATGAACCGGGGGAATATGAAACTGACATTTATGCCGCTTGGGAAGCAGCTGGTGTTTTTAACCCTAACATTCCTACTGTCCCTGTTGATGTCGATAGCGACGGCCACGATGATCGAGAAGAAAAATCAAAATGCTTTTCTATTGTTATGCCGCCGCCAAACGCTAATGGTGATTTACATATCGGCCATGGTTTAACTGTAGCTCTTGAAGATTCCCTTACCCGTTATTACCGTCTAAAAGGCGCCTCCTCCTGGTATATTCCGGGCGCTGATCATGCCGGGTTTGAAACCTGGGTAGTTTACGAAAGAGAGCTCGAAAAACACGGCCATACTCGCTTCGAGTTTGATCGCAATGAACTTTATGCTAGGGTCTGGGATTTTGTTGCAGAGCAACGTGGTAATATGGAACTCCAACTCCGCGCCTTGGGTGCTTCCTGTGCTTGGGACGATCTTACCTTTACTCTTGACGAAAACGTCATCGACCGCGTTTATACCACCTTTGAAAAAATGTGGAACGATGGCCTTATTTACAGAGGTAAAAAACTCGTGAACTTCTGCCCCAAACACCAAACCGCCTTCGCTGATATCGAGGTTGAACATAAAGACGAAAAAGGTACTCTCTGGGAAATCGCATATGATGACATTATCGTATCCACTACAAGACCCGAAACTCTTTTTGGCGACACTGCCGTTGCTGTCAATCCCGAAGATGAGAGGTACAAAGATCGCATCGGCAAAACAGTTCATCTTCCTCTAACCGATCGCGAAATTCCTATTATTGCTGACGAGCATGCTGATCCCGAGTACGGCACCGGCGCAGTCAAAATCACCCCTGCCCACGATTTTGACGATTTTGAAGTGGGCGAGCGCCACAATCTAGAACAAATTCAGGTCATTCAAGAAGACGGCAAAATGATCAATGTTCCCGAAAAATATAACGGTCTTTCTACCGCCGAATGCCGCAAACAGGTTCTAAAGGATTTGAAAGAACAAGGTCTATTAAAAGGTGAGAAAAAAATCGTTCACTCTGTTGCTCATTGTTATAAATGTGATACAGTACTAGAACCCATGCTAAAAGAGCAATGGTTTGTAGATGTCGAAAAACTTGCAAAGACAGCAATCGCGCACCTCGAAGCCAACGAAATACAATTTTATCCAGAAAATAAGCAAAAAGTCCTAATTAACTATCTAAATAACCTAAGAGATTGGAATATCTCTCGCCAAATTCCTTGGGGTATCGCTATCCCAATGTTTAAAAAAGCAAATGACGATGCGACAGACGAGCCAGATTGGATTTTTGATCGTCGCACCAACCTAAAAGAAATCGAAAAGAATGGTGTTAAGTATATACGAGACGAAGATACTTTTGACACTTGGTTTTCGAGTAGTCACTGGCCTATCGTCTGTACTGACTGGTCCGAGGATCACCACACCCCATATTATCCATTGAATGTCATGGAAACCGGCGCCGACATTCTCTTTGCTTGGGTTGCCCGTATGATTATGATGGGGCTTTATGTTACAGATGAAGTACCGTTTAAGGAAGTATATCTTCATGGGCTCGTCCTCGATGAACACGGCAAAAAAATGAGCAAAAGCAAAGGCAACGTTATCAACCCTATGGACCTTGTTGCAAAATACGGTTCCGATGCGTTTCGTCTCGGTATCTTAAGGGGCCGCTCCGCCGGCATGAATCAAGCCTTTTCCGAAAACTCTGTTATTTCTGGTCGCAACCTCTGTAACAAACTCTGGAACATCTCCCGCCTCATCCAATCCCTCGTCGATGAAGAGGGCAGTAGTAGCGAATTTGAAAATAGTGCTACTCGAGGGCTTCCGGAGGTTACGACCGAGGATGAGGGCGCGAGCCCCGTAACGAGGGGCGCGGGCGACCCGTCCCGAGAGAGCACTATTTCAAATTCGCCATATACAACTCTCAACATGGGCGAAGATTGGATCTGTCGCGAGATCAACAATTGTCTGTCACAGGTTGAAGACGACATCAAAACCTACCGTTTTGCCGAAGCAGTCGAAACATTGTACCAAACTATTTGGGATAAATATGCCGACTGGTTCCTAGAGAGTCAAAAAATTTTCCAGAATAAGGAGCTACTGGAGCGTACTCTAGAAACACTTTTGATTGCTCTTCACCCCTTTGCTCCTTTTGTTACTGAAACTATTTGGCAAAACCTCAGCTGGACCGAAGGCTTCATTATTACCGCTAAATGGCCCGAAAAACTAAAATATGACCCTATTTCAGCCGAAAACTTTGAAAACATAAGAACTATCGTTTCTGAGGTTAGAGGCACCCTACAGGCCCTTCCAGGCACCAATAACGCGAAAAAATACACCTTGTTGTACGACAATGACAGCCTCGTAGAGGATAATTTACTACTTATCAAGACTCTGACAAAGGTCCCTACGATAAATCCTCTCAGTGGCGCCCCTAGAGGTCTCCGCCTCGCCTTGGCAAATCACGAGCTCTATTTAGATGTTCCTGCCGAAGTTGTAGCCGAATATAAGGAAACACTTACCGACAAAATTCTCTCTGTTGGGCGCGAGCTAGACGCCTTAAATCTCAGAATGCAAAATCCAAATTATGTCGAAAGAGCCCCTGCTCACCTCGTCAAAGAAACCAAAGATCAGATCAAGGAAAAAGAATCTCTCATCGATCGCCTAAAACAACAACTAGAATTAATTTAAAAGAAAGGATGCTATGATTGATCCAAATACACTTTTTGGTACAGAATCAGATAATTCCGAAGCCAAAAAATGGGGAGTCGTGGAGAACACCCCTTTTGCCGGCGCAGAAGAGCCAGAGCAAACATAGACATCCGAGACAGAAAACGACCCCAATAACTCAGAGGATGGCCCAGCTTACCCCTATGGTGCATTGATTAAAAATGAAGAAGATAAAGTTTTAGGCAAAGTCGTCAGTGCTCCCTTTGAGAATGAGCAGGACACTAAGGAAGCCTTGCAAGCCGATTCAAATAAAGTAAATGGTTACTCAGCGGCTAATCGCGTAGTTATGGCCCCTGATGATAGCAATTATTACATCATCGAACCAGAATATACTTCTATTTAAAAAATTCACGGCCGGTTTGCCATGGATTTTTCCGCAAAAAAAAGGACGCGACTAGTTAGCCGCGGGCCTTTTATAAGTTGGTAGGGGCTATAAGAATCCCCATTTGTCTACATTTACTACCTTAGAACATTTTTGTGGATTCTTCATTATAACCCTCCTTTCAACCTGCTTCATACTCCTCATCGCTAATATATGTTCCGCGCAAGTCACTGAACTCCCCTGCGTCGATTTGTCTCCAGTCCCCGGGGCCGCCTTCGTAGTAGGCTCGCACGATATTAACTTGGATGATTATGCATCCTTGTTTCTCATCGTACTGTGGTATATCAGCAAGAATATATTGCTCTACGAGCTCAATTACCTCCTTAACACCGGCCCGGAACCAGAACCCGGAACAGTCTGAGTCATCAACCCATCCATCATCCGAATTGACGATAAAGTCGTCCTCTAGTTCGTCGTCCTGGATACCGTCAAGATACATAGCGATTTCATCCTCCAAAGTTTCCTTGTCGATCTTTGTAAAGATCCTCAGAGTCGACTCGACACCTTCCTGCATAGGAATGCGCCCCTCCGTAATACCTTTACGGAGCTCAGTCAATTCATCCCACCATTTCTGGATGATCTCGCAGATCGCCTGGACGTCACCGCTACTATAAGCTTCATTTGTTTTTATAATAGTTACTTCTCCTTCCTTAACATCGATATTGATCCCTTTGTTTACATTTTCAAATGCGTATTTCATAGTTCCTTTTCCTCCTTCGTTTTTTACTTCACTATTATTGTTTACGACTTCCTTATTAATATTGTTATTCATTGCATTCTCTCCTTTTCTGTTGTTCATCGTGATTTCCATGTTACCTTTTGCTTCTGTATTAGTGTTCATTGTGATTCCTCCTTAATCGTAATTTTCAAAAAACAAATGCTAAACTATATGTGACAAGTAGTAGTACCAACCTATTTTTTAAAGTACAAACATTTTGTAACTTTTACAACCCCCGCTTTATTTAGTTACAAAGAGCTTATGCTTAAGCTCATTCTCACTATTATATCACACAGTGCTAAATTTGTCAATATAATTAACACAATTCAAGTATCAAATCAATCAAAATACCGCCCTACGACCCCTGCAACAAACCAAAAGTAACAAAAAAGGCAGAAACTGCCTTTTTTGATCATCATTATTTAACTGCTGTAAATATACTACAGATTAAATAATAATTAGAAATTTCCTCCTAGCATTAATCTAAGATAGTCTTCTTCCGCGATTCGTCGGAGCTCTTCTTGGTAAGCACTTTCCCCACCTCTATTACGCGCCTCTGTTAGGCGTCTTTGAATTCTATCTTGCCTTTCCTGCCATGCTCTATATCCCGCCAAACTTCCAGGGAAACGTTCTTCTATACTATCTATCCCAATTGCTTCATCAGGGAAGTTTCGTTGCATATAATCACTAAATCCTACCCGACCGCGCTCGCCTGAACCATAGGTTCTAAGGAGTAACGCCTTCTTGTCGCCATCTCCTAAATACAACATGGCATTTCTAATAGCCTTATCTTTACCCAATTCTTCGTAATCCTGTATATCAACATGTGGGACTCGGGCAATTCGCTGATCATTATTTCGGATTGCATCGAGTTTGGAATAGAGGAATAGGTCTGTAAAATCTTCGTCTTTATCTAGGCGCATCACATACATGGCGCTTTCATTATTGAAGCTCTCCATGATAACGCACTGTTTACCGCGGAAATTAAATTTAAAACCAATATATGAGTTTTGATTATCGATATTAATATTGGCGAATGGATCATCTGGGTCATAGTCCTCAACCGATTCGCCGGAGAAGCCATCCATAAACCAATCAACCGAGTCTTCTCCTTCTGGATTATCAAAAGCCCCAGGTATATTGTTTTTGATCCAAAGATACCACTCATTCAACGCCATCACCTTCCTCAAACCAAAATCTTCAGGGGCTCCTTCGCCCTCGTATGCAGGAATTTCAGGTTTTGGTCTAGGAGGAGTAACACGAGAAGTGTAAGATTCATCAGAAAACGTACCTTCTACCGGCTCTAGACCATACCCCTTAATTTTCTCTACCAGTTCTTTCTTATAACGATTAATCAATCTCTTGACGTCATCGTGTGAAAGTGACCTACGAGTCATGTGTGCTAGACCCTCATCCAAAGCTTCAGCTTCCTCAGCTGCCTTTCTAGCTTCCTCTCGTTTCTTCTGTATTACATAATCCTTATAAGCTTCGTTGTTGTTTCTAAAACTGCCTATCTTATTCTTTAATCCTCGTGGCGTATCTTCATCCGCCCATACACTATGTAGCATAAAATCAAATTTATCTGGATTAGTGACAAAAACGTTTTCGAAATACCATTCAGCAGCCGAGCTTTTTTCACCTTTTGTGGCCTGCAAGACACGCATAAACCCATCAAACGCCTTATTGAAGACCTCAGGATCGCTAAAGTCAAGTCCTATCTCATCTTTATATTGCTTATAGAAGTCAGTTTCAAATATCTTCAGAAAATTATTATCTGGGTCCGAATAAGATGGATCTGTTATCCCAGTAGCCAAGCACTCGAGAAGAGCACTGCGGGCTGACTCCATCTTACCAGTAAATTCTACCTCTCTATCTGGATACAACATCTTAAGGACGTCGGCCGGAGGTAAGAATTCTTCATAAGCGGCAAGCTCTTCAGGTACTTTTATAAGATCTGTAGAGGACCCAAAGGTCCATTTAACTTTCTCTCTATTCATCATCTCTTCAAGTAATTCTTGTCGTCTGTCCTCATTAGCCCTATACCCAATGAGAGTACGTCCCAGATCAAAATTAGCTCCTTCTACTGCAGCTTTCTTGCGTTCCTCTATGGCGGAGACAAGTTCAGGATTGTCTTTTTCGGCCTCTGCGATAGTAGCTAGCATTTCACGTCGTTTTTCTTCTGCTGCGCTTGACACATCATCTGACAAATATCTAATTTCACCATTAATGTTTCTAACCCCAAAACGTGAACGCTCCCGGTCGAAGACCAAGCCATTTTCCGATGGAGCATCCATCATTTCAGCGACCAACTCTTTAAGAGCAAAGACTTCTGGGATGACGTTATTTTCATCTTCTTTATAACCGTTTGCTAGGATTTGCCTTCTTAGGCTTTGGTCATTAACGTCTAATCCTAGTTCTTGAATTTTTTCGACGATCTGTTCTCGGCTCAAATCACCAGCCTTAAAGAAGAGAGTACCCTCTTTAACACCTTTTGCAACCAAAGATTCTAATACGAATTTTTCTTTTTCAGGCGTTAGTTCTTCAACCGTTTCCTGTAGTTCGCCACTTAAAAGTTCGGTCTGAGCACGATTAAGGATTGCTTGAGCTACTATAGGCGTTTCGTATGTATATTCAAAATTATATCTATGCCTATAAGAGTTCCAGCCACTATGCTTATTTTTAACTCTGAGCTCAGTACTTAGCGAACCAGCTAAACCTTCAGCTAATTCTTCTTTGCTAGGAGCGTCCATAGAGCCCTGCTCCATTTTGCGTTGGCGAGCTTCCCTGTAAGCGTCCTCCGCTGTAACGTCACCTTTTCTTAATGCTTCTTGTCTTTTCCCGAGATATTCAACTACTAAGCGCGGTATATCTTCTTTCATCCTTTCCATTCTGTATTTGGTGAACTTAGTATCAGGGAACATTTCTTGAGTAATTTTTTTAATCTCCTCAGGCGTTACAAACTTTGCTACCGCCTCGACACGTGCCTCATAAGCATCTTTTTCCTTACGCTCTTCTTCCTCACGTGCTCGTTTTTGTTCTTCTCTTTCTAACCTTGATTGCTTATCTTGCACATCTTCATAGTGCCTTGGCCTTCTCGTTTTTTCTCCGTTCTTTTGCCAATCTTTATATGCTGGTGTAGGTGCCCATACGTGTACTTTGTCATCATCCGGATCACGCATCAGTTTATAATCTTCCTTTTCGAAAGTTTCTGCGTCAAGCGGAGCACCCAATTCTTCAGCCTCTTTAAACGTATCTTCATGCTCTTTCCAGAATGGGTCAAGCTCACTCTTTTTTTCATCGTCAGCAGCTATACCCACTGACCCCAACTTCCCTGCTAAACGGCTTTCATCTTCCATTTTTGCATCTTCAGCAGCTAAATCCGTTAGCCCTTGCAACTCCGCTAAACGCCTTTCATAATCTTCTTGTGACTCACCATCTAGCTGAGGGTAGGTTTCTTCGCTAATGGTGCTATCATCTGTTGCCCCACGAGGCTCTTCTGCGAGATTGTCGAACCCTCTCTCGATAACTTTGGCCTGCTGGTCCTCCGGCAAATCTTGCCCCAAATAAACAGTTTCACCCTTATCATTTGTTGTCGAGTGTGATGCCATTTGTTCTGCAATTGCTTGCCATTCTTTGCCGTTGCCCTGTTCGTCGCCTTGTGTATTTTTGTGATCTTCAGTGTTCATTTTTTCTCCTTTGCGCCCCCCAAAAAAATCATAACCTTTTTATAACTACATTTTAAACTAAAAAAAGGTATTAAGTCAAGTATTTTTTGTAATTATATCTTGACATAAACATAATACTATGCTATAATATTCAACAATCTAATGAGAGTATTAAATTAGAAGCAAATTAACAGCTGGAAACAGTATAGGATTTGTTTATATAGATTAATTTTTTGTTCCATCTTAGGCTTCCGCTAGCCAAGATTTTATATAGAGTAACCCGTAAATCAAGTATTTGAATCTGTAAAATATATAATCTTTTAAAGAAAGGGAGTCTAAAAATGGAAAAATTTTTCAATGATACACTTAACAAGAAAATCGAAAAGATCACCAAGAAACTGAGGAAAAAGGGGTTCTGCACCCTGAAGGGCATCACCGAGTCCAACTTGTATGTTGAAGATTTTGATCACTTAAAGGAGCTCTTTGATGACCTTGGGATGTGGATCCTGATTATCCCCTGGAAGAAAGGGATCAAATTTATCAAATGGGAGCTGGCCGAAAAGGAGAATTTAACTCCTGTCGACGACGAGCTCGGCGATAATTGGCGTATGCCTTATCACGATCCGCGCCACAACTGGGGCTACTGGCGTCGCTCATATCTCGACAACGAAGAGTATAACAACTACCGGGATATGGACGACTACAAGGCGGTCCAGGATGCCATATGGTTATCCGTCAGAAATGGCGACTGTGATTATCATTATAAATATGAGGCAGATTACCGCGATTGGTTTTTAGATCTGCTCAATGATTATAATGATGAGCACGGGCTCCCTTATGTCGACTAATAAAAAACAAATCCCCAAAAAATAAGTGGGTGCCCTTTATGGGTTTTTACATATCGGGCGATGAGCCCCTCTGATGAGCTTTGCATTAAAGTGCTTCAGGGGTGCGTCCCCCTGTTCACCCGCAGCCTTCACCGTATTATAGACGTGTCACAAAAATATTCAATAAAAAAAGGAGAAAAACTATGGATAAGAAAAAAATTGCAATGTTGATATCTGGTGCCGCGTTAATAATGATCGGACTTGGCTTCTTCGTTTTAACAGGAGTATCCATCCTGACGATCGCCCACATAGCAGTAGGCGACATATTGTTAGTATGGGGCTTCTTCATAAAGGAGGACCAGGTCGATATTTTAGAAAGGAGGAAAAAACGATGATTAGAAACTGTTACCAGCAACCAAAAAGGTCTCTGGCATGCCAGAGCCTTTTTTTTGAATAAAAAAAGGCGCCGCTCTCGCGGTCGCCACATCACCCCCTTATAATAAACTAATTATATTCTGCAATTACTCCGTATTAAATACCGTTACACTCCCAGAACGCGTCTTCCGACTCGTATCCGTCCCAATAAACACCATCAGCATTTTCACCATAAACTCTAGCACTAATCTCTTCCCCTCTTCCCCTAAAAATGCTACAATCACCCTATAAGTATCAAAATTAGAAAAGCCACCAAAGATGATATTAAAATAATTCAGCAGTTCGGTCTTGAGCTCTTGGAGTACGAGCGAAAAGGTTGGGATCCGACCGTAGAAACAGATTGGCCCTTTAGTGAGTCCGGTAGAAAAGCCTACGAAATGGCTATCGATAAGGGATATGTCACTATCGCTGAAAATGAAGAAAACGGAGAAAAGCAACCAATCGGCTTCCTTATTGGTAGAGTCTCCTATGCCGACAAAAATGCTCCCCGTGTAATGACTGCCGCCCATATCCATAACATCTTTGTCTACCCCGAGTTTCGCGAGAAAAACGTTGGCAAAAAGCTGTTTGAAAACTTCAAATCACACTGCAAAAAAGAAGGTGTCAAAAAACTTAGCATCACTGTCAACAGCAAAAACGACATCGCTATTAAATTTTACGAAAAAACTGATTTTAAACCCTCCTCTATTATTTTCTCCCAAAATCTCGAATAATTCCCCATTTTAAAACCTTAGTTCCGTACACCAGGGTCACTAAAAAGCCCATTCTCCCTTTAAATATCATCATTTTCCTTGCCGCTATCACCTTGGCACAATTCACCTTCACTGGCATCGTTAACCTGCCACCGGTACCATATCTTGGCACCTACCTCTCTGCTATCAGCTGTTTCGCCTTCTTTGGCGCTTATATGACTCTCACCCTGATGCCTCTTCAAAAAATCCCCTTTAAGGATCCTGTTACCGGTCAATACGGCTTTCGCGCTCACCGGAATTTTTTTAAAGCTCTTAAGAAAAATAAAAAATGAGCATTGACTCCATCTATGATAAATGGTATAATAGTAAAACTAGCTGTCAATTGTAACTTAAAAACGGTAACTCTTTTTTATCAAAACTAAACCGCCCTAGGCGGAAAACCTTAATTCATCGATGAAATTGAAAAAGTAACAAGAAGTTAAGCACAAAAAAAGAGATTACTAGCACCGTGGAATTTTCCACAGAGAGAAAGGAAGGAAAAACTGGGAGGAACATTTTAGTTTTTAGACCGTGTAGGTGTTTTATAGGTTTAACCTTTCGGAAGTTTATCTAAAATTGTCCCCTTCTTCTCTAGTACATTTATATCCGCTTCGGCGGATTTTTTCATTTTTTATTAAATTTATCCAAATTAAATAAGGGCTTTTTGTCGCCGTCAATAATTCCCTGCGCTTTTCGCACCAGCTTTTCGAGCGCCGCCTCAGATGCCGCTGAACCCACGTGCACAGTCTTTACAACGTGATTCCCTTCCTTGTAGCACACCTGTACCCCAGTCGCCCCCGAAGTCGTCTTAAATTTCCGAATGTAAGCCATACCTTAATTGTATCATAACCAAGTTTGACTTATTCCCTAACCCCAAATTTTTATTTGCATTGAGCAAACCCGAGAAAGTTTTTATGGGATTTAGGAAAATTTAACTCGCGAACCGTGAAGACAGCCGTGAGACGAGCAAATTGTCCGTTAAAAATCCCATAAAAATTTTACCGGCGTGAAGCGAAGCGCAAATAAAAATTAGGGTTTAGTGATTAACCCAAACATGCTTATGCACAACAAATCCACAAGCTTTTTCCACAAAAACCACAAGCAAAATTAGACTAATTCCCTTGTGTCTAGCAACCACCTCGCCTGGCAACCGCACTTGACAAACAAAAAAGCTCAAGCTAAAATAAAACCAACAACCGAGGCCAAAAACCTCGAGTTGGGAGAAAATTAGCATTCTAAGATTTCTACAAGAAGAAGTTGCAGGAAATCCTCTAACCCCTGGTAAAGAGCAGGGAAATGCTAAAAAGATTTTGTTAAACCGTCTAAAACATACAGCCGGGAGTTTTTGCATAAGCAGAAATAAAATAAAATGCTTATGAAGTCAACTAATTTCACAGCACAACAGGACTAAATACGTATGATATAATTAGTACGATGAATAATCCAATCACACAGTCCAAATTATGGCAAAAACTCCAGGATGACCTCGGAGAATCTTGCATTTACAGAGAAGGAAAAGACTATCATTTTCTTGCTATAATAATGAAAACACCAGTGGGGAATTATCTATATTGTCCTTATGGGCCCGTGGCAAAAAGCGAAACTGCATTTAAAGAGGCTCTATCGGAATTAAAAAAACTCGCCAAAGAAAATAGCGCAATTTTTGTCCGGGTTGAACCAGAGAACCTTGCCTATCAGAATTTACTACCAAAAAATGCCAAAAAATCCAAAGATTTAAACCCTAAAGACACCTGGGTTTTAGATTTAACACCAGATCGGGCAGAGATTATCACTAATTTTAGCCAGGGAACTAGAACTCGTTTTAATACTTTTAAGAAAAAAGGCCTCGAGGTAGAAGCAACCAAGGATAAGGACGAGATTAAGCACCTAGTAAAACTCCAAAATCAGCTTTTTAAGGCTAAAAACTTGCATACTTTTAGTGAAAAATACCTCAAAACAGAGCTAGAGCAACCCTTTGCTACCCTTTATTTAGTAAAATATTACACCCCAGAAGAGACACCGAAAGCATCAGAGAAAAACGCCACAAAAGCTCCGGCACAATCTCAGCCCACCCCTAATGATGGCCAAATTCTCGCCGCCAGTCTCTTTTTTGATTACGACGACACGCGCTACTATATGCAGTCGGCCGCGGACAATACATTTAAAAAACTCCCCGCGACGGTTGCACTTCTGACGACTGCAATTTTTGATGCCAAAGAACAGGGAATCAAAAATTTTGATTTTTGGGGTATCGCCCCGGATAATGCACCAAAAGATCACCCCTGGGCCGGCTTTACGGAATTTAAAAAATCCTTCGGTGGGGAAGCCAGACACTACCTAGGTACTTATGATTTGCCTGTCAGCCCGGCCAAATATAAACTCTACCAATCGACTCGTAAATTTGGCAAACTCATCCGCAAAACTCGCGTCTAAGCAAAAAAACACACCGCAAAAACTCATATCTAAGTAAAAAACCACAAAAAAAGACGCTGGAATCCCAGCGTCTTGTGGTGATAGGCTAAACTACCAAATCGCATTAGCGATCTCTCTAGCATAGTCCAATTGACTAAGCGGGGTATTACTAATGATCCCCATCCCGCTAAGAAGAATATCTAAATTATCTTCATTAATCAATCGGCTAACCAAATGATTAACGTCCTCCATACCTCTAGGGTTCCCCTCATGGTAAAAGGTGGAATATTTGATCTGGAGTGGCTCAAAAATCAGCATAGTCTGAAGCAGCGACGATTTAGTTAAATTGTCCTTAACTTCAACAGACATTTTTCCTCTTGGAGGTTCAATGGACGCAGCCAAAAATGACCGTGTACAAACTGCACCGTTTTTGCGCAATACCTCAAGGGTGTTTAAATATGAATGAATATTGTCCATTTCTGCAATGGAAGAAATTTTCAGACTGTATCTTGAAATCAAATCGAGTTTTTGCTCCATCTCGGGATCCTCTTCGCCATATTTATGCCAATACATCACAAAATGATCCTTGACCAGCGCGATATTAGTATCTCTGCGCTTTTCTACGGCCCAGGTCTTCCCAAGACTGTCTTGAGCCAATACATCCTTAGCCTCCTCGTAGCCTATACCACTAATGTTCAACCTTACTACAAGTTTCTGATCTTTCATATATACCTCCCTATAAGATGCAGAACAATAAAGTAACCTCTATAATATTAGCATATTCTCTGGGAATTGCAAGTTAAGGGCCCCTGAGTTATAATCAATCTATGGATTTAAATGGGTTATCATCAGCTGAGGTTGCCGAAAAAACCCGGCAGGGTAAAGTCAACTACTCTACGGATCAAAAATCAAATTCGATCGGTAAAATCATCCTAAAAAACACCTTAACTATTTTTAATTTAGTCAATCTAATTTTGGCGGTGTTAATTCTGATTGTTGGCTCTTATAAAAATCTACTCTTCGTTCTGATCGCTATTGTAAACACACTAATTAGTATTATCAACGAAATTCGCGCCAAGCGCACCATCGACAAAATGCGCCTTATCTCTGAGCAAAAACCCACTGTAATCAGAGGTGGCAAAATCCTTCAGATTAACCCAGACCAACTAGTAGAAGGAGATCTGCTGGCTCTTTCTCTGGGCGACCAAATCATCGTGGATTCAAAAATCAAACAGGGGACTATAGAGGTCAACGAGTCCTTTATCACTGGTGAGCAAGATAATATTATTAAAAAGCCTGGAGATAATCTAATTTCTGGGAGCTTTATTGTATCGGGTAGTTGCAAGGCCACTGTTACCGCCGTCGGCAAAGATAACCTCATCAACAAACTAGAATCTTCCGCCCGTACCATCAAAACCGCCGACAGCAAGCTGTTTTCTATCATGAACAACATCGTAAAATATATTAGCTTTGCGCTGATTCCTATTGGCGCGCTCCTCCTCTGGGCGCGTTTTCGGGTAGATGGTACCACAACAGAGGTCGCGGTCACTAGTACTGTTGCCGCCCTTATCAATATGATCCCAGAAGGCCTGATTCTTTTAACTAGTACCGTTCTGGCTCTTGCTACTATCCGTCTTAGCAAAAAGAAAGTACTTGTACAAGATTTTTATTCAATAGAAACACTCGCTCGTGTTGATACGATATGTCTAGATAAAACCGGCACCTTAACCACGGGCAAAATGTCTGTCCACGACTTTGTTTTGCCGGACGGTACTGTATTAAACAAACTATCAAAGGCTCCTACCCAGCCAGAAAAATCCTTTCTAAGGACCCTCACGTCCATTTTAACAAATCAAACTTCCGAAAATGCAACCATAACCGCTTTGAAACAAAAATTCAAAGAAGGTGCCAAATTTGGCGAAATACAGGATATTACAGAAATAATCAGTTTTTCATCCGAACGCAAACATTCCGGCTTCCACACTAAAGATGCCACCTATCTCCTTGGGGCTATAGAGTTTATTACAGAAGATAAAGCATTGATAAAAAAGGTAAAATCTGCCTCCGCCGGCTATCGCACCTTAGCGATTGTAAAGAGGAAGGCTATTTCGGCATCATCTGATACATTACTGGGTTTTGTTCGCCTCGAAGATGAAATTCGCAAAGACGCAAAAGATATTATCAACTATTTTTATGACAACAACATTGACGTCAAAATCATCTCCGGTGATGATTTTGACTCTGTCACCAAAATTGCCGAGCGAGTCGGTGTAAGAGAATTAAAAGGATTCAATCTTTCCTCCGAAAAATCTCACAATTACGCAAAATTAGCCAAGGAATACACTATTTTTACACGGGTTACACCTATAGAAAAGAAATCTATAATTGCTGCACTAAAAAAACAGGGAAAAACTGTTGCCATGACCGGAGATGGAGTCAACGATATTCTCGCAATGAAAGAGGCTGACTGCTCTATGGCTATTGGCGAAGGATCTGATGCGGCCCGCCGTGCCTCCAAATTGGTTCTCTTAAATTCCGACTTTTCCGCCGTCCCGTCAATTATTAATGAAGGCCGCCAATCAATCAATAATCTCGAACGCTCCACTACTCTTTTCCTCTCTAAAACCGTCTATGCCTCTATTCTCGCCGTTCTCTTTACCATACTCCCATTAGAATATCCTTATGCTCCGATCGAAATGTCATTGCTAAATTTCGCCTGTATTGGCTTCCCCGGGGTCATCTTAGCCCTTGAGAAGAATACTGCTCGCATTAAGAACCAGTTTGTCAAAAACATCAAAAACTACTCCATCCCCACCGGCATTACCGTTTCTATCGCGATGATTATTCTCTCAATTATTGCCGAAATCAACAATTTTACTCGCCCCGAACTTCTCACCGCTTCACTCTTTATCACCTTCGCTATCGACATTGCCTTAATTTATCAAATCAGCAGACCCCTAAATTTGCTCCGTACCATACTCCTTACTACTATTATCGCAATCGTTATTGGCGCCTTCCTAATTGTTCCAACTCATAATCTTCTAGATCTCGGCTATCTTCAAGGTAATCCTCTTCTTATTACTCTAATAATTACCGCTTCTGCTCTAGTCCTCTTTGCTCTTCTCCGTCTTTTAATTCACAAG
Organism: Candidatus Nanosyncoccus sp.; assembly: GCA_045530815.1. Lineage (GTDB taxonomy): Bacteria > Patescibacteriota > Saccharimonadia > Saccharimonadales > Saccharimonadaceae > Nanosyncoccus. The sequence goes on from JAZSCU010000024.1 coordinate 35,565, forward strand.
ACATCATCAAGCGAGAAGGAGAATATCCCATCTTCTCGTAAAATTTAATCGCGGGAATATTTTTGGAATTTACCATTACATCAATTTTTTGGACATTCTCTTTTTTGCAACGAGCACAAAGCTCCGTAAATAGCTTTTTGCCGATACCACTTCCGCGAAAATCTGGTTTTACATATATATTTTCTAAATATGCCGTCACTAAATGTCGAGCATCGTTAGGCCCTGGATGCAAAATCTTGCAAATTAAATACCCAATCGGAGTGTCATCTTGCTCGACGATTAGAGAAATTTTTTCGCTAATAGCCTTTATGTAGGCTGCTTCACCTTCTTTGCTAAACGACCAGTTGGAATCTAGTGTTTTATCCCAACTCTTTCGTTCATATTCAGAAAGTTCAAAACCCAACTGTTGTATTGTTTTTAGATCATCAAGTGTAGCTTGTCGGATAGAGATATTGTCCATAATTGCGAATATTATAACATGGATTTAAATATTTAGGCCATCAACCTGGGATCGTATGATATAATTAAAAAAAAGGAGTTTTTATGGCAAAATCACAAGATTTTATTCAAAGAAGTTTAGTAGTATTAAAACCAGACACTGTCCAGCGAGGTATCATTGGCGAAATAATCCAACGCTTTGAACGTGTTGGCCTTAAAATCGTCGGCATGAAAATGGTTATGCCAGATGAGCATCTTTACCGCGAACACTACGAGGGTATCGGTCAGATGATTACTCGTCGTGGCGAACAAATTTTCCGCTATAATGTTGAGTACATGATGACTGGTCCGGTGATTGCTATGGTACTAGAAGGTGTTGAGGCTGTGCCGCTTGTTCGTAAAATCGTCGGCCCAACCGAACCAAAATCCGCAGAAATGGGTACTATTCGCGGTGACTATTCTCACATGAGCTTTGGTTACTCCGATGCTAAAGGTACTGGTGTGCCAAACCTTGTCCATGCTTCCTCAAATGCTGAAGAAGCCAAAAAAGAGATCGACCTCTGGTTTAATGGTAATGAACTTTACGATTACTCCGATCTTAACGAAAAATTCACAAGATAAAAGCTTTAGTCACAGATTATTCTTGAGTTTATAGTTTATACGTAGCATTCAACCCACCCCTAAGGTGGGTTGAATTTTTATTATTTCTATGCTATAATTTACCGAAATAGGAAGGTGGACTACGCACATTAAAAAGGAGGTATTCGATGAAAAGTGTAAAGCAAATCGTAGTCGAACAAACTGACCGTGGTTACGGACATTTACTTGAGGACAAACTCGATGAATGGGCTTGTCATCAGATCAAGCTGTCAAGTTCTTATCGCAACGGAAGTTTGGCTCCGGTATCATCTACAACGGATGGCGGCAGCCGAAAACGAGCGATCATGGAACGCGTTAAAATCACAATGGCGCATAGCTCCATGTCTGAAAAAGAGGTGGTTTGCCGCCTCATCGAGCTTGAGAGACGCCTGGAAGATCCGGGCCTCTTAGAGAATTTCGAGTATTTTGACATTCCGAGCTCGGAATTCATGTTGTCATTCTACTTCACACTGTGGGATGGCAGAATTGCCGAAGTCATGGATTTTCTCCATGATTATGGGAAAGATCTGAGCGGTGTCGCCCAGCATATTCCCGAAGGAGATGTCTGGCGCAAGATGTCTTACTTCGAGGGCATGAACATCGACAAAAGAAAACAGGCAAGAGATGTGGTGGAGTTTATGAACTTTCATCATGTCAAAAAAGCCACCTCTTTTGGCGGTGGAAACATTCCCGAAAGATTCTATGGGATGCCCGAGGATCTGGAGTTGACAGTCTTTGATAATGGCCCTGTGAGCTCACTCCCGGAATTGTTTCCGGACGAGAAGCAGCGGAAAAGGGTGAATTACATTCACGAATTATTATCCGCGGCTCCCCGTTACCCAGAATTAATTAGTACACAGGAACTGGTATGGATGCACGGCGTCTCTATGTACCTGGATGAAACATCGCTGATTGGCGCAATCGTCTGCGCTCACGCTCTGCTTCAGCCAGATGGATATATGTGCTATGACTACCTGCTGAACAACCAATCCTTGCAGAGAGCAGTTGTTACACAGGGATGGCCATATAATCCAGAAAAACCGATGACCATTTTCGAACGGCCTGAGACAGCCATTGAGTATGGCTTAAACATCATTAAAGCCGTCAACAAAAAGCTGGAAGGAAGATCCTTCATGGATGTAGTTGATGTCAAAGTCAATATTCTGGATCCATGGGGACCAACCAGTGTGTATTTTATACTGCAAAAACACGGAGAATAGTCCGCCTCCTAAAAAATCCCGTACCAAACCAGGTACGGGATTTTACTGTCAAGAAGAGAATTATAGCAAGTGCTTCTTGATCTGGTGATCGCCAGGGCTCGTTACCGCCGGTACTACTTGCATTACTATTTCTACCGGGACCAAATCACGTTCATCCAAACTGAAGTGTCCTCTAGATTTGCCGAATAATACTTTGCCCACTATCTTACCTTTACTATCGCGTAGTTCTGCTACTGCTGCGATATCTAGGTTTTTGAGTTTTTTCATTAATTCGTCATCTGGCTCTAGCCAAATCCCGCCACTGGTTTTCTTTAGCCCTTCAACTTTTTTAATTATCTCAGGTGAGATTTTTAATTTTCTAGAACCATAGACCTCGCCGTTTATTACAAAACCAATATATTGGAAATGTAAATGATCTCGCAAAAAGTCTGCGAGCTCTAAGAGATTCACGTTGTTGCCTACTAATTTAGTTAATTTTTTTACGATATACGCTACGTCTACCTCATCAGTTGAAGCTAAAGACCCCACAAAGGTACTTAATTCGTTTAAAGCAGGGAAGAGCAACATCACTGCTGCAATCATTAAGAGATTTAGCAAAATTACCTGAGTAGAAGGGGTAGGTACTCTAAATAGTGCCGCAAATATTGCGAAGAATATCACAAGGTATACAATCGCCGCAAGCGACATTATAATTATTTTTGAAAAACCTCTTAGCCACGGGCTGCATAGGTCAAGCAGTCTATACCTTAGAATTGCGTAATAATGGAAAATCCAAGCAATTGACATGGCAATTACTCCAACCCAAATGGTGCTATATTTGCCAAAATAAGGTAAAATAAAGTTAAAGACTAATGCTAAAACTCCAGTGATTGAAAAACCAATTAACACCATCCAGTTAGCTCTTCGTATACTCGCGGTCTTACCCTTGCGAGCAGTATATGCTAAACCTATCATATAGAGAATTACTGCTAAGAAATGATATGCCCCGTATAAAATATAAAACATATCATGACGTACGTGTACGACATTACCGCTGGCTTCATTTAGCTCATAACCGCTATAGAGCAAGTCCGGATTTACTAGAATTAATGTTACGAATATTGCACAGACTAATCCTAGTATTCCCATACCGATTTTACCTGGTAAATATTTATGACAAGTATATGCCATCAGCCCCCAACACATCACTGGTGCTCCGATATAGAACATATCGATTGACATGGATGCCCATTTATCTCCAGTGGATTCTGGAAGAGATAAGAAAATTCCCACACCAACTGCCCAGGCCAGCGCCGCTAGGGTTGTCAAGAAAAACAAAAATGCTTGCAGTCTGTCGCCTTTGTGGGCCCCCGATACCACCGCTACACCTGAAAGCGCGGTTAATATTGCGACAATAATGAGTAATAATGTTGTTAGTTGCACGTTTGCCTCCTTGTTAATTAAAGTTTATCACGTGGTTTACTCAAAATCAATGTTAAAAGTTAGAGAAATATTGTGACCAGTGCGTCTTGTGCTGCGAATCCAGATCAAAATAAAAACCTACTGCTAGTTTTGTGAAATCTGGATTCAAAATATTTTCTCGATGTTTTTCTGAATTCATCCATGCCGCCACTGTTGTCTCCGGTGATACTGCAGAATTTCCTACCACCAGATTTTCGCCCTCTAAAGATACCGCATTGCCGTTAGGATTGTCGCAGGCTGTACTCCAAGGTGTACCATCTGGACGCGTATGTGAATACAAAGTCACCAGCTCTTCTGCTCGGATTTCTGCCGCATCTGTACAAGTATCTCCCCAGGTCAACTTTGACAAACCATTACGAACCCTTTCTTGGTTTACTAAAGATAAAATCTCATACTCCCATTTAATTTTTGGCACCTTTTCTACTACTACTTCTATCGAATCGCGCCTTGTACCATCATAAGTACCTGCCGTAATTGTAGTGGTCCCTACACCTGAAATAATCGGGAACCTACAGGTATCATCTGAATAACCCAACCAAGTACGAGCACCAGAGAAAAATCCAGAGATCACATCAGTATTACTGGTCTGCCAATACATTTCACCCAAATTAGATAGCCCACCACCTACACAAATATCGTAATCTGCTGATTCGTAAATCGTAACTACATCCTCAGCCCATAATTCACCTGCTGGCACTGGCGCCGAATCTACCCCTGTTGAAGTGTGTACTGATGTCCTATACTCTTTTTGTGCATCAGTTAAACTTGCGCTAGAATTACTTTCTGCGCCAATTAGCTCTGGGGTCTCCACTGCGCCACCGTCATCATCACTTCGTTCATCTACTACCTTGAATTCCATCCCCCCGTTAAAGAAAATTGCACCAGCTACTAGTACGCCGGCCACTAAAATAGCCACCGCATTTAACGATAATAAAATTGTTATTTTTGTTTGTCTAAAAGCCGCCGCCGTCATTAATTACCTTCACTTAATGCTTATTTATATCATTATATGGCAACTTTATGCTCTAGTCAATCTCCACCCTTGGATAGATATTAAGAGAATATGGATCCGTTGGCTCTACCCCAGATTTTATTTCAAAGAAAGCTGCCGCCGCCACCATCGCACCATTGTCTCCAGATAATTTTAGCTCAGGAAAGTATACTTTTACATTTTTATTAAATTTTTCTATCATTTTCTTTCGCAACTCTTTGTTAGCGCTTACTCCTCCTGCTACTACAATTGACTTAGTATCAGGGTATTTTTCTAGTGCTAACTTCATTTTTTCGCACAAAATCTCTATCGCGGTTTTTTGGAATGAAGCCGCAAAATCACAAACTTGCTTCTTTGATAGTAATTCTTTTAGCTGATGGGAAGGATAAGAAATTGGCACCCCCACCTCTTTTTGCACTGCTCGAAGCACCGCTGTTTTTAGTCCCGAAAACGAAAAATCTAGCCCTGGGATTTTTGGGTGCGGGAGCCGATACATATTTGCGTCACCAGAGAGATCATAGTTGCCACTAGCTGCAGCTGCAATCGATGGTCCTCCCGGATACGGCAATCCTAGAATTTTTGCTACTTTGTCAAAACACTCCCCCACCGCATCATCCCTTGTCGTCCCCACAATCTTAAACTGGTTATGTGCCGGCATATAAAGTATTTGGGTATGCCCACCCGAAACTACCAGTGCCAAAATCGGAAATTTCGGACTACAATTATTCATGTCCAGCTCGAGGGGATTCGGAGTCTGGCAAGGCGAGGACGGGCGTCGATCGCCCATGCCGATGGGTCGACCGGACGCGGCTCGAGAGTGAGCATGAATATTGTCTCCGGCTAACCAGTTTGCATAAACATGTGATTTAAGATGATGCACCGCATAAAGAGGCTTATTGTATAAAATTGCCAAAGTTCTCGCCGTCAAAGTACCAATTAAAAGGGAACCAAGAAGCCCCGGTGCATGCGTCACCGCAATTGCATCAATATCGTTCCACGAACAGCTAGCATCCTCTAGGGCCTTTTTTACGACGGGCATCATCACCTCTAGGTGGCTTCTCGCTGCCACCTCTGGTATTACCCCACCATATTCTGCAAAAATATCAATTTGCGACACCACAACATTAGACAAAATTTTTACTCCATCCTCTACTACCGAGGCGGCCGTCTCGTCACAACTAGTCTCAATCCCCAATATTTTCATCTCTTAATTATACCACAAGTAACTAAAAACGTATATTTAAACAGGGGAAATATATCACCAGATGAATATTAGAATATAAACATTACTACAAATATATCACCAGGTGAATAAATTTTGTTATACGTGATGATATTTTCCACCTCTCGCTATCTCTTGTGCTCGGTAAGTTTGTTCCATAACTATCATTCTAGCCATCATATGAGGAAATACCAGACGCGAAAAACCCCATATAAAGTTCGCTTTTTCTCGCACCTCGGCTGGAAATCCATATGCTCCGCCAATTAATATCACTACTTCCAAACCTTGTTCCATTGCCTCAGTAATTTTTGACGAATATTCGTCCGATGATATATTATTACCCCGTTCGTCACAACAAATCACATATTCCCGCCCCGTAAATGGCCATTTTTCTAATTTTTGGATTAGTTTATCTTCCTCAACAAATTCCCACTTCACCTCATATGGTTTCCTTAGTCGCTTTTCATACTCTGCGATAATTTCACTCACCGCCCCCTGATTTTTCTTTCCCCCGGCAATTATTCTAATCATATATTATCCTTATAAGACATTTGTTCGAACAATATTTTACTTCACTTCAATCTATTTTGCAATTAATTTTAGATAAAACAAAAAAATATGAAAAAAATGTGGTATATTACGAGGCTAACCAATTGGATATAAGCTATATTAATATATAAAAACGAGAAACAAAGATATCAAATACTTATCCAAGAAAAGTCATTGGGACAGGTTGCGATAAAAAAATAAAGATAGGTCATACATAAAAAAACAAAAAGTTTTTTAAGCAAAACTCTTACAAGTTTTAAAAATATAAGACTTCTGATCTTTTTGTTGCTAATTGTAGTAGCAACCTCTGTTCTTAATTTTGATTCACCAGTATCCGCAAAAAATAGTACTCCTACCCTTGAACTTAGGAGTAGCAGCATGTCGGTAAATATCACCCCAAATCTTTCTTCTGGGGTTTTAATAAATCTACAAGCAAAAGTCTTCCGTCCTCCTTGCTCGAAATATCATGAGCAAACTCCCTATATTCTCTCGTTTCGTCGTCCGGTCGAACCTACGGTTCTCATCCTACCAGTTTTTATTATAGAAAATACCCGAACAAATGCTCGGGTATTTTCTATGGCTAGGCTGGCAGGATGACGGCTTCGCTTCGCTACGCCTAGACCTCGCTTCGCTCGGTGCGAACCTACGGTTCTCATCCTACCAGCTTAAGTATATGAATTAAAATAAGACTCCTTCGGAGTCTTCTTCTAATTCATATGGCTAGGCTGGCAGGATTCGAACCTGCGAATGACGGGACCAAAACCCGTTGCCTTACCACTTGGCGACAGCCTAACGTAATTCTGATTATACCACATAAAACCAAAAATCCAAAATCACTATACCTTGTCTTAAGAGGCTAAACTCTTTTAGCTAATTACACTAGACTATCAAATTCTTCCATAGAAGAAATCAAAAGTTCACGCGGTTTATTACCATTTTGTGGTCCAATCACCCCAATTTCCTCAAGCCACACCGCAAGACCAGATACAAAACCGTGGCCTTTACCAAGATAAGTCTGAAGCATGGCAGTAGAGAATTTACCCTTATTCAGAGAAATTTCCACAGCTTTTCTTACAACTGGATCATTTGGATCATAGCGACGTCCAAGATCCCCGATGCTTCCACCACCAGAAGGCCCCATACCCTTGATTGCTACAGCCTGTGCAGTAACCTCATTATTGTATTCAGGTGGACGTTGTGCTCGCAAGAAATCAGTAACCTTATTGATATCCTCATCAGATGCCCAAGCACCCTGAATTCGACGCGGTTTCCCCATCATCTCGGTAGTCAGAAGAAGCATATCACCTTTACCAAGCAACTTTTCTGCCCCGCCCTGGTCAAGCATGATTTGCGAATCTATACGAGAGCCCACAGCAAAAGCGATTCTCCCCGGAATGTTTGCCTTAATCAAACCAGTAATCACCTTTACCTCTGGACGCTGAGTCGCGAGCACCAAGTGAATACCTGCGGCACGACCTTTTTGCGCAATTCTCACAATCAGCATTTCTAGGTCTTTGCCGGCCATCATCATAAGATCAGCCATCTCATCAATCACAATAACGATATAAGGCATTTTACCTTCTTTTTCAGGAGCTTTTTCAGCAGATTTGGCCATTTTTGCGTTATAATCAGCGATATTTTTGACCTTTTCTTCTGCCATCAGCGTATAACGTCTTTCCATCTCGCCTACCGCCCATTTCATCGCCGAAAGCGCCTTTTCTGTAGAGGTAATAATTGGAGCCAGAAGATGCGGTATATCTTGATATTGCGCCATTTCAACCTGCTTAGGATCGACAATAATCAACTTCATATCCGATGGAGCATTGCGATAAAGCAGGGAACTAATCAGGGTATTTGTCATCACTGACTTACCAGAACCAGTAGTACCAGCAATCAAAAGGTGGGGCATTTTAGCAAGATTAGTTACTACAGATCGGCCGGAAATATCTTTGCCTACTGCAAAAGTTAAAGGATCGGCAGCTTTCTTCCATTCATTACTCTCAAGTACACCTCTAAGCCTTACGTCGGCAGATTTAGAGTTTGGAATTTCTACCCCGACCGATCTAGTTCCAGGAATTGGCGCCTCAATCCTAATCTTATCAACAGCAAGATTTAAAGCTAATTCCTTATCCCGGGCCAAAATTTTAGAAAGATTTACCCCGGCCGGTGGACGCATCGTGTACTGAGTTACGCGTGGCCCCACATTTGCCCCCTCCATCTCTACTTCTATACCAAATTCCGCCAAAGTGGATTTAATAATATAGGCATTCTGTTGGATATTACCCGCATCTGCAGGGGACTGTTTTTTCTCCAAAAGGTCAGTACTAGGCATTTTCCAGTCAGGATCGTCCATTGCTACTAATGCAGTTGGCTCCTTAGGCGCTTCTGGTGCGGGAGCTTTGGTTGGAACTTTATGCAAAAGTCGCCCAGCGGATTTTACAGGGGCAGCCTCAGCTGCTGCTACACCGGCATTGACTTTAATCTCGAGCTGTCCAGGTTTTCGCGCTTTTTTGACCCCATCATCTGCTTCATCGGCGGCCTTTTTGCTGGGCTTAACCAGATTTTTAGTGCCTTTAAATAGGGTAATAGGGGAAATTTGTAGTAAGAATGCTAGAGTAATAAAAATCAAAACAATATAAATAATAATTACAAACCCTTGATCTAGAGCCTTAGTCATAATACTGTTTAGCCAATTACCAACAATCCCACCGTTACCCCAAATTGCACCAACACCAGTAAGCCAAAACAACATAATAAGACTCGCTAGGTAAACAGGAAATGCCACTCTGTTGTCTTCTGCGCGAAAGATTTTTATTGCTAAATAGACTAGGAGTGGAGGAATAAAATAAGTTGCTACCCCTAGGCCTTTTGCAATTGTCTGATGGATAATATTAAGTACGGAACCACCATGTCCAAACCAAGTAATCACAAAAAACAATGCAAGAGCAATCATCAGGACTGCCATAATCTGTCGCCAAAACCCACCAGGCAATTCGTGTTCTGGCCTTACCTCCTTACTAGAGCTTCTTGTTGAGCGTTTTTTAGTTTTTTTTGAAGTTTTACGTTTTTTCGTTGCCATTATATCTTTATTGTACCACATTCTAAAGAGAACCACAAGCACGATGCGAAGTGGCTAATTTTCTGAACTCTGCTATTTATTTACATTGAGCGAGCCCGAGAAGATTTTTCTAAATTTTAGGAAATTAGCTCGTGCGAACCGCATAGGCAGACGTGAGACACGAGTAATTTCCGTTAAAAAATTTAGAAAAATCCTTCTCGGCGCGAAACGAAGCGCAAATAAATAGTAGAGTTAGAGATTTAAACACTATGAGTCATATTGATTATTTCTCTGTTATGTGCTACAATAAAAACATAATATCAGCTCAGCAGGTGTGTCAACCCACTCGCGATGAGAAACGGAGAACAGCACTTGCTTTAACCAAAGGAGTTTCTATGAAAGATTACGAACTCACAGTCGTGTTTCATCCCGATCTTGAGATGAATATCGACCCTGCCCTTGACAAGGTCAAAAAAGTCCTAGAGTCAAACGGCGGCAAAATCACCAAAGAGGAAAGTGACGGCAAAAAACGTCTCGCCTACTCTATCAAAGGTCAAGATTTTGGCATCTACTATTATTTAGAAGTCTCACTACCTACCGACTCTCTAGATAAAATTTCATCAACATTTAATATTACCGACGAAATTTTACGCTACCTCCTCGTTCGAGTAGATGAACGTAAAAGCAAAATGAATGCTCGTCGCCAGGCAAATGAGTCAGAAGACGAAGGTTCTAAGGAAGAGGTGGAAGATAACACAACTAACGAAAAAGGAGAATAACTTATTATGCGCGGTTTTAGTAAAGCTATCATTACTGGTAATCTAACTCGTGATCCAGAACTCAGAACCACACCAAATGGTTCCTCGGTTTGTAGTTTCTCGGTTGCCGTTAATCGCACCTACCGTGATACCAGTGGCGAACAGAAAGAAGACGTTTCTTTCATTGACTGTTCGGCTTGGGGTAAACTCGGCGAAATGATTAATCAGTATGCCAAAAAAGGCACTGGCGTCCTCGTTTCTGGCCGCCTAGATCAGCGTAGCTGGGAGGACAAAACTAGTGGTCAAAAACGCTCTCGCGTTGAGATTGTAGTTGAAGATTTCAACTTTACCGGTTCTGCTCCTCGTGATAACGGAGGTTCTAACAACTTTAGTGCCAGCGATGCAGCAGGTTCTGCTGATGCACCGGCTGACATCCCAGACGACATTCCTGATGGCGAAATTGACCTCAGCGATGTCCCATTCTAAATAATTAATTGTAGGAGAACACTAAATTATGAAAAGATTGAAAAACGATCCTAATTTATATTTTGACTACCGCGATGTGAAGACCTTACAGCGCTATATTGACAGCTACGGTCGCATTGAGCCAATGTCAAAAACTGGCCTTTCCGCCAAACAACAGCGTCAACTCGCTGTTGCAATTAAGCGCGCTCGCCACCTAGCTCTTTTGCCATTCGTATCTAAATAAATAAAGGAGAAAAAATGTACGGACCAACAGATCTAAAGAAAAATACCCTTATCACTTTAGACGGCCAGCCGTATAAGGTGGTAGATTATTCCCAAAAAGTTATGGGACGCGGGGGTTCCATCGTTAATGTTAAGGTTAAAAACCTCATTACTGGTGCTTTGCTCCCCAAAACTTTTAAAGGCCAGGAGAAAATCGAGCCTGCCGAAGTTACGAATAGAAAAGTTCAATATCTCTATCGCGACGACGAAAAGTTTTATTTCATGGACCCAGAATCCTTTGAGCAATACGAACTTACCGCCGATATGGTTGGCGATTCCAAGGATTTTATGAAAGATGGCGACGAAATGGAGATACAGTTCTATAATGGTACTCCAATCAATCTCCAGCTTCCCAAAAATCTCTGGCTTACCGTCACTTATACCGAGACGGCCGTCAAAGGTGATACTACTAGCTCTGTAATGAAAGATGCTACTCTAGAGACTGGCCTTGTCATTAAAGTACCGGCCTTCATTAAAGAAGGTGATGTTGTCTCAGTAGACACGGAGACTTATGCGTACCGCGAACGCCGCAAATAGGGGCTATCTCAAAATTGAAGGTGCAGCACATGCCTTCAATTTTGATTTTCGCGATAAAACAGTACTTGATATTGGTTCTTCCACTGGTGGTTTTACTGAATATGCCTTAAAGCATGGCGCCAAAAAGGTCATTGCCGTCGAAAAGGGAACCAATCAAATGAAATCACCCCTCCGTTATGATCCACGTATTGAACTGCACGAAAAAACCGATATTTTTGACGTAAAGATTAATCCCCCAGATATTATCGTGGCAGATGTATCATTTTTAAGCCTTACCAAAATTTTAGATTATGCCAAACTAAACCTGGCGGATAAACACACCAATTTTTTGGTTATGCTAAAACCTCAATTCGAGGCTGAACCTCATCAGCTCAATAAAGGAATTATCAAAAACGATAAAATCCGACGCGAAATCATTAAAAAATTTGAACAGTGGCTTAAAAATAATAATTTTGCCACTATCAAAAAACAAGACAATCAACTTCATGGCAAACATGGTAATCTCGAACGTTTTTATTGGCTAAGAATAATCTAATTTTTGGCTTGATTTTTCAAAAACATAAGCATATAATATATACATAATGAATTTATTGCATGGCGTGGGCGACTTCTTTTCGCTAGATATCGGAACAAACTCAATGCGTATAGTACAGCTTTCTGGTGGCAGCCAGCATGGCTGGACTTTGCAGAAATTTGCTTATGTTCCAGTTGAGCAAAAGCTTATACAGGATTCCTCAGAACTAGGCAAAAAACGTCTCGGCGAGGCAATTCTTGGTGCTGTCAACCAAGCTGGTATCAAAACTAAAAATTTGGCTCTTGGTCTTCCTGCTAACAAGACATTTACCGCCATTGTCGAAACCGAAACTATGCCAGAAAAAGAGCTAAGAAAAGCCTTTAAGTATGAACTAGAAAAATATGTCCCAATGTCCATCAATGATGCTAAGGCTGATTTTGTTATTTTAGGCCCAAGCCCTAACGATCCAGCTAAAACCGAAGTTCTAGTTTCTTCCGTAGCCAAAGACTATGCAGAATCTACCATGGAAATGATTGAAAAAACCGGTCTAAATATTATTGCTATGGAGCCAGAACCACTTGCGATGGCTCGCTCTCTCGCTGTACCTGGCGCAATAGATGCCACAATGATTATCGATTTTGGCGAAAAATCCACTGATCTAGTCGTTGTATATAAAGACAAACCTAGACTAGTCCGCTCCATTCCAGGTGGGTTTGAAGTATTAATCAAAGCTGTTTCTGGCGGCCTCAGTGTTCGTGAAGATCAGGCACGCCAATTTATTCTTAAATTTGGTTTAGACGAGCATCAAATTGAAGGTCAGGTATTTAAAATTCTAAACACTCACCTTGATAATTACGCATCTGAGCTTACTAAATCGGTCCGTTTCTTCCAGACTAAATACATCAACGGCAAAGTCGGTGGTATTGTTCTTTCTGGTTACGCCAGCATTATTCCATTATTCCCTGAGTATATTGAGGCAAAAACCAACATCCCAACCATGAAAGGTAATCCATGGCAGCTAGTTCGCACCACGAATGCCCAGCAACAAGCTCTTTCTAGTGTCGCCAGCGAATTTGCAGTAGCGATTGGACTATCGGAAAGGAGCAATGACTAATGGCTCGCGAAATTAACCTCGTACCAGATATCAAAGGAGAGATGATTAAAACTCTCAAACTTCGCAATTTTATTTTCTTCCTCTGTATTGTTGTGTCTGCCGGCAGTATTGGCTTTGCGGCCATTCTTGGTATCATCGCCGGTGGTCAGCAAACTGTCATTAATGGCAAACAGTCCACCATCGACAATCTCTCTAGCAGGATGAATTCGTACAACGATCTCAGTGAATTTCTTACAATTAAGAACCAAGTAGAGGACGTTAATATTTTATCTAATAACAAAAAAGTTCTTTCGCGTACCTTCAGTATTCTTTCGGCTATTATTCCTACTGGTGCCGACTCTGTTAAAATCTCTAAATTGTCCGTAAATCTCGAAGAAGAAATTCCTACCTTTGGTTTTGATGCTCAGGCCGATGCCGGACAAGAGCCATTCATCGACTACAACGTACTAGACTCTTTCAAAAAGAGCATGAAATATATGCGCTATGACTATGGAAAATACGTCGATAAAGAAGGGAATAACATTCCTTCCTACTGTATTATCGAAAATGGCACGGATGGCGCAACTCTAAAAGATTCAGAAAAAGGCTACTATGGTCTCTGGACTATTGAGGCTGAAGGTTGTAATCCAAATAAAGAAGATAACGAACAAAGCAGCAACCAAAGTAGTAGTCAAAGTAGCAGCCAAAACAGCAGCCAAAACAACGGACAAAGTAGCAGCCAAAACAACAACCTAGACTACAGTACAGAAGAATACGAAGGTCAAAATGTCGTTCGTATCTGGCGTACTCCACAGTTTGGTGAGTGGTATGGTAGTGGAAACACGGGTTCTCTAGACACACCTACTATAGATCTAAAAGGCGAGATTAGTAATACTCCTCACTTTGTCAGTTCCTGTATTACCTACACTGGCCACGAAAGCGCCGATTACGCAGCAAAGCCGGAAGAAACCGTTATAGCTAGACTAAATGGTATCACCTGGACTAGCCAAAACGAAGAATGTAAACTTGTGCCAGATGCTAACGATGAAGGTACTGGTGGTATTACTATTTCAGATTCTTCAAACGGTCGCGGCAACTCAGATGAATTGGTCCTACGTTTTACCGCTGCTATTGAATTCAATCCTGCCGTGTTTATCTTTGCCAACGAGCATTTTATGGCTATTCCTCCTTCTGGTCGTCACAACGTAACAGATTCCTACGTCCAAATACAAGCAATGTTTGGTGAACGCGCAGCAGACTGCGAAGAAGGCGATACTGCCTGCGCCAATGCTAATAATACCAACAATAACAGTAATAACAGTAATAACAGTAATAACAGTAATAATAGTAATAACAATAACAATAGTAATAGCAATAGCAATAGCAATAGCAATAGCAACAATAACACTAATACCAACTCAGATTCTAAGACCAACAGCACTAGTGGCAACACCACAAAGAATGGAGGCAAATAAATGGCAATTAATAAAATGATCAAAGAAGTTGCAATCGGGAAACGCGCCAAAATCTCTCAGGCGCAACAGTATATGCTTCTAGCTGTTCTTGGTGCCTCAATTTGTCTTGGTGTCGGCGCATCGCTAATCGTGCATTTCTTCAAACAAATTACCTTTAGTGCTAGTGTAATTTCTGCGGAAGACGGTTCCATTGTCAATTATTCAAATATTATTAGAGATACTGGTATCTGCGAAGCTCCAAAAGGTAGTACCTATTCTGATGAGGAATTGGCAAAATGTAACCCAGATAGCATTAGTGTCTCCAAAATCCCAAATACTCTGCGTTACAATATTTTAAATAAACTTGCATCGAATGAGGCCTTAAACTCAGTACCAAAAGAAGATAGCTCTAGCTGTATTGATCCTGCCACAAAGAAAAATTTTACCTATGAAGATCTTCGCAAAATGTATGATGACGCGTCAAATAGTTCGGAATTAGTCACGGCTAGCCAACGCATCAAGCGCTGTTCGGCTCTCCGTGTTATTCCAGATGCTCTCCCATCATACAAAAATGAAGAGGCTCTGCTTGCTAGCTTGAACAAACTTTTTAAAGAATCCGACTGGGAACCTGAGTCCCTCAGCCCTACTGGTGAAATTTCAGTATCTCCACTTGGTAATGGTAACCTCAATACTATTTCTGTTAAATTATCCGTCGAAGCTAATACTCGTACCACTATGAGTGTTCTTAATAACATTGAACGTTCTATTCGCGAATTTGATATCAATAATGCTACTATCGAATGGGATGGCACTGATACACTTCTCCTAAATGCTCAAGCTACAGCCTACTTCACTGACCAGGCAACTCTAAGAGAAACCACTAAAACTATGAAAGCGGAGGGCAACTAATGAAAACTGACTTATTAACTTCATCTATTATCGCTATCGTTGGCGCCTTAATTGCTTTCTTTGTCTGCAATTATCTTTTTGGCGAAATTGGCGATGTTTCATTTAAAGTAGTAGAAGGTTCTGTTAGCGCCGATGTGGCCGATCCTAACCCTGAGATTTTTAATTACAAAGCACTCAACCCAACCGTCGAGGTGTACGTTGGTGATTGTACTCAGTATAGTGATTCAGGCGAATGTATGGATAATAACTCTGGTATTGTTAATATTGAAGAGTCTTCGAATTCTGATGCGGACCAGGAGAATAATTAATGGCTCTGCTCACCAAAGATGCTGAGGAGAAAATTGCCAGCCTCGTCGTAAGTGAAGGTTTGGCTGATGCTGATTTGGTTTACCGCATTAAACAAGAAGCCGAAAATGAAGGCAAACCAGTTCTTGCGGAACTCATAAACCGCAAAATTATTAGCAACGACATAGTTGCGCGTGCCACGGCCGCTATTATTGGTGTACCATATGTTGAACTAAAAAATATCACCATAGACCAAGATGTCCTGGCTCTTATACCAGGGGATGCTTCTTCTCGCGTTCTCGCTATCGCTCTTGGTGAAAAAGACGGCATATTAAATGTCGCCATGGTTGATGTTACCAACGTCCAAGCCACCGACTACCTTTCAAATTTAGTTAATCGCCCTATTAGGGTTTGGATGTCGTCTGAGCGCGGTATTCGCGAGATGCTTGACAAATATCACGGCGATTTTTCCGGAGTCAAAGAAGCGGTTGAGGAAACCGACACCGAAGCAAGAGAGGAAGAAAAAAAGGACGTCAAAACTATTGTCCAAGATTCTCCTATCTCAAAAGCTTTGACTACTATATTAAGTTATGCCGCCAAAACCAAAGCCTCTGATATCCATATTGAGCCACTAGAAAATTCGCTTATTATTCGTTGTCGCATTGATGGTGTGCTTCGCAAAATCATGGATTTGCCCAGAACTGTCGCTCCCGCCCTTGTCTCGCGTGTCAAAATTCTCAGTAATCTCAAAATCGATGAACATCGTATCCCTCAAGACGGTCAATTTACTGTACTAGTAGACGATCAAGAAATCGATTTGCGTATTGCAATTTCTCCAGTTACATGGGGCGAACAAGTGGTTATTCGTCTTCTTGATAAAACTGGTGTTACTATGGAAATTGAAAAAATGGGAATGAGTGGCCGCGCTCTCCGTATGGTTCTTGACGGCATCAAAAAACCAAATGGCATGATCCTAACGTCTGGTCCAACTGGTTCTGGTAAATCCACCACTCTTTATGCATTGATTCAAAAAATTAAATCCGAAGAAATTAACATTGTGACCCTGGAAGATCCGGTTGAGTATAAGATGAACGGTATTAACCAAATTCAGGTCAATGTCGATGCTGGGCTTACCTTTGCCAGTGGTCTTCGTAGTATTCTTCGTCAGGACCCAGACGTAGTGATGGTGGGTGAGATTCGTGACTCCGAAACCGCCGCACTTGCCGTCCAGGCTGCCCTTACCGGCCACCTCGTCTTTAGTACTCTCCATACAAATTCAGCTGCCGGTATCTTGCCGCGTCTTCTAGATATGGGCATCGAACCATTCCTCCTTGCCTCAACTCTCAACGTTGTCATTGGTCAGCGTCTAGTTCGTCGCATTACCGAAAAAAGGGAAACATATAAATCAAATGAGATTGAAACCAAAAGTATCAACGAAATTGTAGGGAATATTTTGCCACAGACTCAAGAAGAAGTTGCTAAAGTTAGCGAAGATTTAGGTTATCCTGGCCTACCATACAAGAATGATAATTCATATATACTTGCAAGGGGTGTAAACTCCAAAGAAACTCCAGGTGGCTACAAAGGTCGTACCGGACTTTACGAAACAATTAGTGTAGATGAAGATTTCCAAAAAATGATTATTTCCCATGCAACTGCCAACGAAATTATGCGTCTAGCCAAAGCTAAGGGCACCGTTACAATGCGCCAAGACGGTATTTTAAAAGCTCTGTCTGGTATTACGTCAATTGAGGAGGTGAATCGTGTCGCAAGTGATTTATCTTAATAATATTAAACTTATGGTATAATTACATTATGGAAAATAGTGGGCAATCAAACAACACAACAAGTACAACAAGAATTGAAAATCTTCTTGAGGAATGTATCAAACGAAATGCCTCAGATCTGCATATTCAATATGGGCTTCCACCAATTTTGCGTATTGATGGCGCCCTGACCCCTATCAGTGGCTATTCTAACCTCAACGAAGAAACCGTGCATAACCTCATTTTTTCCACTTTAGATGAAGAACAACAAAAGATTCTTATGAAGGACAAAGAGTTTGATTTCTCCTTTGCTTTTGGCGATATAGCGCGTTTTCGTGTTAACGCATTTCATGAACGCGGTAAACTTGCGGCTGCTTTTCGTTTGATCCCCAACCAAATCAGAAGTGTCAATGATCTTGGCATGCCGCCAATCATTGAGACCTTCGCCGATTTTCCTCGTGGCTTAGTTCTGGTTACTGGTCCAACTGGTTCTGGCAAATCTACTACTCTTGCCGCTCTTGTTGATAAAATTAACCGTGAAAAATCTGTCCATATTATTACGATTGAAGACCCGATCGAATTCACTCACAAATCTATTCGCTCCGTCATTGCTCAGCGCGAAGTTCATTACGACACTTTTAGCTTTGCTGCGGCTTTGCGTTCTGCGCTTCGTGAAGATCCAGATGTAGTTTTGATTGGTGAGATGCGCGACCTAGAAACCATCCAGGCTGCGATTACTATTGCCGAAACCGGCCACCTTGTTTTTGCCACACTACACACCAACTCCGCCGCTCAATCTATTGACCGTATGGTAGATGTTTTCCCAGCTCACCAGCAACCTCAGGTTAGAACTCAGCTCTCAAATATGTTAATGGCCATCTGTGCTCAACGTCTCGTTCCGGCTATTGGTGGTGGACGTATTGTTGCGGCCGAAATCATGGTAGCTAATTCTGCCATTCGCGCATTAATTCGTGATGGCAAAACCCATCAACTAGATACCGCAATCCAGACTGGCGCCGACCAAGGCATGCAGACTATGGATCGTAATCTCGCCAAACTTGTTCAGACTGGTGTCATCACCTATGATGCTGCTCGTGAATTTGCTGTTGATATTAACGAACTAAATAGACTAGTTAAAGGCTAAACATGAAACGGTTTAATTATAAAGCAAAAGAAAAGGGAACCGGCAAAGTCGTTAAAGGCAATATCCAGGCCGAAAACGAACAAACCGCCGGCCGACTTTTGCTTGAACAGGGCTATGTTCCTGAATCCATTATTGAAGAAGGCACCGGGATTTTGGGAAAGGGTCACGTTACTACTAAGGACCGCATTACTTTTACTCGCCAACTTGCTACTCTAATTGGTGCTGGGCTCCCTCTAGCCACTAGCCTTCGCACCGTTGCTGCCCAAACCCAGTCCAAAGCCATGAAGGGTGTGGTTGAAGAAATTCTCGTCAGTGTAGAATCTGGTAAAACTCTCCACGAATCTTTTGCTTCTCATTCCGACATCTTTAATGGTGTTTATCTTGCTTTGATTCAAGCTGGTGAAACTTCTGGTACTTTGGATTTAGCTCTTCGTCGTCTTGCTGATCAAGAAGAAAAAGATGCCGCTCTCATGTCCAAAATTCGTGGCGCCTTAGTTTATCCTGCTATTATTCTCTTTGTGATTATCGGTGTACTTGTTTTTATGATGGTCGCCGTTGTCCCTCAGGTAGAAAACCTTTACGAAGACATGAACCAAACTCTCCCTACTCTTACCCAATTTCTCGTTAATATGACTAATTTCTTTGCCGATTTTTGGTGGCTTGTTGCGTTGCTCGTTATAGGTGCAATTTTTGGAGCCTTCTTCTTTGTTAAACGTACTCCTACTGGTCGTCAGATGATGGATAACCTAAAAATCCACGTTCCTATCTTTGGTGGACTTTTTCGCAAACTCTATGTATCTCGTTTTGCTCGCACCGCCGAGATGATGTTAGCCACTGGTGTACCGATGCTAGACTCTGTCAAAATTTCTATCGGCGCAGTTAATAATACCATCGTAGAAAAAGAATACAGTAAATCTGTAGAAGTTATCAAAGGAGGTAAACCTCTTTCTACTTCTCTAGAAGGCCTAAATTATATGCTGCCACTTGTTCCACAAATGGCTAGTATCGGTGAGGAATCCGGTAAGATCGACGAAATGCTCGGCAAAGCCGCCCAAGTTTACGAAAGTGAGCTCGAAGAGCAAGTCAACAATATCTCAACCATGATTGAGCCTATTCTCATGGTTATCATGGCCGCCCTAATTGGTGTAGTTATTGGCGGTACTCTTCTCCCGATCTACTCCCTCGTTAGCAACGTTGCCTAAAGCTAGTTAATATAATTACAAAACTAGTAGGTCTAAGTACTTTGTCTTCTTTATTACTAAACTAAGGTACCAGCCATACGTGTACCTAATCTATTTGACCTGTGATTATTAATCATACTGATCTATCAATAAAAAAATAAACCGGACTTCTCCGGTTTATTTTCTAACTCTCATTTTAGTTATTAGCGCAGTAGTAAGATGCCCCTTCAAGCTTGATCACAAAAGCGAGTTTACCGTTGCCCTGTGAATATTTAGCATGGTCACCATCACAAGTAGCATTGGTATAAACAGTAATATCCCCCATTATCTCAGACGGGTTTTGGGTACACTTATCTGAATCAGCAGCCTTAGCACATGTATAAACATTTTTAAACACATAGTCGCTGTTAGAAGAAGGATCTGAGAAAGAATCACCGTTTGTCTTTAGATAATTAGTGTAGAAAGTACTGTCTGATTTATATTCAGCTGCAGTATTAGGCACCTTGTTCTTATTATTTGATTGATAATTCTGTATGGCGGTAATTAAGCGCCCCATATCATTCCTTCTTTGCGTATCTCTTTGTGATCGCTGCAAAGCCGGCAAAGCTACGAACACCATGAGGAAGATTAAGCCTGCAATGGCAAGAACCAAGACTACCTCAATGATCGTAAACCCTTGTTTGTTTGTTCTCTTCATAGATTTTATCCTTTCTTATAGATTCTTAATAAAATAATAACAAATTTCCCAAAAAAAGCAATAACATTTTAGAGAAGACGCGCCAGGATAAATCGGGAACATAAAGAACGTAATATTTTCTACGTATTCCCGCAATAAACTCCAACTTCTAGATGGTACAGTACTGCAATTTTTCTTGGGTTGGATGTCTTTAGCGCCTTCTCACCATCGCAAGTTGCACTTAATACTATTGCAATTTGGTTATATACATCATCAAAACTTTTATCACTGTATTGCACTGAACACTCTTCTCCTGAGTCTAAATCTTTTCCGCAATCATACACATCTAGTACATACCCACTAACATCACTCGGATCAGCAAAATCACTTCCTAAATAGTTTTTATAAAAACCACTCCAAGATGTTTTATCGGCGGTGTCACTAATAGTTACATTCTCAGGTAAACCGGTCGGTAGAGCTCCCCGGTTATTCTGCTGATATCTTTTTATATTGCTAATTAGCTCCATCATATCATCTCGCCTTTCTGTATCGCGCTGTGACCTCTGTAGCGCCGGGAGTGCGAGAAAAATTACCATAAAAATCAACCCAGCCACTGCTAGCACTAGAGATACCTCTATGATTGTGAACCCATTTTTATGTCTAATATCACCCTTTTTCATAATTCTCCTTACGTTTATTATAAGATTAATCTCACTAAAAAACAAGAGTGTATGCTAAAATAATTTTATGCAGACGGCTTTATTCTTGATAACACTCTTTATTCTAGGTGCCTGCTTTGGCTCCTTTTTGTGCTGCCAAGCTCGTCGCCTTCATTACCGTCTAAAAAATACTTCTTCCACCAAAAAATCTGCTAAAAAATCCAGAAGCACTACAAACCTTGGCTCTCGTTCAGTTTGTTTAAGTTGCCATCGCCAACTAAAATGGTATGAAAACATTCCAATTTTTTCCTGGCTTTTTCTAAAAGGGAAGTGTAGAAGTTGCGGCAAAAAAATCGGTATTGCCGAACTACTATCCGAGGTAGGTGTTGCTACCGCTTTTGCACTTATAGGCACTACCATTAATCTAGAATTTACCACTCCTCTTGATTGGTTAATTTTTGGCTTTGCACTTCTGCTTATTCTTGTCTTAAGCTTTTTGGCAATCTATGACGGCATTTATGGTGAACTTCCCGTTTTTGCTTTAATCCTCACTATTATTTTTGCAACATTCCTGCTTCTATTAAAAATCACTTCCACACTTATCATTACACAGTTTACACCCGAACTGATTTATAAACCTCTAGTTTCGGTACTTATTCTTGGCGGACTTTACCTTGCCCTCTACTGCATCTCCAAAGGCAAATGGGTCGGCGATGGCGATTGGCTGCTTGGCCTGGCACTTGGTCTAGCACTTGGAGAGCCGTGGCTTGCTCTTCTTGTCCTTTTCCTTTCTAATACCATCGCCTGCTTAGTTATGTTCCCGGTTGCAAAAAAGCAAAAACAGCACCAAATTCACTTTGGCCCATTTTTGGTTATTGCTTTTGTGATAGTCTACACTCTCTCCACCCCTCTTATATCTTTGATTTAGCCATTTTAAATAAGAAATGCTTATGATATAATAAATTTATGGTGAGAAAAGGCGATACTTTGATCGAAGTTACCTTAGCCGTAGGCATTTTTTCTATGGTTGCCGTTTCTGTTGTTACAGTCCTTGGCAATGACACTTCAGATGCCCAAACCGCACTCGAAACCACTCTTGCTCGTGAAGAAATCAACACTCAAGCTGAAGCGCTTCGTTTTATTCAATCTTCCTATATCTCCGGTAAGGATAATGTCGATGAAATTTCCCAAAATTACAGCGATTTATGGAAGGAAATTACCGGAAAAGCTGTCAATGCTGAAGATGATCTTGATGACAAGGCTATTGCAAGGTATGTTAATTTCTCTCCTTCAAGCTGCGCAGAATTATACAGTGGAGATAACGAACAAATTTCCAAAGGTTTCGTGATAAATCCTCGCGCTTTATCAAATGGTATCGAAACTTACGAAAACATCAAAGAATCCGTAGTGTCTAATAGTGAAGCAAGCAAACCACTTTCTCAAACTATTACATACCCTAGGTTACTATTTAATAGTGACACTTCGAGCACTCTTATTAATAGTGACATTGGTAGGCAAGTACAAAAGGCTGAGGGCATTTATGTTATTGCTGTCAAAGACGCAAACACTACCACTATCAATGGTGAAGACAAATCCGCCTTCTACGATTTTTATATTCGCACCTGCTGGTATGCCACAAACGGCGACCAACCTCTTACTGTTTCCACCGTTGTGCGCCTCTACGACCCAGAAGCTCTCCCGACTATAATAAAGCCTAAGATATAATTGTGAATACACCTATCGAAAATCAAAATTATTACTATCACGACTTACACAAGAATTACGGTCATTCCATCCGTTACGTAAAGATCGAGGAATAACTAAATATTATTTTGTCTCTGAATGAAATTTATCATGTATCTCTTTGAGGTGCGCATCCGTCACGTGGGTATATATTTGTGTTGTAGAAATATCTGCGTGTCCAAGCATCGATTGCACCGACCTAAGATCCGCGCCGTTCATCAAAAGATCTGTCGCAAATGAGTGTCTTAAGGTATGTGGCGATACGTGCTTGGTAATTCCAGCCAGCCTGGCATACTTTTCTACAATTCTTTCCACACTTCTTGCTGTAATTCGGCGGTAATTTCCCGAAGTGTCCACTGTTTGTGTATGCCTTGAATTATTTAAAAATAGCGCTGGCAGGGAATCAGTCCTTGCGTCCAAATAATCAGCTACCCTGTCTGCACAAGTTTCCGAAATAAAAATCGGCCGGTCTTTGGATCCTTTTCCTCTCACCATAAATTCTCGTCGCTCTAGGTTGATCGAGTCTCTGTTAAGTCCCACCAATTCAGACACCCGTAGTCCACCGGAGTACAACAGTTCAATAATCGCCCGATCGCGCAGTCCAGATTCATTTGAAGTATCTATCTGGTCAAGCATATCCTCTACTTCGTCAAAATGAAGGAATGTTACCTGTTTTCGTACTACTCTAGGTAATTCCACTAGCGACGGGTCCAAAGATTTAATATCCCGCTTCGCTAAGTATTTCAAAAACCCCCTTAGTGCAATTAAATGATAAGCTTGTGTAATCACCTTTAAATCGTCTTCGCCATTTTCCGAACCGTATCGATTTAGTTTTAATCTATATTTTCTTAACAACTCTTTTGTGATTTCGTTAGCATTCAAAGATTCCTTTTTCATGATATCAAGAGCGATTTCATAAAATCTTTCAAGGTATAGCCGATAATTATCTATTGTCTTTTTGCTTCTGCCACTTTCCACCTCTAAGTGTTCTAGAAAATCATTGATCAAATCATTTATTTCCATAAATTATAGTACTTTCTCCAAAAATTCTTTTACCCGAGGAGTCTTTGGGTTCTCAAAAAATTCTTTTGGGGTTCCTTCTTCGATTATCTGCCCCTTGTCGATAAAGACAATTCTCGAAGCGATCTCTCGTGCAAAACCCATCTCATGAGTCACTATCATAATTGTCATTCCAGCATCGGCTACTTCACGAATTAAGGACAAAACATCTCCGATAGACTCTGGGTCCAGGGCCGAGGTTGGTTCGTCAAACAATAATACTTTAGGATCCATCATCATCGCTCTAACTATCGCAATCCTTTGTTTCTGGCCACCAGAAAGACTCGCCGGATACGCCTCTGCCTTAGAGGCCAAATTAATATGTTCAAGCAATTTTTTGGCCTTTTTCTCGGCCTCACTTTCTGTCATTAATTTCAAAACAGTAGGCGCCAAAGTTAGATTTTTCATCACCGTTAAATTATTTATTAAGTTAAAGTGCTGAAACACCATACCAATTTCTTGGCGCATTTTTTGGATATTTTTATCCGTAATCAAAGTACCATTAAAATATATTTCGCCACATGTCGGCTCTTCCATCTTATTGATACACCTTAAAAACGTAGATTTACCAGACCCACTAGGCCCCAGCACCACCACTTTTTCTCCTGCCGTAAGTTCAAAATTAATACCTTTTAATACTTTATTTTTTCCATATTCCTTTTTTAAGTCATGAATCTTCAATATTTTTTGTTCCATCTTCCTCCTATGCCCTTAACTCGCTTCTGCGCAGTCGTTTTTCAATTCGCTTAATAATAAATGTGATCAAATATACTACGGCTAGGTAGAACAATGCCGCCACAAACATTGGCACAATATAGCTCGCCATATTTTGCCCAGAGCCGATATCTTTAGCCGCCATGTTAAGATCATATAAACCTACCATGCTGACGATTGCTGTCTCTTTAATTACAGTGATAATCTCATTCCCAAGCGCCGGAATAATATTTTTTATAGCTTGGGGTGCAATTATTTTTCTAAAAATCGTGAATTGCGACAATCCTAATGCCATCCCAGCCTCTTTTTGCCCAGGATCCACCGACTGTATCCCGCTCCTAATTACTTCTGCCGTGTAAGCTGCTGAATTAAAACCGAAAGCCAAAATTGCGATAATTATTTGCGGGAATCCCCTGATTGCAAAAATCACAAAGAACATAATAAAAAGTTGTAATGCCATCGGTGTCCCACGGATGATCGTCGTATAAACTCTAGTTATCGCTTTTGGGATGATTGTCCATTTTGTTCTTTTTGCGGTATCGATTAACGCAATTATCGTCCCTAGTATTAGCCCAATAATAATTGCAAAAAACGATATTTGCATTGTTAATAAAAATCCGTGCAACAGTGACTCTATATATTGTGGTGTTGTAAATAGCTCAACTGTTTTATCGAAAAAATTATTCATTTGTTAGTCCCATATATTTTAATATTAACTTATTCATTTCAGTTTCGCCAGCCTCATTTGGTTTTAACATCTCTTCTAACACTTCATTAAATGCATTTAAAAGTTCCGTACGCTCTTTATTTACCGCTATAGCATATGACTCCTCTACTGGATAATCCTCGTTTGCCTCGTCCCCCTGGTAGTATAACGGCAAAGCCTTAAGTTCGGGATTTTTTTCTATAATAAATTTAGCTGCCAATTCATCTGCAATTGCATAGTCAATAATATGTGCACCAATCGCATCTGCTGCCAGCTGATAAGAGTCTAGCCCTTTTATACTTGTATTAGTATCTTTTAATACACCATCTTTTATTTCGTTTGAGGTGAAAATATACCCAGTACTACCCGTTTGCGTACCTAAAATTTTTCCGTTTAGCGCTTCCCACACTATGTGACCGTCGCGTTCCTCCGGCGCATTGTCATCCTTAAAAATTACATACTGCACGGACGTATAATAGGGAATACTAAAATCAACTTTCTCCGCCCTTGCCGGTGTAATGGTTAAACCCGCTGCCCCCGCATCCGCAATTACTCCATTAGCGACATTGTCGATGATCATATCAAATTCTACATTTTTTATATCAATTTTTGCATTTAATTTTTCTGCTACCTTATTAATAATCTCTACGTCTACCCCCACAATTTTCCGGTTATCATAGTATTCAAATGGTGCGAAAAAAGCATTTGTCTCCACTATATAGTCATAAGTTTCAATACTTCTCGCAAAGAAAAAAGTGCTCACCGCCACAACTAGAATCATCAGCCCCACTATCACTCTCTCGGCTGTAAACAGTCTCGCCAGCTTGTTCTGTGACCTTTTAACCATAAGTTAATTATAGCACAAATAAGACCCTAAAGGGTCTTCTTCGTTTCAGTGGTGACCTTTGGTAGCGAGTCGCACCGAAGGTCCGACTCTGGGCTAAAAAAAGCCTACTGGAGGCATTGAATAGTATGGTGACCCCGGTGCGAGTCGAACGCACAACCTTCTCCTTAGGACGGAGCCGCTCTATCCATTGAGCTACGGAGCCAAAATATGTTATAATTATTATATCATGAGTCTGCTAAAGAAGAAAGACACCAAAAAAACCGAACAAGAAAAGGTTGAAGAGCGTCGCGAAGAGGTTCTAAGCCAAGGTAGAAAATTTAAATACCCCTTACAGTGGACTCGACATCGCATTGTTATTAACACTGTCCTTATTACAATCATTGTTTTTGCGATGATTATCGTTGGTGGTTGGCTTGCACTCTATCGTCTAGGTAGAACTGATGACCTTTTATTTAAAATCACCGAAATTTTCCCGATTTCAGTCGCCAGTGTAGACGATGAAAACGTTCGTTTTTCCGATTATTTAATGTTTTATCGTAGCAGTATTACTTCTATTGAGCGACAATCTGGCAGCCAGTTTGAAGACGGCGCTATTGAGGGGCTCCGGGCTGACTATAAGCGTTCCGCTCTAAACGAGGCCGAAGATTACACCTATGCATTAAAGCTCGCCAAAGAGCAAAACATTGAAGTAAGCAGTGAAGAAGTTTCTAACGAGTTTAATCGTCACCTCAAAATAGGTGGTGTCGAACGCAGCGAGGAAGGTTTTATTAAAATAATTGGGGACAATTTTGGGCTTAACAAAAGTGAATATGAAAGAATGCTTTATCTTACTCTAATGAAAGCCAAGGTTGAAACAGCTATCGACAAAACAGCTAGTAAAATCGCAAACGAGGTGGAGTCTCTTCTAAAAGATAACGACAATGATTATCAGGATGTTGCCGAGAAATTAGGTGACAAAATCATCTATCAAGAAACCGACGGGCTCGTTAATAACCAAAACATCGATGGTGGTCGTGCCACCGAGGCCATGAAATTAGAGCCAGGCCAAAGCAGTGGCAAGTTTATTTCTATGAACGGTGACGGTTATTACTTTGTAAAGCTTATTAGCAAAACCGAAACTGGAGTTAATTTCGTTTCGATCAGAGTACCGTTTACAGAATTCGACAAGCAAATGTCCGATCTAAGGGCCTCTGACAAAGTTAAAGAGTTTATCGAAATCAAAAACCCTAACGACGAACCCGAAGGTATATAATACTATTTATGGATATAAAAAAAGACGCTCTATTAAGAGCATCTTTTTTGTAACTTATATTAACTTTAGTCTGATACCAAGCACTCCAAATTCTGCTTGTTTTTCTGGAGTATAAAACTCAGACAACGCGTCAAGCAATTCTTGTCTTGTCATAGATTTATCAGCTAGGACAGAAATATCAAAATCTTCAAATAAATCATTGAACGAATTATATCTGAGAAGTCCGATAACCTCTGCTTTAAATTTTTCGTTTTCTGATTTAGCGAATTCGATGATGTCGCCAAGTTCTATCTGTTGGCGCTTTTCGTCAAATAGGCGGAGCTCAATTCGTTTCGTGCCATCCTTAATGAAATTAAAATACTTTGGCTGCAAATTCATTTTATGCGTTTTCATACCAACATTATAGCATAGAGATAGTAGAAACGACTCCCGCTTAGCTAACACCAGCAAGTTCGGACCAACAAAAACAGATGAAAAACGCCTCTAAAAGAGGCTATTTATCAACACTGGTGCGGGTACGGCGAGTCGGACGCCGATCTCATCCTTGGGAAGGATACATAATAGCCGTTATACGATACCCGCTAAGACCCTCTCATTATATCATATCTCTGTAAAATATGCTATAATTATTTTATGCAAGATTTGCGGGATCAACTTAAAAAAGTTATTCAAGACCTTTACGGTCTAAATTTTGACCCCGACATTACTCCTTCTCCAGATAATATCGATGCTGATTATTCTTCAAATGCTCCGTTAAAATTAGCTAGAGATCTTCATAAGCCCCCAATGGAAATCGCAAACGAACTATTAAAAGAGCTAAAAAAGAGTACATTTAACGGGGAATATCAAGAAAATATTTTTTTAAGCCCCCCGGGTTTTATAAATTTTACACTGCCAGATGATTATCTAAAAAACTTAGTTGATAAATTCGATAGCAACTTTACATCTGATGCGTTTAAGAACCAAACAATTATTTGTGAATTTAGCGACCCAAATCCATTTAAAATTCTTCACGTTGGTCACCTCTATACCAGTATCGTTGGTGATTCTATTAGTCGGCTTTATGAATATGCCAATGCCAACGTCATAAGAGCTAATTTCGGTGGCGATGTTGGTCTTCACGTTGCAAAAACCATGTATGCCTTAGAAAAAAACAAAAAACCCGATTTTACCATTGAAGACATTTCCGATTCCTACATAGAGGGTACCAGACTATATGAAGAAGATGAAACCGCTAAGTCAGAAATCGCTGAGCTAAACAAAAAAATTTACCAAATTAATCTAGAAAAAATCCACGATACTACTCTTGCCCAGGATTATTGGCGAGGCAGGGAATTATCGTATGAATATTTCCGCTATTTCTACGACTCTATTGGTATAAAATTTGATAAATACTATCCAGAATCTACTGTCGCCGATCTTGGTCTAAAAAAGGTCAAAGAACAACTCGAAAATGGTGTTTATGAGTATTCCGACGGAGCAGTCATTTTTAATGGCGAAAAATTCGGGCTTCACACTAGAGTATTTATTAATAATAAAGGTGTCCCTACCTATGAGACCAAGGACATTGGCCTTATCTTTACTAAATGGGAAGATTATCATTTTAACAAATCGGTCATTATCACAGGTAGCGAACAGACCGATTATATGAAAGTTGTATTAAAATCTGTTGAGCAATATGCCCCCGAACTGGTTTTGCGCACAACTCATCTAACTCACGGCCTTGTTAAACTCCCGGGCGGTGTTAAAATGTCCTCCAGAAAAGGCAACATCCTAAAAGCCATTGATGTGATATCATTAGTCCGCAAAGAATTAAAAAGCGCCTATGATTCTTCCGACGAAATAGTCATTAATGCTGCCATCAAATATGCTTTTTTGAAATATAAAATGGGTGGCAATATTATCTTTGATCCAAAGGAGTCCGTCAAAATGACTGGGAACTCTGGCCCCTACCTCCTTTATTCCTGCGTCCGTGCCAAGAAAATCCTAAGTAACAAAAAAGCCGAGAGCGACGATCCTAAAAATGTATCTAATAGGGATTATAATCAAAATGAACGAGCATTGATCAAAAAGATATTGGAGTACCAAGGAATATTGCCTGAAGCCGTCACCGAAATGGCACCTCACAAAGTCGCCAATTTCTTGTACGAACTCGCCCAAGAATTCTCTAGATTTTACGAAAAGTGCCCAGTTAATGGTAGCGACCGCGAGAGAGAACGCCTCAAACTAGTTAAAGCATACCTAGATACTATGACCCACGGATTAAATATATTAGGGATAGATATCCCAGAGGAAATGTAATGAAAAAAGCTGAACTTTTATGGATTGATCTTGAAATGACTGGCCTTGACCCAAAAAAGGACAAAATCCTTGAAGTTGCTGCCATCGCTACTGATATGAATCTTAATGAAATTGCTACTTTTGAGGCTGTTATAAAAGTTGACGAAGAGCTTATAAAAGAGCGCATGGTAGGAGCTTTTTGGGATAAAAATCAAAAAGCTCGCGACGACCTGATCAAACAAAACGAAAACGGCCAACCCGCAGCGGCAGTCGAAAAAGAGCTACTAGATTTCATCAAAAAACATTTTGACAAAACTATTTATCTTGCTGGCAATTCCATTCACCAGGATCGCAAATTTATCGAAAGGGAAATGCCAAAGCTTAACAAAAAATTACATTACCGTATGCTTGATGTTTCGGCCTGGAAAATTTATTTTGAAAATGCGCTGGGTAAAAAATTCACTAAACCAGAAAACCACCGCGCACTAGATGACATTAATGGTAGTATAGAGGAGTTTAAATGGTATTTGACCTTTCTGAAATAAGCGGATTAGAAGATTATACTAAAAAAACCGAGCAAAATCCCAAGACTCACAAAACCCGTGAGTTATATCTTAGGGAAGATCGCCCGTTTTTAGTTGTTAATGATAACACTATTGAAGTCCGTTGTGATGAAAAACTAAGTAACCTGCTAAAGGAAAAATACGAATCCGTCATGGAGTCGCGTTATTTTGGTCGTGGTGGTGTAGAAATCGTCCTAGCGGGCCAACTAAAAAATGATGAGGTCCAGGACCTCATCAGATTGAGTTATGATTTAACTACTAACTAAGCTGCTTTTTTAGCTTTTATTGCATCCTTTTTGCGGTTGATTCTATTCATAAATTTAATAATCATAAAGATCACCCAGGCGATAATTAGAAATTCAATTACGTTCTGGATAAAATTGCCATAGGCAATCACTGCCTCATCGCCAGTGCCAAAGAAATTTGGTATCCTAATAGCAAGGCTAGTAAAATCTACACCACCAGCGAGCAACCCTACAATCGGCATAATGATATCATTTACTAATGAATTAACAATAGCCGTAAATGCTCCACCTACTGCTACACCTACAGCGAGGTCCACCACCGAGCCACGGTTAATAAACTCAATAAACTCTTTTCGAAATCCACCACTTTTCTCACGGGCATTAGAAACTCTTTCTTTGATTTTGTCCGACTTTTCTCCCATAAAAACTCCTTATTTATAAATTATTAGTTTCCCGAAAAATCATTAAACTCATTATAAAGATTATTCAGGCTAGCTTGATGACTCTCGTCAAACAGGGATTTTAATACACTATCGTCGGTAGATTTGACAACCCCTGATTCT
>JAZSCU010000009.1:0-25563 GCA_045530815.1 Candidatus Nanosyncoccus sp.
CACATTCTATGCTTAATTATTTGACACCGGTAGAATTTTTGCAGAGTCTACCCGGTTATGAGAATGCTTGTCCAGATTTTTCTGTGCTATACTAGAAATATTAACAACTAAGAGTTGTCTAACTTGTTTGGGAGGTTAACCGATGTCGCTACTACGATATGGTTCTTTCTAAATAAGTTTTTCGCGGTTGGCGCGAATTTCTTCTTTCATCTCGTTGATGGTGCGAGTGACAATCTCGCGATAATCTGGGCGATTTTTTTCGAGCCACTTAGCGGCTTCAGCTTGATCGGTAATGGTATCGAATTCATTTAATTGAGCTTCGGTGAGACCTCTACTGATGCGCTCCCCAATACGGATTTCAAGCTCTTCCCTGATATAATCAAGAAATTTTTGTTTTTCATCTTCTGGCATAGCCGTAAGACCCATCTCTTGTAAAAAATTGTCGTCAAATTCCATTTTAAATACTCCTTATGGTTATGATATCACAGCAAATTACTAAAAGCAATGGAAAAGGTCTGTGCCGACACAGTGAGTAATATTTTATAAAGAACGCGGTGTATGACTCAGTGAATTAGTAAAAATGAAGACACAAAAAACTATAATAAGCACAACTAAGGCGAGTATTAATGTGCTAATGGTGCCAGGGTTTTTGACCCCTTTTCGTCTGAGGCAAGAATACAGTATCAATGCTGCGCCTATTAAAAAAAGTGGTACACAAAGAAATAATCCAAAGAATCCAAAAACAGCAAGGCTGGCATAACCGTGACACATATTGTCGCCGCCCATAGCAAACGGATTACAATGTTCTATTTGTGCGGCTATCTGTGGTGCCGCGAAAAACACGATGATGAAAGTTGCCGCAAAAATGAGCATCCCAGCCCCAGCAGACATTGCATTTTTTTCCTTTTTATTCATTTTGCGTTTTTGGGGTGGCTGATATTGCGCCTGTGATTGTATAGGCTGAGTCGGGTTAGATTGTCTATCGGTTTCCATTGTGATCTCCTTATAGTCATGATAACATAGGAGGCTTGCCGTTACAATGTGCGCTTTTTGGCTTCGCGGGTAAAGAAGACCAGGCGATCGCCAACTTGGAGATCAATTTTTGCAGTAGTTTTCATGGCTAGACCGCCGGTTTCACCAGCGATTAGCTCTTTGGCATCAATTTTTTCCTTTTGAACGGAAGTAACTTCAGCTTCGCCAAGGTATTTTTTGTCGCGAACGATACGGACAAGATAACCTGGTTTTAAGTCACCTTTTAAGACTTCGCCGCCGGCGATAATGGAAGTTTTTTCAGTACGGAAGACACCGAGTACTTTTAATTCCCCTTTGTCTTCTTCGACTATCTCGGCATCGAGGAGATTTTCCATCTCATGTTTGGCGTCGTCTAGGAGTTCGTAAATTACTTTGTAAGTGCGAATTGGGACGTTGTCGCGGGCGGCCATTTTACTGATATTGATAGGCACGGAGACATTAAAGCCATAAATAATGGTATCTTCGCCAGCGGCCATGTAGACATCATTTTCATTAATGTCGCCAACCCCGGTAGAAACGATATTTAGGGTGATTTCGCCGTGGGTGTCAATTAGTTTAAGACTGTCTACAACAGAGGTGACAGAACCCAAAACGTCACCCTTGACGATGACATTAAAGGTCTTGGTGTTATCTGCAACATTCATCATGCGAAGAAGATCGGTACTGGTAACGTTGGCATCAGCAGACTCGTTGGCCGCCGCCTGGGCATTAAGAAGCGCCATTTTGCGGGCGGTTTTCTCGTCTTTAACCTCGACAAATCTGTCGCCAAAGCTAGGAAGCTCCTTAAAACCAGTTACAGTAACAGGAGTAGATGGAGTGGCTTTGCCCTTTGGTTTGCCTTTCCAATCTAGCATAGTACGGATTTTGCCATAGGTAGAGCCAGCTACGATAAATTCACCGGTCTTTAATTCCCCACCAGTAACTAGGAGGTTTACCACCGAGCCTTTGCCGGTTTCCATATGTGATTCAATTACGAGGCCTTCAGCTGGGATATCCGTATCAGCTTTGAGTTCTTCGATATCTGCAGTTAGTAATACCATATCTAGGAGTTTATCAAGATTTTGGTTTTGTTTGGCAGAGATCGGAACCATCGTGATGTCGCCACCCCATTCTTCTGGTTGGAGGCCATGCTGAGAAAGGTCCGCCATGGTGCGATTAACGTCTGCGCCTTCGCGGTCAATTTTGTTGATGGCTACGATGATTTTGGCGTTAGCTGACTTGGCGAAATTGATTGCCTCGACAGTCTGAGGTTTGACGCCATCATCGGCAGCAACTACGATTACGACAATATCGGTAAGCATAGCGCCATGTTGGCGAATGGCTGCGAAAGCCTCGTGACCTGGGGTATCAAGAAAAGTAATCAATCTGCCGTTGTGTTTTAATTGATAAGCAGAGATGTGTTGGGTGATGCCGCCGGCTTCGGCATCAACGGTCTTTTTATGGAGCAAAGTATCAAGCAGGGTAGTTTTACCGTGATCTACGTGACCCATAACTGCGACAACTGGCGGACGCTCGGTAGCTTTGTCTGATAATTCTCTATGGTAATCAGAGGTCTTAGTAGAAGTGTTCTTTTTTTCTAGTTTGATATTTTCAAGGCCTAGCT
This sequence comes from Candidatus Nanosyncoccus sp., assembly GCA_045530815.1. GTDB lineage: Bacteria > Patescibacteriota > Saccharimonadia > Saccharimonadales > Saccharimonadaceae > Nanosyncoccus. The sequence goes on from JAZSCU010000009.1 coordinate 2,636, forward strand.
CATCAATAATAATAGAGGCGGTTTCAAAATCTAATCTCTGATTAATGGTGGCAACGATACCATTTTTGAAGAGAGTGCCAATTAATTCGGTAACAGAAAGACCGAGAGCCTTTGAAAGCTCGTCAACAGTGATAGAACCGGCGATTTGGATTGTCTTTTCTTCCATCTTACTCCTTTCTGTTTCAAGTGTGACACAAAAAAATATAAATATCTCGTTTAATTTTACCACAAATTGAAAAAATATGCTATAATGGGAATACGTTAATCCCGGGTAGCTCAATGGTGGAGCAAGAAGCTGTTAACTTCGAGGTTGCTGGTTCGAGTCCAGTCCCGGGAGCCATGACCCTAAAGGGTCTTTTTTTCTGGACTCGTTCTTCGAATCGAGTCCAGTCCCGGGAGCCATGAATAAAAAGATGACCCAAGGGGTCATATTTTTATTCATAGTTGTTCGAGGGTTGGACGTAACCGTAGCCGCGGAGTAGAAGATCTCGAAATTCAAGCCAAAATTAAGTCAGTAGTATCAAAATGACTAATTTAAATTACATCCATGCTAAGGAGATTCGTGATAATTGGGGTAAATATTCTATCACTTACCAGATGGGTAATATTGGCAGCGAAGTCTCCCGTTCTCTTAAGTGGACAGCAAAAAATATCGAAGAGTGCGCCAAAGTTGCAATAGATAGAACTCTTGAGTTTTTTGATTTTACGATTTCTGCAAATATCAAAAACCCTGCTCGTCTGCGCGAGGTACTAATAGCTAGAGAGGAATTTTGTGATTATTTTTTTGGTGGTAATTCTTGTCACACTGACCCCAATAAGATACAAAAATACTATGATGGGTTTGTGATAATGGAGCGCCTCAAAAAATAGATTATCTAGGGTCAGTTTGCTGTACTTTTGATGTCTTGAAGTTCAAACCGATATTTTTGTTCGATGTTTGGGTATTTCCAGTGATCTACCTCGCTCATAAACATGTCATATGGCCGGCACCAAAGTCTATTGTCGCCATAAAGCGCTCTATAGGCTACCAATTTTTCTTTGGTTTCGGAATGGTAAATGATATCTTCTACTAGATATAAATCGCCTTTAAAATGCCTATACACTCCATGAATCTTGAGCTTTCGTACCTCCTTTTTTGCCATAGTTTTATTATACTACAATCGCCCAAAATACTTCAATCAGGATAGCAGAAGCATTAGGATTTTATTTTCTTTTTAGTAATCTTGGCTTAACGAGACCAAAGTTAATGGCATTTTTTTGAAAGGTACGGATAGTGATCCAGATAACAGCATATGCCAAAATGCCGATCTCAATACAACCGATGATAAACTCCGGTGTACTAAGTGTGCCAAAAGCAATGCGAAGCATCAAGGCAATTGGAGCCGAGAATGGGAAGAAGGTCAAAAATTGTACCAAGAAGTTTGGTTCTGCCGCCAAGAAGGAACTCATGAAATATAGCGGAAATACCAAGCCAATGATGATTGGGCCGATAAACTGCGAGGCATCTTTTGCGGTCGGGGTAATAGTACCAATATAAGTACAAAGTCCGATTACTAGCGCAATAGAAATTACGAATAGGATAATACATTCAGCAATAATCACCGGGTCTATCTCGATGGTAGATAAAATACCGCTGACGATAGGATTGTCGCGATAGATGAACACGGCAACGATTAGGGGTACGATAAAGGTTAATATCTGGATAATACCCAGAAGCATCATTGCGATGATTTTACCAACAATGAGGTGTTTGGCTGAAACACTGGTGAGAATCATTTCTGAGATGCGATTTTCTTTTTCTTCTACTACAGTCATGAGGAAGCGGCTACCAAAGAGGACGATGAACAAGAAGAAAATCACTAGGAAAGCTAGAGGCACCACAATTTTACCGAGTGCGTTGGCTTCTTCGCCGGTGGTAGTGAGTTTATTGTCATCAATATTAAAATCGCCTGTTAGAGCCATAATATCTAAATCGTCAAATTTTGAAGAAACAGCCTGATTTAAAATTGCTTTAATAATGGCGCCGCTGTTATTGAAAATGTCTAACTCTTCGGAAATATGGTAGAGCTCAACTTTTTTAGTCTCCTCGAAGTTATCTGGGATATAAAAATACAGATCGACCTCGCCATTTTTGACCATTTCGATCCCCTGTTCTTTATCGTTTTTCGTAATAAATGGCGAATCGGAAGGCAAAACACCAGATTCATCAGAGATGGCAATCTTGGTATTTTCGTCTAAGTTATCAGAGCTTGGGTTATTGCTGCTTGAAGCAGCCATAGATATAAGAAACATGCCAATAACCAAGGCTGGCATCAGTAGAATTGAGATCCAAAAAGATGGTTTTTTAATTTGACGGACAAACTCAAATTTGATCACGCTAGAAAATTGTTTACTACTCATCATCACCTCCATATACATCGACAAAGATTTGTTCTAAGGATTTACCATTGTGCTGTTTTTTAATCTCGCTAATAGTGCCGTAGGCGTGCGCTACGCCATCTTTCAAAAGAATAGCGCGGTCACAGAGTTTTTCAACCTCGTCCATATAGTGCGTAATCATGATGACAGCAGTGCCTTTTTGGTGTAATTCTTCGATAATTTCCATCAGCAAACGACGATTCATCGGATCAAAACCTTTGGTAGGTTCATCTAAAATTAAAAGTTTTGGTTGATTCATAATAGTAACACCAAGCTGGACCTTTTGTTGTTGGCCACCAGAGAGTTTTTCGAGCTTTTCGTTCATTTTGGTATCAAGTTTTACGCGTTTTAAATAATTGATAGCCCACTCTCTAGGATTTTTGAGGCCTTTTAACTCGCCAAAATAAACGAGATTATCGATGACTTTTTCTTTGCGGTATAAGCCTCGTTCCTCTGGCAAATAACCTACCGTAACGGTATTATCTTCTGGATTATATGGTTTACCATCGATTAATAATTCCCCGCTGGTTGGGGTATAAAAGCCGAGTAAGGCCCTCAGAGTGGTGGTTTTGCCGGAGCCATTACTACCGAGCAATCCAAAAATTTCACCTGCATGTACCTCGAACGACAGATCTTTGATCACTGTTTTATTCCCAAAGTCCATGCGGAAATGTTTAATTTCTACAATATTCTTCATAAAAACCATTATACTATATTGTTTTACTATTAGCCGCCGAAAATAACTTTAAATAGTCCGAGCGAGACTGCAAGCATAATTAAACCAGCGACGAGAACCCCAGACACGATAGAGATGACGGTCTTTTTGAAATCTAGCTTTAAGATACTAGCAGCAAGGGTACCAGTCCAGGCACCGGTACCGGGGATAGGAATAGCTACGAATAGGAATAGAGCAAAATAGGTGCCAAATTTACCGGTTTTTTGAAGAAGTTTTTTGCCACCTTTTTCACCTTTTTTGAGGCAAAAACTACAAAACTTTTTAAGAGGTTTCCAGTTTTTTTTGTTTCCCCATTCAAGAAATTTACGGGCAAAGAAGTAAATAAACGGGATAGGAATCATATTACCGATGATGGCCACGATGAGCACGAGCCATTCAGGAAACCCAAGGTCCATGCCAACTGCTACAGGGATGGCGCCTCTTAGTTCTACCAGAGGAATCATAGAGATGATTAAAACTAATATTATTTTCCAGAGCATTTTTAATCCCAATTCTTTTTCATATTTGATAAACGTTACTACTTTTGATTATAACACATAAAGCAGGCAACAGGATTTTTTTTAGGGGGAAAATAAGGTATAATAAGGGTATATGATTTATCTAGACTATGCGGCGACGATGCCGCTACTACCAGAGGTGTTAGAGGCGATGCACGAGGCGGAGCAAAAATACTATGCCAATGCGTCAGCACTTCATACCCCTGGACATTTAGCAAAAAACGAAATAGAGCGCACCCGGAAGCTACTAGCCAAATTAATTGGGGCGGAGCCAAAGGAGATTATTTTCACATCTGGTGCGAGCGAATCAAACAATACTGTTATTCGGACTTTTGAGGGGCATAAAATCAAGACTTCCCCCTTAGAACATCATTCCATCATTGAGGCGGCCAACATTTACAGGGGCGATAAAGAGCCGGAGCTTTATTCCTTTATGCTGGCTAATAATGAAACTGGTGATATTTTAGAACTTCCAGACAAAGGAAAGGGGTTTCTTCACTCAGATTTGACACAGGCGCTTGGAAAAATACCTCTTAATGTAAAAAAATTGGGGCTAGATTATGCGACATTTAGCGCACATAAGATTGGCGGTCCAATAGGGGTAGGTGCATTATACGTAAAAACTGGTGCGCCGTTTAAACCGCTGATTGTCGGGGGTAATCAGGAGGAAAAGCGTCGAGGTGGGACCTATAATACCGTAGGGATTGTCGGTTTTGGGGTGGCATTAAAGAGGGTGCTAGAGGAAAAAACCTGGGAAATATATGACCATAAGGTAAGAGAGCTGCGTGACTTTCTGGCCCAGCATATTTTAGAGAAAATCCCAGGGAGTAGCCTAAATACTGACCTCGCCCCTGGTAAAAGTTTGCCGAATATTTTAAATGTTTCGTTTGCAGCGGCTGAGGGAGAGTCCATTCAACTTTATCTTGATGCCAAAGGGATAGTGGTTTCTACCGGTTCGGCCTGTGCCTCTGGGGACATAAGGCCAAGCCATGTGTTGATGGCAAAAACCGGCGATGCCGAGGTGGCACACTCCTCTGTGCGCTTCTCTTTTGGACCTAACAGTACAAAAAAAGACATTGAAGGAGTAATGGAGGTTTTACCAGGGATTATAGAGCGATTACAAAATATTAGCACAATAAAAATGGAGGCAAAATAATGGAAGAACAGGATTGGATTTATAGTGAAAAGGTGAAAGAGCATTTCTTGAACCCACGGAATTTTTTGATGGGCGATGAGAAAAAATTCGACTATGATGCAGTGGGGACGGTAGGAAACCCAATATGTGGTGATCAGATGAAGATGTATATCAAGGTTAAAGATGGCAAGATAGATGATATCCGCTGGAAGACTTATGGATGCGCCTCGGCAATCGCTTCCACCTCGGCTTTATCAGAGTTGGCCAAAGGTAAAACCTTAGACGAAGCCCTAAAAATCGACGCAAAAATGATTGACGATTACCTAGGTAATTTGCCAAAACACAAATTTCACTGCTCAGTCTTAGGCCATGATGCTTTAAGAGAGGCTATTGAGAATTACAAGACAAGCTAGGCTTGTTTTTTCTCTTCTTTTTCAAGCTCTCTGAAGGCAACTTTACCGACAAGGGTCTGAGGAAGTTTGTCGCGGAATTCATAGGCAGCCGGAAGGGCATAAACCGGGACATTTCTCTCGAGTAATTCCTTGATTTCGCGTTCGAGCTTTTTATTGACCTTGTAGCCAGGTTTTAAGACGATAAAGGCTTTTGGCACCTGACCTTTATAGTGGTGGTCTATACCAATCACGGTAGAAGTCAGAACCCCCTCGTGAGAGTTAATAACAGATTCGAGGTGGGTTGGGTAGATATTGTAGCCACTCGATACAATAATACGTTTCAGGCGCTGAGCGAAGTAAATTAAACCATCTTCACCGAGAAGTCCAAGATCACCAGTGTGAAGCCAGAGCTTACCGTCGTCGTGGAGTCTTAAGACCTGTGCGGTTTCGGCATCGTCACCGAGGTAACCCATCATAACAAGCGGGCCAGAAATACAAATTTCACCCTCTTTGCCGGCTGGCTGAGCTTTGAAAGTGTCATTTTTGACGATCTTAAAGTCGGTATCTGGGAAAGGCAGCCCAATAATGCCATCTTTGAAGGTATTTTCAGGTGAAAGGCAGACTGCACCAGAGCCTTCGGTAAGACCATAGCCAACCCTAATTTTGGCGCTCGAACCGTGGTCTTTTAGGTATTTGTTGACTTTATCACGCAGAGTTTGATTTAATGCATCACCACCACAAATCACCGCAGTAACGGATTTTAGCTCATCACTCTTTAGTTTGGTGTTGACGAGAGCCTCAAATAGAGTAGGTACACCGACGATGAAATTAGGGCTATTTTTCTTAATGATGTCGCCAAATTGTTTGTGGGAGAAGGCCGGAATCAGGATACAGCCCATACCCTTACAAAGTGGAGTATGAATACAAACACCAAGGCCAAAACAGTGGAACAAAGGTAAAATCGATAGCACGGTCGCCCCAGGGGTGATTTGCTGAATCATTGGGCCAATACAGGTAGTTTCGGTATTAATATTGCCATTTGAAAGCATCACAGCTTTGGGAGCACCAGTAGTACCACCGGAATACATAATGACGGCGAGATCTTCCGCACCTCTTTCTTCGTGGTAATTCCCCTGATAAAAGTAGCTGTTTGCGATAAAATCTTCCCAAAGGACTACACGACTGTCGTTAGCCGGTAAGCGAACTTTTTTGATATGAAGAGCAGAGTAGAGTTTTTTCTTTAAAAACCCGAGGCCATCTGACGGACGTACCACAATAATGCGCTCCAACCCTGCAGTGTCGCGAAGTCTGTAAATTTTGTCAAAAACCGCATCAATCACAAGGACGTATTTTGATTCGGCAACCTTGATGTAGTATTCTAGCTCTTTTTCTGATGAGAGAGGGTGAACCATGTTACAAATAGCGCCAACCATGTTGACCGCGTAAACCATAGTAATTCCCTCTGGAGTATTTGGCATACAGATCGTAATGCGATCGCCTTCCTTAACACCGTAGTTTTTGAGGGCGCGAGCGGTTTTTTCGATCTTTTTAATGAAATTTTTATAGGTTATCTTATGCCCGTAGTAAGTATAGGCGACGTTGTCTGGCCATTTTTCTGCGGCCTGCATTACCATGTCCACCATGGAACAATCTGGATAATCCATATGGGGCGGGATGCCTTCTTCTTTATAAAATTCGAGCCAAGGGCTCTTTTCGTTTTCTTTCTTTTTACTCACAAAAATCTCCTTATGATTAATTATACCATAAGGAGGCTTTTTTGTGCAGTATTTATTTTGCAATAAATTACTTTGCAATAGAGAGAGAAATCTTACGATTCTCCTTGTCGATATCTAATACCTTAAAGTTTTTGCGTTCATTTAAGGTAAAGATCTTCTCTGGGTCGACGTCGGAACCTTCACCAAGTTCAGAAACATGAACCAAGGCCTCAACAGCTGGGCTGATCTGGACAAAGGCACCAAACGGAGTGATACGAGTGATTGTTCCTTCAACCTTTGAACCTTTTTTGAGGTTTTCTACCTCTGAAATCCAAGGGTCTTCAACGAGTTGTTTCATCGAGAGAGACAAGCGCTCTTTATCGATAGCGATAATCTTCGCATCGATGGTGTCACCAGCTTTAACGTAGTCGGCTGGGTTGTTGACACGCTCCCAAGAAATCTCGGAAATGTGGATGAGCCCTTCGATACCGTCAACATTGACGAATACACCAAAGTCAACCACACCGGTAACGACACCTTTGATAGTGTCACCAACCTTAAGCTCAGCAAAGCGCTCAGCTAGGCCGTCTTTAATGGCTTCCTTTTCAGAGAGGATAAGCTTATTTTCTTTCTTGTTGGCATCTAAGATGCGTGCCTTCATTGGCTTACCTACCAAGGAATTGAGTCTTTGCAAGATCTCATCCTTGTCGGCGCTACCAACGCGTGGATAGTGCTCGGCAGATAGCTGAGAAACAGGCAAAAATCCGCGAATACCTTCGTATTCTACTAGAAGACCGCCACGGTTAGCATCAAACGGTGTAACTTCGACAGTTTCCTTGTTTTCGACCTTAGAGGTGATTTCATCCCATCCCTTATCTTTAACGGCTTTGCGAAGCGAAAGCAACACATAACCATCGTCCATTTCTGCTTCAATAACAGAGGCAGTAACTTCGTCGCCTACATTTAGATTGCGAGCAAAAGAAGCTTCGCGTCGGGGGACTAACCCTACACCTTGGGTACCAAGATCAATCAAGATCTCATGTTTTTTGACAGAGAGAACCTTACCCTTAACGGTATCTCCTGCGACTGCTTTTTTGAACGAATCTTCATTCTGAGCTAAAAGATCGTCCATTGTGATTTTTTTGGCATTTGCCATATATAATTTTTCCTTCCTTAGACTCACTCAGTAATATTTCACCCCGCCTAAAAGGTATGGGGTAAAAAACTACTGAGTGAGCCTAAACTCCTGTAATTATAGCAAATTTTTATGGTATAATCAAGGTATGTATTTAAGTGTTGATATCGGCGGTACAAAAACCTTGATTGCCCTATTCTCTAAACGAGGGCGAGTAATAAGAAGAAAAAAATTCCCTACGGCTAAGGGGGCAAAATTCTTCATAGACGAGCTAACCGAAAATTTAGAATCGTTTAAAAAATATGACATAAAAAGTGTAGTAGTAGCAATCCCGGGAGTTGTACAAAAAAATTATTCAGTCAGTTTTGGGAACCGAAATTGGGATAAAATTGATCTATATAGCCCCATAAAAAAGTTATTCGACTGTGAAATATATTTTGAAAACGATGCAAATCTTGCGACTTTATTTGAGTCTTATCGCCTGCGCGGCAAGACGATATTCTTAACTTTTTCGACAGGCATTGGTGGCGGAATTACGGAAAGAAACCAGATCTTACCAGAGTCCAATAAATTTGAACCGGGGCACAAGATGTACTGGTATGGAGGAAAAATAAAAGAGTGGGAAGATATTGCGGCGGCAAGTGCTATAGAGAGAGCTTTTGGGGTAGACCGCGCGACAGACTTGAGAAGTAAAGATGCGATGATTGACATCGCTAGTAGGGTTGCACTAGGACTACCCGATATCGTAAAAAAATATCGACCAGATACGATTGTCCTCGGGGGTCCTCTAGGGAAAGTCTTTCGGCTTTACGAGAAGTATTTGCCTAATCTCGGGGTAAAATACAAACAACCCAAGCGCCCAAACGAATCTGTAATCTATGGGGGATATCTGTATGCAAAGCAGAAGGAGCGAAAGTAAGGTGGTTCCCTGCCCTCAGGGTTCTAAAAGTGAAGAGGCTTTTAAAAATGGTTATGATAAGGGAGCGGCTACTTTTTTAAAGTGTTTAGAGAAGGATTTTCCTGATTATCGGTTTATTTTTGGTAAAAAATTCGCTTTTAAGCCCCCAAAAACCATCGTTTTTGGGCCGTATGAGCCGTTTTATAGGCTTCTTGCCCTACATGAGGTGTCACACGCACTTTTAGAGCATAAGGACTTTAAAACGGATGTGGCTAGGCTTAAAATGGAAAATGCGGCCTGGGAAAAAGCTAAGGAGTTGGCTGATAACTACGGTGTAGAAATAGATGAGGAGAAAATCCAGGAAGAATTAGATACCTACAGAGATTGGTTACATCAAAAATCGCGTTGCCCTAAGTGTGGGCTAACGCGATTTCAAACGCCAGATTCTCAGTATCATTGCCCCTTATGCGAGGTGTACTAAGTTGACTAAGCCTTTTTTGCAGGACCACGACGAGAAATTCGTCCGCCCTTAGCACCAGCGATACGAGCGAGTGCTGGATTAGCGGCAAAACCGCCAGTATGACCATTTTGACCACCTTTTTTACCAATACGAGCATAGAATTCTTTGCCGTATTTAGCCTTATTGGTTGCAGCAGCTTTCATGCCGCCAGCTTTGGTTCCAGCCATTCTAGAACTCCTATTCTGCCCACCAAACTCTTAAATTTTAATGAATATGCTTATTATATCATAGTGCTTAACTTTTGTCAATATGCTAATTCTAAAAATTATGTTTTAATATTTTTAAAGAAACCGAACATCTTTTTTAAAGTTTTGCACAAAATGTGGAAAAAAGGTGTTGACATTATGCATTTTGTGATATAAAATAGAGGTGGTTTTAAGTAGATTAAACTGCGAGGCTACTTAAACTATGTATGACCTATGGAGTCACTCCAAAATAGAGCGACTCCTTCTTTTTTTACCGATTTTTTTAGAATGTATTTGATGTTACTGATAATATATTTTTACTACTAGCTTTGAATAGGTCTTGGTTTTTTACTGATTACTATAGATACAGCGGACAACGAAACCATCCCATTTATAATAAGTATTGCTACTTGGTGTGACCGCAGGAGATTTATTGCTATCAAGCCCAGCACGGAAAGCGGAATTATTATCCTTAGGGGTGCTAGTCCAGATACGAGTATTAACGTAGCTATTGGTACGTTTGTTGTTGTTATAATCGCCAGACCAGATGAAGTTATTTGGATAAGCGCGCCAGTTATTGTCGTTATTTGTGGCACCTCCATTAATGTGGTCATTGAGATTATTATATTCACCAGTGGTATTACCGGTAGGTAGATGCCAGCCGGCCGGGCAGATATCGCCCGCGATGGTACTAGAAGAGTCGGAGGAATAGGTGCCATGGCCTGCAGTAGCCGTATACCAGTTGAAATAGGTGCCATAAGTATACCATGCACTAGAGTTATCGTTGTTGGTATGGCTTTGAGTGAGGATACGATTGGTATTATTGCTGTTGAATTGGATCTTGTCAAAACAGCCTGAGTTATTTGAATTACACATAGTGTTGGTGCTGGTGGCAGTCCTTGATTTTGTGATGAAATCAGAGGTAGGGTTATTAGTATTAAAGGCGGTAATATCGGCTGAGCCCGGATTTAATCGAAGGTTTTCGGTAATCCAGCAATTACCGTCAGCGAGTTTTGCTACGGTATAAGTATCGTTGTCACGGGTGTCGGTAAGAGCCGTCACACTGCCCTGGCTAAGAGTACCGCAGCCAGTCCAGCCCTGAAGATTGCCGGCAGAAGGTACCCATTTTGCAAATAGTTTGAGCCCTGTGGTGTCGAGATCTGCCGGAGTGGTAATAGTTGCGTTAGGTCCGTAAGGGGTGGCATCTTCGGAGGTAACCCAGCCGGCAAAACCATAGCCAACCTTGGCATAATTCGACGGAATAAGTTTAACACTAGCGCTACTCGAAGCGGCTTGGTTTTCCATGGTACCACTAGTTGCGCCGTTGCCAAAGTAGCAAATATAGCCAGCTGGACAGGTTGGCTCCTGATAGACAGCCTGAAGCGACAAAGTAGCAGGGCCAGTAACTTCATAGTCGGTATTAATAGAGGTGGCATCGCCAATTTGGCCATTTTCGGTAGTAGACCAAGTGTCAATGGTGTAGCTATCTTCGAATTCTGCCGAGATGTTATAAGACAGATCGTTCGCAAGCTCAACGGTAGTTCCGCTGGTAGCGATTCTCTGAGTGCCGTATGCGTCATTAGAAATTTTGATGGCATTGACGTGTTCGCCAAGATTTATGGTAACTTTGCTATTTGGAATACGGTCGCCATCATAGATACAGCGAACAGCAAAGGCAGCCCATTTGCTCCAAGTATTGTTAGGGGTAATAGAGGAGGCATCGTGGCCAAAACGGTAAGCTTTGCTTTTTTCGCTAGCAGTAGCAGACCAGTAACGTCCTTGTACACCACGGCCAGAAGAAGAGGTACCACTATAATCACCAGAACGGATAAAGTTATTAGCAAAGGAACGAATTTTAACATCATAAGTAGTAGTTCCGCTAATAGCAGTATTTAAATTAACAAATTCACCGTTGTTGCCGGTAGGAAGATGCCAGCCGGCCGGGCAGATATCTCCAGAAACAGTACCATCGTGATTGTCGCCACTAGTATTAGTAAAGTCAAAAGTGCCGTTCCCTGCGGTGGCGGTATACCAGTTATAGAGAACCCCATAGCTGTACCAAGCGCTAGAGTCGTTATTGTCATTATAAGATTGATTTAGTGAGCGGTCTAGGTTGTTAGTATTATATGCCAAGGTATCAACACAGGCGACACTATTAGTTTTGCAGAGGTCATTAGACGAGGAGGAAGTAGGTGCACTCCCTATGAATCCTGCAGTAGGATGGTTAGTGTTAAAGAAAGTGATATTAGCCGTAGAAGGAACAAGGCGGAAATTTTCAATAAACCAAACATTGCCGTCGGCTAGTTTGGCCACGGCATAGGTTTCGCCGTCGCGTTCATCAGTTAAAGCGGTAATATCGCCAATATTCATAGAATCAGCCCCAGTCCAAGTTTGCAAACTACCGGCAGACTCAATCCAGTTGGCAAAGAGGTCGAGGCCACCAACAGGTGGAACGGCGGCATTTCCGATAGGGCCATAATTGGTTCCGCTACCGTCGGGTTTGGTATTCCAGCCGGCAAAGCCGTAACCAGCACGGCTAAAGTTGGAGGCACGGAGAGCAACACCAGCATTAGCTGCACTGACTTGGTCTTCCATCGTACCAGCATCGGCACCGTTGCCATGATAGCAAATAGTACCAGTAGGACAACCTTCAGTCCAAATTGCATAGAGGGTGAAATCGCCAGATATTTCACCGGGGCCCGATCCTACGGTAAGGATATCGTTCGGTTGATAGGCTACCCCTGTACCATCAGGGATAGTATTCCATTCGACGAATCGATAGCCCTCTCTTAAAGGAGTTTTGTCGCTTAGGGTAAGTGTAGTTACATTAAATGTGTCTGTGCGAAGAGTATTTTCTGAGGTAGTCGGAAAATCGTAAATTGGCGCATCTGGGTCTTCCCCGCCTTCACCATCTAGATTTTGGTTGAAGAAAACTTCTACTGGGAGAGCGGTACAGATAGGGCTGGCGGTAATTTGGTATACGATACTACCAGACTCACCCGAAGTATCTTCAGGTAAAGTATAGACACCGGCAGCTAGGCTGCTACCGATATTGGCGCCATAATAGAGACGGAATTTATCATCAATGTCGCTGGCTGAGGCTGTAGAGCTGGTAGTACGAAGTACGGCCGGGCTATCAGATGAAGTTGGCATGGTGTGAAAGCGATCCTCACCAGTTGGAACATACGAAATGTCATTTGATAGATAATAACCCCATCTGTTAGACGTAGCAAGGAGTGGTGTATTATCTTCGATAGGCAAAACACTATGCGGACTACTACTGTCACCGCCGGGATAGAAAGAGTTATCACTTACATTGGTACTCATGACAACATCATACCCTTCGTGACAGTTGCTAAGAATATTCACTTCGCTATAATCGATAGCGGTGGAATTCATCTCTCCCACGATATTTACCGAACCACTGGTTTTGGTAGACAAATACATACCAGCAGAGTTAGTTGGAACTACCTTAATAGTCGTAGCAGTGGTTCCCCCACCAGTATCCACACTAGTATAGCCACTAGGGATATTATCAATGACATCGTCTAGGTTTTCACCCGAAAAACTACCGCCCTCAACGTTAATACTGATTTGGTCTAATATCGCTTGGTCTTGATTTAATGGATTGGCATTGCTGATAGGGTATTCGCCTTCGAATTCACCACCGGTAATGGTAACTATGATTGGCTGAGTAGTACTATGTTGGGCAACAGAAATAGCGGCACCCTTAGTAGAGAGTCCGTTAATTCCCGGCTGGACCTCGTAATCTGCAGTTGCGGTAATAGTCCCACCACTAATATTTAGGGTACCGGCACGTACTTCAATCCCCGTTGCGCCAGTGATCGTGCCTCCAGTAATAGTAGTAACTCCCCTAACTTGGGGGGCATAAATGCCTGCTCCAGTTTCGGACGTAATAGTACCGCCGTTGACAGTAAATTTGGCATTAGTACCTTCGTTATTACCACTATAAGAGCCGTTACCGGTAATAGCATTGGAGTAGGCATTAATAGTGCCCCCATTAATGGTGACATCGGTATATTTAAAGGCAGCAATAGCAACACCACCATCATCGCCCGCTTCGTTGTGTTGCATAGCCGAAACAAGGCCGCCATTCATAACAAAAGAAGAATTGGGTCTTGCCAAAGAAATTGCAAGATAGTCAACACTGGTGGTTTCTACGGTGCCGCCATTCATAATAAAACTAGCACCTTCGGCATAATTAGCAACTGTCAAATCTGCAGAGGTTACAAAGCCGCCGTTCATGACAAAATCTTTTGTATTATATATAACAAAAGTCTCCCCCATCACAATACCACCATTTATAACGAGATTGTCATAATTATATATACAGTATGATCCTTGACAATCAATAGTGCCGGAATCCAAATTTAGATTGCCAGTTTTACCCGCATCACCAACTATAAGAGTAAAATCGTTGGTACTGGTGACTCTTCCGGTCCCAGCCATAGAATTATCTTTAATAGTGAAAGACGATTCGTAGGCAAACAAAGATTTGTCACTCATATTCAAAGTGTAGCCATTTAGATCTAGGATCGTGTCGGCGGTGACATAGGTGTCATCGTAGACAGTAATATCGTTAACGAGTTTAATCTCGCCACCCGAGCTAAAGTAGCTTTGGAGTTCCTCTGCGGTGGATACGTCGGCGGCTTCGGCATGGGTTTTTTGGAGAGGAATAATTAGGCCCACAAAAAGGGCAGCTATTACGATGGTAATTCTAATTATACCGTGTCTTTGTATCTTGTTTTGGGACAACCCCATTGTATGACCTTTGTTTATTTTATTCTATTGTATCATGGTTATGTTAAAAATCAATGGGTAATAATGATCTTGCTGACGCAAAATCATACTCACCTGCGGTTACTCGAGAAACAAAAATAGAGAGCAAGCTCTCTTTTTTGTTTCTTCTCGTAACCTTGGTGAGTCGGGAGGGGCTCGAACCCTCGACACCGGGCTTAAAAGATTCGTGTTCATTAGTCATATTTTGGCTAATTTTACAGGGGTGAATCTTTATTGTCGATGTCCGTTTTTTCGAACTTGCACCCTATTTTGCACCCTATGTGTAATTTTCGGTCTTTTTAGGGTTTTCCCCGTCTCTAAAATTTAACGACACTCATGCTATTTGTGGTTTGGTGAGCCGGGAGAGGCTCGAACTCTCGACACCAGGCTTAAAAGGCCTGTGCTCTAACCAACTGAGCTACCGGCCCACAATAGCACAATCTAATTATACCACCATTATTCAAAAAATAAAAGGTCAATCAAAAACAAAAATCAAAATTCTTTGCTTTTTAATGTTTTAATTGTTACCATGATTCGCCAAGGGCAGCAATAGCCGCCCGCTTGTCTTTCATTGGTGAATGTGCGTAAATCTCCAACGTAGTGCTTAAGGACTTGTGCCCAAGGATTGCTTGAACAATATTAACCGAAACCCCAGCCTCAATTAGCAGCGTACAAGCCATATGGCGAAACGAGTGTAACGGAATCCTCTTAAGTCCCGCGCATTCTACTATCTTATAATAATCCCTCTCTAAATTACGTGGAGCAATTGGGGTATTATTGGCAGTGTGGAACAATAGTTCACCGCTACTAACGGTATGACTCAGATATGTGGCGAATAAGTCATGAAAATCCTTCGTGAGCGGTAAATCGCGGACGCTCTTTTCGGTTTTAGGAGTAGTGATAACCGGACGGTTATTGACGACTACTACTTGCTGGCTTATATGGAGTGTCCCCCAGTCCTCATTGCCATCTCTGTCTTTTTCGCCATCCCGTAACTCTACATCTTCCGCTCTAATACCCAGAGCCTCTCCGCGTCGCACTCCGTAGAATGATAACAATCTGTAAATCGGGTAATATGAACTATTATTTTTGGCGGTTTCGAGGAATTTATCAAGTTCATTTCTGCGCCAAATTTCTCTGGTTTTTGTTTTTTGCTTTGGCATGACTTTTTTATTCATGAGTCTCATAGGATTAACGCGTATAACATCGTCTGCGACAGCATAATCAAGCATAGGGGACAGGGCACTCTTAGTCACTTTACATTGTCTTGCAGATGTACTATTGTTAATTTTCTTTATAAGGTTCTCCATGTCGCTTTTCGTCAGTTTAGTAAGTTTCTTATCACCAATAATTGGCAGAATGCGCAACCTAAATACCCTGTCGTATAGTTCGACCGTTGTTGCTTTTAGGTCACGTCCTATAATCGGTTTCCAAATCTCCCGATAATATTCTCCAACGGTCTGCTTTGAATTGTAAACAGTTTCCCCTCTATCGCGAGCTGCTGTTAGCTTGCGTAACTCCATTTCTCCCTCTCGTTTTGTATCTGTATGGAATGCTATACGCTCCCTTGTCCCATCAGGCATGTTTGCCCAATACCTGCACAAGAATCTATTCCCATGCTTAACTACCGACCCATCCCCCTTCGCTCGTCTTTTAGTCATCTTACTCTCCTTCCTCGGCTTCCCGAATAAATTTCACTAATGCGGTTTTACTAATGAGTCTGCGACTTCCAATATGGAACGAGGTTAGCCTCCCACTTTTGACTAATTCGTACATACTCGTTCTCTTAATTCTGAGGAATTCAGCGGCCTCATCAACTGTAAACACCCTTACCTCTTTAGTATGTCGCAGATTCAGGCTCTTGTCCGCCCCTTTTTTCGACTTTTTCACGTCAAAATGAAAATCATCAAGTTCTACACCTCGAAACTTAATGTTTGAATTGATGACTTTGAGCAACACAGACTCACTCTCCATGACCAACCTCGATTCTGTCGGAAAGGACATCTAAAATTATATTTGACAGTTCCGTCATTTGTTTTTGACCAAAAACAAATGACCTTAGCAATGACTTCATTGCCTCGTTAGTGTTCCATTGGAACCTGGACATAAAAATCCTCCATTCCCTCAAGCGGAGAATACTTTCGGGTAAACCTCTATTGTGTATTAAATCTCCTACACAAGTGTCCTAGCGCATTTGCCGACACTCATATTGGCTCCTTTCTTTTAGTGGTATTGTTTAGGGCTGCGCTTTTAGAGGTTTGAGGATTTTAATGTTCTATCATTGGGTAGTATTATAAACTTCAGAATCATAAATGTCAAGATTTTTATTTATTTCCACCCCTGTTATTAGGCGATTCCATAAGGGCAGTATTGTTTCCAGATGATACTTTACCTATTTCAGCTCCAAACCGCCCTCAAAATGGCTCTAAACACCCCACAGGGCGTGTTTTAATGGGTTATGGTTGCCTTATGCTGGACTTTATTGTCTAGTAGCGGTAAAATAGGGTTATGAAACGCGGAACGAATCCACTATTCCCAACATCAGATGGTAAGGGAGTTAAGGGTGCTTATGAACAGGCTGCTCTGATGGACGATTCCGACAATACTTTCGACAAACCTAAGGTAAAACCTACGGGCATTGAGGCGGATTTTGAGTTCGCCGCAGACACTAATAAATCTTATCGTGAGTTTTCTGATGACCACTGTGAAATTATACAGAACTATAAGCAGGAACTTAAAAAACTTAAGCACCAGAAAAAGACTGGCGAAATTTCGAGCGATAAATTCCGAGAACTCAAGCGGGCTTTAGTTAAGAAAACGGACGCTAAGAATCGGGCGGGGTTTAGGAGATTTCTACTAGGGAAATAAACGCGCGCGTAAAGAACAAGCCTCGCTGTTTTGGCGGGGTTCGATTGAGGTGCAAAACTGGATTTTTGAGCTAAAATGATGTATAATTAAATTGCTTTACGTTTCAAATTTGTAATCTGGTCCATACGTGGACGCATGGATAATGAATTGAATCACTTGAGGAGCACTTGCTCCAGTCCGGTTCAATCGCCAGATTGCAGAAAACGAAACGTAAAGCACTTCGTAGCGAGTGCTCCTCTTGTTTTTAGGGACACTTGAGATTGACATTAAACAAGGATTTCAAGTGAATAACTGGTCGAATCTATGTAAGGCATTATCATCTCAGACTTATCAGAACGAGGCTGACCTCGAATCCCATTTTCAGCAATTCCTAGTAGATATTTTCGGCTGGAATCCTCAAGAAATAGACCGGCAAAAAATCGTGTATTTCGGACACCAGCCTAAGCGAATTGACCTTGCTCTAGTCCATAATAATCGTTATACTCTAGTAATCGAACTTAAGGCTCCGAACATTCGGCTCTATTCTGGGGATTCTACTGAGCAAGTTTCCTCTTATATGCTCCAAACTCAAGCTGAGTTCGGAATCTTAGCGAACGACAAAAACTTACAGCTCTTTTATCACCCTTTGGACATGCGGGAACAGCCTAAGTGTATTTTGGATTTAGATTTTGATGAAACAGATGAGAATGGCGCAAAATTAGGGGTTTTATTGGGTCGTGATTCTTATGACGAGGCTAAGTTCAAGGACTATTGCGAGCAGAAACTTTATCTCCGCAGAATTGAGGACTTAAAAGATTTGCTCACATCTGGTAGGGGTAAGGATGTTCTACTCAGCGCCTTGCCAACTCTAGGTGGCACCAATGAGGGGTGGCAGTCTGCCTTATCTAAAATTAGAATCAGTAGAACGGATGGCGAAAACCGGTTGCAGGATTCTAACGAACGGGTAGGGGGAGAATTGGGGTTGTTGCTTTCCGATAAGGGATTACAGACTATTTACCAAGCACTAGTAAAAACCCATGCGGACGGTGAGGTCTTTACTGATGAAATGAGGCAGCAGGCTTTAGCGGGTTTAACTATCTCTAGATGGGAAAAACCAATTACCTCTCCGAATACTCGCCGAAACACTGCTACGCGCCAAAAACTTAGTAGTAAGAAATATGATGTTGAAACTCTAAGAATTGCAACTCAGAAAATCCGAGGCTTAATTCAGCTCTATCTCGACAAGTTAGAAAACGATTCTGATTTCAGAAACGAAACGAACAAATTTATTAACGCTTGCGAAACTGGGGTAGAATGGGCAAGCCAAAACATTCTAAACCCCGAGAAACTGGAATCTATACCATCAGATAAATTCCTAGACTGGCTAAGAAATGAGGCAATGCCTAATATGCCGAGATGGTTGGACGGTATGGTTTATCGCCATGCCTACAAGCCATTCCGAGATGAGAACGAGTGCGAGGCAAACCGACTCAAACTAATTGACGATATTAGATTTCTACATAATACACCTGAGGAAAAACGATTCGAGGCTGTATACGAATTATTAGACGAGGACAGCGGGCGATATATAGGGGGTTGGGGGCGTGAGGCTTGGCTTACTCTTGCTGCTTACCAGTTCCCAAACCAAGTTCCACGAATAAACGGAGAAACTGAACAATTTTTCGACATCATAGGCTTAAGACTGAGGGGGACGATAGACCAGCAACTCCAATTCGTTTATCTTTGCTACTCTAATTGGGGAACAATGACCGGCGATAAGGAACATTTAACCCTATTCCAGTGCGATAATTTGATTGCTTTTGCTACAAGAAATGCCGCAGGGCGGCAATATATGAACGAAAACTTTGGGGCAGATTTTGAGGTTAAAACCCTCCACGATAGACCTGTAGCTTAAGTTTAATCTCTCCAAATCTCTCTAAATATCGCCCCAATCCTCTGGGGGATTCACAATCTCAATTTCGATTCGGTTGTCAGTTTCCCAAGCAGGCTTCCTGGATTCCTCTGTGTCGATTTTGTCGATTAACTTCAGCAAGGCGTTCGCGGATTTTACGTCAAGATTGAGCGCTCCATTTACCAGGGACATTAGAATCGCCTCATAAACTGTTTTACCTTTGGCTCTCTCGCCAATTCTAAGGGCTGTTTCGCCAAGTAATTGGCTCGGGTCCAACTCTGATTCCATTAGTTGCTTTACTAGGGTTTTACGATTAACACTACCCCTTTTTCTACCAACCTGGCGAGATTTAGAAAACTCGCCCTTTTTGTAGGGTTTGAGGTTTTTGAGGCTTTTAGGATTATATGACATTGTTTGTTATAGTATTGAATTATTTTTGGTCTTAGGCTATACAAGGTAGCAGTGGCTTTTCAGACCTTGACGCGGAGTGTTTTATAATTTCTAACAGCGTCTTTAATTCAATTATATGTCTTAATATCATTCGACCTTACAGAACTAACTCTTTTTGCCGAGGGGAGCGCAGCTCCCCTCTTACTGTCGAACTAAGCGCTGATGTTCTTACGTAATCTCTTAATTATTTTTTATAATTACTTTCTAGATATTAAAACACTCTGTTATTTGGCAATCTTTGATATTATTTTTAGGCTTTTGCGAGATTATTTTTAGAATATTCGGCATTATTTTAATCTGGTGTTAAACATTTTGACGGGTCGTAATGGCGCACTGGTGTTTTTAGAAACTGAACAATTGGGTCGAACTTTTTACTTATATCTGAAATTTTGTTAATTCTTGGGCAGTATTTATTCTTTTCCAACTGTATGTCAAACCAATCAGTATCTACCCATGCTAAAAATTCGTTCAACATTCCCACTAGGCTAGTGGTGTTATACCCATGTTCTTTCCCTATAATGTCAATTTGTTTTTCAATCTCTCTTTCTTTGCCCATCACCCCTATATCATGGCGTCCCAACAAACCTATAAAACGGTCGCGAATATCAACTAATTCTGGTTGCCTTTCCTCAAACGGTGCTCTATTTGATTTTTTCATTTTAAGTGATTCTATTTTGTCTTGCGACATTCTAGCGCGAATCTTTGTCGCCCAGATAATTTTATCGGTAGTTTTAGGGCATAATGGTTCACCACTTCCATTTGAGTAGTTAAACAATTTTACGAGGTCACCATTCTGTTTGCAGTTTTTTAGGCAGGTTTGAGCCTGTTTATAGCTCAGTCCAATACCGTATGCGTCAGCCTTTTTCATGGCTAGTTCAGCAATGGCTTTAGGCGAGGCAAAACAGTAAAAATTTGCCTCTTCGCGTTGTTGGCTGTTGAATTCAAGAAAATGAACGGCGTCTAGAACACACATTCTTGGTGTTGCCCCATAGGCATCATAAGTTTTGCGGTTGATGTAATACTTAGTTGGTTTTTCCAACTTTACCTCCTATTTTTGGATTAGTTTTTATATTATTTCAGTTATAACACACCTCCAAAAATGAATGTTCCACCCCTGTCATCTTGCCTTGTTTAGCCTTGTTCCATATACTCAGGGTTGCTGAAAATCCTCAAAAACACAGCCTCTAGGGTAGGAACATTTATGGCATTGCCGCACATCTTGTAGCGCTGAGTCATACTAATTGTCTTCCTGCCATCTCCGCGCATAGTCCAATTATCGGGAAACCCTTGCGCCCTTTCGCACTCAATAGGAGTCAGTCGCCGAATGACTTTTTTGTCGTCCGAAATTACTCCTGGCTGATTAAAATTTCCAACTCCCTTATATGAGGCTATAATTGTGTTTATAGTGTTTTTAATCGCTACAATGTCTCTTGTCTTGGAATAGCTGACGATTTTATTTTGGTTAAAATGCGTTTCGCTACTCGGTTCGATTGGTAATGCTGGGTGGTCTGGGAATTGTCCTCGAACTCCGACCAAGATAACTCTTTTTCGCATTTGGGGTGAGCCAAAATGGTTGCTGTTAAGCACTTGCCATGCCACACCATACCCAAGTTGGTCCAATGTTTTGAGTATTGTTGCGAAAGTTCTGCCTCCGTCGGAATTGAGCAAGCCTGGCACGTTCTCAAATACGAATAAGCGGGGGCGTTTCCCCTCAAGAATTCGAGCCAAGTCGAAAAATAATGTCCCTCTGGTGTCATTGAAACCCTTTCTTTGTCCTGCGCTTGAAAATGGTTGACAGGGGAACCCCCCGACAAGCAAGTCGAAATTTGGAAGGTCTTTTGGCTTGATTTTTGTGATGTCTCCATAGTTTATTATCTCTGGGAAATGGTATCTATAAACCGAATCTGCAAATTTATCTATCTCTGAATACCCTACGCACTCGACTTGGATTCCAGCAGACTGCGCCGCCTTCTCAATGGCGACCTCGAATCCACCAATGCCCGAGAATGTGCTAAAATACTTTAATTTTCCCATTTTTATTTTTACTCTTATATTAACTCTAGTATAGCAAACTGGCATTTTTAAGTGTTCCACAGATATTATTGCTGTGCCTTATTTTGCACCCATACAGGCGAACTTTTACGTTTTTGCACGAATACACACGAATATATTTTTATATTCCATAAGCAGTTTGTTGAAAACCAACAGTGGTCAAAAAAATCGCCTTACGGCGACGATACGAAATTAAAAGGCCCGTGCTCTAACCAGCTGAGCTACCGACCCAAGGTGGTGGGGATATGTGGACTTGAACCACAGACCTCGTCATTATCAGTGACGCGCTCTAACCAGCTGAGCTATATCCCCGTTTTAATTTTAAATTGGTGGAGTAACTGGGACTCAAACCCAGGACCTCTGCCTTGCAAAGGCAGCGCTCTAATCAGCTGAGCTATTACCCCTTACTCTAGCTATTTTATCAGAATAGCTCGAAAAAGTCAAAGGTAAATTTTTGGAGATACCACGTAATTTAAAGAATATTCTGACGTGTAAACTCGTACATTGCGATAGCGGCGGCGGCACCGACGTTGACAGAGCGGGTAGAGCCAAAAATTAGGGTAGTATTCTGTTCAAATTTTTTCTTATGGAGCTCCTCCGCGCGCGGAGTATTGTTTTCGATAGCGACCAATTCCCTATTTTCTTGAGTGGCGAGAAAATCTGCTAAGGTAGGGTGGTGTAGGATTTCAAGATATTTGTCGGTACACATGGCGCCACGACGGTTGTATTTTTTCTTACCAATAACATGAACTTTTTTGACGTTAAAAGAGTTTGCAGTACGAACGATAGAACCAATATTAAAATCATGTTCGACGTTTTCAATAGCAATTTCAAGGGGATTTCTGGTTTTTTCAAGTGTATAAAAAATTTGTTCATTTGAAAGCCCTTTGTATTCATCAATGAGATTACGCGTATCTTCCATGACTTAATTATAGCACAAAAGATTTTTACTCATCTTTGTCATTGCGGCGAGAAAGGATAAAGAAAACGACAGCAGAGATGGAAGAAACGGTAGCGGCAACAATGAGAGAAAGGGTGAGGGAGTTAGTGTTGGTAGTAGTGGCTTCAGTAGTGACACCGGCATCGTCGTCAGTGCCAGAAGTGGCACCGAGAGGAGTAATGTGATTGGTTTGATCAGACTCCGCAATGGATGGTTCGTCAGGAGAATCAGTGGTGGTATTATCAGTTGTAGCAGTTTTGGTGTTGCCAGAGTGGCTAGACGATGCACTGGCGGAG
>JAZSCU010000025.1:0-8580 GCA_045530815.1 Candidatus Nanosyncoccus sp.
TTTCTGTTTTTGTCTAACAAATCGGGGGCATCCACCTAAGGCTATCTAGAATTACCACGCGTAAATCCCCCCTTCTCGGGGCGAACTCACCGCACCTAGCTTAGTGGTTCGCCCCTCACTGGGGGCATCTACTTTTACCGCAAACAAAACTTTCTCCAACCCGCCCATATTATATGCATAGATAAATATACTTTTCAACCTACCACCGTGCTAAAACAAAGCATAAAAAAAGTGTTTCTAAAAGCCAGCAACCTTTCCTCGTATGTTATAATAAACACCATAAAGGAGTATCTGAATGAAAAAAGCTAAACCAATTATCTGGGGAATCGCCATTATTGCACTTGGTGTTATTTTTGGGAGTAATGCCATTGGTCTTTTTAATTTAAACGTCTTTTTCGACGGCTGGTGGACACTATTTATTATAGTACCAAGTGTCATAAGTCTCATTACCGAAAAAGAAAAAATCGCCAGCCTTGGCTTTATTGCCGTTGGTGTTATTCTTCTTCTAGCTGCCCAAAATGTATTTTCATACGACGTAGCCTGGAAAGCCTGTCTGGCAATCTTCCTTATCTTAATTGGTCTTAGCCTTATTATAAAAACGGTTTTTCACAGCAAAAACGATAAAGAAGTCGCCAAAAAAGTTGAAGACCTAAAAAACGACAAAACCATGGATTCGCAAACCGCAATCTTTTCTGGCAGTGACAGAATATATAATGATGAAGTTTTCTCCGGCTCTAATCTAGTCGCAGTATTTGGCGGAGTAGATCTCGATCTCAGAAAAGCCAAATTTGAAAAAGACACCGTTATCAAAGCATTTTGTCTATTTGGCGGTATCGATATTAAAGTCCCAGAAGATGTCCAAATCAAAATAAAATCTGGTTTTATCTTTGGCGGTATTTCTGACGACCGTAAAGGTGATGAAAGTAAAGGCAAACACATCATTTACTTAGATGCAGCTGGTGGCTTTGGCGGAATTTCCATCTTCGATAAAAATAAAAAATAATTATTCTTTGTTTCTAGCTAAGTCTTTTTCAATCTGCTTTTTGTAGCGCTCTTCTTCCGAAAATACACACCCACAATATTTTTGCATATAAAGCCCTAGTTCCCTTGCTTTGTTCTGCCCTTCACGAAACCCCACCCGAAAATCTCTATACAAAAATTTCACACCAGAAAGTCGCGACAATTCTTCGCAAACTTTTATTAATTCTTCGTGTTTTTGGTACGGCGACACTAAAAGTGTTGTCGTAAAAGTATCATATCCATGCTTCGCCGCATAACGCACTGTTTCTGTTAAACGTTTTCTATAACAATAGTTTACGCAGCGCCCAGGAATATCCGAAACTACGTTTCTGCAAAATTCGTCTAGTCCATAATCTTCTATGAAAACCGACTCAACTTCAACAGTCTTACAATATTCTTTTAAACAATCCCGTCTTGTTTTATATTCAATATAAGGATGAATATTCGGATTATACCAAAACACTGTTGGTTCTATTCCCTCTTCTCGCAAACTATCAATCACATACACACTACACGGTGCGCAACAAGTATGCATCAAAAGTTTCATAAAGCCTCCCAAAAAATTATTTGGCGTATTCTACAGCCCTAGTCTCGCGAATTACATTCACCTTAATCACACCCGGGTATGACATGGTTGCTTCAATTTTATTTGCAATATCACGTGCTAACTTCAAGGCCGATAAATCATCAATTTGTTTTGGTTCCACAATAACCCGAATTTCACGCCCAGCCGAAATCGCATAGGCCTTTTCAATTCCTGGGAAAGAGGTAGCAATATTTTCAAGATCTTTCATTCTTTCTGCAAAGTTCTCTGCCGAAATATTTCTAGCTCCAGGTCTTGCTGCCGAAATCGCATCAACTATTTTTACAATAATTGCTTCTGGTGTCGTCGGCTCAATATCGTCATGATGTGCCGCCATCGCGTGTACTACCTCATCCGGCATACCATATTTCTTTGCAAGCTCTGCACCAATTTCTGCATGCTTTCCTTCAATTTTGTGCGTCACCGCTTTACCAATATCGTGTAGCAATGTCGCGGTCTTTGTTATTCTTTTATCCGCGCCAATTTCTTCCGCAATCATTCCAGCCATGTGCGCCATTTCAATCGAATGTAATAACACATTTTGTCCATACGAAGTCCTAAACTTTAGTTCGCCTAAAAGATGTAAAATTTCGCGTGGCACACCTACTACACCAACTTCCCTTGCTGCATCTTCACCAGCCCTCACTACTTCTTTTTCAATTTCTCTCTCCGCCTTAGCTACTGCATCTTCAATCGAAGAAGGATTAATACGTCCATCTTTCATTAATCGTTCCAAAGCATATCTCGCCACCTGCCTTCTAATTGGATCAAAAGATGATAAGACCACCATACCTGGCGTATCGTCTACCATAATATCTACACCAGTAGCCCGTTGTAGAGCTTGGATATTTCGACCTTCCTTACCGATAATCCGCCCTTTCATATCATCATCAGGCAACTTCAAAGCCGTAATGGTTCTATCCGCCGTTACTTCAGACGACATCCTTTCCATAGCAGTAAGCATCATCGCCTGCACCGTCTCGTCTATTTCGTGTTTGATCTCCTTTTGTTCTTTCGCTACCAAACCAACCAAATCTTGCTTAATATCGTTTTCTGTCATCTTCATTAATTTTTCACGTGCATCCGCTTTAGACAACCCAGCAATTTTTTCTAATTTTTCGTGCTGTTTTGTCCTAATTTCCCTCACCTCATTTTTTAAATCTTCTAGCTCTTTTTCTTCTTTATTTAATTTTTCTGCTTTCTTTTGCAACTGATCAAGTTTTGAATCAAGTGTAGTCTCTCGTTCTGCTAACCGATTTTCTGTTTTCTTCCATTCCTTTCTACGCTCATTTTCTTCTGTTTGATTTTTTTCAGTAATTGCTGCTGCCTCTTTTTTTTGCATTTAAAACAATATCAGAAGCTTCCCTTTTAGCCTTTCTAACTAAATCATCCGCCTTGTCTTTGCCGCCTTTCTCATTTTTCTTATTGTATGCAAAAATCCCTCCGGCACCAACCGCTAATCCAGCAATCGCCGCAACAATCGGAATCACAATTTCCATAAATCCCTTTCTAATTGTTTTTGTTGGTATTTTTCTCTATACCAACGGGTTAACAAATAACATCAAATTATAATATTCCAATTGTAATTATATCACAAAAAATACCGTTATGCTTGATTTTAAAAGATTAGAAGAGTAAACTAGGTAAAAATAAGTGGAGGATAAAAATGCAATATCTAGAGGAAATGCTATTAAAAAACGGCGTCATTTGTAAGGCGCCCGATGGTTCGCGCGGCTATATCGAAGGCAGCCTACTATCTAATACTTTATGCATCCGCAATTCTAGCGGTTGGGCTACCCACAAAATCGAACGCGCCTCAAACGGTGTTGATCTTGTCGTCCGTAATATTTCCACCGGTATCGTAGAAATGCGCCTTGCCGCCTAAAATTCAAATCAGTTTTGGCACTCTTGCATTTTGAGTGCTAATAATATATAATAACTATCATGACAACAAAACGCGACTATTATGAAGTTTTAGGCATTAATAAAAACGCATCTGATGACGAAATCAAAAAAGCTTATCGTAAACTAGCGGTAAAATATCACCCAGATAAAAACCCTGGCGATAAAGAAGCTGAAGCTAAATTTAAAGAAATCAATGAAGCGCATGACGTTCTTTCTGATAAACAAAAACGTGCCCGCTATGATCAATTTGGCCATGCCGGAGTCGGCGGCGCTGGCGGCAATCCATTCAGTGGTGGCGGCAATCCATTCGAAGGCGGCAATTTCAATTTCAATGGCCAATCGTTTAATTTTGACTTTGGCGGCGGTGGACTAGACGATATTCTAGGCAACCTTTTTGGATTTGGCGCAGGCAGATCACGCAGGCCAAGGCGCGGCGCTGATTACCAAACTACAGTTACTCTAGCCTTTGAAGAAGCAATTTTTGGCACTACTAAATCCGTAGAAGTAGACGGCAAAAATCTCAAAGTAAAAATTCCTGCCGGTATCGATGATGGTATGTCAATTAGGTTACATGGCAAAGGTGGCCCAGCTCCAGAAGGCGGCACCGAACGCGGCGACCTCTACGTACGTATTCGTGTTAAGCCTCACAAACATTTAACTCGCGAAGGCGCCATCATTTTATCAGAAGAGAAAATCAGCATGGTCGATGCTGCCCTAGGTTGTGAAATCGATGTCGAAACCGTCGACGGCAAAATTACCATGAAAGTTCCTGCCGGCACCCAAAGTGGCACTCCGTTCAAACTTTCCGGTCACGGTGTACCATTCCGTTCTGATGGCGATCGCGGTCCGCACATCGTCACTGTTATTGTAGAAACTCCAAAAAACCTTTCCAAGAAACAAAAAGAACTCCTAGAAGAATTCAAAAAATCCAAAAAACGCGGTTTCTGGGGTTAAATATATAATAATATTATACTTATTGTGGCGCACGCCCCGGATTTCCCCCTGGATTTGTTGTAATTAGATCTTCTTCAGTTTTTGATGCAATTACCTGAATATGTACGTGATTCGAACCAGCAAAGAATAGCCCGTGCCCAATTGGAAAATTAGCTAATCTTTTCTTTTCTTCTTCTGTCAACTTAAACACATCCGCAAGTACATCCACCGCAGAAGGATGTTGTTTCAAAAGTAGCTGAATTGATGAGTTTCCTACAATCGCTCTTCCCATTTTTGTACTCATAAAATCTTCTACGTCCTGCGTCACTGTTGTAAGACCAAGATAATATTTACGTGCTCGTTTTGCTAGCGAGAACAAGAAATTCGCCGAATCTTCATGTTGCATCAACATCCATGCCTCATCCACAATTAAAAGACGCTTTTTCTGAGATTTTCTAATAATATTCCAAATGTGTGACAAAATAATATACATCGCCACCGGCCTTAACTCGTCCTCAAGATCCCGCACATTAAATACCACCATCTGATTATTAATATCAATATTTGATTGCTGTGAGAAAATTCCGGCAAAAGTTCCTGTTGTATATTTTCTTAATCTCTGTGCAAGTTGTGGCCCCGTCCCTTCCATATGAAGCAACGTATCGTAAAGATTCATAATCGTCGGCGGAGTAGATTGGTGTGTCAAAGGATCCGATGTAATTCCTACCCTAGCATAAGTATCAATCAATGCCTGATCTAGATCTGCTTCTTCATTAGCATTCAAAGCCGGCACTAGTTGCCCGCTTGCCGAAACTTGGTTTCCTCCAAGCATTAACCTAAATAAACCATGCAAAGTCACCAAGTTAGCCTTTAACGCATCATCCGCTTCTTCAGAATCCACCACTTTTGGAAGATCAAATGGATTAATCCTTACATCCGAATTAAGAGACAACCTAATGTATGATCCCCCTACCGCATCACATAGTCTTTGATACTCATTCTCTGGGTCAATAATCAATACTTCCGTACCAATCATCATTGATCTTAATGCCTCTAACTTAACAGTAAATGATTTACCAGCACCAGACTTTGCAAAAACCACCATATTAGCATTTTCTAAACTAAAACGATCAAAAATCACCAAGCCACTGTTATGCATATTCACACCATATAATATACCTTTATCCTGCGTCAAATCTGCTGACGTAAATGGAAACGATGTCGAAATTGCCCCAGTATTCATATTTCGTCGAATTTGTAATTGGTCAGAACATTGTGGCATCACCGAATTAAGACCTTGCTCCTGTTGTGAATTTGCCACCTTTGAAAACACCATTTGCTGTCCAAAAATTGTCTCAACTTTTTGTTGTACGAATTTTAGCTCATCTAAAGAATCCGCCCACAAAGTAACATAAAGTCCAAACCGGAAGAATTTCTCCATCCCTACCTGAAGCTGATCACGTAGTTCCTCTGCATCGTTAATTGCCGCTTCTAGTTCCGGATCTCTTACTCTTCCCTTTTCTGCATTCAAGTTCATCGAAGCTTCAAGCTGAGTTACTTTAGTCTTTAAGTTTTTCATTACAACTGCAGACTCCACCGGATAAATATACATTGAAACATCAACTACTTCGTCAATATTTATTATCGGCGAAAGCCATCCTGTATACAACGACCTCGGATAGCCATAAACATATAACGTACGTCCATATTTATTTCCCAAACGGAAATAATCTGAATGAATCTCAATCGCCGATGGCGAAATTAGATCCCTTAAAGTATTTGTACCTTGTTCAAAAGCTTGCTGAATCTCTGCCGCTTCCATTGCCTCAGCTTGCGCCGCAATATCCGCCGCCGTCATTTTCTTTTTCTTAGCCATTATTCTCTCCTTTCTTCACATACATACCCGCAAGCTTTGAGAAATCAACCAAAGGTTCCCTAATTGCCGTATCTGGATTATTAAAGTTATAGTAAAGCTCTGCTAGCTCCTTTGTATTTAATCTTACTGATTGAATTCCCACATTAAATAGCCCACTCATCACTACATCTACTCGGTTTTTTAGTTCTGAAGCTGCCTTGGTGTAAGTTTCTTGATCAATATTTGTTACTACCGGACCTTTGTTTTTAGAAAATGATTTAAAGAAATTCTTGGTCTGCTGAATTACCTTTTCTGCATCTGGTGACGAATAATAAGGTATCACAATGAAAAATGCTTTATCCATAATATTCGCTTCTTGCGACAAAGCGTCAATAAAATTGATATAATCATCCATCAAAACACCTAATAGCATATTGTCGTTATTTCGTCGAATTTCTATTAGCCTCTCAAGATAAGGCCCAATATCTACTCTTTGGCTTCTAATTAAAATTTGTGTCGTAAAATCTAACGAATTCAAAAAATCTTGATAAGAAACCTCTATACCATCACGTTCGCTTTCGCTCATTAATTCAAAGTTGATCGATTTACAAGCTACTACCGCCCTAAACGAACCGTCCTTCATTATCACCATATTATCTCTAAGCTCTGAAATTAATAGTGTAGATTGTGTAGAAGTCGGTACATCTTTATTTGGAGACTCTGGCCTTGCTTGATTCGCTGCCATCGCCCTAGAACCCATATTCGCCGCACTCATCGCCTGTGGATCCTGGCCAGGCATCATCTGTGGACCGCCTTGCATCGGCATTCCCTGTGTTGGCACCCCCTGTTGCGCCGGTTGACCCGGCATAATAATCTGAGGATTATTTTGCATCGGTACACCTTGACCATTCATACCTTGTGGTATCGGCTGATTTGGCATAATCATTTGAGGATTTGTTTGTTGTGGTTCCATAATTTATTAGTGTAGCGATATAAAAATTTCGCCCTCATCCCTTTCTTTTATTCGTTTTGCCTCTTTTGCGATCGTCGCAACTGAAAAATCAGAATTATTTGCTAATTCTATTATACTAGGTTTTGCTTTAATTGTCTCTTCTTTTTCAACATTTTCTAACTCATCTCTCTCATCTTTTTCCACAGGCATATTGTTCACTATTTGTCCTAAGTTATCTACCGGGCTAAAATCATTATTTAAATTATCAGGTTCAGAAACCGGCTCACTGGCTGGTTTATACCTGTCGGCTTCAGTCGGAAAACTATGTTGCCTAATAGCCGGCTCATTATCATTCTGACTTAGATTTTCTGCACCACTAATCGCCTCCTGCATCTCCTTCATTACTTCTTCGTGTCTTTTTATTTCATCCTTCGCAATCGTATCACTCAAATTCTCAAAATGCCCCGTTTCAAACATATCCTGCGTAGCATTCGCTTCTACTAATAAATCCTCCCGCATCGAAGAATTATTGGCCACTACACCTCCTTTAATTGCGTAACCACCAGTATCAACAATGTCTGCCAAAAAAGATAATCTATGCGTCGCCTCTTCACCGGTAATGTCACGCGTCCTACTTTCTTCCACCTTATCTTTTGGTGCGGTAATTTTAATCGTTGTTTCCCTCTGCCCAGGTGTCCAAATTCTATTTCGCGGTTTTAGATAATAAGAAACTAGCGCCGCAAGATAAGTTTCCATCGGCTGGTCTTTTTTTATTGGCAAAGCCAAGACCAAAAGTAGTAAAATCGGTGGCACCGGAATAATCGCAAGCACTGGAAAAAGTTGAAAAAGCCCCACGGCTAGCGCTATCAAACCGCCAGCAATCAAAAGATAAACAAACTGCCGAAAAGTAAACGGCCCCAAAAGCTTGTCGTCCGCCTCAACATCCTGAGGCACTTTATACTGCGCCATACATAACTATTATACCATATATAAGCTCAATTATTTTCTAATTGTAATTTAGAAATTGATGAAGTAAATCTTGCACTTCTTCATATAATTCGTCACAAGTTAAATCACGATATCTATTTCTATCCATAAACAATGAGAAATAGTATTGCACATCACCCATTTCTCCTGGATATATTTTACAATAGTCTACAAATCTTTGTGTAAATTCATCTGGGTCATTTAAACTCTCAATATATATTCCTTCAATTTCCCTAAAATGGTCCGCCCCCATTCTTCTCCCGGTATTGTTAGCATTACCGCCACCAATATTTCCACCGCCATTGTTACCGCCACCAATATTGCCGCCACGACCACTATAACCAC
>JAZSCU010000001.1:0-12557 GCA_045530815.1 Candidatus Nanosyncoccus sp.
CTTAATATGAACCTTCAAGACCTCCTGCCTAAAATCTCCCTTTATTTTTAGAGTTTTTGGCTCTATTGCTTCCACCATCTTCTCTATTATTCCCTTTTTTCCATTCTCAATCAACATCCCAAGTATCATTCTGTTTTTAAAAATAAAAAGCAACATCCTCCAATAGACTTTTTCTATTTCCACCTTATTCTTATTAATGAGCTTTGCCATATTGACTTTAAATTTTCTCATAATATAAATTTCATAATCCGGCACTATCTCATAAACATTTTTATGGTGACGGTTAAATGTTGATCTCGAAATGTGCGCCTTTCTGATTAATCCATTTGTATCTATTTTTTCTTTCATAGAAAAAAAGGCTATCAGTA
Organism: Candidatus Nanosyncoccus sp.; assembly: GCA_045530815.1. Classification (GTDB taxonomy): domain Bacteria; phylum Patescibacteriota; class Saccharimonadia; order Saccharimonadales; family Saccharimonadaceae; genus Nanosyncoccus. Next base: position 369 of record JAZSCU010000001.1, read on the forward strand.
TAGCCTTTTCTGTTTCTCTAAATCTCTTATCTTTTAACTTTTCTTCTGTAATTCTCTGTTTCATCCAAGAAAATCCACCCCACCCAGTAAAAACTATTTTTCTTCGTCTAAGAGCTCTCCTGCCTTTTTAATCATATAAGCTGCCTCATTTGTCGGTATAATATACACAGGTTTCGAATCTTCCTCTGCGATATTTGCATATCCCTTACTCTTATCAATCGTTGCACCATTTTTCAATTTAAAACCCATAAACTCTAATTTTGCCATCACGGCATTCCTAACAGGGATAGATCGTTCTCCAATCGTCGCCGTAAATACAATCGCATCAACTCCGCCCATTTTTGCTGCAAATTCACCGATTTTTCCTGCTACACCATCAATGAACATATCAAAAGCTTTTGCCGCCTTTTCATCATCTTCCTCTGCGCCAGCAATAATCTCTCGCATATCCGAAGAGCCAGCCAATGCCAAAAGCCCGGACTGCTTAATCATTACCTTAATTGCTTCTTCCGCCCCTAATTTCTCACCAAGTAAAGCTCCTATTGTGGGATCAATCGAACCAGTTCTCGTCGAAGACATCAAACCTTCAAGTGGTGTTTCGCCCATCGAAGTATAGGCCGGCTCGCCATCAATAAAACCAGTAACAGAACAACCAGAACCCAAATGACAAACAATCATTTTCTTCTCAAGCAGTCCAAGTTCTTTTACTTTTCCTATAATATATCCGTAAGATGATCCGTGTGCACCATATCTAGCCAGTTCAAACTCATTTACCACTGCTTCAGGTAAGGCATATTCTACATCGCACCTTGAATCCCTAGTCAAAGCTTCTGAATCGCTCATTGTAAGTACAGGCACCCCAGGGAAAGCCGCCATCGCATTTTTTAGTCCTCTGATTGCCCCTGGCACATGCAAAGGATAGGTTAGTTTTGCTTTTTCGAGCTCTTTAAACGTCTCATCATCAGCAATATGATGTTTAGTAAAATACCATCCTGCAGCTGGTGTTCTTACTAATATCCCATCTAACGGATGTGCTTCATTAATAAAACCTTCTTTTTCAAAAATCGCTTTGGCTTCCTTAAAGGCCTCGTCTAAAGAGTCCCATTTTTTATCAATTAGCTCTTCCGAACCATCTGCTCTTGTAATTGTACAAATAAATTTCTTCTTCCCCTCTTCTTCAATCCCCTCAAAGTATAATGAGCAGACCTCATCTTCTCCTTCATAAAGCGAGAATTTCTCACTAGATGAACCTGAATTTAACACCAAGAAAATTTTAGTAATGTTTGTTGACATAAAAATAACTCCTTCTGACCAGATTATATCACATTCCTACCTATATTTCTATATTAAAGAAGAATTACCTTAAAATCTCGTGCTTTTATACCCCACTCATCTACTGCCCTTTTTACCCCAGGAAGTGCCGGATTCGTAAAGTCGTGTACCACCAATATTCCTCCAGGACTCATCTTAGGTGTCACTAATTTTAACGAATCAGAAATCGACTCATAAAAATCTCCGTCCAAAAACGCAAAAGCGATTTTTTCCGGCAAATCATGAGAAGTCAAATCACAAAACCAGGCTTTTTTTATAATTGGTACCCTAAGCCCTGCTCGTAAAAACCTTTCTTTTACTTCTCTTTTTGTAACAAATAATTCCCCTCCCTTAAAATTCTCCCCTAATACCGATTCATCCTCCGTGCCTTTTTCTGGCAACCCTTCAAACGAATCATAAATCCAAAGTTTCTTTTCCGACTCCTTTAATATTTCCGCAAGCATCAAAGACGTATCCCCCTTATAACACCCCATTTCCACAAAATCCCCCGGGACAAAAAGCGCCTCTCGCGCCAGCTCCAAAATCCGCTCCGTTTCCTTCTCTGTTACCTGATCATTTTTCCATACCATAACACCTCGCATTATACCCTAACCATTATACTTGTCAATTTCTATAAATAGTTATTATTACTAGTTTGTATTTTATGAGCATTGAGCGTGCCCGAGGAAGTTTTTGTAAATTTTAGGAAATTAGCTCGTGCGAACCGCGAAGGCAGCCGTGAGACACGAGTAATTTCCGTTAAAAAATTTGCAAAAACTTACCCGGCGCGATGTGAAGCGCGAATAAAATATAAACTAGTAATTATAACTGCTTCTTAGGGGTGGACAAATTTCAATTTTTGATGTATAATATATGCGTTTATTTAAGCGAGTTCAAGATGGATAACGAAGAAAAAAAGATCAAAGAAATCGAAGGGGAAATTTTTGGTAACGACAATTGTATCAGGGTCCGTGGCGCCAGACAAAACAATTTACAAGACCTCAATGTGGATATTCCTCGCGATAAACTAGTTATTATCACGGGGCTATCCGGTAGCGGTAAATCTTCCCTAGCCTTTGATACGGTTTATGCTGAAGGTCAGAGACGCTATGTCGAATCCTTATCAAGCTATGCCAGAATGTTCCTCGGTATCATGGATAAGCCAGACGTAGATTCTATCACTGGCCTCTCCCCCGCTATCTCTATCGACCAAAAATCAACTTCACGTAACCCCCGCTCCACCGTTGCTACTGTTACTGAAGTATATGACTATTTAAGACTCCTCTTTGCTAGAGTAGGTGTGCCGCATTGTCCAATCTGTCACAAGACAGTTACTAAAAGAAATGTCGAAGATATCGTTGAAGAAGTTATGAAATTACCTCTTGGCTCAAAATGCATTTTACTCGCACCCATCGTCTCAGCTAAAAAAGGTGAATTTGCACATCTTCCAGAACAATATCAAAGCAAAGGTTTTTCACGTATCCGTGTAGATGGTATCATCTATGCCCTAGACGAATTCCCGGAGTTAAATAAAAATGAACGTCACAACATCGAAATAGTAGTAGACAGATTTGTTTTAAACCCAGACTTAAAAGCCAGAATCTCCACTTCGATCGAACAAGCTCTCGAACTCGGCCAAGGCATCATCGAAATATTACGTGTTACCGACAACTCCACCGCTGTAGGAGAAACCCGCATCACTAGTGAAAACACCGAATCCTTCACCTTTTCACAAAGATATGCTTGCCCAGATCATCCAGACGAGCTTATTCCAGAACTTACTCCTAGATTATTTAGTTTTAATGCCCCCGAAGGCGCCTGCCCAGTTTGCACTGGACTCGGTACGCGCATGGAAATCGACCCTGCCCTAGTTTTCAACAATAATCTTACCATCGCCGAAGGCGGTATTAGGCCATTCAATCGAGTTGGCCAAGATTCTTGGTGGCTTAAAAGGCTCCTAAAAGTCGGCGAAAAGCACAACTTTAACATCCATACCCCTATTGGCGAACTACCAGAAGACATTAAACATTTAATTTTATATGGCACCGGTGATGAAAAATATCAAATGAAAATCAGTGGCTCAGGTAAATTTGCCGCTGGCACCATCTATGAAACCACTTACGAGGGTGTTATTCCTATGCTAGAACGTAGATATCATGATCCCAAAATTTCAGAGTTCACCAAACATGATATTGAAAGATTTATGCGTGTTAGAGAATGCCAGGAATGCCACGGCGCCAGATTAAAACCTGCTGTCTTAGCAGTTACGGTTCATGATCTTAATATTGTCGATATGTGCAACCTTGACGTCGACGCCACCCTCGAAGTTCTTTCTAAAGATTTGAAATTCAGTGAATCAGAACAACTTATTGCTGGTCCGATTTTAAAAGAAATTAAAGAACGCGTTAAATTTATGCAAGACGTAGGTTTAGGCTACCTAGAACTCGGACGCGCCGCCAATACCCTTTCTGGTGGTGAAGCCCAACGCATTAGACTTGCAACCCAAATCGGTTCGGGTCTCACCGGAGTACTATACGTCCTTGATGAACCCTCAATCGGTTTGCACCAGCGCGATAACGATAAACTTATCGCTACTCTAAAACATCTTCGCGATTTAAAAAACACTGTTCTTGTTGTAGAACATGATGAAGACACCATGCTTGCTTCAGATTATATTATTGACATCGGCCCAGGTGCTGGTCTTTCCGGTGGCCGTCTAGTTGCCCAAGGCACACCAGAAGAAGTCATGGCAAATCCAAACTCCATCACCGGACGTTATTTGTCCGGCACTGAAAAAATCCCGGTACCTAAAAAACGCCGCAAAGCCAAACGCGGTCAAGAATTAGTTGTAGTTGGTGCCCGGGAAAATAACTTAAAAAATATCGACGTTCATTTTCCACTTGGAGTTATGACAGTAGTCTCCGGTGTTTCTGGCTCTGGCAAATCCACTCTGGTTAATTCCATTCTCGCCAACGAACTCCAAGCCAGATTACACCGCGCTCAAACTGTTGCTGGCCTACATGAAAGAATCGAAGGTATTGAACACTTAAACAAAGTTATCGTTATCGACCAATCCCCTATCGGCCGCACACCTCGTTCCAACCCAGCCACTTATACCGGTGTGTTTACACCTATCCGAGAATTATTCGCTTCTCAACCCGAAGCCGAAGTCAGAGGCTACAAAGCCGGACGTTTTAGTTTTAACGTTAAAGGTGGTCGTTGTGAACACTGCCAAGGTGACGGTGTGAACAAAATTGAAATGCACTTCCTCCCAGACGTCTATGTCACTTGTCCAAAATGTCACGGCAAAAGATATAACCAGGAAGCCCTTGAAGTTAAATACAAAGGCAAAGATATTTCCGAAGTGCTAGAAATGACTATCGATGAAGCTGTAGAGTTTTTCAAAAACATTCCTTCAATCGCCGGTAAACTCCGCACTATAAAGGAAGTTGGTCTCGGTTATATCAAATTAGGTCAACCTGCCACTACTTTTTCTGGCGGCGAAGCTCAAAGGATTAAACTCGCCACTGAACTTTCTCGTCGTTCCACCGGTAAAACTCTCTATATTTTAGACGAACCTACCACCGGTCTTCACTCAGACGACGTTAAAAGACTATTAAATATTCTCGGCAGGTTAGTTGATGGCGGTAATTCTATGATCATTATTGAACATAATTTACATGTCATCAAATCAGCTGACTGGGTTATCGATATGGGGCCAGAAGGCGGCATGAAGGGTGGCCAAGTTGTAGCCGAAGGCACACCAGAAGATCTAGCAAAGTCCGCCAAAACCCCAACCGGCCAGTATCTCAAACAAATTTTAAAACCTTAGTAATAATTCAACATTATCACTAGAATGTCACATCAAATTTTCTTGTGTCTCTAAATTCTACCAAAATATTTTTTTCATCTCCACGTATGTTATATAATACCGTTTCTTTCAGCAGGGGTAAATCTTTTGTTTTTAAGTCTTCTTCTTCGCTATAATATAAATTATAAAGTCCAGATCCTTGCACTACTCTATTTGCCATCCATGGTATATATTCACTAAAACTCGGCGCGAGTAATCTTGGTAAAATATTATAATCCTGTGGCATATGCAATATTACTGGCGAATAACCCAAATTCCCACTTACTTGAATATTTTTAGCAGGCCCATTTTCCTCCAACATAATTGGTAACTTATTCAAATCTGCTATTACCATATCAACCATACGATTTCTATAATCATCTTGTTCCTTTAATGCATTCCCGTAGGTAAACACAAACACAAAAAAGCACCAAGATAGCACCACGGCCGGTATTTTAAGTAGCATCATCTTCCCTTGCCCACTCATCACATACACACCAATAACTGCCAAAAACACCCCAAAAGGATACATTGCTCTAGTCGCAAACAACGGTTTTTCCAAAATCGCATAAAAGAAAAACGAAAACACTGCCATTAAAACAATTCCAATAGCTCCCACAATTCCAGCCAAAATTTTATTTTTCTTACTTCTATAAATAAGCATTATTTCAAAAGCAATCGCCATCAAAACTATTAATACCTTCCATAACATCTTAAAATCACTCATCACTAAATCAAAATATTTTTTTAAATTTTCAAACAACACCACGAAAAAGCTTCCGATTCCTGGCAAACTATTTGATGCATAGGCATCCCTTGGTTTCATCAATATTTTTTGGAAAACTAAAAGCGCTATCAAACACACCACACCAGATATAATCACGAATTTTAATATCTCCTTCCAATTTTTCTTTTCTCCCTCGTTCCATTCTTTTATTGCCAAAAACACTACCACCATCGGAAAAATTCCCATTGCCGCCTGATAAGTCGTACAAACAACTAGCGTACCGACAATTATAGCTAATCCATAAATCCACCATTTTTTCTTTCTAAATACCAAAGGTAAAATCGCTGCCAGTATTGATATCGCCATATATGGTGCATCATATTGATAAGAAAGGCACTCTAAAAAATATGGCGAAAGTCCTAGCGGTATCACTGCAATTACTCGCCATATCCATTTGCTCACTGATTCCTTAAAAACCTCTTTTCCGCTCACTAGACATATTAAAACTAAACTTGCTATCGCTATAATTACCGCCGCAAGCATCTGTGGTAAAGGCGCAATATTAGTCAAATATCCATCCGCGTGTAACCCATACGCGAGAATCGTACTAGAATATCTTGAAAATCCATTCCACCCGGCATACCCATAATTCGTTCTAGCAACATCATCCGCAAAATGTACACTCGCAATTAATATCGCTGACACCCCAACTAAATATATCAGTAATAAAACAAAAAACGGCTTCAAAAGAAATCTATTTTTCTGTATCATCAAGCAAATCCTACTCTTCGCAATTATATTCTTATTTTCTATCTTCGTTGTTCTTCTCATTTTTTTTACACTCTCCGATATTCTTATTATACCACTCTGAAACATATTCATCATAAGTCACAAATTCACACCCGTTTTGCACCAATACCGTAATTAACCGCTCCAACCTCGCCGCTAATTTTTTTCCACTATTTCGCTTAATATATGCTGGCACCACATTATAATCTTTCAACTCTTCCGCAAACTCCCATGGATGAAAATAAGTTGCAAAATATCCTGTCTTTTTTATTGCCATCTTCGCAAATTTAACATATACATTCATTGGCATCAAATGTAGAGCCAACCAAAACAGTGGCACCCTCATAAATCCTGCCACCGACGTCGGCACTTCTACTATCCCCTCTTTGATAAACAAATTCCTTGGTGTATCCAAATGATTATACCGCCCCGGGATAAATGCCGGGTTCACACTCGAATCATATTTATATCCGCATCTTTTTAGCTCCTCATAAGAAATCTCAAACATTCTTGGCTGTCTATAACCCATCACTTTCGTTCCAGCAACTTTTTCTACTATTTTCTTAGATTCACAAATATCCGTTTTCGCCGGCTTAAAATGGTCCACTCCGTGACAAGCTATTTCATGCCCACCTTTTTTGATTTCTTGTACTAATTCTGATCTTCCTTTGGCAAAATTCCCCGTGATAAAAAACGTAGCCTTCACTCCAACGTCATCCAAAACTTCTAAAATTCTAATCAACCCTTCTTCTGAAACCTTCAAGCCATTTTCAAGCGAAATACTAACCCCATGTTCCCTTGGAAGATCAAATTCCTCTACATCAAAGCTAAGCAAAACTTTTTTCATTTAAAAATTCCTATCGATTTTTTCTTATCAATAATATATAGTGGCCTTCCTTTAGCCTCGGCATGAATCTGCGAAACATAAAGCGCCGTAATTGCCTGCGAAATCAAAACCAACCCCACCAAAAATGCAATAAACACACACATCGCCACCGCCCCGCTCCAATCTAATCCTAACGGATCGCCTAATATATATTGTTGAATTAAAATAAAGACTCCAAGGATTAGTGACACAATCGTAATAAAAATCCCAATATATCCAAAAATCACTAGCGGAGTCCTCGAAGAAGAAATAACTGTATCTACTGTTAACTTTGCTAATTTTTTTGAACTATAAGATGGCTCACCATTCTTTCTTCCCTTTGTCTTTACCTTAATATATTCTTGTGGTATTCCCATCCAATCTACTAACCCCCTAGCCAATCTATTTCGTTCTGTAAAATTATTAAACTCGTCCACTACTATTCTATCTAGCAAACGAAAATCCATCGCCCCCACCACCACGTTTCGATTCCCAAATTTTCTCATCAACCAATAATACATCTTTGATCCGACCTTATGCTCTGTGGTATTTTCATCTCGCACCGCCGTCACAATTTCCGCCCCCTTTTCCCACTTTTCTATCATTTTAGGGATCATTTCTACTGGATGTTGCCCATCCGCATCAATCATAATTACCGCATCTCCAGTCGCATATCTTAGTCCCGCCGAAAGTGCTATTTCCTTACCAAAATTTCGCGCTAGTGATAAAAGTTTTACCGTATTTTTTTTCTTTTTAATGAATTTTTTAATTTCTCGAATCGACTCATCTTTAGAACCATCATTAATTAAGACAATTTCAGTTTTACATTTTAGCTTCTCTAACACCGGGTTAAGTTCTTTGTTCAAAAATTCAAAAATCCCCGCCTCTTCGTTATAGATCGGCACAACAACCGAAATCCGCCTTTTTCTCATATTACCCTCATTATACCACTATTTGATAAACCTCTGTATCTTTTGTATAATTGTGTCATGGAAAAATCTAAACCAAAAACTGCAACTCGCATTGGCAAATTCGCCATCATTGGCGTTATTCTTTCCCTATCCAATTTTGCTATTTATACTTTTCTAGCTCGTGTTGTAATGAATAGTAACGAGCTTCTCTGGGTCGATTCTATTATTTCTTATACCTTAGCCGCTATTTTAGCTTATATTCTTCATTCTAAAATTACCTGGAAAGAACGCCCGATCACCAAACATGGTGTTATTATGTTTTTCGTATGGAATGGCATATCCGCTCTCGCCATCAGCCCCTTTCTCACCTGGCTTTTTGGCTTCATCACCCCAGTCTACGAATTTGCTCACAACATTTTTACTGCCATGCATATTCCTTTTGACTACAATTTTGTCGAATCTACTGGTATCTTTTGTTTTACCACTGCTATTGTCATGATTTTAAATTATCTCTTCTATGATAGATTAGTCTTCGGCGACCAAAAATTTACAGAGCCTATTAATAATACGAAAATCCTAGAATCATCTCCCCTTGTATCTATTGTTGTACCTATTTATAATTCATCTAAATATCTAAAAAAATGTATTGATTCCATCAGAAGTCAATCTTATAAAAATCTTGAAATCATCCTCGTAGACGACGGCTCTACCGATGATTCCCCCAAGATTCTTAAAGAATACGCCAAAAAAGATTTCCGCATCAAAATCATCAGTCAAAAAAATGCTGGCCAATCTGCCGCGCGCAATGCCGGTATCAAAAAAGCCACCGGCGAATACGTTACGTTTATTGATGCAGATGACAAAATTAAGTCTTCCTTTATCGAAAGCCTTCTTCTCGCTTTTGTTTCTTCGACTTCTCTCTCGGTCTGTGGCATGCATTACAAAAGACTAAAGCAAAAAACCGCCGCCGACGTCTATATTAATCCCTTACGCGCCCGCCGCAAAAAGGAATCTAAAAAAGCTTACATTTTATATCTTCTCGCTGTTGACGGCCGCATGTATTCTTCCGTTAACAAACTCTACCACACTAGTATTGTCAAAAATCTCAAATTTGATACTTCTCTCAACTTCGCCGAAGACACCAAATTTGTTCTAGATTATCTAAAAAAAGCTGAGGGCGAAATCTCTTTCGTATTAAAACCACTATATATCTATAATTTTGGTACCACAGGTAGCACCATTAATAAAACTGCTATCAAATGGCAAAACTGGCAAACCGCCTACACCAATCTTAAAAAATGGCTCGGAACCCACTCCACTATCAAAGAGAAATTTTGGCTTCACACCGTACACCTTCGCTGGCGCATTTCATTTATTCGCTCTAAACGTCGCGCAAAAGCATAAAGTGTGCTAAAATAATATCACGTATGAGTATTCCTCGTGTTTTAAACCGTAAAAATCGTATTCTTTTAAGTGAGCTTACCAAAACTGACTTTAAATTGCGCTACCAAGGCTCCGTCCTAGGCTATCTTTGGGCTTTGCTTCGCCCTCTCATGATGTTTGCAATTTTGTATGTGGTTTTTGCTAAACTTCTTCGTTTTGGCAGCGACATTCCTCACTATCCAGTTTATTTACTTTGTGGTACCTCTATGTGGAGCTTCTTCACCGAATGTACTTTTCAGGGTATTCAAGCTATAGTCGCGCGCGGCGATCTTCTCCGCAAAATCAGTTTTCCCAAATATATCGTTGTAGTTTCTGCTACTCTCACTGCTGTTATTAATATGCTAATCAACCTCGTAGTTATCATCATTTTTGCCCTTATCAACGGCATAACACCATCCTGGTCATGGCTCCTCATTTTTATTCCTCTTATAGGTCTTTACATATTATCCCTTGGTATTTCTTTCTTACTTGGTTCTATTAATGTTAAATACCGTGATATTACCTCCATCTGGGATGTTCTAGTTCAGGCCCTTTTCTATGCTGTACCTATTATCTACCCCATTTCTATGGTGGCATCCACCAGTGAACTAGCCGCTAAAATCATCCTCCTAAATCCCATCTCTCAATGCATTCAAGATATTCGTTACCTTCTTATTACTAACGAAACTATCACCACTTGGAATTACATAGACAACCCCTACATAAGAATAATTCCTATTTTTGCCATTGTTTTTTTCCTTGTTGTTGGTGCCATCGTCTTCCGTAAAAAATCTAAATTCTTCGCGGAGGAAGTCTAATGAAACGCAAGATTGGTACACGCACCGAAGTTCAAATAGATAACGACATCGCTATAAAAGTTAAAGATCTCCACAAGAGTTTTAAACTCCCCACCGAACAATCATTTGGTTTAAAACAAGCTATCTTTAATCGCCTACGCGGGATCAAAGGTTACAAAGAACAAAAAGTCCTAAAGGGTCTAGATTTTGAAATCAAAAAAGGTGAGTTTATCGGCATCGTTGGTCGCAACGGCTCCGGTAAATCTACTCTCCTAAAAATTCTCGCTGGCATCTACTATCCAGAAAAAGGCGAAATCACCGTTAATGGTACCCTTGTACCGTTTATTGAGCTTGGTGTTGGATTTAACCCCGAACTCACTGGTCGCGAAAACGTCTACATGAATGGAGCATTACTCGGCTTTTCTAATGAAGAGATGAATGCTATGTATGACGATATTTGGGATTTTGCCGAACTAAAAGATTTCCAAGATCAAAAACTCAAAAACTACTCCTCTGGTATGCAAGTCCGCCTTGCTTTTTCTATCGCTATTCGCGCTCGCGGTGATATCCTTCTTTTAGATGAAGTCTTGGCCGTTGGTGATGCTGCCTTCCAACAAAAGTGTAATGATTATTTTGCTAAATTAAAAGATAGAAACCAAACTGTTATTCTTGTTACTCACACTATGTCAAATGTTCGTAAATTCTGCGACCGCGCTATTTTGATCGAAGATGGTAAAATCACCAAAGATGGCAACCCAAACAAAGTTGCCGACGCTTACACTAAGCTTTGGTCTTAAGTTTTATTCATGTCTAATTTTACGAAAGATTTTATAAGTAACTCCCCCACACCTTATAATCATCTCTACATACATTTTTAATTTTGTCGTCATTAGTTGATTATCGTCTAATTTTTTTGCATTATTTATTACCCATTCTCTACCACGTTCACTATATTTTTTGTCTATCTGTCCATTCAAGGCAAAATCGATGAAAGCAATCTCGGCCGTCAACATCGCAATCTCTGCCGCTTCCCTCAATTTTTTCTTTTCACTAAAAAACTCCATCGCTTCTTTTGCCGCCATTTCCCGCATCATCAGCTTTTTGATCTTTTCATCTTTTTTTGTAATACTCTCATCCCTCTCCGTATATACGTATAAAGACTCTGGGAAATAAACCACTTTTTTCGCCGCACTTAATAGTTTATATGTCGTCAAAGTATCTTCGTAGTTTCTCCCTTCCGGATACTCAATATTGTCAAACAACTCTTTTTTGTAAATTTTATTCCACGCCACAATCTCCATATTATCCTGCAAATTTAATAGTCGCACCGCTGCCTCTTCGCCCGTCATTTCCATCTCCTCCGGCACCTCGCCATTATACCCACACACTGCAATATCCGCTTTTTTAGTCTCAATCACTTCTACCAAATCTTTCACAAAATCTTCCCGTACCGTATCATCACTATCCACCAAACAAATATATTTACCTTTTGCTTTCCTTATTCCATAATTCCTCGC
>JAZSCU010000027.1:0-10523 GCA_045530815.1 Candidatus Nanosyncoccus sp.
TGAAGAAAGTGAGGAGGAGATGCGAAAGAGATTGGAAGAAAAAGTCCGAAAAGAGATGGAAATGGAAAAAGAAATTCGTACGAAAATGGAATCTGGTGATCAGGAAGTCGGCCTAAACGAGTCACAAGATGCTGATACTAACCAAGTGGTTGACCTAAGTGAATCACAAAGTGTTGATACTACTCAAGTGGTTGATTTAAATGACTCACAGGGAACTGATAACGGCCAAACAGATGAAGTACACGATACTTTCCAAACAGAATAATTTGCATAAAAAATAACCCCCGAGGGGGTTATTTTTTTGTGATAAATTATTTGTCTACTACTTCGCCTTCTACTGGTTCGTCGTCTTTATCACTTTTGTTGTCTTTGTTTTTAGAGTCTTCGGTTTTTGTGTCCTCGCTTGCTGATTGGTAAAGTTTAGCGCCGATAGGCATAATTTTGTCAGAAAGTTCTTTGGCGGCTTCTTCGTATTTTTCTTTATCGGCATCGCTATCGTTTAAGACTTTTTTGGCTTCTTCGACGGCTTTTTTGATAGTTTCTTTATCATCGTCGCTGATTTTATCTTTGTACTCATTTGGCATTTTTTCAGCTTGGTAAATTGCATTTTCTAGGTGGTTTTTAGCATCGATCGAGTCACGCTTTTTCTTATCTTCATCGGCATGAGCTTCGGCTTCTTTTCTGGCTTTTTCGATATCGTCTTTACTCATGTTGCCGGAGTTTTGGATGGTGATGGATTGCTCTTTGCCAGTGCCTTTGTCTTTGGCGGTGACGTTTAAGATGCCGTTTGCGTCAAGGTTAAAGGTAACCTCAATTTGTGGGACACCACGAGGTGCAGGTGCGATACCATCAAGGATGAAGCGGCCGAGCGATTTGTTGTCAGCGGCAAATTCGCGTTCACCTTGGAGGACGTGGATTTCTACCTGCGGCTGATTGTCAGAAGCCGTAGAAAAGACTTCGGACTTAGATGTAGGAATTGTGGTGTTACGATCAATTAGTGGAGTGCGGACACCACCCATGGTTTCGATACCAAGGGTGAGCGGAGTAACATCTAGAAGAAGGATGTCTTTGACGTCGCCTTGAAGGACACCACCTTGGATGGCGGCACCTACGGCTACGACTTCGTCAGGGTTGACACCTTGCATTGGGTCTTTACCAAAGATAGACTTTACTTTTTCTACCACTGCTGGCATTCTGGTCATACCACCTACCATTACGACTTCGTTAATGTCAGAAGTCTTTAGTTTGGCATCTTTTAAGGCTTTTTCTACTGGCTCGGCTAAACGATCAAGTAAAGGTGCTACCAGCTCCTCGAGTTTGGCACGAGTTAATGTATATTCAAAGTGCTTAGGACCTTCGGCATCAGCAGAAAGAAATGGAAGGTTAATATCGGTAGAAGTACTGGAACTTAGCTCTTTTTTGGCTTTTTCAGCTTCGTCTTTGACACGTTGCATGGCGGCAGCATCGCCTTTTATATCAATACCAGATTCTTTTTTAAATTCATCGACGAGGAAATTAACAATAATGTTGTCAAAATCTTCACCGCCAAGGTGGGTATCACCATTGGTGCTCATTACCTCAAAAACGCCATCGCCGAGTTCAAGAATAGATACATCGAAAGTACCACCACCAAGGTCAAATACGACGATCTTTTCATCTTTTTTAGATTCTAGACCGTAGGCAAGAGCGGCGGCAGTAGGCTCATTGATAATACGTTTGACTTCGAGGCCAGCGATTTTGCCCGCATCTTTAGTGGCTTGACGTTGAGAATCGTCGAAATATGCTGGGACGGTAATGATAGCTTCGGTGACTGGTTCGCCTAGAAATGCTTCGGCATCGGCTTTAATCTTACTTAGAACCATGGCGCTGATTTCTTCTGGTGTGTATTCTTTGCCATCCATCTCTACCGCAACACCATTGCCTTTTTTGACGATTTTATAAGGACTAATTTCGCGGTCGCGTTCTACTTCTTTGTCTGTATATTTACGGCCAATTAAACGCTTGATGCCATAAATAGTGTTTTTGGGGTTGGTTACTCTTTGACGTTGAGCGACCTTACCTACAAGTCTTTCGCCTTTTTTGGTAACAGCGACTACTGATGGGGTAGTACGATCGCCTTCGGCATTGGTGATTACCTCTGGCTTTCCTGCCACCATATATGCAAAAGCACTGTTTGTCGTACCTAGATCAATACCTATGATTTTGCTCATATACTTCCTTTCATATTAAATTTGTTGGCACTCTCACACATAGAGTGCTAATATACCTCTATTGTAGCGCACTAGCACTCGTTTGTCAAGACTGCTAATTAGAGGTAATGTAAACTATTTCTAAGTTCACCTTTGGTGAAATTTTAAAAAAATAATTTGATGGAAGCCTTCCGGTATTTCAGTACCGGCTTTCCATCACTATTTTTTTAAAATTTCAGCCTTCTTATGGTGAACTTAGAAAAAGTTTATAATCCCTTCTAGATGTAGTATAATACATGTATGGCAATTGAGAGGTTAGTGGAGCCAACTTTAGCTCCAGATGATAAAGAAGAAGAAAAGATTGAAATTTCGCTCAGACCGGTATCTTTTGATGAATATATTGGACAGGAACACTTAAAAAATAATCTAAAACTCGCGATTGATGCGGTAAAAAAGCGAAATGACGGGACGACTTTGGATCACGTGCTTTTATATGGTCCACCAGGGTTAGGTAAAACCACAATGGCGGGGGTAATTGCGCATGAGCTTGCGGCATCGCTTAGGATTACTTCAGGTCCGGCGATTGAGCGGGCAGGGGATCTAGCGTCGATTTTGACAAATTTAAAAGATGGAGACGTGTTATTTATCGATGAAATTCATCGGTTGAGGAGAGCTGTGGAAGAAGTTTTGTATTCAGCGATGGAAGATTATAAGCTTGATATTGTGATAGGTAAAGGTCCGGCGGCACGAAGTGTGAGGTTGGATTTGCCAAAGTTTACAGTAATTGGAGCGACTACTAGAACTGGGTCTCTTGCGGGGCCACTTAGGGATAGATTTGGGATTATTCATCGTTTGGAATATTATAATGAGCCGGAAATTGAGCAAATTATCAAGCGGACGGCGGGAATTTTAAACACGAAGATAGAGCCGGAGGCTTGCAAACTTCTTGCGACGAGGTCGCGGCTTACACCAAGAATTGCAAATCGGATTTTTAAACGGGTAAGAGATTATGCAGATGTGAATGGTGATGGGATTATTGATACCAAGGTGGCAGAAGGAGCTTTGAAATTGATGGAGATTGATTATTTGGGCCTAGACCCGGCTGATAGAAATATGCTTAGGTTGATGTACGAGAATTATGGGGATCGGCCGGTGGGGCTTACGACGATTGCGGCTTTGACTGGTGATGAGGCGGCAACGATAGAAGATTTTTATGAACCGTATCTGATGCAGCTTGGACTTTTGGCGCGAACACCAAAGGGGAGAGTAGTGACATTAAAAGGGCAAAAACATTTACAAAAAGATAAGAATGTGATATAATAGGGGTAAGTAGGTTTTTGATTACCTAAAAGGAGTGATATGGATGAATCTTTAGCAAAAATTCGGCATGAGCGAAGTAAAAAAGATTTTCCATGGCTTCGACTTGAGGATGACGAGTATGTAGAATTTGCTTTTAGACGGGCAAAGGTTTGTCTTTGGCTGATTTTTGGTGGTGTTGGTGCGGGGCTGGTAGCGATTTTGTTGGCATTTCTTTTGGTTTTGATGGGGCAATCGATGATTGATGAGATGGGGAGAAATTTCCTATTTATTATTTTGTTTGCACTACTTGCAGCGGGGCTTTTGATTGGAGCGGTAGCACTCAGGATTTATCGGGGAAATTGGCTGTTTATTACGAATCTGCGCGCGATTCAGATGTCAAGGACATCCCTGGTGTCAAATTCGGTGAATATGATCGATCTTGCTTCTGTTGAGGACGCGAGTTTTAGACAGGATAGTCTTTTGCAGAAAATATTTAAGTTTGGGACTTTGAGGTTGGCTACGGTAGGGGAAGAAACTACCTATACTTTTCCGTATTCGGATATTAATCCAGGTGATCTTGAGGCGATTTCAAAATTGATTTCTGAAATGAAGGAATCAAAAACGAAGAAAGATAAAGAAGAAAAATAAAGGTTTAAAATTTGGTATGACATCTGGGGGTTTTACGAAAGAAAGATAATAGATAAAAAGTGATAGCACTTATGATATAATTGATACTATATGGTTAGGCGATTAAAAAAGATTTGTTCATTGATGTTGGCCTTGGTGCTGGCATTACTACCAGTGGGCTCTTCTACCGCTTTATCGGATAGTGAGTATAGTTCATATTCACAAAATAGTATTTATTTTTATGACTCATCAATAGGTAATATAGACAGATGTGATGAACCGGTACTCGGCAGAAATGTGACCTGGATTGGCGATTCGTATTCGGTGGGGGCCAGTAACTATATCATGGAGAAACTGGATGGGGTGGATCTTGGTAATTTTAATTCAGATAACCCAAATGCAGATCAGCCATCTGATTCATATATTAAGGTATCAAAATTTGTTGAGTCTGGTAATGAAAATAATCCTGGTGGTATTTCTATTTTACGAAGTATTGTAGATGAAGAAAAATTACGGCCATATTTGGTATTTGCATTGGGCAATAATGGAGGAATTACTGAAGCTCAAGTTAGAACTGTGATGAGGTTGGCTGGAGACAATACTAAGGTGGTATTTGTCAATATGTATATGGCTACGACGAATTCAGATACCCAAAGCTATATTAGAAGCAGTAATGAAGTCTTGGCGGATGCGGCAGATGAATATAATAATGTGCGCATTGCGGATTGGGCATCAGTAGCAAGGGATGAATATTACAGTAATGACAGTTCTGGGGTACATCCGTCTTCAGGTTATGAAGAATGGGTAAACGTTATTTACAGGGCTTTATCGTCGTTTAATAGTGGTGTAAATGGTACTACGGTAGGCGAAAACCAGAATTATGCTGGTGATACCGTATGGACGGAAGAGCAACTAGGTGCAATAAATGCAAATCGTACGGTTTATGAAAAGGCTGAGCAGGAATATGGTATACCGTGGCAAGCTATGGCAACTATGCATAGCTTGGAGACTGGGCTGGCTCGGACGAATCCAGCGAATGGGCAGGGGATTTATCAGTTATATAGTTATACAGATGGGGGAACAAATAGTAATGCGTTTGTGCCGGCGGGGCCAGTTTCGGAAGAAGAGTTTGAACGACAGACATTGATTGCTGCGGAACAGATGAAGCGCATGATTGAATCAAAGAACTTAGAGGTGAATTCTAACGATGGAATAAAATCTCTGATGTTCCAATATAATGGTATGGCGCCAGAATACATTAACAAAGCTTTAGCGATGGGCTTTTCACAGGAAGAGGCTGAGTTTGGTGAAGGTTCGCCGTATGTTATGAATCGCTATGATGCTAGACGTGATCCAGGTAGTCCTGATATGGATTCTCATTGGCCAGGAAGATTTGTTGGAGATGGAGTGTATGATGAACATGCAACCCAGTCTGATTTTGGAGGTTTTGTTAAGTATACTGCATTAACTGGTGGCGTCTGTAACGGTGGTGGTAATATGGATCTTAATGCTTCAGCGATTGAGTTAGCATGGCCAGAGGCGGAAGCATACAAATCCGCTATTGATCCAAAGCCGGAGTATGTCAGGGCGATGGAGTCTACAGGTATTAGGGCGGAGGCCGACCCTAATAATGATGGTATTTGGGATGCTGCCCCACGTCGAATGGGTATGAGCTGTGATATGTTCGTGGGTACAGTGGTGCGATATTCTGGAGTTGATCCTAGTTTTCCATATTCTCTAGGCAATCAGAAGACCTATTTGGACGAGTCTGATATGTGGGATTATTTGTTGATAACCGATTCTTCGCAGTATAAAGCTGGAGATATTAGAATTGAATACGATGGTGGACATATTACTATGGTGGTTGAGGTTGATGGAGAGCTGAAAATTGCTTCAGCATCTGCGTTTTCAAGATTTGGTGATATAGGAAGTTTTTACCCAGGCGATCTCGGAAGTAGCACCTATGGTAGCGGTAATCCGACATATAGATTAAAAAGATGAAAGGCAAATAGATGAAAGATTTTTTAAAAAAACACCCAGTTTTAATATTAATAATAATATCAATAGTTTTTTTGGTGATCATCCTGATAGTTGTGTCAGTGAGGAGGATATATTCTGGTGCTTTGAGGATTGTAGTGGCACCGACTTCAGCGAGTATTGTAATAGATGGGAAAAAATATGAAAATGGTTCATATGAGGGTGTACGGGCGGGTATAGTACATGTGGATATCACGGCTGAAGGGTTTGAACCAGAAAGCTTCGATCTTAATATAGCTCCGGATGTGATAACAGGAATTTATTCGTGCTTAAAGACTGATGACTCTAATTTGTTGCAAGAAGGTGATTATGCGGAGACCTGTAGCTTAGTGAAGGAATATTATGGAGAGAAAGAGAAAGATGAATTTTCGCAACGTTATCCGATTTCAAATGTTATACCAGTAGTAGTGGAAGAATATTCGTGGGACTACACTAGTTATACATATTACAGAATCGATTTTGGGAAATATAAGGATTGTGAGAGGGAAGAATACTGTGTTAAAATTACCGATTTTAGTGGTGGGAATTATGATAATGCGATAAAAATGATACGCAAAAAAGGCTATAATCCGAATGATTACGAAATAATCTATGAGGACAGCAGTAAATGGGGGCATGCTTAAGAAAAAATTAATGATTATGACTAATTGCGATTATACTTGATGTAGGTGTCTTCTTTTTCTAGGTTAGCTTTTAGGAGGTATTCTTTGCATTTACCGTTTTTACAGTTGGCGGGTTCGTAAGAATATGAGCTTTCGGGAGTGCCGAGATTGTGCCCGTTAGGGTCGGTCCAGAGGGCAGGGTCAATTACTTTGATGTTTTCTTCGGAAATATATTCCGGGTAGTAACCGTTTTTGGCATAGAAATCCTCTTCTAGCGCATAGTACATAGCATTGATGGCGGTTTTTCTATCTTCGTCACGGCCCATGGCATCAATATTGGCTTTTTGGACAAAGAAGATAGCTAAAAGTAAAGTAGTAAAAGCGGCGACAATGATAATTTCAAAAATTGTGAAACCAGTTTTAAGATTGGTGTTTTTAGAATCCATATCTTTTATTATAACATACAATATGATATAATATTTAACAAGTTGGTACTGTAGCTCAGTTGGTTAGAGCGTGGGACTCATAAGCCCGAGGTCGGTGGTTCGAAACCACCCAGTACCACCATTTTTTTTGTTCCAGAGAAGGTTTGAGGAGCCTGGAACCACCGAACCTTTGGTGCGGTGGTTCGAAACCACCCAGTACCATCATTAGCAAAGAAACTAGTATTAAAAACGAATTGGAAGTGAATTCCAATTCGTTTTTTGATTTTTATTGTTCAGTAGTGAAGTTTTGGAGGATTTTGTTTTGGACTCTTTGGAGGTTTTGTTCTGTCTCGCTGTCGTAGGTTGAGCTGTTGAGCTCTTTTTTCTGTTTGGCGGTAGCTAGGATTTCGGCGATGGTTCTAACTATTTCGATAGAAGGCTTACTGTTGTCTTTGTTCATGATAGTACCCATGATAATGTAGAGGCCAGCCTTGGAGAAAACTGTAGTATAGTTTTCGTTGTTGGAAAGATCAACTATATTGAGGTAAGGATATTTAGTCCCATCGACTTCAATATAGTCACCAGTTGATGTCATACCACCTATTTCGGTCTCTCCACTTTGGATAATATTTTCTATACCTGATTCTACTTGAGCATAAGTGCTACTTTCTGAATACTCAATTTGCGCAGCCCAGGTAGATTGGGTTTTAGGCAAAATGGTTATACGATCATTGTTTGCTAAGTATTCGAAATCATCTGGAATGGAAATTTCATATTTGTTGATTTGTACCTGAGTTGCATTTGAACTGGTTCCGCTACCGCCTTCGGTGTTTGGCGGGGTAATGGTATTAGTAGTGGTACTGCTTGGAGTCTCGCTACTTTTATCTTTGTTATTAGTGCCAATGACGATGCCGGCTATACCAACACCTAGACAAATCACACTAATTGCAGACATAGCAATAATTGGCACGAGAAATTTCTTTTTTTCTTTTTTGGTATTCTTTTCGTCTGTTAAATTTGGTATGGTTGATGCTTGACTATTAGGTTGCGGATTAGATTGCATACTTTGGGTCATAGTGGGTTGTGTGGTTGATTGATTGATTTGATTTTCTAATAAACCTTCTTGGTTATTATTGGTTATATTATTTGCGGTTACTGGGGCGCCACAATTCGTACAGAATGTTGCTCCTTCTGTTATTGTGTTGCCGCATTTTTCACATTGTGCCATTTCGTTCCTTTCTATTATTAAATTTGAATTAGGTTTAATCGATGTGAATTGCCTCTAGTGTCATGGACGATAAATTCAGCATAATAATCATTAATGGGGACTTGATCTCCATACATATCGCCAAAGTCGTAATCTAGGTTTTCTAGTTTAATTTTGTAGGTATCGCCTTTTTCTAGATTGACTTCTGAGCCAAACATGTCTCCCCAGCTTTCAAAATTGTCGTTTTGGACACCGTCTTCGTTAAAGAGTTTGTAAGTTCCCGCAAAGAAGTTGATAATTTTAATTTTGGATTCATCAAAACTAATTTTACTGGATAAATTGTTGTTGGGGTCTGCGGCGACTTTGATATCTCTGACGATAGCTTCTCTTTCGCCGAGCGGTAATCTTAGATACATTTCATAATTTTTGATATCAAGTCCAAGAAGAGAATTGTTATTATAATATAATGTGCCGTAGGTGACATAGTCAGTGTAACTATCAGTCCTCTCTTTTTCGGCTATGGTAATCCAGCCGTAACTTGTTTTGTCGTTTTCTTCATGCATTTCTACTACGAATTGAAGGTCGGTAGACGTGGAACTAAGTGTACTGCCATTTAAAGTAACATCAGAGCCACGATAAATCGGCATAAATTTATTTTCACCAAGTTTTCTAAAGATAATAATTTCGCCGGATTGATAGTTGTCTTTTAATTCGTCTGGTAACTCTACGGAAATCATTGAGCCTTCTTTGGTGACTGGTAAATCATCATAAATTGATCTTGAAACAACTTTTTCGCCAGTAACGAAATTTTTGTATTTGGTGAGAAAATCATAGTATTTGTCCGAATAGGCAACATCTTTATACTCTTGCAAAAGTTTTTCGGCATTAGTTTTGTTGAAATTAAGGAAATAGGTTGACAGGCCATTTGTGTTCTCGATATTGCTTCTATTATAGATTACGACGTCTTTAAGGGCTGTATGAATGTTTTTGACATCGTCTGGATATAGATTTGATAAACTATTGGTTAGATCTAATATGTCTACAAGGTCGTAAGATTGATTATTGCGGCCGTTATATCCATAAACTTTTTCTCTAGTCATGGTTCGAGAATATTTTGAAAAAGTATCTTGGTTTAATTCGTTACTGACGTTAGCAAAGAGTGTGCTAGTTGGTTCGGTAAGTTTGTCAATTTTGTCTAAATTAATCATGGCCAGTGATAAATCAACAGAGCCAGGATATGTTTCATAGTGTGAGATATATGAGTCAATGATACTATGGCCGAGTTTTTCGGTATCCATGGTTTTTTGGTCATCATTAAATGACGATAAGAAGTTATAATTCCAACCCCAACCAGGTTCGTTTTCTTCTGAAGCTATCATGTAGTGGCCGTAATCTTTAAGAATGGCAGCAGTTTCGATACTACCCATAAGACAAGCATCAAAACCGATAAAATCAAATTTTTGGCCAGCTTTTATTAATGCGGAATTTGAAAGAGATTCAGCTAGTTTGTTTAATTTTATTGGATCAGAAAAAATGTCATTTTCGTCTAAGCCATAACCAAAGACTGGGCCGCCACCGTGATCCCATAGGATTAAATCGTATAAGTCGGAAGGATAATTTTTGTAGGCATAGTCAATAAAGCCTGTTAAAGTGTTTGGGTCTGTCATGGAAGCTTTGGGATAGGAAGCTAGTTTGTTGATGCCACTTTTTGTCACTTCAAAAATGGCATTTTCCTCTGGGCTAATTTCGTCTAGTGACCACCTCGTGGTGCCTCCGGTGTAAATTAAGACTTTGGTGTGTTCGGGATTAAATTTTGAATCTATCATTTCGGTGATATCTATACTAGCGGCGGCAGCTTCAGATTCGAGATTTGAGCCAGTAATATAGATCATAAACGTGCGATCTTGGCCTTTTATATTTAATAGTATTGCCGCTATAATAACGATCGCAATTAAAGAACAAATAGAAGTGCTAAGGATTTTGATGATTTTTTTCTTATTGGATGGTTTGTAAGACAAATTTTCTATTGGCGGATTAGAAGGGAAGGACATCGGGGGATTTGTTGGAGAGGAGGTAGCGGGTGTAGGTGAATTAGGTGCAGAAGGTGTGGACGGGTTAGGTGTGGTGAGGGTAGACG
>JAZSCU010000002.1:0-26224 GCA_045530815.1 Candidatus Nanosyncoccus sp.
AATCTTTACCATAGTTCCATCCTTTCCTTATAAAGTAGGATAGTCTTTTTATATCTTCAAAACTGACCTAGTGGGTTTTACAACACAAAAAAACTAATCCATTTCTAGATTAGTTATTTATTAAACTCGAAAAAGTTCGAGCAGATTTCACTATGGAGCCGATGGCAGGGTTCGAACCTGTGACCTGCTCGTTACGAATGAGCTGCTCTACCAACTGAGCTACATCGGCAAATACTAAACGTATCCCAATTAAGACACTTGCTTAATTATAGCATATTTGTGCTATAATTAGAATAGTTAACAATAAGGAGATTAGTATGGCTAAAGCAGAAGTCATTAAACGTCCAATTGAACAAGTTAGCAGTAACATCAAGAAGTCCGGTTGGGTATCAGCAATCGAATCACTCATTATTATTGTACTGGGCATTTTGTTGGTAGCCTTACCAAACGTTACGATTTTAGTGGTCTCCAATGTTCTTGGCGCCGTCTTTATTATCAATGGTATCTACCAGATCATTAACTATTTTGTCGTTAAAGGTCAAAACGATTTCTTTAACAATGGTCTTCTAATTGGTGTAATATCTTTACTGATTGGTATTGCGGCTATTGTCATTGGCGAAGATCTAGCGAGCATCCTCCGTATTATCATCGGTATTTGGATGATTTACGAAGCTCTTGTTAGGGTTAACACCGCAATCAAGCTAAATTCCGCCGGTATTAAGTCCTGGAAATATATCTTGATCATCGCCATTCTTATGCTAGCTCTCGGCCTCTTTGTCACCTTTAATGCTGGAGCAGTCGTACAACTTATTGGTTGGATGATGATTCTAAGTGGTATCATTGGTATCATCGGTGATATTATGTTCATTCAACAAGTTAACACAATCGTAGACAAAATTACAAAATAACCATGAAAAACTTTAAAGAAGATTTAATCAGTATTTATCAATCAGAAAGGGGACTTCTGATTTTAATGATTTTGAATCTTCTTTTGGCAATTATCCTCTTGGTATTTTCCATCACCAGTCTAAATCCTAACAGTGCCGTTGTAAAAATTGGCTACGGCGATATTGGTGGCTACCGTGACGGTATCTGGACCGATATGATTGCTTTTCCGCTTCTTGCGATTACTCTAGGAGTTTTGCATAATCTACTTACTCTACGCGTCTTTCGCAAGCGCGGAGGTGGCATGGCCAAGTTTTTTGCCATCACAACTACTGCCTTAATCATGGGCACCGGTCTAGTTTTGGTCCGTCTACTTGGAGAAAGCTAATGCGAAAAAATCTTGAGATTCCGCAAGGCAAGCGCACAAAACTATATCGCTTTTTGGAGATTCTGCCAGGTCTCATTTCTTATGGTGCTATCATTTTATTGTTTGTTTTATCCTGGCTTGACCCAGTGATCGGTGCGATTTATTTATTTATTTTGATCGCTAGCACCCTAGTTAAAGCCGTCGGAATTGCCTACCGTACTGTTCAAGGATACGAGGTAATCAAACGCGCCAGCCGAGTAGATTGGCGTAAGCGCATGGAAGATCTCGAACACCCTCACGAAGCTTACGAACGTCTCCATGACGACGACAACAAAAGTTATCATTTTAGTCAGCATGTCGAAAATCTTAAGATGATGGCAACCATGGAAAAAGAGTACCCCAAACCCTCTGAGATTTACCATGTGGTTATTATGACCGCCTACGACGAAGGCAGGGAAATCCTCGAACCTTCCATTGAAGCCGTAGTAAATAGCACTTTTCCAAACGAACGTATTATTTTTACCCTCGCCTACGAAGAACGGGGTGGGGAAACAATCGAAAACACCGTCAAGGATCTCGCCAAAAAATATCAAAATACCTTTAAAGAATTTTTACTAGTTAAACACCCTGCTAACCTTCGTGGTGAAGTAATCGGCAAAGGCCCAAATTTAACTTATGCCGGATATGTCGTCGCAGAGTACGTTAAGAAAAATCACTTACCGATCGAAAACATCGTTGTTACTTCTCTAGACAGCGACAACCGTATGGCACCTAAATATCTTGATTCTGTCGCTTATGAATTTATTACTCACCCTAACCGCCAACGTCTAAGCTACCAGCCCGTCTCTTTATTCATGAATAACATTTGGGATGCTCCGGCTCCTTCCCGTGTTATCGCAGTATCCAACTCATTCTTCAATGTTATCTCGACCATGCGCCCGCACGTTTTACGAAATTTTGCTTCTCACTCTCAACCACTCCAGGCTCTCGAGGCTATGGATTTTTGGAGTAAACGCACTATTGTAGAAGATGGCCACCAGTATTGGCGTAGCCTCTTTTTCTTCAATGGTGATTACTCAGTTATCCCTATCCGTATACCAATTTATCAGGATGCAGTGATTGGTGAAAATTTCTGGCAAACCGTCAAAGCTCAGTTTATTCAAGTTCGCCGTTGGGATTATGGCGCCTCTGATATAGCTTATGTGGGTACCAAACTTTTTGTCCGAAGAGAAAAACGCTTCATGCCTTTCTGGCAACTCTTTCCAAAATTTTGGCGACTTCTAGATGGCCATGTTACTTTAGCTATCATGGCTCCTATTGTCGCCTTTGGTGGTTGGGTCCCCATGATTATGAACTTATCTGCTCATACTATGGTTGGCTACAATTTACCAAACATTGTTAGTGTTGTGGAGACTTTTGCCGCCATAGGTTTAATTATTACTGTTCTAATTTCCTTTAGGATGCTGCCAAAACGTCCAGCGAAATACCGCAAAGGTAAGGAAATCTTTATGTTACTCCAGTGGATTCTCATGCCGGTTACGTCCATTATCTATCAATCTCTCGCTGCCTTCTATGCTCAGACCCGTCTAATACTGGGTCGCTACATGGAAAAATTTGACGTCACTAAGAAGGTAGTCAAAAAATAGCTTTTATGATATAATTAAACCTACGGGTGATTAGCTCAGTTGGCTAGAGCGTCTCGTTTACACCGAGAAGGTCGGGGGTTCGAGCCCCTCATCACCCACCACAACCTGATGGTTGGGTCAAAATCCGGAGCTCGTTCTTGAACCAGGCCCCTTATCACCCACCATAACCTAACGGTTAAAGCATTTTAACAAACGGACGATTAGCTCAGCTGGCTAGAGCGTGTCTTTGACGTAGACAAGGTCAGAGGTTCAACTCCTCTATCGTCCACCAAACATAGGCGAGTGTAGTACAGCGGTTAGTATGCAAGTTTTCCAAACTTGAGATGAGGTTTCGACTACCTCCACTCGCACCAAAGAAAAAGCAATTAAGAATTTATTCTTAATTGATTTTTATTTGAAGTGAGTAAAGGTAGATTTTCTACCTCCACTCGCACCAAGAGCGCCGGGGCTTGGCGCAGTTGGTAGCGCGCACGCATGGGGTGCGTGAGGTCGGCAGTTCAAGTCTGCCAGTCCCGACCAGACGAGTATTCTAGAACAAAACAAAATCAGTAAAACACAAAAATAGTTCAATAGAACTATTTTTTTTCGGTCTAAATAGCAGAGACTTTTTCAGCTTTTTAAAAAGTTATGCAACATTTGTATCATATTTTTTAATCTCTTAAGAATCCCTCCGCCAGTTTATGATAGAATTTTTTTCAGTGGAGGGGAAAGGTTTTTAATATAACAAATGCTAAAAGTGGTAGTTTTCGATAGCGGATACGGTGGCGAATTCTTTGCGGATCAACTTCAAGACGAAGTCCCCATAATCGATATTATCAGAGTAATTGACTGGCGTAATGCCGATAAAATACTAAACAGCCCCAGGGAGGCTCGCAAAATAGCAATTTCCGCATTAAGACCGTACATCGGCAAAGTCGACCTAATCATCTTTGCAAACCATCTGCTTACTGCCACTAGCCTTAAGTATTTTAGACGCAGATACAAAGAACAAGAGTTTGCTGGTTTTCACCTCAAAGCCCCAGACACTTTTATCAAACGCGACGTACTGATTCTGACAACCAAGGCAGTGACCAAAACCTTAAACTATCGTAATTATATTATTCATCTGAGGCGCAGAATCAAAACACTAACACTTGATACTTGGCCCGCCAAGATCGACGATGGAGAATTAACCAAAGTCGAAATCGAAAAAACCTTCAAATCACTTTTACCACCAGAGCACGATTTTAAACCACAAGAAATCGTGCTCATTTGTTCTCAGTTCAACGATATCAAAACCGAGCTAAGAGATTATTTCGGGCATAATATCAAAATCTACGACAGCTTTAAAGACACTATTAGAGAAACCTGTAAAATACTTAAAATTCGTGGCGGTATTGGCAAAAAAGCCAGTTAATCTTCTCTCTCTATTGTGGTATAATAATACTAAAATAAAAGGGAACAAAAGATGAACAATCTGGAAAAAATTCGACATACTTTAAGTCACGTTCTCGCAGCCGCTGTGAAGGAGCTCTACAAGGACGCAAAATTTGGTATTGGCCCAGCCATCTACAATGGTTTTTATTACGATATTGACTTTGGCGACACTAAAGTTTCTGATGCCGAGCTCTCCAAAATCGAAAAGAAAATGCGCGGCATTATTGCTCGCAAGCTTCCTATGACTAAACGGGTAGTCTCAAAGACCGAAGCTCTAAATTGGGCACGCGACAACGGGCAAAATTATAAGATTGAACTCATCGAAGAACTCCCTGAAAGTGAAGATATTTCTTTTTATGATATGGGCGATCTCTTTACTGATCTCTGTAAAGGCCCACACGTTAAGGATCTGTCCCAGGTTGGTCCCTTTAAACTAATTCGTATCGCTGGTGCCTACTGGCGCGGCGACGAAAAACGTCCTATGTTGACTCGTATTTATGGTGTAGCCTTTGAAACCGAGGAAGAGCTTGATACTTATCTTAAGCAACAGGAAGAAGCCAAAAAACGCGATCACCGCAAGCTCGGCAAAGAGCTTGATCTCTTCTGTTTCTCAGACTTAGTGGGTGCCGGTTTACCACTCTTTACTCCTCGCGGCACAGAACTTCGTGAACTAATGGCCAATTATTCATTGTCACTCCGTGGTAGGGAAGGTTTCAAAAAGGTTTGGACTCCGCACATCACCAAGACCGACCTCTACAAAGCCTCCGGGCATTATGCCAAGTTTGGCGACGAGCTATTTATGGTACACTCCCAGGTTAGTGGGGAAGATTTTGCCATGAAACCTATGAACTGCCCTCATCATGCTCAGATTTTTGCTTCTCGCCCTCGCACTTATCGCGACATGCCGGTCCGCTACATGGAAGCCACCACTGATTATCGCGACGAGAAAACCGGCGAGCTTGGCGGCCTTTCTCGTGTCCGCTCCCTCACCCAGGACGATTCACACGTTTTTTGTCGTAACGACCAAATCAAAGAGGAAGTTAAGCGTCTAGTTGGCATCGTAAAAGAGTTATACGAGACCGTAGGCATGCAAAAACTCCGCGCCCGCCTCTCTTATCGCTCTGACGAGGATAAATACCTAGGCGACAAGAAGCTCTGGCAAATGGCTCAGGAGCAAATCAAGCAAGCCGCTGTGGATAATAATTTGGATTTCTTTGAACAAGAAGGCGAAGCTGCATTTTATGGCCCCAAAATTGACTTTATGGCCGAAGATGCCCTAGGCCGCGAGCATCAATTAGCCACTATTCAGCTAGACTTTGTCCAACCAGAACGTTTTGGCCTCGAGTTTACCAACAAAAAGGGCGAAAAAGAACGCCCAGTGATGATTCATCACGCAACACTTGGTTCTATCGAGCGCTTCCTCTCGGTCTTTATCGAACACACCGGCGGTTGGTTCCCGTTCTGGTGTGCCCCAGAGCAGGTCCGTATTGTCACTGTAAACGATCAAGTTGACGATTATGTCGCCAAAATCACCTCTGTCCTCGATGATATTATCCTCGAGAAACCACTAAAACACAACGAACTTAGATTCACTGTAGACAACTCCGCCGACTCCCTCGGCAAAAAAATCCGCCGCGCCACCGAGATGAAAATCCCTTGCGTAATCATCGTTGG
Organism: Candidatus Nanosyncoccus sp.; assembly: GCA_045530815.1. GTDB lineage: Bacteria > Patescibacteriota > Saccharimonadia > Saccharimonadales > Saccharimonadaceae > Nanosyncoccus. The sequence continues at coordinate 5,989 of JAZSCU010000002.1, forward strand.
TCCAAAAGACGCCGAAGATAAAATAGTCTCCATCCGCCTCCGCGACAAAGAAGAGAAGATTAAACTAGATAAGCTCGCAGACATCGTAAAAGGATTGTAGTGCTTAGGGGTAATGCTTTCGAGGAGCATAATCGCCGACGGGGCGATTACGGAGCGACCGAGGCCCGTGAACGACCGCCCCTTGGGACGCGGACGACCCGAAGGGTCGACGGGCCTGAGGGAACGTTCAAAGAAGGCATTAGCCCAAGCACAATTATCATCCTCGGCCCCACCGGCTCCGGCAAAACCGGCGTGTCCATCAAGCTCGCCAAAGCAATTGACGGCGAGATAATCTCCGCTGACTCCCGTGCTATCTATAAGCACATGGATATCGGCACTGCTAAACCTACATTAGAAGAACAAGCCGGCATCCCTCACTATGGCCTCGACCTGGTGGAACCAGGCGAAAGATTTACCGTAGCCGACTGGAAAACCTATGCGAAGGCTAAGATTAAGGATATAAAATCTCGCGGTAAAACCCCAATTATTGTAGGTGGCACCGGCCTATATATTGATGCATTAATCTACGACTATCACTTCAAAGGCCCCACTGGCGAGAAAATTGGTGACTTTGAACAAAAAACTTGTTCAGACCGCAAAGAGATAAAAGGAGATTATTTACTGATTGGTATCAAATGGTCCACCGATGAACTTCGGGCTAGATTAAGAAAAAGAATTGATCAGATGTTTTGCCAAGATTTGTACGACGAAACAACCAAACTTGTTCAAAAATACGGTTGGAAAAATGAGGCAATGAAAAGTAATATCTATAAATTTACGTGGGATTATTTACAGGGCGAGCTCAGCCTAGAAGAAGCTAAGGAAAAAAGTTTTTATGAGGATTGGCATCTCGCCAAACGTCAAATGACTTGGTTTAAGCGAAACAAAGACATCAAATGGATGCCTTTAGAAGAGGCCCAAAAAGTAGATTACATTTTGAAGGAAACGTGCTAAAATAATATACAGAATGAGTAAAGAAAATAGCACACCCGTTGAAAAATTATTCGGCTCGAAGACTCGTGCTAAACTCTTGCAATTATTTTTTGAAAACCCTGAAAAATCTTTTTATGTTCGCGAAATGACTAGAGTTATAGACGAACAGATCAACTCTGTGCGTAGAGAACTAATAAATCTAGAAAATATCGGAATCATTAAAAACGAGACATTCGACAACAAAATATATTACTCGGCCAATTCCAAACATCCATTCACTAAGCCACTTGTTGAAATATTTTCGAAAAAAAGTAGTTCAACAAAAGACAAAAGTTCTAAAGAATCCGTCTGGGAGTCCTATTGTCGCCCAGTTAAAAATTACCTCAAAGGCCTTATCGTTACAAACCGTCTACCGGGCCAGGAGGGTATCGATCTTCTAATTATTGGTAATGACAAAACCAAAAAACTCACCCGTTGGGCAGAAGTTGTCGAAAAACGACAGGGAAAACCTATAAATTATGTCATTATGACTCCAGATGATTTTTCCTACAGAAAGAGTGTGCATGACCGTTTTGTCGCTGAGGTCTTTGAAATGGAAATCACCGAAATTATTGATCCGGAAAAAATAATAAAAGGATAAGGAGTAAAAATGTTCGAACTAGAGAGCAAATCCCAAGACGAAATCACTATCATCACCAAAAAAACTACTATTAAATTCGACATAGCAAGTGCCGTTATCGATGCTGGGCTCTCTGTCGGTAAAATTACCGGCCCCGGCGAATTCGAAATAGGCGATGTAACTATTCGGGGTATCGCTACCGAAAGTGGTAAAACTATCTACGATGCTGAAATCGGCGGTGTCCATATTGGTATCATCGGTGGTATCGAGGAAGGTCTAGATGATATCGTAGCGGACATCCTCTGTACTTCATCCGTCCGTGCTATCCGCGAAATCGAGCCAAAGCTGATTATCGCCATGGGTAATGTCGATGCCATGGTCTCCGACCTTAAGCTTACTGCCCGCACCGAGAAAAAGCTCAAAGTCAAAAACCTTGATAGTCTCCCGGCTGTCAAAGAGGTGGTGGTGCTTAATTAATGGATATAAATTTTGGCTTTGTCGTCATAATTTTACTAATTATTATCGGTTCGGTTGTTTTGCACGAGCTATCTCATGGAGTTGTTGCTTATTGGTTAGGCGATCGCACCGCCAAAGATGCCGGTCGTCTTACTCTTAACCCCTTAAAACATATCGACCCCTTTATGTCTATTCTGGTGCCGGTAATATTATATATATTAAGAGCCCCAGTCTTTGGTGGCGCTAAACCAGTCCCTATTAATACCCGCAACCTCAAATGGAATGAATGGGGAATGGCCTTAGTAGCCTTGGCTGGCCCCTTTACTAATTTTCTCATTGCGCTTTTTTCATTTCTGATCGGACATTTTACCGGTTTTCTCTATGGCTATGGTGGCGAAATCGCCAGTTTTGTATTTACAGAGTTAGTATTTGTGAATCTTGGTTTTATGATCTTTAACCTTATTCCTATTCCTCCACTGGACGGCTCGCGCATACTTTATGCTATTGCTCCAGATGGTTTTCGCAGTATTATGATGCAAATAGAGCGCTACGGGATTTTTATTGTATATATTATGATTTTTCTTTTCGGTGAAGTTTTTTCCTCTCTTATGGTAAATGGTACAAATGGCATACTGAATTTCTTTTACTTTTTAGTGGGGCGTTAATATGCTATAATAAATATAGGCCCTATCGGCAACATGATTTTCCTGAATAATCATGTTATAGGGATTTCGCGGCTTCGTGCTCGTGGGCACGTCGCATAAGATTTTACCCACCTTGTAAATATTACGGGGAAAACAGGTCGATAGGGTTTATAAAGAAGGTGGGAATGAAACAAAGAATTCGTGTAATTGGTATTATCAAAAATGAAGAAGGGGTGCTAGTCTTCAAGCGCAACCGAGGCCGTTCTGAGGCGCCGGTTTTTTGGGAGCTTCCTACAGGTAAGATAAAATTTGGCGAACAGCCCGAAGAAGCCATGGCGCGTGCTCTTACAGAGTATACAGGATTAGTCGCCACATCAATTAAATTAAAAGATGTTATCACCTTTCTTGCTCCAGAAGGCTCAGCCGAACTTAGTAATCTTTACATAATTTATGAGCTAGGTATTGATGAAAAAACTAAACCTACCCCTAGAGAAAGATATACCGCCTTCAAATATTTTAAAAATTTTGAAAACTCCAACCTAAAACTCAATGAAACTACCCTCACAGTGCTTGAAATTGAAGGGAATAAGCCAGCCCCAGACCATTCACCTCTCCGCGAAACGGCCAACTCGGTTATTATTAATGTTGACGGCGCTTCTAGGGGTAACCCTGGCCCCTCCGGAATTGGCTATTGTATCCACGATAACACCGGTAATATTGTCGAAAGAAACGGCGAATTTATTGGTTTTGCTACCTCTCGCGTCGCCGAATATTATGCCATGAAAAGAGGTGTTGAGCGTGCATTAGAACTAGGCTATAAATCTGTCCGGTTCATCTCCGACAACCTAATGGTAGTCAACCAGTTAAATGGTATCTTCCAGGTAAAAAATCAGGACACTATGGCGATTTATAAAGACATCGAAAAACAACTAAAAAACTTTGAGGCGGTTTCATTTACGCACGTTCCGCGTACCGAAAACACCATTGCTGACACCGAAGCCAACATCGCCATCGACAGGGCTTTCCAAAAATAGCATTATTTACAGATATATGGTATAATTTAAGAGAGCCTGAAAGGCAATCGCTTAATTAAAAGAGGAAAGTCCGGGCAACATAGAGCAAGGTAGTCGCTAACGGCGACCATCCGCAAGGATAGGGAAAGTACCACAGAGACAATACTTCCCCGCAAGGGGTAAAGGTGAAAAGAGTGAGGTAAGAGCTCACAGCGCGCGGTAGCGATACAGCGCGGCGGCAAACCCTACCTGTTGCAAGGAGTGCTATCAGCCTTTGCTCGAGGACGCACGCTCACCGCTAGAGCACTATAGCAATGTAGTGCCGAGATAGATGATTGCCAGCTGTTTTTAACAGCTACAGAACCCGGCTTAATGACGGCTCTCATGTCAAAAATCCACCGCTTCAAACGGTGGATTTTTGCTTTTTAGAATTAATTTATTTGTTCGCTTTTTTCTCGGCGCGGGCTTTAGGGCTCTCGATCAAACCTTTTTTCTTCAAAGTCCTAAGCGCATGAGCCGATACATTGCATTTAATTTTTTGGCCATTAATCACCAACGTTCTCTTGCTTACATTTGGTTTAAACACCTTACGAGTGTGCCTTTGCGAGAAGGAAACATTGTGACCATACATTTTGCCTTTTCCAGTAATTTCACAAATCGCCATCTTATTTCTCCTTCACCGTGTTTACGATTGCTTTGAATGCTTCAGGATTATTTACTGCAAGGTCAGCCAACATCTTGCGGTCTAGTGAAATATTTTTAGCTTTCATTCCGGCAATCAGTTGTGAATAAGAAAGACCTAACTCTCTCGAAGCATTATTGATGCGTGTAATCCAAAGTGCTCTAAGATCGCGTTTACGATTCCTGCGATCTCTGTAGCTGTATTGTAAAGCCTTAATCACACCTTGCTTACCGAGCCTATAGCTACGACGACGGTAATGCTGCATCCCTTTAGTTTTATTTAGTAACTTCTTGTGTTTCGCGTGTGCCGCGACTCCTCTTTTAACTCTCATGACTAAACCCCCAATGCTTTCTTAATGTTTTTAGCAATTTTGCCATCAATTATCGCAGCAGTTTTCATGTTGCGCTTTCTGGCCTTAGATTTTTTTGCGAGAATGTGGTTACCAAAAGCTCTCTCTCGTACCAACTTTCCCGAACCGGTCACCTTAATTCTTTTTGCGGTGCCTTTATGCGTCTTTAGTTTCGGCATAATAATTTTCCTTTTGTTATAGTTAATATTTAGTTCGCTAACTCCTTTAATAGGGAATTAACTGCAATGTGCCACCAAGAGACCTAGGAAGTAGGAAAATACTTCTTTCGTGCCTATTTGGCTATTTTCTGCGAACTTGTACAGACAAGTTCCGTCCATTCATCTGTGGTTTACCCTCGACTATCACCCCCTCGCCGAGTAAACCAATAACTTTGTCGAGTAGCTCATTACCGATTTCCTTGTGGGCCATTTCGCGCCCTCTAAAGATAATCATAATTTTTACACGATCACCGTCATCGAGAAAACCTCGCATTTTTCGGACTTTGATGTTAAGGTCGTTATCGGAAATTTTGAGGCCGATCTTCATTTGCTTTAGCTCGGATTGTTTTTCACGAGCCTTTTTACGATTTCTCGCCTCTTCCTTCATCTTTTGGTATTGGTATTTACCCCAATCGATGATCTTTACGACCGGTGGATTAGCATTAGCGGCAATCTCCACTAAATCTACTCCCTGTTCCTTCGCCAGAAGCTGAGCATCACGACTTGACATTATGCCAAGTTGCTCCCCATTAGAACCGATTACGCGGACCTCAGGGTAACGAATATCTCCGTTCAGTTTAGTCCGTGAATTGTTTTTTATAGTGATCCTTTCTTCTCTTGAATTAACCTGTCACTAATTATATCAAATCATAGAGAAAAAGACAATACTTTTTCTCCTTATTTTATCTTTTTCGGTAACTCAAAGCCTCAGTTAAATGTTTTGCTAGGACTATCTCCGCCCCAACAAGATCAGCAATCGTCTGAGCCACCTTAATGGTTTTAAAATATGACCGCGCTGATAGATTGAGTCTATTTGAAGCATCGTTTAACAGTTCTTCTGCTGCTTTATCTAGTTTTATCTTTTGTGAGACCTCAAACGAAGAAAGGGAACTATTATACTTTCCATCCTGGTTGTATCTCGCCTTTTGACGCAAAACTGCCCCTGTTATATTATTTTTTACAACAGTGTGTTCTTGGGTACCAACAGAGAGCGTACCCCTTAAATCACTGTTATCTACTTTCTCTACCTCTATATTCATATCAATCCGATCAAACAGTGGTCCAGATAACTTTTTTTGATAATTTTGTATCTGTTGCTCCGTGCATTTACATTCATGCGACGGGTCTCCCAGATACCCACAGGGGCAGGGATTCATTGTGGCCACCAGCATAAAATCCGCTGGGTACACCGACTTATAATTAGCCCTAGAGATTGCGATAATCTTGTCTTCTAGCGGCTGCCTCAGCGCCTCTAGTACTGGACGCTGAAACTCCAAAATTTCATCCAAAAACAAAATCCCCTTGTGCGCCAAAGAAATTTCACCCGGCATCGCCCCTGTTCCACCGCCTATTATCGATGTTGCACTGGCTGTATGATGCGGCCCCCGGAAAGGCCTATTTTCTACAATCTCATCAGTGTTAAGACCTACCAAAGAATAGATCTTTGTGATAGCAATTTTTTCTTCTTCTGACAGATCTGGCAATAAATTCGCCGCCGCTTTTGCCAGCAGAGTTTTTCCAGCTCCGGGCGGGCCAGAGATCAAAATATTATGATGTCCAGCTATAGCAATTTCCATAGCCCGTTTAGCGCTTTTTTGCCCACGTATATGGTCCAAAAATGGCCCTGGAACGGCTTTATTATCGATTATAGGCTCAATTTTGGCCTTGTCTGCGGTAGTTAGCACTATTTGATTTTTCAATGACAAAAATAGCTCTTTTAACGTCTCAGCCCCATAAATTTTTATACCAGTAATCAAACTTGCCTGCGCTAGATTCTTGATTGGTACATATATTTCCTTGTAACCGGCCCTTTTTGCCGTTTCTACGATATTAATAATACCTCTTACAGGCTTAATTTTGCCATCTAGCGAGAGTTCGCCCACAAAAACACGGTTTACCACATCGCTACCTAAAAGCTGCCCGGAAATTACGAGTATCGACAATGCTATGGGTAGGTCTAGATAAGCCCCATCCTTCTTTAGATCTGCCGGCGCTAAATTAATCGTAACCTTTTTATCAGGGAAGAAAAATCCAGAATTAGAAATTGCGCTCCTAACCCTTTCTTTAGCCTCATTTACAGTTTTATTTGCCATGCCCACAATATAAAAAGCTGGGAGTCCTCGGTTCACGTCGCCTTCAACTTCAACCAGCTTACCTTCAAAGCCACAAGGCACCACCGAATTAATTTTACTAATCATAGCGCCAAACTAACATGGTCTTTTGAAAAATACAACCACCCACCTAATGCTTATGCTAAAAATAAGCAATTTTTCTAGCCATTTTTAGGCCCTATGACTTTGCTTTTTTGGCCAATATATTTTTTGCTAAAATCGCTTCATCTGTCAAAAAATTGTTCAGCAAAAACCTGTGGAAAACTCGCCAAAAAAAAATACAAAAATTGTTCAAAAAATCTATTGACTTTATGCTTTTTCTGCGATATTATAGAGGTAGCTTTTGAATAAAAAAATTATTCAAAAGGTAAAAACAAAAATTTAGCCAAAATAACTCCACACTCTACATCGAAGACCGGTTTTCCTCGCAGTTACCGGTCTTCTTCTTTTGTTTAAGCCAAAAATTACGTAATTAAATATTGAATTTAGCGGTCAAAAAAAATCGAAAATTGTTTTTCGATTTTTTTAAAACTAAATGACAAAATTACACAAAATTTTGAAACGAAAATTGGTGGAGCTGGCGGATACTGCCTCCGCGTCCGAACTATCACCGGGACATGAGTCTACGTGCATAGTTTTCTGTTTTGTCTTGGCGGGTTTTCGTTAGCTGCAGAAAACGAAACTAACAAATGCCATGGCTAATTTTCGAGCTACTGCTCGCCGCTTCAGTAGCCTTATTCCCGTTGTATGATAATCTATGTCCTACGGAACCTTAAACATAGACCAGCCTACAAATATTAGGCATAAGCCGGCATGTAAGCAACATGCGCGGTTTTCGTGTTTTTAGCACTTATTTAATACTTACGGTATTCAATCGGCACGCATCACATCTGTTAATAATCCGTCTAAGCTATATCAGCCCCAACTAATAAGATTATACCACAAACATTAACAGAGTACAATAGGAGATTAAGAAGGTAGCTAAAAATAATTTAACCACAGCCAAAAACCACTACCACATAATGATTTTTACCGTATCGTTGTAAATATTACAACAAAATGAACAAATAATTAGAACGGGGAAGAATAGGGATTAATGTTGTAAAAAATACATTAAAAAAGTTGTGCAAAACCATTGATTTTTAATTAAACTTATGCTAATATGAAAACAGTCGAGATGACTAAAACAAAAACTAAAAACAAAAGGAAAAAAATGAGAAGTAGAACAAAAACAACCAGAGTACCATAAAATTTGGCGGGCGAAAAGGTAATTTCTAGCCATAAATTACAGATTAGGAATTACCTAGAGCTCCGCCAAATAAGCGTTGAGCGCGTAACAAATCTTTCATTAGCACATTATGAAACCATAAACCAGAGTGAAAGAAAAAAGTTACAAGGACAATGCTTCACTTATAGTGAAGCGGTCAAAAAAGAAAAAGCGCAGGGGTTGCGGCCAATAGTTGTGATCATAGCGCCGGATAACCCCATGCTTCTTCTTTAAAATCAAGAAGAAAAATCTTGGGGGTACAAAGAAATTATGCTACAATAAAAGTATGAAGCATAACCGAATTGTCTTATTTATCACAACATTAGGACTCGCAGCATTAATCCTCATGTTAAGTTTTACATCACCTACGGAAATCGGACCGTTAGGTGTTTTATTATTTTTTACAACAATTTATGTAGTCTCTTTTGGCATAATGACTTTCATTTTGCAAAGCTTTTCTCGCCTTGCTTTCAAAAAACATGAATTCCATCGCAAAGATTATCTGTATTCCGCCGTCCTCGCCTTTGGTCCTATTATGCTACTCATGGCTCGCTCTTTTGGCGCAGTTAACCTCTGGACCATCAGCCTTATGGCGGTTTTTATCATTTTAGCCGAATTTTTGGTATACAAAAGAATTTAAAGTGTGCTAAAATAAGCATATGGACAATGGTCTAAACACTCCGATATATTCTGATGACTTCTCTCTTACGGGAGGGGCCGGTGTTGAATCCGTGAAAGACGAGGGTATTTCAAGCGATCCGGACAATCTTAACACGCAAAATTTTGACCAGCCTTCTATCAATCCCTTACCGCACAAAAATATAGGTTCAAGGATACTTTCATCCGAAGATAGACCAAATACCACCTCAGGCATCACTCCGGGCAGCATCATGTCAGAAAGCATCACTCCGGGCAGCATCACGTCAGAAGGCATCACTCCGGGCAGCATCACGTCAGAAAGCATCACTCCAGAAAGCATCACCCAAGAAAACACCACCCCAAACACTGCTTCAGACAACATCTCAACAGAGTTAGAACCTATCCTCCCCCCTGACGGTGCCGAGCAAGCATTATCGATGCCCCCGGGAGCTATTCCAGATGAGATAGACCCCCTCAACCCTGACATATTGTCATTTCCTGTGGAGGCAAATTCGGCAGCAGAAAATGATGCAAATACAGAGGTAAATCCCGCCGAAAAAAACCACCTAAATGCAGCAGGGGAGGCCGAAGGGCTAACGATAAAATTCACCAGTAGAAACGATGGTGATTCCGATCCAGCAGGTTATTTTGAAAAGATCTCAGCCCTAAAAGAGCTAGATAATCCAGAAGGAAAGGCCGCCTAATGCAAACTTGGATGGTGGGCCTTATACCAATCGCAGCCATTGCTACTGTCTTGGCTTTACTTTTTGCTTCTCGTATATCCAAACTTCGCAGCAACAAAAAATACGAAAGAGGGGTCAAAATGGTCCCACTTCTTATCCATCTTCCTCCGACCACTGACGACATCGATGGCGGCGGCCGTGACAAACGTGATGTTGCTAATGAAGCTATCTCTAAAGCGCAGGTGATGTACTCTATTCTAGCCTCAATCGGCGAAAAAGGCATGAAAACCACCCTCTATGGCCACCCTCATTTTTCTCTAGAAATTGTCGCAAAAGATGGATTTGTCAAATACTATGCCAACGTCCCAGATCATCTAGTTGAGACCTTCAAACAAGCTCTCCAGTCATCTTATCCTACCGCCCGCCTGGAGCGCAAAAAAGAAGAAAACATCTTTGAAGGAGGCGCAGGTATAGAGGCCGTCACAGGTGCAGAGCTTGAACTCGAAAAAGATTATTATCTCCCTATAGCCTCATATGAGGACATCAAAAGAGACGCTCAAACCGCCTTTTTAAACGCACTTTCTAGTGTGAACAAGGGAGAGGGGGCTGCTGTACAAATTTTGTTCCGCCCTGCACAAAAAAATTGGTCAGAAAAGGGCAAAAAATACATTGAAGATACCCAAAAAGGGAAAGCTAAGTCCAAAACTATTGGCGCCAACATCGGTGATTTTGCGCTGGATATCCTTAAAGCTCCTTGGGAAGTTCCAGGAGAGCATGATAAGGCTGAAAAAAACGAAAACATGATTAGCAGCCTAAAACAAGATGAATTTACCGCCATCACCAATAAAATGCGTTTTCCGGCCTTTGAGACCCTTATTCGTATTATTGCCAGCTCCAAGTCCAAAGCTCGCTCTGAGGCGATCGTAGGCGGTATTATCTCGGCTTTTTCTCAGTTTAACTCTCCTACTCTCAACGGTTTTAAGGTAAATTCCTTTAAGGATGCCAAAAAACTCACTGTCGACTACACTCTTAAATCTTTCCCAGTTAAAACCAACTCCAATATCCTAAATAGTATTGAACTAGCCTCGGTCTACCACCTACCAGAGCAGGATGCTATCCCAAATTCTAGTGTCGAAAGGCAACTCATCAAACAGGTTGATGGTCCCGCCAAACTTGCGACCGAAGGCGTATTCTTAGGCACCAACGTCTTTAGGGGTGAAACCAAGGCCATCTATCTGGACGACAAAAACCGCCGCCGCCACATGTACGTAATTGGTCAAACAGGTATGGGTAAATCCGTCTTTCTCGAGAATATTGCTTACCAAGATATGTGCGACGGTAGAGGCTTTGCCTTCCTCGATCCTCACGGTGACGCCGTCGAGGCTTTGCTTCAGCGCGTCCCAGAAGAACGCATCGATGATGTTATCTATTTTGACCCTTCTGATATCGAACACCCTGTTGGTATGAATATGTTTGAATATACCGACCCAGATCAAAAAGATTTCATCGTACAAGAGGGAATTAGCATGCTCCAATCTCTCTTTGATCCCAATAATCAAGGTTTCTTTGGTCCAGTTGGCCAACACATGTTTAGAAATGCCGCCCTCCTTCTCATGGCTGATCCTGCCGGGGCTACCTTTATTGATATCCCGCAATGTTTTACCGATCCAGAATTCGTTAAATCAAAGCTCAAATATGTCACAGATAAGGCTCTCTATGATTATTGGACCAAAGAATTTCCGGAATCAAGAAAATCTAGCGATGCCGGGCAGGTAACCTCTTGGTTCGCCTCTAAATGGGGTCCGTTCCTCTCCAATACCATTATGAGAAACACTCTCGGCCAGGTTAAATCCGGCTTTAATATCCGAGAAATTATGGATAACAAAAAAATCTTCCTCGTCAACCTCTCAAAAGGTAACCTCGGTGATATCAACTCCAATCTTCTTGGTATGATTTTTGTAATGAAATTCCAGCAAGCAGCTATGAGCAGGCAAGATATCCCAGAGGATGAGCGCCAGGATTTTTGTCTCTATGTAGACGAGTTCCAGAATTTTGCCACGGATAGCTTTGAGTCTATTCTTTCTGAGGCTAGAAAATATCGCCTCAATCTTATCGTGGCCAATCAGTTTATGACTCAGCTCACCGAAAAAATCAGGGAAGCACTTCTCGGTAACGTTGGTACGGTCATCTGTGGTCGTATCGGTGTTACCGACGCAGAATTGATGGTTAAGGCCTTCAGTCCAACCTTTTCCGCCGAAGATCTCACCAAAACACCTAACTTTGCTGCCATTGCTAAGGTAATGATGTTTGATATGCCCTCTATTCCATTCACTATGAATCTCCCCGCGCCGATGGGAGAAGCTAACAAAGAGCTTATGGCAACCCTAAAAGTTTACTCTGCTACTAGATACGGCAAGACGCGTGCTGAAGTAGAAAAAGAAATTCAAGACCGCTGGACCGCCACAGAACGCGCTAAGAGCGACGAAAAAACTAAAGACGATACAATTAGCGCCAAAGAGCCAAAAACCGCTCCAGGGCCCAAAGAAACGCCTAAAAAAGGCTTTTTAGACACCTGGTTATCCAAAAAATCCCAAAAAGTAAGTCAAACATCAGAAAATAATTAAAATCACCGTACTTGAATTTTTCGGCTTTACGGTGTATACTAGAGAAGTATATTTAAGAAGAGGTATCAAAAATGACTGAAAAAGCGGGTGATTACGACTCGTCCGAAATCCGAGTTCTCGAAGGGCTAGAGCCAGTTCGTTTGCGTCCTGGTATGTACATCGGTTCTACTGGTTACGACGGTCTACATCATTTAATCAAAGAAATCGCCGATAACTCTATTGATGAAGCGATTGCAGGTTATGCCAACAAGATAGAAATCACTATCTTAGAAGATGGCGGCGTCCGTATTGATGATAACGGCCGTGGCATCCCTGTTGACATCCACCCCAAAACCAAAAAATCCACTCTTGAGACAGTGCTTACCGTCCTTCATGCCGGTGGTAAATTTGGTGACGGTGGCTATAAAGTTTCCTCCGGTCTTCACGGGGTAGGTTCTAGCGTGGTAAATGCTCTCTCCACCCATATGAAAGCCGAAGTCTACAGAGACGGCAACACTAACCACATTGAGTTCGACGTCGGTAAACCAACTATGGAACTCCAAGTTACCAAAGGCTGCCCACGCGAATCTGGTACCTCTATTACTTTTTATCCAGACCCCAGTATTTTTAAAGAAACCACTACTTTTGATTATGACTGGGTATCAAGCTATGCTCGTCATCAGGCATATCTCACCAAAGGCATTTTGATTACCGTTAAAGACGAGCGCACCGGCGCCAAAGAGTCCTTCTATTTTGAGGGGGGCATCAAGAGCTACGTTAAACGTCTCAACAACGGCAAAGAGGTTATCTCCGATGATATCTTCTACGTTGAAAAACAGGTTGGCGACAACGGTGTAGAAATCGCCCTTCAGTACAATGATTCCTTTAACGAAACTATGAAACCATTTGCTAACAACGTTCTCACCCCAGATGGTGGTATGCACGTAGTCGGTTTCCGTACTGGTCTTAACCGCACTATTAATGACTATGCCAGAAAAAGTGGACTACTAAAAGAAAAGGAAGACAATCTCACCGGTGACGATATCAAAGAAGGTCTCACCGCTGTTATTTTAGTAAAACTCCCAGATCCACAGTTTGAAGGCCAAACCAAAAACAAACTTGGCAACCCCGAAATTAGAGGTATTGTCGACAAAGTTATGTCAGAATATTTTGGCTACTACCTCGAAGAAAATCCGGCTATTGCCAAAAAAATCGTCACAAAAGCTACTCTGGCCGCCCGTGCTCGCAAAGCCGCCCGCGCCGCTCGTGACAACGTTATCCGTAAAGGTGCTTTTGAAGGGCTTAATCTTCCTTCCAAACTAGCCGATTGTTCCTCTAGAAATGCCGAAGATTGCGAACTCTTTATCGTAGAGGGTAATTCCGCAGCGGGTTCCGCTAAGGAAGGTCGTGATTCTAAGATTCAGGCCATCCTACCACTACGTGGTAAAGTCCTTAACACCGAACGCGCCAGATTAGACAAAATGCTAGCAAATGCTGAGTTAGTCTCTCTTATTAAAGGGTTAGGTGTTGGTATTGGCGAACAATTTAATATCGATGGCCTAAGATATCACAAAATCGTCTTTATGACCGATGCCGACGTCGACGGTTCTCACATCTCTACTCTTCTTCTTACTTTCTTCTTCCGCTATATGCCAGACATTATTAAAGCCGGGCACGTCTACCTAGCTAAGCCACCTCTATTTGGCCTAATCAAAGGTACAGGGAACGGTCGCAAAATTGACTACATCTATGATGAAGAAGCCCTAGAAAAGACCTTAACAGAGAAAATCGCCGAGCGTAAAGCTTCTGGTGTAAAGGTAGACGAAGATGCCGAACGCTTTAAGCAGGCTGGCTACACTGCCCAACAACGTTTTAAAGGTCTAGGTGAGATGGATGCTGCCCAACTCTGGGAAACCACAATGAATCCCGAAAATCGCATTTTGGTTAGAGTAAATATCGAGGATGCCGAAAAAGCTGATTCGATTTTCTCTAAACTCATGGGCGACCAAGCCGAATTACGTAAAAACTTTATCCAGGCAAGAGCGGCCTCTGTCGATCTTGACGATTTGGACTTTTAAGGAGGAACTATGGCAGAAGACAAATCAAACAACCAAGATTTACAAGAAACAGAGGAGATAATTGAAAATCCAATAGAGAAGGGGATTGAACTTCGCACTGTTGAGAACACCATGGAAGACTACTTCCTTCGCTATTCTCTCTCTGTTATCGTTGACCGTGCACTTCCAGATGTTCGTGACGGCTTAAAACCAGTTAATCGCCGTATCCTCTATGCCATGAACAAAAATGGCTGGAAGGCTCCACATGCCACCGTAAAATCCGCTCGTATCGTCGGTGAAGTTATGGGTAAATATCACCCTCACGGTGATTCTTCCATTTACGACGCGATGGTCAACCTCGCTCAACCTTGGAAAATGCGCTATACCCTCGTAGAAGGGCAGGGTAACTTCGGTTCAATGGACGGTGATGAAGCCGCCGCCTCTCGTTATACCGAGGCTAGGCTAGATAAAGTCGGGGCCGAACTACTTTCCGATATCGAAAAAGACACAGTAGATTTCCGCGACAACTTCGACGGTTCAGAAAAAGAGCCTTCGGTTCTTCCGGCCGCTGTTCCAAATATTCTCTTAAATGGCCAGATGGGTATCGCCGTCGGTATGGCTACCAATATTCCGCCTCATAATCTCGGCGAGCTTATAGATGCCACGGTGGCTCAGATTGACGATCCAGAGATTTCTCTCGAGGGATTAATGAAATACGTCAAAGGTCCAGATTTTCCAACCGGTGCCGAAGTTTATGGTGGTACCCCTATGAAGCAGGCTTATGCCACTGGTAAAGGCTCTGTTGTTATTAGAGGTGTCGCAAGTATTGAAGAGCGCAGCAAAGGTCGTTTTAATATCGTAATTACAGAGGTGCCATACGGCATGAGTAAAGAGGGCTTTATTGAGAAAGTTCGTGATCTCGTCCTCGCCAAAAAACTCGATCACATCGCTGATGCCCGTGATGAATCAGCTAGGGGTAAAGTTCGCGTAGTAGTAGAACTCAAAAAAGATGCTTTCCCCAAGAAGATCTTAAACCAGCTCTATAAACTAACTCCACTACAAACCTCTTTCCACTACAATATGTTGGCTTTGATCGATGGTATTCAACCTCGTATCCTTGGCCTCAAAGAGATTTTAGCCGAGTTTATTAAGCACCGCCAAAAAGTTATTCGCAGAAGGACCGAATTTGACCTCAAAAAGGCCAAAGAACGCGCCCATATCTTAGAGGGGTTAAAGATCGCACTTGATAACATCGATGAGGTTATCAAAGTTATCCGCTCCTCCTATGATGATGCTGACAAACAACTCATGAAACGCTTTGGTCTCTCCGAAATCCAAGCCAATGCTATCTTACAGATGCAACTCAGGAGGCTCCAAGGTCTAGAAAGAGATAAAATTGAAGACGAACTAAAGCAACTCCACGAACTTATCAAGAAGCTCGAAGCCATCCTCGCTGACGAAAAAGAGGTTCTAAAAGTGGTCAAAGAAGAACTTCTAGCCATCAAAGAAAAATACGACGATCCTCGCCGCAGTAAGATTATCAACCACGAAGTTGGCAAATTCTCTGAAGAAGAGCTCATTCCAGAGGAAGAGAGTGTCATCTTACTCACCTCTGAGAATTACATGAAACGCGTTCCTCAAACCGACTTCAGAAAACAAAACAGAGGTGGTAAAGGCAAACGTGGTATGACCACCAAGGAAGAAGACGTTATTGCTCAGATTCTCACAGCCAATTCGCACGATTATCTCCTCTTCTTCACCAGCCAAGGTAGACTATTCCGCATGAAAGCCTACGAAGTACCACAAGCCTCCCTATCGGCTAAGGGTACCGCCGCTGTCAATATGCTCAATATGCACCCAGAAGAAAAAATCACTGCCATCATTAAACAAGGTGAGGGCAAAGAAGATGGCTACCTCTTTATGGCTACCAAAAAGGGAACCATCAAGAAAACCGCCATTAAAGATTTTGTTAATGTCCGAAGTAGTGGTCTTATCGCCATTAAACTAGATACTGGAGATGAGCTAAAGTGGGTCAAAGAAACCACCGGCGAAAACGACATCGTAATTTCTACCTCTGCTGGTCAGGCGACCAGATTTAACGAAAAAGAGGTCCGTGCTATGGGTCGTGCCGCTATGGGGGTTAGAGGTATGAGGCTTCGTCCTAAAGATGAAATCGTCGGTATGGACGTTATCACCGATCCAAACCAAAAACTCATTGCCGTCTCCGCTAATGGCTATGGCAAGGCTACTTTAGTCTCCAACTTCCCACCTCATAAACGTGGCGGTGTCGGGATTAAAGTCGCTGCCGTCACCGATAAAACCGGCCCAATCGTTGCTGTACACACCCTTGATCCGCTAGCCAAAGAAGTCATCATGATGTCCACTAAAGGCCAGGCCATCCGCGTCGCCATGAAGGAAATCCCAACCCTCGGTCGCGCTACTCAAGGGGTACGCATTATGCGTATGAGCGAAGGTGACACTGTAGCCTCTATTGGTATCGTTCTCCCTGAAGAGACCCCAGAAGAGGGCATTAAAGAGACGAATAAAAATACCAAAGATGGTACCAAAGACTCTGATGGCACTAAAAAAACAGACACCGATGATAAGGATACAAAAACAGACGAACCAAGCCAAAAATAAACCATGAAAAAAGGCCGCAACTTGCGGTCTTTTTTGTTATCGGCTTTTACGGTTTAGCCTAAGCCCAGCCGCCTCAAGGAATTGGTTCCAAGAGCCAAACCGTTTTTGTACAGTTGGTACACTAACGGTTTGAGGGTCGTTGCCGAATTCTTTTGATAACGGTGTCCTCCCCAGCCTTTTAGCCAGATCCTGGACCTGTTTTATTAAATCATCGTCCGAGCAACCTATTGGGCAATTTAGCCTAAGCCCAGCCGCCTCAAGGAATTGATTCCAAGAGCCGAAATGGATACACACCGAAGCTGGATTTGCAGTGCCAGGCTCTTGTTCGAACTCTTTCGAAGATGGCGTTCTCCCCAGCCTTTTAGCCAGATCCTGGACCTGCTTAATTAAATCGTCATCCGTGTACTTGCGGAAGCGATTAAACTGAAGCCCAGCCGCCTCAAGGAATTGGTTCCAAGAGCCAAAGTGCAACTTTGCAATCCCACTACTAGAGGTCCTCGGGTCGCGGTCAAACTGCGCCGCACTGGGTGTCCTCCCAAGCTCCTTAGCCAGCATCAAGAGCTGTTCGATCAGCTCGTCATTTTGCATTGCTTTACGCCTGCTTTGGTAGATATTCACCACTTCAACCCCAGCCGCCTCAAGGAATTGGTTCCAAGAGCCGAAATAAATTATCACACTGCCAACACATGATACTCTGGGATCAGCATTGAATTCCGCTGAAGTTGGTGTTCTGCCAAGCTCCCTAGCCAGCATTTGTACCTGACTAATCAAGACCTCCCGAGAAAGGCTTTTTGCGCTTCTTTGGCGCATACTTCTTTCCATTTGATATACCCCCTTTTTGATAAAAAACTATTGGCTAAAATAAGCCAACTCTAAAACAATTATATCATAAATTTCTAAAAAATAAAAATCCTCAGGGGTCAACCAGAAGCATTATCCTAAAAATCTCACATTTCTCTGGTTTTACCACAAGTGGTAAGTTGAAATTTACAGAGGTCATTATCTTTATGCTATTTCAAACCTAGGTAAGGGGTTGATTTCTGGTCTACTCAAATATATACCCTGACTTAGAGCAATAAAAAGGAGTTTTATGGCTAAAAAATCGTTAATAATATCAACTCTAATCGTTACATTTTTAACTAGTAGCATCACCTCAGGTGCCACCTGGGCAGATAGTCGTTTTTCTCGAACCGGCCCCTGGAACTTCGACGAAATGATGTCAGCCGAATCAGAAATTCAAGATTACATCAACCTAAATTGCCCTATTTTTGGTCCTAGCCATGATTGTTTTAATGATTACACTGCGCTAAGGAGTAAGGAAAACCCCATTTATATGGAATTGCACCCTTTTGAAACTAGTAGTTTTTTTATTCTTTCTATCGATACCGCTCCAAATATCAATCATAAAAATATCTTAGAGTATTACTATCGTTCTGAGCATGTTCTCGAGAAGTACGCGAGTGACATTTTGTACACCTATGATGAGCATGGCAATATATTAGGGGCCAACTACAATGGTGAATCTTATTTTCATAATTTGACTAAATTATATATCTACCAACCAGAGAATGGCTATGAGGCTGACTCGAATTTTCCGGATTATGAATCACTTGCTTCATCTCCGTATCATCGTACTTTGTATTCATGGGTAAAGTTAGCGGACGGAGATAGTCTACTTCAAGTTGATCAAAAGGGCTCTATCGAAATTGAGCCGGTCTCCTTTGACCCAGCCTATGCTCGGGTCATTTTATATTTCGTCGAGGACGAGAGGGGTGCCAATTATACCTACGGCACCTATATCTATAACTGCCACAAAGATGATGTTTGTGCGATGCAATACACCCCTTATAATTCGTATCCTTTTTTGGTTAGCGGCCCCGCCTATAACGTTATCTATAGTGGTGAAACCCAAACAATTGACACTGATTCGTCAGTTGGACCAACTACGGCTGAGGATACTACCACTACTCAGGACACTGCTACTACTAAAGATACTTTTGCAGCCCCAGATACTTTGGCGGCCCCAGATACACCTGTAACCCCAGATACACCTGCAGCACAAGAAATATCCGCGGCCGAAGACCTTGCCGCTCCTCAAAATACTCTTACAGCCTCGGGCATCACGGCTGCTACGTCAGATAATTCAGCCATTTCGCCATATACTCCTAATACGGGCTCGTACAGTCCTGAGACCGACTATGAGGAAGATCAAAAAGGGAAGATTGAATTTCCATGGTGGCTCGGCATCATCATATTCTTGGGCATTATTACTCTGGCTTGGTTCTTTTTGCCAGATTCCAGTAAAAAAACTAAAGAAAAGGGGTTGACAAAAATTAAGAAGTAATATAAGATGGTATCAGTCTAAAGCTGCGAGTACTTATTTTAGGAGTCTTTAGAAATATTTTAACAATTTAGTTGTGCAATTAATCATCGTCAGTTTATATTTTATGTTGAGTTTTCAAACTTAAACACCTTTAATGGAGAGTTTGATCCTGGCTCAGGATGAATGCTGGCGGCATGCCTAATACATGCAAGTCGAGCGGTAACAGGGAGTTCCACCGTTTCCTTGACACACCTAGCGCTTTATCGTAGGTTGTTAGCTTCGAGGGAACAGCGGAACCCTGCTGACGAGCGGCGGACGGCTGAGTAACACGTGGGAACGGACCCCAAACTGAGGGATAACTAGTCGAAAGATTAGCTAATACCGCATATGATCTTCGGATTAAAGCTTTCGAGCGGTTTGGGACTGGCCTGCGCACGATTAGATAGTTGGTAGGGTAATGGCCTACCAAGTCGGCGATCGTTAGATGGTTTGAGAAGATGATCATCCAGACTGGGACTGAGACACGGCCCAGACTCCTACGGGAGGCAGCAGTAGGGAATCTTTCACAATGGGCGAAAGCCTGATGGAGCAACGCCGCGTGCAGGATGACGGCCTTCGGGTTGTAAACTGCTTTTAAAATCGAGAAATATGATGGTAGATTTTGAATAAGGACCGGCTAACTACGTGCCAGCAGCCGCGGTCATACGTAGGGTCCAAGCATTATCCGGATTGACTGGGTGTAAAGAGTTGCGTAGGTGGCATAGTAAGTAGATAGTGAAATCTGGTGGCTCAACCATTCAGACTGTTATCTAAACTGCCAAGCTCGAGAGCGTTAGGGGTAGCTGGAATTTCTAGTGTAGGAGTGAAATCCGTAGATATTAGAAAGAACACCGATAGCGTAGGCAGGCTACTGGGACGTTTCTGACACTAAGGCACGAAAGCGTGGGGAGCAAACGGGAT
>JAZSCU010000029.1:0-13299 GCA_045530815.1 Candidatus Nanosyncoccus sp.
CCAAGCGGTCTTAGGAAGACAATAGAGAGGGACAACTCCTTGGCTCACAGAACGACATGGCTACGATCCGACTTTGGGTTAAGTGTGGGGGACGGAGTGGGTTGATCGGTTGTTTGCGGGGTTGGAGTAGATGTGGCTAAGTTAGCTCCACAATTAGCACAAAAAGAACCTTCGGGTGAAGTTGGTTTACCACAATTAGGACAAAATTTCATAGGACCCATATTGTTTATTATAGCATAAGCGGATAGGTATATAGACTAATTAATTACTTTTTGGAAATAAGTTTTTTGGCGGCAAGTTTAATGGCATGGTTATAGGCATTGGCGACATGTGGAGCGCTGGCTAATTCTAGGGCGGTCAGATTGTGGCGGATAGCCAAAGAAATTTCACTAGCCATAAGACTGGCATGGGGTGCTACTATAGTAGCGCCAAGAATGCGGTTGTTTTTCTTATCGACTAATATTTTGACAAAACCGTAGTTTAGGTGATCTACTTTGCTAGCGGTAGTTTCGTTTAGTAGGACGATAGATTTTTTGTACTTGTGATCACGGCGGGTGAGATCGTCCTCATTTAGGCCAATGGTGGCGATTTCGGGATAAGTGTTAGTGATGCGAGCAAATCCGCGGTAATTAATAAGGGATTTACTTTTGTTAATCAAATTATTAGCCAGAATAGAACCTTCGTAGTTGGCGCGTTCGGTGGAAGAATCTTGGCCTAAGCAATCGCCGATAGCATAAATATGTTTGGCGGAGGTTTCAAAATATTTATTTACAATAATGCCACTATTTTTATACTTAACACCGGCATTTTCTAGGCCGTAATCCAAAACTGGCTGGCTGCCAGTGGCAAGGACGATGCAATCTACGCGAACCATTTTTTCGGCCTGGGCATTTCGGAAGATGACACGCTTGCTGACGTCGTCTTGCTCTAGGGCGACTACTTTGCATTTTGGTAAAACCATGACACCGAGTTGATTGACGAGATAATTATGAAGTGCTAAGCTTGCTTCTTTGTCTTCGCGTGGCAAGATGCGACTTGAAGTTTCGAGTAAAACAACTTTAGTGCCAAGTTCGGCAAAGTATTCGGCAATTTCGCAACCAGTAGAGCCAGCACCAACAACGGCGACAGCTTTTGGCAAGCGCTTTGTTTTGATGGCGGTTTCTGGAGTGAGATAGTTGACATTTTCGGTACCAGAAATTTCCAGGGTTTTTAGAGTGGAACCAGTAGCGAGAATAAAATTCTTGGCGGTGATTTTTTTGTTGCCAACAGCAATAGTGTGGTCGTCTAAGAAATTGGCATAGCCTGAAAAACAAGCGATGCCGGCCTTTTCGTAGATACTTTTGTTGTTACCACCGGATTCAATAATGGTTCTTAGTTGGCGGGTAATAAGTGTAGGAAAGCTAAAAGAAAAATCTTGATTTTGAAATTCTGGGCATGAAGAAAGTTTGGCATAAGTATGGGAAAAATCTAGAGCGACTGCATAGGGAACGTCGCGGGTGTTAAGGTTGGCTCCGCCAAAGTAGCGACCTTCAATAAGTGCGACACTTTTTTTGGCTTTGGCGAGAGTAAGAGCGGCAGAAGAACCGGCCGGCCCACTCCCAATAACTATATAATTATAATCAAATTTACTCATCTTTATATTATTTTATCACGATTTTCATAAACATAAGCTAAATCTTTGTCGTATTTTTTTAGTTCTTTAATGATAAGGCGATTTAGATCAGATTTGGTGATGATTTCTTTTTTGCCGATGGATTTTTTAATACTTTTTAATGCTTGGTTGATGAATATTTCGGCGGCGCCAGTTGGGATACCGACACCTACGGCATCATTTTTTAGTTCGCTTTTTAGTTCTTGTTCGTTAAATGTGTTATTGTTTGATGGTTTCATGATAAGGCCCTAAAGAAAATAATTAACATTGCGACGGAAAAATAGCAAATGCCAAGAGTGCAGCGTGTAAAATTTTTGTCTTTGACGCGAGTTCTTTGGATGTCGGCCAGATTGTAATCGTTTTTGAATTGAATGCGCATAATAAAAAGTGGAATAGTGGGGACTATTATATATATAATAGTAAGAAGTGGGCTGGTAAAAAACTCAGTGTCCATACGCATGATTTCAAGAGCGGTAACGAGATAAAGCGGCAGGGTAAAAAGTAGTTCACAAACAGTAGAGAAAGCTCCAAGTGTAAATGCGTCTACGGGGTCTTTAACGGATTTGGCATAATAATCCAGGGAACGAGCATATTCTCTCGGGATAAAAAGTTTGGTGCCAGAGCCACGACGGTAATAGAAAAAAAAGCTAGCTCCCGAAAGGGCAAGAAGGATGCCGGCTATGGCCCAGTATAATATACTGTCTAGGGGATTGCTTTGGCCGATGAATAAAGCATAAACTGCATAGTGGGAAAAAAGGAAAATACAAGCAGATAATACTTCAACGCCTAAAATAAAAAAGAAAGCGAGGTGTGAAGTTCTTTTCTTGGAAAATTTACCAGAAGTATAATGGTAAAAAAGCGCAAAAATGCCTGGCGAAAGCTGCAACGAGCCCATGATTACCATAGCCACAATAACAATTCCTAAAGAGGTGAAAACGCCCATGCTAAGATTATATCACGCAAGGGGTTGATTTTCTAGATTTTATATAATAGCTTGGCCTTATGAAGAAATTTTTGATAATGGCTCTAATAGTTATGGTAGGGATTTTGGCAAATCTAGGTACGTATTTTAATGTAAGTGGGTTAGATGATGTGGTGAATGATGTTGATGAAAGTATTGAAGAAGATGTAGAACCAGGGGACGTTGTGAACCTACCAGAGTTTTATATAAAAGCAGTGAATCCTGGATATACAGTTGATGGAAAAAGTAATGTCGGAGAGATGATCGAGATTGGAAGACGAGAATCCGACGAATTGATTTCGCTCGCTGGCCTAACTGTCGGCTATACTAATTCAAGCGGGAATAGCTCAATTATTTTTGAGTTTCCCGAGAACAGTTGGATGGTTGGCGAGAGTGTCCTCCTACGGTTAGCCAGTTCGCCAGAAAGCGGACTGGCTAATTCGAATTATACTAAAACTCTGGCTTTTAGCGCAGAAATAAACTTAAGTATAGGTGAAGAAGTGATTGATGCGGTTTGCTGGACCGGCAAGAAAGATTGTTATAAAGAATTTAAATCGTCTAAGCCAACAGTACTTCTAAGAAATTTGGAGACTGGAAAATTTGAACATGTGGCGGAATATGAACCGGCTTATAATCCAGACAACTATTATTTAGAAATGGTAGAAGAGGAGTATGCGAAGTTGGAGAGTCAATGTAAGGGGATAACTTTTTCAGAATTATTAAGTTATTATGAAACTTCAAAAAGTGAGCAATATATCGAATTTTATAATACTACCGCGGAACGGGTGTCACTTGATGGTTGTCAGATTAGATATAAAAATAAGTCTTATTTACTTAGCGGTGTTGTGGAAGCGGAGGGATACAGAGCATATTATCCAACGGAATTTAGTCTAACGAAGAACCCAACTAATGGGAACACCTTGGAGCTTATTGATGTGAACGGGGAAGTTGTGGCTGCTTTAAAATATCCAAATGGACAGAAAAAGGGGACGGCATATGCGTGGATTGGATATGACGAGAAGGGTGGAGAGCTCTGGAAGGTAACTTATACTCCTACACCAGGCGAGCCAAATAACTATCAAGAATTTAGAACTTGTGAAGAAGGGAAGATTATCAATGAGGCGACAGGAAATTGTGTAAAAGCGAGTAAAATAACGAGTAAAGTTTGTCCGAAAGGACAATATCTAAATGTTTTGACAGGAAGATGTAAGAAAAACGAGACGGTTAAAGAAAAAACATGCAAAGATGGGTATTATTTGAACCCGGATACGGGGAGATGTAGAAAAATAGTGGAAAATAAGGGTGCGGATTATAGTTTAGAGCCAGAAAAATATGAGGAGAGTTCTTCGTTTGTGGCGCTTTATGCGGTGCTTGGTGTAATGGGAATTGGAATGATCTATTTAGTATTTGAATTTAGGCATGAGATAAAGAAGCTTTGGCATAAAGTTTTTCGACGATCTCATTAAAGACTTCTTCGCGGGATTTTTTACCATTAACATCAATTAGTAGGCCAAGTGAACTATAATGTTGTAAAACCGGGATAGTTTTTTCGCGGAATTCTTTGAGGCGGTGGTGAAAAATTTGGATATCTTCGTCGTCAGGACGATCTCCACGGTCGTTTAACTCTTTTGCGTCGTGAAAACGTTTTTCGACATCGGATTCGGACAGACTAAGAATGATAGCGGCTTTGATTTCGTGATTTGCAGCGGAGGCTTTTTTCATTACTTCGTTTTCTTCGCCGGCCCAGCGGCCAATAGACGAAAGAACGAGAGGAATGTTAGCATTTTCTTGACGTTCAAAGTATGGAAGTACCCATTCGTAAAAAATATCGGTTGGGATGAGTGCGCCTTGATGAGTATAAGACTGTTTGGTTTCGTATTCCATGGCGCGAATAATTAAGCCGGAAGAAATAAATTTGCCATTTAGAGCTTTAGCTAGTTTAACTCCCTGAGTATCTTTGCCAGACATGGGGAGACCAAAAATATTGATACTGCCAGTGCCAAGCCATTTTTTGATGGTATTAATTTTTTCTTCAAAAGATGTTTCTGCCATGTTTTTATCGTAGCACAACTTTTTGATATTACCAAGTGAAAGCCCCTAGCGATAGATTGCTAGGGGCCGACGAGGAATATATGAAAAAAGTTTTAGGTCGAGGGGCACATGTAGTACTCTTCAACTTCTGACTTGACTATGGGACGGAGAATGCAGGCATTTTCGCATTCCCATTTGTTTTCCTGTGGGAAGTATGTCCCCACATTGAAGGTGTCCTCTTCCGATGAGGACACAACGGACTTGTAGACTTTCAATTCGGCTTTCTTATCGTAAAACTTGATAAGATAGTCGTACTTATCCGAAAATCTTAAAATTTTTTTCAAATCCTCCATAAAATATACCTCCTAAAATGTACTTGACGTGCCAACTTTTAGTTAGCAGAGGTCACAACGTGTTAAATTTTAAACTCTTGAAAAGAGATTTAAAATGTGGATATTATTATAGCACAAATTTTTCAATATAGGTAGATTATTTAGAATAATTAGCACTCTTTACTTTTTAGTGCTAATTTTGTATAATTAAAGCATGGAAATAACCGAAAGACAGAGGCAAATACTTTGTCAAATAATAGAGGAATATGCCGAGACTGCATCGCCGGTAGGTAGTGTTACGATGGCAAAACTTTTTGGTGTTTCGCCGGCGACAATTAGAGCCGAAATGGCGAAGTTGGAGGCGCTTGGACTAATTGCGCAGCCACATACTTCGGCGGGGAGAATCCCGACTGATGCGGGATATCGTTTTTACGTGAATAATTTAGGGACTGGTGAGGACCAGTCAGTTGATTATGAACGCGGCGGAGTAGGGAAGCATTCTTTGGAGCGAGGTACGCATGCGCTAGAGGTAAGAGTTACTTCACAATCACGGGCTGATGCCGCAATTAAAGGAGCAGTGGATGCTTTGGTTGAGCTAACGGGTAATTTGGGGCTTGCGACGATTGGCGGACAGCTTTATCTTGCTGGGATTTCGCAACTTTTTACGCAGCCAGAATTTATGGACACAAGGAGAGTACAGGCGGTGGCAAAATTGCTAGACAATCTTGAGCCATGGCTAAGGGAGGCGGCACCGGGTGAGGCTTTGAACATCTTTATTGGACAGGAAAACCCGATCGGAAGGAATTCAGAGGTTTCGTTAATCATTTCAAAGTTTAGATCACCATTTTCGGATAAGAGTTATATTGGAGTCCTAGGCCCTACGAGGCAGAACTATGCTAAGGTAATGGGGCTAGTAAAACATGCCGGAATGATGTTAGAAGATATATTATAAGGAGGAAAATGAAAAAAAATCAGAAGATAGATCCAGAAGAAATGTCGGAAACCGAAAAAAAGGTAATGGAGCTAACGGCGGATTTACAGAGGACGAGAGCGGATTTTGAAAATTTTAGGAAACAGGTAGAATTACAAAAAGCAAACGAAAAAAAGGCGGCAAAGCTCGCGACAGTTTATAAAATGTTGCCACTTCTCGATGATTTGGATCGAGCAATTGAGAGTTATGAAGAATTAAAACCATTGGTTGGGTCGCTTGCAAAGACTTTGAAAGAATTAGAGCTTACAAAAATTGAGGCTTCTGATGGGGTAGAATTTAATCCAGATTTACATGATGCAATAATGGCTGAGGGTGAGGGCGAAAAGGAAGTAATAGGGGAAGTTTTGAGGCCAGGCTATTATTATGAAGGGGAGGTGCTACGCCCCGCTATGGTAAAAGTTAAAAAAATATGATATAATTTAAGGAATTAGAGAAAGGATTTTTAAGATGGCTGAATATAAGTTAGTGCTAGAAAAACGTGAGTTAACTGGTAAAAAGCTCAAAAGTTTAAGAGAAAAGGGGATGATCCCTTCGGTAGTTTATGGTGGTAAGGAGCCTGTGCTTTTGGCATCGGAATATGTTGCAACAGAAAAAGTATTACTCGGTGCAGGATATCATTCGCCAATTGATCTTGATATGGCTGGCAAAAAACAGATGGCAATTGTAAAAGATGTGCATACTGACCCAGTTTCTAGAAGAATCATCAATATTGAATTTCAGGCAGTTTCAGCGAAAGAGGTAGTAGTTGCAACTACCCCGATCGTAATTGTAAACTATGAAGAATCGGAAGCAGCAAAAATTTATCATTTTGCGATGACACAATCTATTGAAGAGCTTGACGTGAAGGCTAAGCCGGCAGATTTGCCAAAAGAGTTGACGATAGATGCTTCTTCTCTAAAGGAAGTTGATGACAAAATCACAATTGCTGATTTGAAATTACCCGAAGGTGTGGTATTTGCAGATAAGGAACTTGATCCTGAACAGGTGATTGCGTCACTTTATGATCCGGCAGCTGAAGCCGAAAAGCGAGAGGCTGAGGATAAGGCAGCGGCTGAGGCAGCTGAAGGTACTGAAGGTGCTGAAGGTGAGACTGCAACATCCGAGGCAGATAACAAAGAACACGCCGAAGCAAAAGAAGAAGCTTAATCTATAATACACTTGAATTTGCGGCTAAGCGATCTCTAAATGCGAGTTTGGCTGGTTCTGAGTTAGCATTATCTCCTTGCCAGGTATAAAGAGCAGGATCTTGGAGTGCGCGAGCAAAAGAGAAGGTGACGGGCCAGGGGAAGGGCCCGTTTTCTTTGATATTTTTTAGATTTTCGGTGGCTTGTTCTGGAGTTTGGCCGCCAGAAAGGAAAACTACTCCAGCTAAATCTTCTGGGACATGGGTTTTTAATACTTCGGCAGTTTTTGCTCCTACTTCTTTTGGCGAAGATGGGGAAGAATAGTTTTTACCAGCAGTAATCATATTGACCTTAAGAATACAGGTTTTTAGATTGACACCTTGTTCGGATAGTTTTTGGAAGAGTTGATCCAAGATTCTGCCGGTAACTTCGGCGGATTTTTCGATACTGTAGTAACCATCATAGACGACTTCAGGTTCAACAATGGGGACGAGGCCAGCAGACTGGCATTCTTTGGCATATTTTGCAAGTATTTCGCAGTTTTCTTCAATGGCCCTTGGAGAAGGGGTGATGGTTCTATCTTGCTCGTTTAGTCTGATTTCGAAGGCGGCGCGCCATTTAGCAAAACGTAGACCCATCAGGTAATATTCCTTGAGACGCTCTGGGAGATCATCTAAGCCTTTGGTATAGGTTTCTAGGGAATTTTCAAAGTTAGCTAGGCCTTGGTCAACTTTGATTCCGGGAATAATACAAAGTGAGGTTAGATAATTTGTATAGGTTTGGCCATTTGCGGTTGTATCGCGGGCAGTTTCGTCAAAGAGAATTACACCGTTGACAAATTGATTTAAATCTTTTGTGGTAAGAAGTAGGTTGCGATAGTTATGACGATTTTCGTAAGTGTCAGGGATGCCTAGTTGTTCAAATTTTTTGTGAATACTGCCGCCAGATTCGTCGGCAGCGAGGATACCTTTGGGGTGCAAAACGAGATTTTTGGCAATTAGTTCAAGATCGCTCGACTCGTCAAAATTGTCGGCGATGGCTTCTAGCTCAGAGAGAGAAAGGGTGGCATTGAGGCGGGAATTTTCAAGATTGATTCTAGCGAGGCGAAGACTATCTTCGACAGATCTCCCCAAAACAAAACCAGCTAAAACGGTGGCAGAAGCGATAGAATAGGCAGAAAGATGAGTAAGAAGGTCTATGCGCCCAACTGAGATAGGCTCAGATATGTCCAGATAAGATAAATGGTTTTCGGAGATAAAAACTACTTTTTCTGGGTTGATATCGTTAATAATAGTGTCTTTGGGGGATTTTTCAGTTTTTTCGTAGAAAATTAGATCAGCGCGAGAGATAAGAGAGTTTAGGCTGTTGCTACTAAAATCTTTGACATATATAATCAATCTGGTGGTGCTTGAGATATCCAGATAAGCATTGATTTTGTCTGTAGCTTCTTTGTCGAGATTGGCAGAACGATCAACATAGAGACAGTCAACTGGCTCGGCTGGAGGTGAAAAAGTGGTAGTTTTGAAATTTGAGGGGACAAAATAACTGATTTGCTCGTCGGCGGTCAAGATATAGCGATAGGTGGCAGGAGGCTCATTAGTGGTTAGTTCGTCATCGGTGAGTGCGAGATTAAAATCAGAAACAGAGGCAGGAAGTCCCATTTTGGTGAGAATTTCAAGAGAAATGGCGGCGCCACCGAGACTACTGGTGCGATTAAAAAAGTGATGTTCGCTGGTATTAAAACCAAGACTTAACCATTTGGTATGGTTTTTGTCTAATTCGAAGTTTTCGGTGCGGTCGTCAAGGTTAAGATAAACATCTTTTAAAACATTGCCCACGATTAAAATGCTCATGGTTATATTATAGCATACTATAATTGGTTTTATGCTAATGAAAGGGCTAGTTTAATATGCCTAATATACCCCTTAGGGCGAAGCCGGTGTCTTCGTGGTTCCTTACAGTGATGGTGTCAATACCCATCTCGACGACAGGATAATCGTTGCCGCCTGGCTGGGTCATGTCGCCAAAGTAGAGAATATCTTTCTTTTCGACTTTGAGCTCCTCTAGGAGGTGTGTCATACCGAAAGTCTTGTTCATGCCAGGGGTGATGGCGTTAATAGAGGTGGTACCGCCGATCTCGTAGTCAAATTCGGGGCTGAGTTCTTTGCAGCGAGCGACGATTTTTTCGCGTTTTTTGCAGTCTGGATCCCAGGCGTATTTGGCTTCGGTGCCGGCTTTTTGGCCGAGGGCAGAGAAAGTGACTTGAGAAAGACGGTTTTCGATAATTTCGTCGCCGGGTTGTAATTTGTCTTCTTCCCAGTAGCCGAGTTCTTTGGCGGCCTGCTCGATGGTCTCGGTGATTTTGGCAACTTGCTCATCTGTTAGAGGATAGTTGTAAACCTGTTTCCACTCGCCGTTTTCGTAACGGTAATACTGAGTGCCTTGAGCTACAAATAGATGTAAGTGGCTAAGTTGCTCGTCGGTAGGATTTGGTAGGCGGTCGACAATTTGGATTAAGAATTGATCGAATTTTTGGCCGGAAATTGGGCAAATCTCGAAATGGTCGAGGCATTTTACTAATAATTCTGCGATGTCGTCGGTAATTGGGGTCTTGGCGACATTTAAGGTTTGGTCTATATCAAATGCTAATACTTTTTTCATAATACTTTTATTATAGCATATGTTATAATTGGGGTATGAAAAGTTATATAGTGGGCAACTGGAAGCTAAATTTTACAGTGGGGGAGGCTTCGATTTATCTTCATAAATTACAAAAAGCATTACCTAATTACCGGGATATAGAGGTGATAATTGCGCCACCTCTGATTTCTTTGCAGCCTCTGTCTCTGCAGATTGATAGGCATAAAATGAAACTTGCTGCGCAAAATGCGTTTTACCGAGATTATGGAGCTTTTACCGGGGAGACAGCTTTTTCGCAACTGAGAGGGATTGCCGACTATGCGATTATTGGACATTCGGAGCGAAGATATATTTTTAGAGAAGATGATAAGATGGTGGCTAAGAAGGTGGCTGCGGCGATTCGGAATAAAATTACCCCTATACTTTGTATCGGGGAGACTGAGAGCGAAAGGGCTTTTGGAGAAACGGCCGATGTAATTCGTGATCAGTTAATCGGGGGGTTATCTGAGGTGGCTGACGATGATCTTGATAAGGTGATTATTGCTTATGAGCCAGTTTGGGCGATTTCGTCGACGAATCGGGCAAAATTTGCGTCTCCAGATGAAATTAGCGAAGCGGTTAAACTGATTAGAAAGAGCCTAAAAGATACTTACGGGGAGAAAAAGGCTGAGAAGGTGGCGGTATTATTTGGAGGGAGTGTGAGCCCATCTAATGCGGGAGCATATTTAACTATCCCTGGAGTAAATGGTTTGTTAATGGGGGGAGCTAGTTTGATTTTAAGTGAATTTGTTGATACAATAGATATAGCTAAAAGAGTAAGATCATGAACAGAAGATATATTGATTTTGTACCATCTAAGCCAATGGAAAAAAAGGCGAGTATCGGTTCGGAGAGAGCGGTACGTGAGACTAGGGTAGTTCGTGAAACTAAGGTGGTATATAGGTCAGTACCAACAAAAAAGGCTGAACCGGCAGTAAAAACTAGACCAGCGGTTAAACCAGTAGCTAGACCTGTGGCAAAACCAGCAACTATGCCGGTAATGAAGACTAGTGTCAAGGCTGGTGCTAGTGGATTTTCGATCAAAAATGAACCAAAACTTGGGGTGATAGAAGATTTGCAGCCTAAATTTATTAAAACAGAGGTAGAAAAGAGGCCTTTATCTGATGGCAAAGTAAAGAAAGATACGGCAAAAGAGGCTAAGGCTAAAAAAATAAGTCTTAGAAAAAAGCCAAAAAATGTAGAAAAACCAGAGGAAAAAGCCGTAGAAAAGACGGAAAATACTAAGATTGAGAAGGCTCAGGTGTTCAAAACACCAAGGCCACCGTTTATTAATCAAGATAAAGTAGTAAAGAGGCCTTTATCTAAGAATGTTTACACTAAGAAAATTGAGGAGCCTAAGGGGGAGCCAGAGGGAACGGTAACAATTATTGCAAAGCCCAAAAAAGACAAACATGTGAGCTTTGCTGTTGCAATAATTGTGACAATTATTCTGGGGGCAGCGGCTGGAACAGTGGCATTTTTACTCTTGCCGAAATAAGATAATGTGATATAATTTAATCAGGGTAAATATGGTGGGATTAGCTCAGATGGTTAGAGCGTCTGATTGTGGTCCAGAAGGTCGTCGGTTCGATCCCGATATCCCACCCCATGCAATTGTTCCAGAAACCTGCAAAGAGTTGGGAACCGGTGCGTCCCAAGGGGCAAACGGTTCGATCCCGATATCCCACCCCATACAATTGTTCCAGAAACCTGCAAAGAGTTGGGAACCGGTGCGTCCCAAGGGGCAAACGGTTCGATCCCGATATCCCACCCCATACTCTATTTTTTTTGCGAAGTGGCATGGGAAGGGTCTTGTTCGAGGGGATGATGGTGGTGGGAGGAGATACTAGGAAAGATAAACTCTAAGCCGATTTTGATAATGATAATTGCAATGATGAGACTAATGTAGGATTCGAGATTAATTTTGGTTAACAGATAGAAAATGGCGGAAAAAAGGACGGCAATAGAGATCCAGGTGTCATTCATGGTTTCGGCGCTAGAGGCAGTAAGGACAGTAGAATGGTGTGCCTTGCCGGTGCGTTTGAGGTAAGATGCCAAGAGATATTTAAGTGCGATAGAGGCGAGAAGGACAATAATAACAGGGATGGAATAATCTGGGCCCTCTGGAGTGAGAATTCCTTCGACAGATTCAACGATAATATGAATACCGACAGCTATAATGATAAGTGCAATGATAATAGTAGTGAAGCGCTCGATTTTGGCGCGGTGATTGGTTAATTTCTTGTGGCTGGCGAGTTTTTCGCAAATTATAATCAAAAATCCAGAGACAGAATCAATAAAACTATGTAAGGCATCAGAGGTGATAGCCAGTGAGCCAGAGATTAGACCAACGATAATATTAAAAAATCCGAGCAAAAAATTAACAAAAATAAAGAGATAGCCAGATTTTACGATGACTTCGCTGCGGTCTTTTTTTTGACTTTTTTTAGCTAATGATTGGGGTGATTTTTGGGTCATTTAGATTGATTTTAGGTTTATTTATATTACTTTTCAAGATTATTTTAGCATATTTTGATATAATGAAACAAAGAAAGGAGAAAAAGTGTTTAATCTAGAAAACAGAGTAGCGGTAGTAACAGGGGCATCGTCGGGGTTAGGACGTCAAATGGCTATGGCGCTAGCTAGGCAAGGTGCGTCGCTCGCGATACTAGCGCGAAGAATGGAGAGGCTTGAGGAGCTAAAACCAGAACTAGAAAAAGCGGGAGCGAAAGAGGTTTTGGCGGTGAAATGTGACGTAACTTCAACAGAGGAAATAGAGGCTGCGGCCAAGAATGTCGAGGAAAAATTTGGTCGGGTGGATATTTTGTTGAACTGCGCAGGGGCATCTAAAGATAAGGGGGTGACAGAGATGACAGATGAAGAATGGGATTTTACGATTTCTACAGATGAGACGAGTGTATTTAAGATGACTAGGGCATTTGCGGCAATTATGAAAAAGAATAAATACGGTCGAATTATCAATATCGCCTCGATGTACGGATTAGTGGGAAATACCGAGATCCATACGGTAGCATATCACGCTTCTAAAGGGGCGGTAGTGAATTTTACTAGGGCAGTGGCAGCGGAGCTTGCACTTGATGGCATTACTTGTAATGCGATTTGTCCGGGGTATTTTGAAACGGAGCTAACTAAGGCAGTGCTTGATACTCCGTCGTTCCAGGATTTTGCAAAAACTCATGTACCAATGCAAAGATATGGTAAACCAGGGGAGTTAGACGCAGCGGTGGTGTTTTTGGCTTCTAGTGAAGCTTCGTATGTAACAGGGGTGATTTTACCGGTTGACGGTGGATACACCTGCATTTAATAAAATAAAGGAGGAAAAATGAAAACTAAGTACTCGGGGACCAAAACAGAGGAGAACTTAAAGGCGGCACTAGCGGGGGAGAGTGAAGCACGCAATAAATATACCTTCTTTGCATCAAAAGCAAAAAAAGATGGATATGAGCAGATTGCAGCGATTTTTACAGAGACGGCGGACAACGAAAAAGAACATGCTAAGATGTGGTATA
>JAZSCU010000034.1:0-5134 GCA_045530815.1 Candidatus Nanosyncoccus sp.
ATTTCACTGACTCTGCCTTTACCATGATTGTCGGCGGAAAAGGTTCACCTGCGGTCAAACAGATGATTTCTGTCACCGAATCCTCCATGTGGGAGGGAATTAAACAAGTAAAACCAGGTGCTCATATTGGTGATATCGGCCATGCCGTAGAACAAGTTCTAAGAAAAGGCCATCTCGGTGTGATCGAAAACTACATCGGCCATGGCATCGGCAAAACCATGCACGAACTTCCCGAAGTACCAAACTACGGCAGAAAAGGTCACGGCTACAAACTAGTCGAAGGCGACACCATCTGTATAGAGCCAATGTCATGCCTCGGCAAACCATCTAATTATGTTGACAAAAACGACAACTGGACCGTCAAAATGAAAGACGGCTCCATTGGCTGTCACTGCGAACATACCGTCCTTGTTACTGATACCGGCTACGAAATTCTCACCCTTCCAGACTAGCTTTTTAAAAAACGACTTGTTTTTTAAAAAGCTTTAGCCATTCTGAAGGTAATTACATCAGATGTACAAAAACACTAAACGATTAAAAACATTCCTTTTTAAGGAATATGTGCTATAATTTTAACTATGGATAACGATAAACGTTTTGTTACTGGTTTAGACGTCGGCACCGAAAACGTTCGTGCTGTTATTGCTACCATAAACAAAGCCGGCGAAATTGCCATCGTAGGTTACAACGAAGGCAAATCTGCTGGTATGCGAAAGGGTATTCCGGCTAATCTTGCCGGCCCAGCTAGCGCTATCGACAAAATGCTTGGTGAAGCCGAAAGAATGGGCGGTTACGATGTTCGTTCTGCTTATGTTTCTATCAATGGTTCCAGTGTCATATCTACCAAAACCGAGGGCATGATCGCGGTCGGCACCGTAGAACATGAGATTGACGACGAAGATTTAAATCGAGTTGAAGATGTTGCCGTAACTGGGCGCATTCCGGCTAACCGCGATGTTTTAGATGTAGTTCCATTAGAATATGCCCTCGACGGTCAGGGCGGTATCAAAGATCCTATTGGCATGTCCGGCGCCCGTCTCGAAATGCGAGCCAACGTTATTTCCGCGCTCACCCCCAATTGTGAAAATTTGAAAAAAGCCACCGCCACCGCCGATGTTCAAGCTGAACGTTTGGTTCCGTCCGTCGTCGCTGCGGCGAGTGCCGTTTTAACAGAAAAGCAAAAAGAAAATGGTGTAGCCGTCATTGATTTTGGTGCTGCTACTACCTCTGTAGCTGTCTATGAAGAAGGTGATCTGCAATATGTTGGTGTAGTTCCGGCCGGCTCAAATAATATTACTAATGATCTTGCCATTGTTTTGGCTGTAGATCCAGTTCTTGCTGAAGAAATCAAAACTCGTTTTGTCACGGGCGATTTCGACACCGAAAAAAGCCTCACTATCAAAGTAGGTAAGGAAGGTCGCGATGAACGCGCTTTCGAACGAAAAGAAGTAGAAGAAGTTGTCAAAGCTCGTCTCGAAGAAATCTTTAACGAAATCAGAAAAAAACTCAAAACCGCCAAATACGACCAACGCCTCCCAGAGGGAATCGTCCTAGTTGGTGGTGGTGCCAAAATGCGCGACATTGACTTATTCGCCAAAAAAATCCTCGAAGCTTCCGTTAAAATTGGCATCCCAAAGAGTCTCGGCGGTGTCGCCGAATCCATCGAAAAACCAGAATTCGCTACCGCTATTGGCCTAGCTATGCTTGCCGCCGAAGACAATCAAACTCTCCCACCAAAGTCCAAAAAATCCCTCAAACTCCCCAAATCCCCCAAAAAACCTGGCTTCTTCAAAAAAATCTTCAACAAATTCTGAAAATACCAGATTCTAGTTTAAATACCTTGATTTTTTCATCCACTGGGTATATACTAGAAGTATATTAAAGCGAGGAAAAATTATGCCAGAAGTAAAACCGACAGAGGTGGAAAGTAAAGCCAGTATTAAGGTTGTAGGTGTTGGTGGCGCCGGTGGTTCTGCAGTTGAACGCATGAAAGAAGTGGGTCTTTCTGGTGTTGAATTTGTAGCAATTAATACTGATGCCCAAGCCCTTCACCATTCTCCGGCTGATATCAAAGTTCATATTGGAAAAGGCCTTGGTGCCGGTGGCGATCCAGAAAAGGGTCGTGAGGCAGCCGAAGAAGGTAGGGAAGCAATCGAAAAAGCCCTAGATGGCGCCGACATGGTATTTATTACTTTGGGTGCCGGTGGTGGTACTGGTTCAGGTGCTGGCCCTATCGTAGCCGAAGAAGCCAGAAAAAAAGACATCTTAACCGTCGGTGTTGCTACTAAACCGTTTACTTTTGAAGGTGCTCGTCGTCGCGCTAATGCTGACATTGCAGTTGACAAGCTCGCCCGTAATGTGGACGCTTTGATTACTATTCCAAACGATCGTCTTCTCCAAACTATCGATCCCCGCACTCCATTACTTGAAACTTTCAAGATCGCAGACGATGTTTTAAGACAAGGTGTCCAGGGTATTTCAGAATTAATCACCGAGCATTCTCTCATCAACCTAGACTTTGCCGATGTTAAAGCCATCATGAAAAACGCCGGATCCGCCCTTATGGGTATCGGCCGTGCTTCTGGTGAAAACCGCGCCGTGATCGCTGCTCAGCAAGCCGTCGAATCACCTCTTATCGAGGTCAAGATCGAAGGTGCCCGTGGCGTGCTCTTCAGTGTTGCTGGTGGTTATGATATGTCTATGAGCGAAATCCAAGAAGCTGCCGAAGTTATCACTGGTGCTGTTTCTCCAGACGCCAACATCATCTTTGGTGCTTCTATCCGCCCAGAACTAGAAGACGAAATCGTTGTTACCGTAGTAGCTACCGGATTTGATTCTGACTACTACAACGAGCCAGAACCAGAAGAACCAGAGTCGCTCATCAAAGACGAAAAACCAGCCGCCGAACCTAAAGATTTCGCCGCTGAAAATCGTTCAAATATGTGGGATTCTATCAAAAACGAACCAGAGCCAGAACCAGCTGCCGAAGCTGAGGAAGACGACGACATGGACGTACCACCGTCTCTTCGCGAACGACTCAAAAACCGCAAGAAAAAATAATTAAGTAGGAGATGTGGGCATGGAAAGAAACTTTCGTATCGGAGACAGCAAAGTTCTAGAAAGCCGCGAAACCGTCGATGGTAAGATGATTCGCCGTCGTCGTGAGTCCAGTGACGGCCACCGTTTTACTACCTATGAACGCATTGAAATGCCTCAGCTCACCGTCACCAAGCGTAGTGGTAATAAAGAAATTTACGATCGTGACAAATTGATGCTTGCCGTAAAACGCAGTGTTGGCAAATTCTTTAATTCCGAACTAGAGATTGAAGATGTCGTTAATCGCGCTTCTGATATTCTCTATTCCTATGGCACAGATCAAATCACCTCTAAGCAAATCGGCGAGGCTGTCCTCGACGTCTTGGCTGATGTCAATGAAGTTGCCTACGTTCGTTTTGCCAGTGTTTTTCGTGAATTTAAAACTCTGGAAGATTTCGAAAATATCCTAAAAGAACAAAAGAATAAACGATGAGAGTAGTATGCATTTATAGAGACAGACAAGATTATAGTCGCTCAGTAGACGAATGGCTAGAAAATTTTTACCGCCAAACCGGCAGGGAAATAGAGACTATGGATCCTGATAATAATGTTGGCTTCTGCGAGGCTTACGACGTAGTCGAGTATCCTACTATCCTCGCCCTAGATGATTCTGGCGCCGTTCTTGCTTCTTGGCGCGGCCGTACTCTACCGCTCATTAATGAAGTATTATTCTATATGGTATAATAAGCTTATGGATTTTATAAAAGATATTATTGAAAATGTTTGGGTACAACGTGGCTTTTGGTCTATTATTGTGATTTTATTCAGCTTGTTTATCTATCACATTATCACCAAAATATTAAACGGTAAGGAAAAGAAATCCTCCAAACTTATGAGCAATAAAAAGAATAAAACTATTATTCGCATGCTCAAAAGTGTAGTTGCTGGGGGTCTTAGTATTATTACCGTTCTGATGGTTCTTCAGATTTACGGCATTAACGTTACCTCTATGCTTGCCGGTGTTGGCATTGTTGGCATAGTGGTTGGTTTTGCCCTGCAGGATTCACTAAAAGACATCATTCGTGGTTTTGTGATTATCTCAGACAACTATTACGAAATTGGCGACGTAATCAAATTTAACGACAATGTCGGCCCAGTTACTTCTATCAGTTTACTTACTACCAAGATTCAAGATATCAATACTATGAATATCGTGTCTATCGCTAACCGTAATATCGACAAAGTCGAAGTCGATCCAGGCTACATTTATGTCCCAGTACCTTTACCCTACGAACTAAAAGTCGCCAAGGCCGAAGAAGTCATGCATGAAATTGTTAAAAAACTCCAGCATCATGCCGATATCACCACCGTCGCTTACCAGGGAATCACTAAGATTGACACCTCGTCGCTCAACTATCAAATTGTAATTACATGCGACCCTGCCAAAAAACTTCAAACTCGTCGCAGTGCCCTCCGTACAATTGTAACTACTCTGGAAGACCACAAAATCCAAATTCCTTATCAACAACTCGACCTTCATACTAAAAAGTAGTTATTAAAAAGTGGCCCTATTTCTAGGGCCACTAATTTTGTAAGGGGGAGATTACTGGTTACACCAACTCTACGTTGTAATACCTCGCCATCATGACCAAGGTGTTTTTTAGTTTTGTTCGTATTATGTGTAACATATCCGAGAGCTCCGGATACACATATTTAGCCTCTTTTAATACTGGCATCAATAGTTCGTGTGTTTCAATAATATTTTTTATTATTGCTGCTTCTGACAAGGCCCCTTCGGCATCATTAAGGTTTGCATAACGGTCAAAAGCTTTACAAACAATTGCTTCTCTTGAGTCTAGGAGTTCATTAAAATAACGCCTCTTAGTCTCGATCCTGCTTTCTCCGTCGAACGGACTAATTGTCATCAATTTTACACCACGACGCACTATCTCATTAACCGGCAATGCAGTTAGTGGTATATTGCAGTCTTCGCAAACATCGTGCAGCAAAATCGTTGCAACAATCTCG
The DNA here is from genome assembly GCA_045530815.1 of Candidatus Nanosyncoccus sp. Classification (GTDB taxonomy): domain Bacteria; phylum Patescibacteriota; class Saccharimonadia; order Saccharimonadales; family Saccharimonadaceae; genus Nanosyncoccus. The sequence goes on from JAZSCU010000034.1 coordinate 5,065, forward strand.
TCAGTTGCACCTTTACAAGCAATCGCATCACACGCCATTGATAAAGGGTGTACCATATACGGGGTGCCAT
>JAZSCU010000033.1:0-49020 GCA_045530815.1 Candidatus Nanosyncoccus sp.
AGATTCAAATAACAATAATGCATATGGTGCTCTAACTTATGTCCTAACCGTTAATCCATCCTGCATTGCTGATGTAAATGTTACCTTCAATAAGAACCTAAATGGTGAGGGCGGGGAAACACCACTAGATCCAGAAGACATTGTCACTAACTTCCCAACTTCGGCAGATAACATTATAGACACTACTAACAATACTATTACTCTAAGTGATAAAACTCCTACTCGTCCAAACTATATCTTCAAAGAATGGAACTTAGTAGCAGGTGGTACTAGCAGTTACTATTATCCAGGTAGTGTCATTGGTATAGGTACGGGCCCAGGAGAGCTCACTGGCGATATCACTATGTATGCCATCTGGACTCCAGCATGCGCTACTAACACTATTTGCTATGACGGCAATCATGCAGATGCGGGGACTATGAGCGATCAATCCGCCTCAGGCCAAGTCGCTTTAATTGCTTCTAATTTCTCCAGAGCAGGCTATGGCTTTGCTGGTTGGAACACTAAACCAGACGGTACTGGTACTAACTATGGACCTAATGAGACTATTACCATGCCATCCTCAGGTGGCTTAAATCTCTATGCTAGATGGATTGAGTCTAGTGGCACTTTGCAGAATTGGGATGGTGATAATAATATGAATGTAGGTGACGTTATCGCTCTTCGTGACAAGCGTGATAACAATGTCTACACCGTAGCCAAACTAGCAGACAATAACTTCTGGATGGTAGAAAACCTAAGACTAGTCCCAGACGCTAACGTAAATATTTCAGAAAGAAACACCAACAACCCAACAGAAACCTTCGTTTCAGATTATCCATCTTCATCATCTAGCCCTACCCAATGCGGTGCAGACAACGCTACTTGCGATAATCATATTTATTACTATGCCAACAACATGGATCGTACACTTACACCAAGTGATACTGGCACCACCACAGATTTATCCTGGTATTCTTATGGCACTATGTACAACTGGTATACCGCCACAGCAGGACATGGTGTATATGCCATGACCACAGAAACCACTGAAGGTGATATCTGCCCAGCTGGTTGGCACTTGCCTTCTGGCGGGGAATCAGGAGAATATAACTCCCTTGCTACTGCTCTTGGCGGAAGTACTGTAGCAGAACAATCAAACAATGCTAGACTCTTCCCAAATAACTTTATCTATGGTGGTGATTACAATCCGAGCAAAGGCACTACCGATAACCGTGGCTCCGAATCCCGCTACTGGTCTTCTACATCTAACAGCAATGCTAAAGCTTATCGTTTTGGTCTTGGTGCCAGTAAGTTTACTCCAACTAACACCTGGAACAAATGGGATAATTTTGCTGTTCGTTGTATTTACCAAGGCGGTAATATTCACTATTCTGACGTTACAGTAAACTTCGCCGGTACTGGTGTAGAAAGCGTCACTTTTGCAAGTAACGACCATCCTACTGAAACAGCCACTCCGTCTAACCCAACCGTAAACCTATTTGAGGATGTTGAATATACTATTACTGCCGCCCTAGATGATGGTTATGAAGTAATGAGTTGGGCCACCACTGCAGGAGGTACTTTAGGAAACACCACCACCAACCCAGCAGTAAATCCAAATACTTATGAGATCACAGACGATACTATCCTTACTGTTACAGGCGGTACTATCCCAGAATATACTGTTACCGTAAACCTAGACGAACATAGCCAATCTGTCACCTTCTCTAACTCAGACTACGGTACCCAGGAATTAGTAAATCCAAATGTTGGCAGCGGTTCATATACTAGTACGGTTACTATGTATAAAAATGCGGTCTATGATATCTCTGCTACATTTGAAACAGGGTATAAAATTAATTCTTGGTCTACTACTGGGGGTGGCACCATTGGCGATGTTACCAGTCGCACCACCACTTATGTAGTGGCCAATGTTACCACCCTTTCTCTTACGAGCACAACTAAGACTGGTTCTGCCACGCTTCTCCCTGGCCAAGAACTAAATCCCAAAATAAAAACTCTCGCTGAAGGAAGCAGCAAAGGATTTTATGAAACCTCATATAGAGCCAAAGCTCTTCGTATGACTAACTCTCTTCCTGCCGGCTTTACCCCGTCTGATATGAATACCGTTTCTACTTCAGATTCAACTTATCCTATCTATATATTCTTCGACAACACCAATGATGCAGGGATTGTATATTTCTATACAGAAGCGAGAGACATTTATATGAATGAAGATTCCAGTTTTGCATTCAGTTGTTTCGCTAATCTTTCCGATATTTCAGCTCTCTCCTCCTGGGATACCAGCAGAGCAACAAATATGGAAGAAATGTTCTCACACGCCTCCTCCTTTACTAATATAGATGCTTTGGCAAGTTGGGATATCGGTAATGTAACAGATATGAGTAGGATGTTCTCTTATGCCTCTGCCCTTACTAACATAAACGGTGCCGCCAACTGGGATACTAGCAGCGTAACAACCACGGAAGGCATGTTCTCACACGCCTCCTCTCTTACCAACATAGATGGTGCTATTAGCTGGGATACTAGCAGTGTAACAGATATGCATAATATGTTCTCGAACGTCTCCTCTCTCACTAACATAAACGGTGCCGCCAACTGGGATACCAGTAGCGTAACAAATATGAGCTATATGTTCTCGATTGCCTCCGCCCTTACTAACATAAACGGTGCCGCCAACTGGGATACCGGAAGCGTAACAAATATGGGCAGTATGTTCTCCTACTTCTCCCTTAATAATATAAATGCTCTGGTTGGTTGGGATACTAGCAGCGTAACAGATATGAATCATATGTTTGACCACGCCTCGTATCTCCTCAATATAAACGGTGCCGCCAACTGGGATACCAGTAGCGTAACAGATATGAGCTTTATGTTTTATGATGCCTTCCTCTCCGTCAACCTCGATATTAACATAAACGGCGCCGCCAACTGGGATACCGGAAGCGTAACAACCATGGAGGGCATGTTCTCCCTTACTGCTATCACCAATATAGATGCTTTATCGGGTTGGGATACTGGCAGTGTTATAAATATGGAAGAAATGTTTAGGAGCGCCACTTCCCTCACCAATATAAACGGCGCCGCCAACTGGGATACCGGAAGTGTTACTAATATGAAGAGAATGTTCGCAACTACTGCCATCGCTGACGCTTCAGCTATTAACGACTGGGAAATAGGTAATGTTACAGCTACAGCTGGTAGCAGTTCCGAAGAAAATAATAATTTCTATAGAATGTTCTACAATGTTGGCGGAAGTGGTTCTCCGACTCACCCCGAATTTACTAAACGTATTGGGACCTGGGATACCAACGGCACTTTTATTCCATCTCCATCCCCTTACGCAGTCACAGTTAATATGGACGAGAGTGTTAGTAAAATTACATTTAGCAATAGTGCCTATGGTACTCAAGAAGTAATAAACCAAAGTAGCGGAGCTTACACCGACACCATTACTCTCTATGAGAATATGATTTACGATATAACCGCCACCACGGCCCCAGGCTTCTCTTTCTCCTCTTGGTCTACTGATTCTGCTGGTAATTTATCTGACACTGCTACTAATCCTGCTACCTTCTTCATTACAGGCAGCTCTACTATTACTGCCACTAGCAACGACATACGCCTTGTCATTAACTATGATGGCAACGGTCTATACTACAACGATGATCCATCAGATACAATTAACCAAGTTGTCTATCAAAACAACCGCGAAACGATCACCAAATATTCCCATACCTCCAATATCAGTGATGCTGGTATAGCTAACGGCACCTACAATAAAAACCTGAGCGCTACTAATACTGTTACTATAAATGGTGCTACTTCACTTAACGTAACTATTTACTATGACACAGAAGGGACTAGTTATGATTGGGTTAGCGTTTATCAAAGTCCGTTCAATATTTCCGATACCTATGATGCAACAGCTACTACTTACACTGGTAACCTTTCCGGCAAATTAGCTGGCAGAAAGTCTGGCAGAACTACTAGCTATACTACCTGGTATTCTAAGACTTATACCGTCACCGGTGATACTGTTAAATTCCATTTCAGATCAGATAGTCGTAATAATTACTATGGCTACTATGCTATTGTTACTGCAGTAACTGGCTCCTTTGACCATGTCTCTGGCACTTATGCCACCCCATCATCAAACATCCCTCGTACCTTCCTTGGGTGGAGTGAGGATCAGAATGCTACTACTCCAACTTATACCGATGAGCAAGACATCATGGATAACGCCACCTATACCCACGCCGACAGCCCTGTTACTCTCTATGCCATTTGTGCTCCTCCAGACACTGTTACTGTAAACTTGGACGAGCATAGTCGATCCATCACCTTTTCTGACCCATATTCTGGTACTCAAGAAGTAGTTAATCCAAACGTCGGCAGTGGGTCATATACCAAAACAGTTAATCTTTACAAAGATGTACCATATAATATCACGGCCACTATAGCTCCCGGTTACGCTTTCTCTTCTTGGTCTACCAACTCCGCTGGCAACTTGTCTGATGCTACTGCTAACCCTACCACTTTCTCCATCACGGGCACCTCTGCTGGCGCCGTCACCCTCACTCTTACCACCCGCGAGGAAACTAGCTCCACCGTTCTCTTGCCGGGTGAGGATCTGAACACCAAAATGAAAACCCTAGCCGAAGGGAGAAATACAAACTGGGATAGAAGTTCTTCTAAGATCAAAGCCCTCCGTATAGCGGATTCTCTTCCTGCCGAGTTCACTCCATCCGCTGAAAACACGGTCTCTATCTCAGGCTCCACTTATCCCGTTTATATCTTCTTCGATAACACAAATAATGCAGGTATTATGTACTTCTACTCTGAAGCTAGAGATATCTACATGAACCCGGATTCTAGCTGCGCATTTGTCGGTAATACCGCTCTTGCTGACATCTCAGCTCTTTCTTACTGGGATACTAGCAATGTAACAAGTATGAGCATGATGTTTGAAAAAACTGCTATCACTAATATTTCAGCTCTTTCTTCTTGGGATACCAGTAGTGTGACAGATATGTACTTTATGTTCGATGAGGCCACCTCCCTTACCAATATAGACGGTGCACTAAACTGGAACACTAGTAACGTCGTCAATATGCAGTCAATGTTTTATTACGACACTGCCCTCACAAATATTGATGGTGCTATTAATTGGAGAACTGGTAGCGTTACAGATATGTCCTATATGTTCTGGGGTAATAACTCTCTTACTAATATAAATGGCGCCTCTAATTGGGACACTGGCAATGTGACAAATATGAATTCAATGTTCGAATCGACCTTCTCCCTTACCAACATAAATGGCGCCTCTAATTGGAACACTGGTAATGTGACTAACATGTCCCACATGTTCAATGGGGCCCCCATTACCGACATAAACGCCCTGTCTCGCTGGAACACCGGTAGTGTGACGAGCATGAATACGATGTTTGGTGGGCGAGGCATAGGCGCCCCCTCCCTCACTAACATAGACGGCGCCGCAAACTGGAATACTGGCAGTGTGACAGATATGAGCTATATGTTCTATTCCGCCACCTCCCTTATAAATATAGATGGTGCCAGCGGTTGGAATACTAGCAATGTTACCAAAATGCAGTATATGTTCGCTGGAACCGCTATCACAGACGCATCAGTTATTAACGATTGGGAAATAAACAATGTTACGGCAACAGCTGGCAGTAGTTCGAGCAGAGACAATAATTTCTACGCCATGTTCTCCCAAGTTGGTGGATCAGGCTCCCCGATCCACCCTGAATTTACCAAACGTCTGGGTACTTGGGATACCAATGGTACCTTTATCCCATCTGCTACTGCTCAACCCACTCAACAATCTAACAACTCCACTAACTTCCTAAGCGTTCCGTCCACCAGCTCAGAATCACCTAATACAACTAGGCGTCTAATTAGCACGGTTCAAGCCCCTGACAACTCTAGTAATATCAGCGAGCCCAACAACTCTGCCAACCCACCCAAGTCTACCGACTCCACCCCAAGCTCCAGTTCCGTCAACTCCTCAATCTCTACCTATACTGAGCCACAAGGCGTCTCCCAAATAGAAGTATTTGACAGAGGCGACAATATCGCCCCAGCCCTCGCCGTTGCGCTTGTTACTTCAGCTACCTCAGGTACCATCTTCTTCATCCTTGCTCGTCGCAAAAAAGATGAAGATGATGAATAATCATAATCGGTGTAAATCCGAGTATATCACGACCGCCCAAGCAGGGAATAAAGATATGGACAACCTCTCAAACCCAAATTAGACTACGATCAACTCTGCCGAATCTAACTTATGGTCTTTCATCGCAACACTTTTAATCGTCGGGTCTTCATAGGTACTATAGTAATAAGTCTGCGTTGCTGTAGAATATCCACCGGTGTAAACTGTCTTCTCAAACTTGCCGTCCGCCATCGCTGCACCACCATCAATCATCGCCACCCCTGTTAAAGTATGAAATAGTCGCGATACATTAGTCGCTTCATCAGGTTGCGTTGGATAATGTGTATTAAGATACGCCACTCTGATAAAACGATCCGTAGAATAAAACCCGCCAGGTAGCCCCCTCATCAAAGACCCCGAGCCAAATGCCGTCATCTTTGCTTTACTCCAATGCACCTCTTTTGGCATCTGAGGGAACAGATTCATGTAGTTGCGCAAATTCTCTTTATGCCACCCATACCCAGGCTGGTTAGTCAAAACATCCACATCATTTTTAAAGATTTCCATCCCTGAAGCAGTATATTCCACTACAATAGAGCGCTTGGCGTCCCCAATAATCCAATGAAGCTGGGATACCGGATATTGATCATTAATCGGTTTTGCTACAATCGCGACATTTTTTAAAACTTTTTCAACTTCATCAACAGAGGTAAAATTTAGCGCCACCCACAGAGGAAATTCATAAGCTGCCACATTAGTTTTACCGTCTACCGCACTAGGGGCGTAGGACGCGTAACCAGGGAAGTTTAACCCGGCAATAGCCAGTCCATGTTCGTTTGCGCAATCAAAATAAAGAGGTACGTTTTCGGCCACAATCCCCATCCCAATTATCGCTGGTGAATTCGCCATCTCCCCAAGAAAAGCCGATTTATATTTGTAGCCCCGCGGTGTAATCACCACCTTTTGCCCGTACCCTTCCGACCAGTCCAAATTTCGTCCAAAATACATATTTCCGTTCGCATCGCTAAATCTCACGCCTGTACACATAATACCTCCTTTATAAAATGTCTATGTTTATTTTATTATATCGTCTGCAAAAAAACAACCTCTGTGATATAATAATAGGGAAGAAAGATGTTATCTTGTAGCTCTTTAACTTACGATTTTTTCAGGGAGGTGGTTAAAATGAAAGATGTTGTAAAAATCGTACTGACCGGTGGTCCATGCGCTGGCAAAACAACGGCTCTTAGCTGGATTTCCAACCATTTTACCAAGATAGGCTGGAAAGTTCTCATAGTAAATGAGATAGCCACGGAGCTTATGACTGCGGGCATTTACCCCGGGGACTTTGAAAATCCTTTGGATTTCCAAAAACTTCTGGTTCATACCCAGATTCGCAAAGAGAAGAATTATGAGAATTATGTAGCTCCTCAGCTCAAAGATTCCGAAAAAATCCTCATCGTTTGCGACAGGGGAGTGCGCGACAACCAGGCCTACATGACTAAAGAGGAATACAATAGAGTAATTGACTGCTTGCCGGTCAGCTATGTATTCAATAGTTATGACGGTGTTTTCCATCTGGTCACAGCAGCAGACGGCGCTGAGGAGTTTTATACTCTCGCTAACAACGCTGCCAGAAGTGAAACCATCGAGGAGGCCAGAGCGCTTGATCGCAAAACTCAAAATGCCTGGGTCGGCTGTGATCATTTTCGGATCATCAAAAACGAAGGCACTTTTGAGGACAAGCTGAGGAAACTGCTTTCAGAGATCTCAATCTTGCTCGGAGAACCGGAGCCTTATGAGATTGAAAGAAAGTATCTCATCAAAAAACCGGACCTCGGTTTTTTAGGCAGCCTTGCCAATGTCAAGAAGGTCGATATTCTCCAGACTTATTTAATTTCAGAGAATAACACCGAAGTCAGGGTACGCCAACGCAGCGAAGACGGCAAGCACTCTTTCACTAAGACAACCAAGCGCCACACAGACGATCCGGCAAAACGTATCGAGGAAGAAAAGCGTATCTCCGAGGATGAATATCTGGGGCTCCTAATGGACGCCGATCCGGAGTTGCACCCGGTACGCAAGAATCGTTATTGCATCGCGCACCGTGAAAGCGGTCAGTACCTTGAGGTGGACATCTATCCGACTTCATCTGAGTATGCTATTCTCGAAGTGGAATTGCCATCTGTTGATACAGAGGTGGTCATACCAGATTATTTAGAGGTAGTAAAAGAAGTTACCGACGACCTTAGCTTTAGCAACTACGCTATAGCTAAAAATCTCGGTAAGCTTCCGGAACCAGAGGAACCGTAAAAAAGTTAAATTGCTCGCTTGATCAGGCGGGCAATTTTTCTTCTCATTTCCCCAAACTCCTTATGCTTGCAAACCAAATTTTTTAATCTTATAATTTATCTCGAGTGGAGTACATTTTATTTTAGGAGGTGATATTGTGTCTATAGATCTATCTCTTTTTAATCTCCCTGATAACGATGATTATTTACGTCATTGTAAAGAGAGCGAGCTTAACAGTAGCGAACAACTTAAACTGGTTAATAGATATCGCCAATGCAAAAAACATCTTTTTGTGGTGGTCAAAAAGCACCCACAGTATCTTGGAGGTTTACATTTTTCAGATCATGAAATTATCCCAGAACGAGTCGAGTGTGTTTATTGCGGTCTGACTAATAGGCTCATCGAAACTGAAGAAGCGGTCCATGAGGGTTCGTATCTTCGTGGCGATGCGTATTTATTTTTACCACATCGCCTAGAGACTTATGGTTGTACCACTCTGGAATTTATCAGACAATTTGGTTGGGACAATGAAAAGCTCGATAAACAGTGTTTTTTAAGTTTGGAAGAAATTTCATCTTATCACCCTGGTATTTTATTTCGGATTGCACGTGATCTTTATTTTCTCCACGGCAATTCTATAGATACTGGAGAATCAGAGTGCATTGAGGATTCAATCTTTGCAATCATGAAAGAATTGTATAATGAAGAAACCTCGTATGAGAAACTTAAAATTTCAGACATAAAACATACTAAGGCGCTCATCGAAAGGTACAAAGAGAAGCACAATTTAATCAACTCCACCTTATAGGTATTCGACTTAAGGTACCTATAAACTAAATCGCCTACCCCTTACCGGTAGGCGATTTTCTATTTTATAGTAAACCTGGCGGATCTAGGGTAATCTTAAAATTTGGGTCTAATTCCTCGCAGGCCTTTGCTAATTCTTTTCTTGACCTACTTCTTACTATGATTTGCCAAGTATATCCCTTATTTGTTCGTTCATGAAATGAGGGCATCGGCGGCGAGATGACTAGGCACTTATCTTTAGATAATTTAGTTACTGCATTTCTGATCTTTTTTAGTGCTACAACTTCGGTTTTCATAGTGATCTCTAGTCGGGCAATAAATTTAAACGGCGGAAACCCCGATTTTTGGCGCTTTTTTATCATGTAGTCATAAAATCCTAAATAATTTTCATCGGTGGCAAGTTTTATCACAGGGTGCTCCGGTCGGAAAGTCTGGATAAACACCTCTGCTGTATCTAAATGCCCTCTCCCCACACGGCCGATCACCTGGGTTAGCAACTGGAAAGTCCTCTCTTCTGCCATATAATCGGGGAGAGATAATCCCGCATCCGCTTGCACTACCCCTACAGTAGAAAGTTTTGGTAAATCCAACCCCTTAACAATGGTTTGTGTTCCTACCAATATGTCTATCTCGCCATTTTTTACCTCTGAATAAACTGCATCCATACCTTCACCTTTTTTGTTGTCTGCATCAAAACGTCGAACCTTCGCTCCAGGGAACAGCTTTTTTAATTCAGATTCAATCAATTTGGTTCCGAACCCTTTATGAATTAGCCCGGGCGCCCCACACTTCGGGCAAGAAGTAGGCACTTTTTCCCGATGCTCACAGGTATGACAAACTAACTCATAAGTATCAGCATGTAAAGTCATAGGCAGATAACAGACTGGACACATCAATTCTTCACCGCAATTTTCACATATCGTAAGTGGCGCCGACCCCCGACGATTATGAAAAATCAGGGTCTGTTTTTTTTGTTTTAAATTCTTAGATATGGCCTTAAGTAGGGAATTAGATAAATATCTATTTTTGGTGAAGTTATCTCTGTTAGTAAAATCAATCACCTCAATATGTGGTTTAATTGCTTCAAGTTTGGCCTTTTGGGTTAGCTGCACCACGGAGTCTCTCTTTGAGGCGATATAATAATCTTCAATCATAGGGGTGGCTGACCCTAATATTAATTGGCACTTAACGGCTTTTGCCATAAAACTCGCCACCCTAATAGCGGAGTATCTCGGTGTATTATCTTGATGATAGGCTCCATCATGCTCCTCATCAACTATAATAAGCCCGAGGTTATTAAGTGGCGCAAACAGTGCCGACCTTGGCCCTACTACTATGATTGGTTCATCTGCATCAAGAATTCGTTCAAAAATTAGATGTCTCTCCACCTCAGTTAGACTAGAATGAATTAGTACTATCTTATCGCCAAAAGTTTCCTGAAATACCTTCACGAGCTGCCCAGTCAAGGCGATTTCAGGCACTAATAAAATAGTGGACTTTTGGGCTAAAAGGGCATTATCAGCCATTTTGAGATATATGTTTGTTTTACCACTACCAGTAACACCATGAAGCAGTTTCGTCGTTCCTGGAGCCTCCTGAAGGCCTTTAAGGGCCTTTTTTTGTGCGGCATTAAGCTGAATATCCGCCAAATGCTCAGGTTTTGTTAGGGCCCGCTTGGAATACTCCACTCGGGACACGCTCAAGGGCGCTCGCCCAAGCTTACGGTCCCGAGTGGAGCATTCCAACAAGCTATTATCATTCCCGAACATTTGTTCGGTTTTTGGCTTTCTCCTCTGTTTTTCTACCCCTCTAGGTAGTACTAAAGATATCGCCTGCCCAGTCGGTGTTAAATAGTAATCGTGTACAAATTGTGCAGTCCGTAGCAAATGTTCTGGCAATGGTTTTGAATACAAAACTTTCAAAATTAATTTAGTTTTAAATTTTGGTTGAGCAACTTTTTTAACAACAATGCCTGGCACTTGCCTACTTGTTAAAGGCACCAAAACGATCTGACCTATAAGAAGGGAATCATCATAACTGTAAACCAGGGGCTCCACTTTCCCCTCTGGTATCACCTCGTAAAACATACCCCTATTATACAACATCTGTGCTATAATGAATCAAAGATTGTACATTGACACATATACCATTCAGTCTGATGAATAAGAATTAGGGGGTGTAACTATGGATATTTATGGATATTACATTCAGGAATATACAGATACGACCATCTATAAAGAAGGTCAGGTCTATTCTAGAGACATATTATTTTATCAAACTCTAAAAGATGGCCTGCGTTTTAACAACGAGAGAACTTTTGACAGCAGAGTGTATGAAATTGTCATTCTAGACGGTGTAAACTACGATCCTTCTAGATGTTGGAATCATACCAATATGTTTAAAATTGTGCATATTTTGTCTTTCAACGAAGTACTCTCATTGATTAACGACGGATCTTGGAATACGGGGTTTTTAAACACCGGCGATTATAATTCCGGCAACCATAATCATGGGGATAGTAATTCTGGTGATAAGAACTATGGTAGTTGTAACACAGGAGACGATAATATCGGATCGTTTAATGTAGGTTGTCATAATAGCGGCAACTGCAACACCGGCGATTATAATTCCGGAGATTGTAACTCTGGGGATTTTAATTTCGGGAACAGGTCTTCTGGTATCTTTAATACTGATAAAAATCCTAAAATAATGATGTTCGACAAACCATCTAATTGGACTATGGATGATTGGCGAAATAGTAAAGCCTATGAAGAATTAGTCTATCGTATGCCAAAACAAGAAGCGCACCGTCAATCCTGGTGGGACAAACTTCCGCAAGAACGTCGTGAGACAATCATGGATATGCCGAACTTTGATAAAGAAAAATTTTTTTACTGTACTGGTATAAAGGTCTAAATTACAATCACCAACAGGCCTAGAAGTAACTTCTAGGCTTTTTATACCTAACAATGAGATTGAAAATCGCTCCCAGAAGAAGGAAGCGACAATCAATCCTAAACAAATTTTAATTCATAGGCTCGCTAAAACCGTTGTAAAAAATACTCAACCTATGCTATAATAGATAAAGTTAAAGCGAGGTAAGAGGTAAAATGTTAGATATATTTGTTACATCCAGGGTGCGCAGAAAAATTATCGTTGTTTTTGCCAAATATCCAGATTTTAAAACCCACGTCCGCGGTCTTGCGAAACTCATTAAAGAGGATCCGGGCAATATCCAGAGGGAACTAAACCGCATGGCTAACGGCAATTTTCTGATCGTCACCAAAAAAGGTAAGACTAAGATCTACCAAACTAATAAACAGTTCCCAATTTTAAAGGAGCTTCAAAGCATAGTTATCAAGAGTCAAAAAGGTAGTAAACCTAGTAAAACGATCGGCTAACAGGGGTAGAAAATGAGTAAATTATTTGATCGTTTGCTCGAAACGCGAGGCATTAAGCCAGATTTTTTGCACCCTAAATACGAAGACCTTACTGATCTATACGAAATGCCAGACATGAAAAAAGCTGTAAAAAGAATCAAAAATGCTATCAAAACAGAGGAAAAAATTCTCATTTACGGCGATTATGACGTAGATGGTGTTACTGCCAGCACGGTGATGGAAGAAACTCTAAAACTCGCCGGTACAAAACCAGAGAATATCAGCATTATGTTGCCAGATCGCTTTGCCGATGGCTACGGTATGAGCCCCAAACTAATTAAACGCTCCCAAAAAGAAGGCGTAACCCTGGTAATTACGGTAGATTGCGGCTCGCGCAACCACGAAATTATCGATGAATTAAACACTTTAAAAATTGACAGTATCATTACTGATCACCACGAAACTGATGAAAAAATCCCCGAGGCTGTGGCCGTTTTGAATCCTAAAAGAAAAGATCATCCAACTGAAAAATTGCATGATCTTGCTGGGGTCGGAGTAGCTTTTAAACTAGCTGAAGCTTTAGTAAAAGATGGTCTTATACAAAAAGGCCAAGAAAAATGGCTGCTTGATCTCGTTCTGATTGGCACGGTTTGTGACAATATGTTACTCACTGGCGAAAATCGCATTTTGAGCTTTTACGGTATGAAAGTTTTAGCAAAAACTCGCCGCCCAGGATTAAAAGAAATTATGCGAAAAGCTGGAGTAAAAAACTTGAACACCGAGAGCATTGGCTTCCAAATCGGCCCACGTCTAAACGCTGCTGGCCGCTTAGAATCCCCGGATCTCTCTTTAAATCTGCTCCGCGCCGGGTCCGCATTAGAAGCCGCCCCACTCGCCGAAAAACTAGAAGAGTTGAACAAAAAACGTAAAAATGAACAAATTTCTGTCATGAAAGAAATCACCAAACGTGGCATCAAAGACAATCCAGTCATTATTGAAACGGGAAAATGGCACGAAGGTATCCTTGGTATCGTTGCTGGCCGCCTGGTTGAAGAATACCAAAAACCAGCCTTCGTTTTAACAGAGGTCGAAAATGATATATATAAAGGTTCTGGCCGCAGTTTTGGCGATTTTAACCTGGCGGAGGCTTTAAATCAGGTCAAAGACTCCATCTTGAGTGGTGGTGGTCACTCTGGCGCCGCCGGTGTTAAGCTAAAACAAGAAAAACTCTTTGAATTTCGCGAAAAAATCAATGCCTATTATCAGAGCCTCAATCTAAAAAACCAAGCAAAATATCTTGAAAACCATGCAGACTTAGATGTTTTTGACTTTGATGATCTAAACCTTAAATTCCTCGAAGAGCTAAAACTCCTAGAACCTTTTGGGGCGGGGAACGAAGAGCCGATTTTTCGTCTTAAAGATGTTGATATTGTAAATGTTACTAGAATGGGCGCCGAACATAATCATCTTCGCCTTGACCTTCGGGATAAGAATGGTAAATCTCTCAAATGCCTTGCCTTCTTCGCCTCTCAGGCATGGTTAAATCTTGACCCAGTCATCGATCGTATTGAGCCTTTAGTAAAAATCATCGAAAACGACTTCAACGGAGTAAAATCTCTTGAGGCCAGAATTTGTGATATAATTATCTTATGAAAAAAGTCATTGTTAAGTGTAAATTAAATAGCCACGATGGCTTTTTAAAGAAGTTTTCAGACATTGAGCTTAGATTTTCCCCAGTTTACTGGCAGCATGACCGTATTTATGTTCCACGTGGTTATAAAAAGAATATGAATTATCCGCGTCTTATTATGCGCACCGAAATGAAATCCGTTGATAAACCTGCCAAATATTACTTTATCCTAAAGCGCCACATCGAAGATTCCGGAGTCGATATTGTCGAAAAAACCATGGTTACAGATTATGGCAAACTTGTTAATATTATTTTACAACTAGGGTTCAAACCTGCAGCAGAAGTTTCGCGCCGCCGCGAGGAATTAGATATGGGCGAAAACACTTTCATCTATCTCGATAAAGTAGATAACCTTCCAGGCTATTATGCCAAAATCGAGTCGGAATTATCTGATAAAGATTCCGTGCAAGAAGCCAAAGATGACCTCAGAAAAACCTTCCGTACTCTCGGCGAATCTAATTTTGTCGAGAGTACCTACTTTGAGTCATAAAAACTCTGACTCTATTCAGTATTTTTTAAAACTTCTTTTCTAGTATTGTCGTAGATTTCTTGTACTTCGCTCTCGACGTCATCATATTCTTCTTTAGCCTTATCATACTCATCCTTAGAATTTTCGTATTCTTCTTGCATCCGTTCCTTGGTGTTGTTATATTCTTCAATCACACTGTTCGAATTATTTTTGGAATCTTCCAACATTTCAGCTTGCTCATTTTGTATTCTTATAATATTTACTGCAACAACGATAATTATAGCAATCACTGATATTACTAAAACGCACCAAAATATCAGATAGCCAATCCCAATTCTCTTGGCCACTTTTAGTCCTTTTTTCGCTTTTTCTTTACCTTCATCGCTAGTAAGTTTATTTATCCCCTCGGTAATCCCGTCGCGCACTTTTTGTACATTTTCCGAACCGACAATGGGCTCCTCTGTATGGGTTTTTGCTTGCTTATCCTCTGGGATAAATTTTTCATCTACACCTACAAATTCATTGTTTTTTACCATATTATCTCCTTTATAATTATTATTCCAAAACAACGGCGGTGCCTGAAGCCGTCACCATTATCATGCTAGCGCCTCTTTCACCTATACTGATAGGTTCGTAATCAACTTTTACTCCCACTATGGCATTCGCTCCGATTTTTTCTGCGCGCTCACTCATCTCAGTCAGCGCGTCGGCACGGGCATCGACGATCTCTTGTTCATATTCTTCGGACCTTCCACCAATAAAATTAGTAATATTTGCCATAAAATCTTTAGTAAAATTAATCCCATTGATAACTTCACCAAAGACTACACCACGGTATTCTTTAATTGTTTTCCCATCTATGCTGGGAGTAGTTGATATTAACATCTTATTCCTCCTTCTTTATTATTAGCCCCTCGGTGGTTCACCATCTGGCTCGCCGAGTAATTTTTTGGATTTAATCTCATAACGTCGCCCATTCACTGGCGATACATAATAATCCTCATTGAGCAAGTTTACAAACATCGTCAAATCTTTGTCATCCATAATAATGATCGAACCATCGTCATCAGTCATCAGTTCAAGTTGCATCTCGTCTGCGTAATCAAGCAATTTGTCTTGCGGCATCTCTTCCGCAATATCCATCGCCTGCACCTTCTTCAGAATCGGCTTCTTGTCCGCAAGTAGGGAATCAAGTGTCAAACCTTCCGCAAACGACAGTTTATACTTTTCGGTTAGTTCCTTGGCTTTAGCTTCCGCAATCACCTGAGATTTATAGTCGTATTGGAACAAATTCTCAAACTTCGCCTGATTAAACACTATAATCGTACCGTCCACAATCGCCACCTGATTATCATCTGGCATCTTGAGCGCAATCTCGGCCGAAAACGGCTCAAAGCTCTCACCGTTGATTTCCCAAGAGGTCGCTCCCTTAAGCGCCGCCGAGGCTGGCAAAATCTTTGCGATATAAAATGTTTTCATACCTTCCTCGCCCGGATAGGTAAACTTCGCAATGATACCTTTAACCTTTTTAAAGTCGTATTCATTTTCGGAAAAATAATCAATATCCTTATACTCGTTCTCAATCAAATGAATCAAGGTTTCTGCTCGCCCCACCTTAGAAAGGGAAGTACGATAAACCACTTTCTCTTCACCGTCGGCTTTTTCGTATTCGCGGCACTCTAACCCCTTATCGGCCTCTGTAATAATATAAGAAACCGCTTCCTGCATAAACATAGCCTTAACGGCGCCGGTCAATTTATCTGAATATTTAATTTTATAAGGTGTATAGTTTTTATTAAATAGAAACAGCTCTGCCGAAACATTATTTTTGATTTCATCGATCTCATTTGCCCAAAGGAATACATCAAATGGTTCTTTGTCCATAATTATCTCCACTTATTTTCTTCATTATATCACACACTAATAAAAAGGGAAATAAACATAATCAAAACACAAAATTAGTGAATTTCAACTAGTAATGTTCGGTTTTTAAAGACCCCTAGCAACACCACCTTGTTCGGTTTTTAAGGCATACTGTGTTCGGTAAAATAACAGGCTATTTATCCACAATTGTGGAAAACTCCCACATAAAAAATAATAAAAAAATCTTCAAAAAAGCACTTGCATTTTTTAAAAAATTATCATACAATGATGACAGCGAATATTTAAACAAAAACGCTAAACAAAAAGTCGTACATTAAAAGAGTTTGAGATCGGCCAACTAGGAGTTTCGGCGCGCATTAAATGTAGCGAGATGCGAAATCATAATCGTGCGTACCTTCCCTAAAAACACACCTCCCAATAAAACTCTATAATATGGTCTAAAACCAAAATACACAATAAATCTCTCAACGGCTGCGATACATGATTAGCTTCGCGCTGGTAAATCGTGGTGGATAAGTTGTGTTATAAAATAAAAATCAAACAGAAACAAACCCGCTGAAGTTTCTAGTTGAACGGTCTCAAACGTTGTATAATATAAGTATGGAGAAATTACATACCCCTGTATTATTATCGGAAGTATTAGCGAGCTTGTCACCAAAGCAAGGAGAATCCTATCTGGATTTAACCGCTGGTTATGGTGGTCATGCTAGCAGTATTTTGGGTGTAACACAGAATTATAAAGATTCGGTTTTGATCGATCGAGATGAATTTGCCGTTAATTATTTAAAAAACAAATTTCCTCCCGAGATAGAGATTATTAACACAGATTTTTATAGTGCGGTGCTACAACTTTTTAAGTGTGGAAAGACTTTCGATATTATACTTGCGGATTTTGGAGTTTCTTCTCCGCAACTGGATATGGAAGATAGAGGTTTTTCATTTAAATATGATGCGCCTTTAGATATGCGTATGGATAGACGTCAAAAAAAGACTGCGGACGATATAGTAAATCATAGGAGTGAACAGGAGTTAGCGAGTATTTTTATGGCCTATGGCGAAGAGCCATCTGGTCGCGCAAAAATGCTAGCAAGAGAAATTGTCCATCATCGTCCAATCAAGAGTACTAAGGAGTTAGCAGATATTATCAAAAATAAGTCTAGACATAGCAAAACTCATCCTGCCACCAAAATTTTCCAAGCCATTCGTATAGTAGTAAACGACGAACTCGAAGAGATCAAAAATACTCTTCCGCTTCTTCCAAAACTACTTAAAAAAAACGGTCGGCTCGGAATTATTACCTTTCATAGTCTAGAGGATCGTCTAGTCAAAGACTTTATTAAAACTGCTTCAAGTTTTGGCGAAGAGTCTGAACTAGAAATCATCACCAAAAAACCTATAGTTGCGGCGAATGATGAACTAGTTATCAACCCGCGCGCTAGGAGTGCAAAACTTAGAATAGCTAAGCGGAATTGATAAAAATAAAAACATAAAAAAAGGAGGCAAAATGCCAAAACAAATCATCGTTGCGAACAAATCGCGCAAACAAACCGTTAAGGTAAACTTCCGCTAGTCCTCCGTCTGGGCGGGTAACCCCGCCCAATTCCCAGGACTAGTCGACATGGGCCGAGTGTGGTCCGCCAAAAAAGAGTTTTCACCGGAGAGCGTGTGAAAAGTGTATGACCTTCCCGGGCTGGTTTTATAAGTTACTTATGGCTCTGCTTATAAAAACCACCCGGACTAAGGAAAAAATAAAAATAAATATCAACTTGAAACAAGCGAGGAAAAATCAAAAAATGCGAGATCAAACTTATACTACAAGACGTGCTACAACCAGCGCCAGTTTTACCCGCAACCGTAACATTGTCCGTCACACCAAAAAAAGTCTTGGTTCTATTTCTCAAATCGTTATTGTTAGTATGTTGACTTTAGTCTTTGGTTTGATCTATGTTGCCGAAGGCACCAAAGCTACCAGTTTTGATTATGAAATTTCATCCGTAGAATCTGAAATCACTGAAATGAACGCTCGAAAAGACGACCTAGCGGTCGAGAAAGCGCGTTTAACTTCTGTTGCCACAGCAAAAAACAGTACTGTCGCAGCTGCTATGGAAGACGCGACGGTAACCGGCTATGCCACGGAATAGTCACAATTTAAAAACTCAAATTATTGATCAACAGCAAACTGAGGTTTCTTTTCATCGCATCAAAATTTTAAGAAATGTTGTTTTAGTTGCACTTGGTATTATTCTTGTGCGGCTTTTTTTCATCCAAATCATTGAACATAGTGCCTGGGTTGCTAGGGCCAACGAAGAACATACCCTCCTAGAAACCATCGTAGCCAAACGTGGAGAAATTTATATGATGGACGGAAGTGATCCAGCCGCCGTGGTTTTAAACCAGACTACCTATCAAATTGTCATTGATCCCTCTGTTACCGAAAAAGATAAAATCACTGAAGCCCTCAATACCTATGCTAAAGATTATATTGCCGTAGACCTTGACGAAATCTATAATACGGAAGGATTGCGCTACTCCATTGTTGCAAAAAATGTCCCTCGTGAAAATGCTACCAAAATTGCTGATGAAGAAATTTCTGCTGTCTGGTTTAAGAAAAATAACCAGCGCGTTTACACCGAAGGGGAACTAGCCTCCGGTTTACTTGGGTTTGTGAATGCGGACGGGCTTGGTCAGTATGGTGTAGAGGGTTCTCTCAATCAACTTCTAACCGGTAAAGACGGCATGTTAAAAACTACGGCCGATGTCAATAAAGTCGCGCTCTCTATTGGCGATGAAAATATTAAAATTCCAGCCGAAGACGGCAAGGATATTGTGCTATCCGTCGATCGCAATTTAGAAAGAGGGATCGAAGAGATTGCTTCATCCGCCATCGACTCAACGGCTGCCACTAATGTCGCGGTTTTAGTTACAAAACCAGATACTGGTGAAATTGTAACTATGGCCAATCTTCCAAATTATAATCCGGGGGATTATGGCAATGTTAAAGATGCCTCCGCTTATTCTAACTACACCACAGAAATTCCTTACGAACCAGCTTCAATTTGTAAAAACTTTGCTTTTTCGGCGGCCATTAACGAAGGCGTGATGACTCCAGATACTACTTATTATAATAAAGGTTATGAAGTAGTAGATGGATGGGAAATCTGGAACGCAGAAAAAAGAAGTTCATTAAATGGTACGATTGATATGCGTACTGCGCTATATTGGTCTCTAAACACCGGTTCAATTCATGCGCTCAAACTTCTTGGCGGTGACACCAATTCTATTAACCAAAAGGGCAGGGAAAAACTATATGATTACTATTATAATAAATTCCGTTTAGGGCAAGCTACCGGTGTAGAATTGATTGAATCCGAAGGATATATTCCGGATCCTAACGAGGGCTGGGGCCGTGATTCAACTTATGCTAATATGACCTTTGGCCAAAACTTAAGCCTTACCATGCTTCAGACTGCCACGGCTTTTTCGGCAGTGATTAACGGTGGCTATTGGCGCACCCCCACCATCGTAAAAGGCGAACTAAAAAATGGTCAAATCGTCCCGCTTAGTATTAATGAAAAAGTTGAAGACAAGATTTTGACTGATGAGACTTCTGCTACTATGCGCGACATGCTAATCAATAACCGTAAATATAAAATTGCCCAAGGCATCGACCGCGAAGGTTACGATATCGGTGGCAAGTCTGGTACTGCCCAGGTTATTGTTGACGGGGCCTACGATGACACAATGAGCAAATTAATTGGTTCCTACATTGGCTTCATTGCTCCTAGCGGGGAAATGCCTGAATACGTCATTATGGTTAAAATGTGGGGCGAGGGGCAAAAAATTGAAAGTAGCATCGCCATGAATTTGTTCGATGATCTCCAAAACTATTTAATCAATTATTATAAAATTAAACCGAATTAGGATTATGGTATAATAAAAGCTATGGGTATAAAAGACGAAATGTTTTACGGACTCTTACTGGCTCTTGCGGGCTTCCTCTTTTCAATGGTTTTGACCCCGTTTTATACACATTTTGCCTACAAGTATAAGTTCTGGAAAAAGCAGAAAAAAACTACTGTAGATGGCAAAGATTTACCAGTTATGACCAAGCTTCATGCTCATAAGTTTAAACATGTCTTTCCAACTATGGCTGGCCTGATTGGTGTAATTGCTGTAACTGCTGTTACCTGGATTTTTAACTTTGATCGCGGCCAGACTTGGCTACCACTAGCCGGGTTCCTAGGTGGGGCTTTGGTTGGAGTGATCGATGACATGATTAATATTTTTGGTTCAGGTAGAGGCGCCGCTGGTCTTCGTGGCCCAGTCAAATTTGCTCTCATTACGATTGTTGGGCTAACTTTAGGTTGGTTCTTTGCCTTTAGACTAGGCTGGACTACCATGCTCGTGCCATTTATCGGGAATATTGAGATTGGCGCTTTTGCCGTTACTTTAATTTTTGCTTTTGCTATTGTAGCTACTTCAAATGCCGTAAATATCTCGGATGGTCTTGATGGCCTTTCTGGCGGGCTTTCTATGATTGCTTATGGTTCTTTTGGCATTATCGCCCTCTTCCAGGGTAATATGCTGTTATTCGGTTTTTGTCTAACAGTGGTTGGCTGGTTATTCTCATATGTATGGTTTAACGTCCCTCCAGCCAGGTTTATGATGGGCGATACTGGCTCGTTTGCATTAGGTGCTGGCCTCGGTGTCGTCGCTATGATGACTAATTCTTTCTTGCTCTTGCCGATTATCGGCCTACCTTTTGTTATAGAAACAGGGTCTAGCTTAATCCAACTTATCGCTAAAAAATTCTTCCATAAAAAAGTCTTCATTTCCGCTCCTCTTCATCATCATCTCGAAGCCAAAGGTTGGGGTGAAGCCAAAATCGTAATGCGCTTTTGGATTATTGCTGGAGTCTGTGCTATTTTCGGTATGTTCTTAGCTGCTACCGGAGGCGCCTTGGTTTCATTATGAAAACTCGCAAGCATAAATCAGATCTTGTTATCTTATTTGCCACTCTAGGCTTAATGGCTCTAGGCTTAATCGTGATTTATGCGATTGGGCCCATGCGCGCCAATGTTTTAAATAATACCTATGGCACAGATTATGATCCTAACTACTTCTTCGTCGGCCAGCTCCGTTCAGTTGCTATTTCACTCGTTGCATTTTTTGCCGCTTTTAAATGGATCCCGTATAAATACGTTAAAAAATTCGCTAAACCAATGATGATTATTGCATTATTCTTATCTGGTTTACTTTGGATTTTATCTATGATTGGCTCATCTCTCGTTAAATGTGAGTTGGGTGAATGTCGTTGGTTTAATTTTGGCGGCCTCAGCATCCAGCCGGCCGAATTTCTCAAATTAGCTCTCGTTATTTACCTAGCAGACTTTCTTGCTCGCAAAAAAGAAGAAGGAAGTATTGGTAAATTCCGTGATTTTTGGTTACCACTCATTATTATCTGTGGGCTCTCACTATTCTTAGTCGTAATTGCGCAAGGTGATCTTGGCACCGGTGTAGCTTTGATTTCGATTATCTTTGGTACACTCTTAATTTCTGGCATTCCGGCCAAGCAATATCTCATTATGTTGGCTCTAGTTTTAGTCGTAGCCGTGGGCGCTGTTGCCACCTCATCTCATCGTATGCAGCGCGTTGATGCCTGGCTTACAACTTTGACCGGCGGGGAAGGCACCGATTCAACTTATCATGTTGACAATGCCATGCTTGCTATCGGCACAGGTGGATTATTTGGCGTCGGTGTAGGCAATTCTGTCCAAGCTACCGGTTATCTTCCGGAATCCATCAATGACTCGGTTTTTGCAATTATGGGCGAAACATTTGGTTTTGTTGGGCTATTTGTAATTATTGCAATTTTTGGTGTTATACTTCTGCGTATGCTAAAAGTCGCCAAGGGTACTCCAGATTTTGAAAATCGCTTGATTATCGTGGGGGTATTCTCTTGGACTGCGGCTCAAGTCGTAGTAAATATAGCAGCCATGACTTCGCTGGTTCCTGTTACAGGCATCACACTTCCACTCCTCTCGTACGGTGGCACTAGCATGATCTTTTTAGCTTTTGCTTTGGGCCTAATTTTACAACTTTCGTGTTATACTAGTAGAGAGGTAATCAAAAATGAAAATATTAGTAGTCGGGGGCGGGTCGGGGGGTCATATCACTCCAGCCGTCACCGTAGTTCGTGAAATACTAAATCAAAAGCCACGTACCAGCATTGAATTCTGGACCGATTTTAAATACTATAAAAATGTCACCAAGCTCACTACCGAGATTGGTGTTGCTTGGGGTGAAGAAGAAAAAAAATCCAGCTATCACAAAAAAGGCCCCTACATTAGAGTTCGTCGTATTCCAGCCGGTAAATTCCACCGCTATTCTAACTGGCACTTCAAAGATTATTTTATCTATTTCGGTGTCACTCTAAAAGATTTAATTATTGGCAATTTCTTAGGGTTCTTAGGATTCTTGGCAGGGCTCGTTACGGCTTTTTGCCGTCTTATTCGTAAATCATCTCGCCCTAACGTAATCTTTTTAAAGGGCGGTTATGTCTGTTTGCCGGTTGGGCTAGTAGCTAGACTTTTTAAAATCCCTTACATCATCCACGAGTCAGATACCGTGGCCGGTCTTGCTAATCGTCTACTAATGAAAAGAGCCAAAAAAGTCGCTTTTGGCATGCCTATTTCTGATGAAATGCAAAAAAATCACCCTAACTATGTCTGGACGGGTATTCCAGTTGGCCCCGAATTCAAACCTGCTTCTGGGACCAAACAAATTTCTCTCAAAAAAGCCTTTTCGTTTAATACAGAAAAACCTCTCGTTGTGATTACTGGTGGTTCTCAGGGCTCAGAAGGCTTAAATGAAGCAACCAGAGCGATCTTGCCAGAACTCCTCAAGTTTACATCGGTTGGTTTGGTCGCTGGGCGCAAGCATTACGAAAACATGGTCGATCTCAAAAAATACGAAAACTGGGAAAAAGCCTCCCTTGAGTCCAACTTTCGCATGTGGGAATTTAACACTACCATGGACGAATTGATGGGCGCAGCCGATGTTGTGGTGTCTCGCGCTGGCGCTACCACGATTGCCGAGATGGCCGCGCTGAAAAAAGCTACTATCCTGGTGCCATTTGAACGTCTCCCTGGTGGTCACCAAGTTAAAAATGCCGAGCGCCTAAAAGCAGCCGAGGCCGCATCCGTGGTTAATAATGCTGCTATGGAAAAAAACCCAAAGCTCCTACTCGAAGAGATCCGTCATTTGGTTAAATCACCTCGCTTACGTGCCGATATGGCCGACCGTTTACACGATGAAGCTCGTGCTGATGCTGCAAAACGTCTAGCCGAATTAATTCTAGAGGAAGTTTAAGGAGCTCGCGGTGGGAATTATCAGAAAAAAATCCAAAAAAGGCTCATCTAGCCCTGGACCACGACAGGCGACCGAACCCGAAAAACCTTCGCAAAGCGAAGCTCCAACCTTGGCTCGTCGCCGCGAAAATCGTAGGTCCACCATCAAATCTGGCCGCACCATCGGCGAGGCCAGGGAACACCTAGAAACCGCCAATGAGCGTGCGGAAGCTCGCAAAAAAGACAAACGCAAAAACCGCGCTCGTATAATTATTGTCACTGTAGTTTTTCTAGGGCTGATCGTGGCACTCGTATGTCTCTATTTTATTTTTGTAAAAAAAGAAGATCCTATCATTATGTTTAATCCACCCGTAGAGACCTTTACACCGACTGCCGAGATTATTGATGAAGATTCTCATGCTACCAATGGCAAAATTACCAGCCGCATGCGCGAATATATCGGGCAAGCAGAAGCTGATTTTAAAGACCTAGGTTATACACTCCAAAAAGCCGTATTGCCTAGCGGTACCATTCGTGAAGTCGATTTTTATCTCGAAAACCAACCCGGTTTCATTAAAACTACGATTGATCGCGGTGCTGCGGTTTCGGTTGAGGATGCCGATCGGATGCTTCGCTACCTCTCAGGACAGGGGATTATAGAGTTTAAATACATTGATGTCCGAGTAGAAGGTAAAGCCTATTGGCAATAGAGGGCTAAAGGAGGAGGGAATTGTTCGGGTTTTGTTCTATTTCATAGTACCCTATTTCTGTTCGGTTTTTGTTCGTAAAAAACCAGTTTGAATTAACAAAGCATCATTAAGCCAAAGCAAAAAACAGGGAAAAATACAAAATAGGGAAATAAAACGGGGAAATGTCAAATTTAAAAAAAATTGGCCCAAAATCCGACCAAAAACCAAACTTCACAGGGGTGGACCAAATCCAGCCAAAAAACTGTTCAAAAAATGCGGAAATTGTTGTAGGATTTACAATATTTAAACCCTAACTTTTGCTCGCGCTTCGCTCTCGCCAAGATGATTTTTCTAAATTTCTTAACGGAAAATACTCGTGACTTAACGGCTGCTTTCGCGGTTCGCACGAGATATTTTCCTAAAATTTAGAAAAATGCTCTTGAGCTTCGCTCAATGCTCACAAAAATTAGAGTTTAATTATTATGAATTAAATGCACTATTTACCTCATTCAAAAATATAATTATGCGATGATTCCCGTCCACCCAGAATTATTTACCTAGTTTAGACGGGTGTTGAACCGTCTTTTTAGCATAAGCATTATGTCGTAAAATCCATATTGTGCGACATTAAGCTTATGCTAAAATCCGACCAACTACATTTACCATTTGCATGATATTTATTTATGTATGTAGCTGATTTTTTATTATGCAACTTACTGCCCTTTTACGCTAACTTTAATACAAATGATTGTGGCTACTTTAATTAGTGCTTAATAGATAAGAATCCATCTACCGAATTATCCTTCGTAGCATAATCCTCAGTCCGTTTAACAGGGGTGGACAGGGGCAAGGAATCGTGGGATGGCTCGATCTTGACGGTCGATTTCTCCTGATATTCCACCTCAGGCTTAACAGGGGGAACTACAGGGGTAGAAATTTCCTGACCTCGCTTATTTTTAGCTGGTTTTTCAAAGCGTTTCTTCCCTTTTTTAATAGTAGGGTGCTGTTTTTTATGTTTATATTTCCCTGCCTGCTTATTATCGGCTGCGTCATGGCTAGTTTTTGAGGTCTTTTCTTTCCCTGCCTGCTCAGTATCGACTAGTTTTGCTAGATCTTTTAGTCCTAAGCGGTCGGTTTTGCCTTCGGCTGTGTTAGGGCTGATTTTTTGTTTGCGAAAATCCGCCTGAGGGGTAGGCTGGTATCTTAAGTTCGGTTTATGTTCGGTATAGCTAACAGAGGGTTTTTTCTCGCTAGCAGAGTTCTGTATTGGACGGAAAACTGGTTTTTCGGAGGTATTTATAACTAATTTAGGCTCCTCCTGTCGTCCGGAATCAGACAACTCCTTTTTATATTTTTCAGATTGCTCGATCGTCTCACGGATTTCGTTTTCTACCTCAAGTCGTGGCTTGGCATAATATTCGCGCGAATGAGCTACTATTGCGTCAAAGTTGTCTTTAGGTGTCTCCGGTATCGAAAGGGTAGTAGCCGAAAAAGCTGGTACTTTTTCGCCGCCGATAATCATCGAGATTACAAAATGACGGTTGTTGAGTTGAATAATATCAGATTCCTCAAAAGTAGGCTCAAATTGTTTGACTAGTACCGGAGCATCATCGGCCGAGACGCGGAATGAAATCGTAGTACCAACGTTGCCAAACACTGCATCGCGCACTGAATCCGTCATTTGGGCTACATATTGGTTGGCTACGGTAAGATTTAGCCCATATTTGCGCGCTTCGGAGAGAATTACCGAGAATGAATCAGTGGCAAAGTTTTGGAACTCGTCAACATATAGATAAAACGGTCGCCTGTCTGCCACATCTGGAATATCTGAGCGCGACATAGCGGCAAGTTGCACTTTTGTCACCAAGAAAGACCCCAAAATCGCTGCGTTATCTTCACCGATTAAACCCTTAGAAAGATTAACTACTAGAATTTTCCCCTCATCCATAATCTTGCGGATATCAAATGATGACTTTTCCTGTCCGATAATATTACGAATGATTGGATTAGCAGTAAAAGCCCCTACCTTGTTTAAAACTGGCGCAATCGACTCATTAACCTGTTTTTCGTTCCACTGGCCAAATTCGTGTTTCCAGAATTGTAAAACAGTTACATCCTTACAATACTCCAATGTCTCCTTACGGAAATCCTTGTCGGTTAATAATCTGGAAATATCAAGCAATGTCGTTGAGGGTCTATCGAGCAAAGCTAGCAGGGTATAACGCAAAATGTGTTCAAGCCTCGGGCCCCAAGAATCGCCGAACATTCGTTTTAGTACCCCAATTACCTCAGAACAGATGTTTGGCTTTCTGGCGGGATCGGTTATTTCGAGTGGGTTAAATGCCACAGGAAAAGCCGTGTCAGCCGGATTGAAATAAACTACATCCTTAATACGCGACTCTGGTACGAATTTAAGGTTATCTATGGCAAAATCACCATGCGGGTCGATAATACAATATCCCTGATTGTAAAATACATCAGAAAGGGCCATTAATTCAAGTAGTCCACTTTTCCCTGCCCCAGTTTGACCAATAATATAAACGTGACGCGAACGGTCGCGGCGAAGTAGCCCGAATTGGTGATTGATTCCGCGGAAATTAGTTAAACCAAAGGCTGAAATATTTTCATCTATAGCGGTGTCACCAGTAAGTACTGGCAATTTGGCTGGCGGCTCAGCCGTTTTTGAAGAAGCCCAGACGATATTTGGTGTTTCTACCGAGGTATGTGGTAAATGATATACCGAGGCGAGCTCGGAAATATTCAAGATAAAGCCACGGTTAGAAAATTGTCGCATTTTATAAGAATCAAGATCATCGGCATTAAAACTGCCACCTAGTTGTTTAAAACCATTAAGGTTGGTTGAATTATACTGTTTGAAGGTACCAACTAAAGCTTGCATATTAAGCTTGGCGTCAGTCTCGTTTTGGCCAAGATATGCTAGACGGATTTTTACCTCATACCCTAATTTTGTGGCCTTTTCTTCAGCTTTGGATATTCTGGTTTTATCGCGCTCTGATAGCTCTACCGCGGTTTCTGAGTTGGTCCCACCAGCTGGAGGGCGAAACAGTGCACCCAGAGCTTCAACTAGCCAAGTCCAGTCGACCCCAGAACCACCAAAGAATGATTTTGCCCCAGATTTAATTTTGCGGATCCATTTATCGGTAGTATTTTTATGCCAATCATCTGGAATTGGTCGAGTCAAAATCTGCACCCATAATTCTTCCGAACGGTCCGGGCTAAGTTTTGCGAGTGTCCCAGTCACACCAGCCAAAGGATCAACCTCAAAATTATCAAAAGTTTTAATCGGCAAAGCTTCATCTTCAATTAATCCCAGTTCCGCCGAATAATTGATGGGATATTGTTTTCTTTCATCTACGTAGTCTTCGTTCATTTTATAGATTTGTACGGTAGGGTATTGGGAATAAATTTGCCCCTCCACAAAATTCTGCAGCACCTTTGGCACCCACACATAAAATCTAATTTGCCCGGCCGTAGACACAATCTCAAATGACAAATGTTCTTGCACACCGCCGGAATTTTTTAATTCTTGTTTATCTCTTAAAATACCGTGTAGAGACGCAAAAAGCTGCTCGGCCGCAAGCTCTTTTTTGTCATTGGTTTTTGGAATCTCAAGCATCAAAAGTACAGAGTCCACATTTAACACTTTTAGTTTATTTAATTTCTTGTAATTTCGATAAGTCAAAAATGCCAAAACCCCCACTACAGGTATCCAGAATATCGGCATTAAAATAAAATGTATGACAGATTCCATATGCTTATAATTATATCACTTATTGAGCCAACGTGTATAAGTTTTTATCAACTTTCTTAAATAACTTTTTGTTCTGCAAATTAAGTAGGATTGTAGTCTCCTTGACTTTGCGAACTTTAAGGACCTTTTTCACGATTTCTTCTCTAGTCATCGGTTTATCAGACTCTTTTAGGGTAGCTTCGATGATATCCGCTATAGTTCCCTTCTTGTAGCCCCAAGAAGAAAGTGCGTAAATTCCCCGTCCGATTAGTACAAATCTTGGGTCTTTTATTAATTCATTATGAATAGCCTGTACGGTCACATTTTTGCGCTTAAAATTTGAATCTTTGATTTCTTTTGCAATATCCGAAAAATGCATTGGTTCTTTTTTGGTCTCTAAGACTACAAAAATCTTGTCTCTAATATTCTTAGGATTTACCGAGGCCCACTTTGCTAGCCCCCATAGTCCGTTAAGTGTAGCAAGTTGCTTAGAGATTGACGCAACCGCTTTTATATGATCAGGATGTTCATAATTTAGCTTTTCGTCAAGCTCATCTAGGGTCATAGGTGCTTTGTTTGCCTTTACTGTCTTTACAATTTCTTCAACCTTCGCCTTAATCTTGGCGGTGTCGCCGTATTCTGCAATACCAATTGCTGCTTCATAGCGGTCGTTTTCCTCAACCACCACGAGACCCTTTGAAAAGGTGGCAATAAAATAAATGCCGGTCTTCTCGGACGCGGTCGCAGTCTTATCATAAACCTTATCGGCTAATTCCTTCAACTTAGCTACTCTACCCATTTCGGTGAGGTTGCGAATCAAAAGCTTTTCAGCTGCAGCGAGTTCAGGGATTTTATTGTCCTCAGCGGCAATTTGTAAGCGGATCAAAATAGCTTTTTCTAGTTGTCTCACACGCTCCCTGGTAATAGATAACATTTCGCCAATTTGCTCCAAAGTTTCTTTTTTACCCTTTAGGCCAAAGCGCCGAGATATTATCTCTTTCTCGCGTTCTTGCTCAATTATTTTGAGACTTCCGGATATTGCATTTTTCAGGATTTCCGCATTCTGCTCCATCGGTATTTTTCCTCATTCCACCCCAGTTAATATTACAAATTTTACTAATAATATCATAGTTTTTGTTATATGTCAACTACGAAATCACCCATTTCTCACTACTATTGTAGCACATTTTTTACAAAAATGAAAAAAAGTTTTAAAGTTATAAATATTATGTTTATTTTTTGGAGGTTTTGGTTGCGGTCTTTTTCTTTGTGGTGGTCTTTTTTGCGGTAGTCTTCCTTCCGCCTCTTGCTCCGCGACGTGTGGTTTTTGGTTTGTTCTCGAGCATTTCTTTGGCCTGTTCTAAGGTGATTGTCTTAGGGTCGGTCTCTTTAGGGATTTTGACGTTGTTGCGTCGCCCTGGTCCTTTGACATATGGCCCATAAGCCCCGTTTATGATCTGGATATCTCCCCAGTCAGCTATCATCGAATCGAGCTTCTTCTGATATAGGGGCAATGCTTCCTCAAGTGTTACGGTATATGGATCGTAATCTTTCATTGGAATATTGTATTTGCCACCTTTAAGATATGGTCCAAAAGGTCCATTTGCCGCAACCAACATCGTGCCATCTGGTGCTGTACCTAATTCTCTAGGCAATGCCGGTAGAGCGAGCTGTTTCAAAGCTTGCTCTAAGGTCACGGTTTTAACTGATTTTCGCTTAGGCAACGGCGCAAAGCGGGGTTTTTCTCCGGCTTCTTTTTCGTTGTCGCCAAGTTGGATAAACCCGCCGTTTTTGCCTACTTTTGCATAGATAGGTTTGCCGTCATCTGGGTGATGACCCAGTAATTTGGAATTGTTGTAGCGTTCTACCCCATTAGCTATTAATACTGTATCGCGAAATGGCCCATAAAAATCCTTCAGCATTTTTACGCGCTCCAACTTTGCATCTGCCACTAAATCTAAGTCTTTTTCAATATTCGCGGTAAATTTATAATCTACGATGTTTTTAAAATTGTCGATCAAGAATCCAGAAACCAACTCACCAATCGGGGTCGGAATTAATTTGCCTTTATTGGCTCCGTATTTTTCTTTTACTATGCTCCGAGAAATTTTACCGTCACCAAGTTTAAGTTCGACAACTTCGCGTTCCTCCCCTTCTGACTCACCTTTTTCTACATACTTACGCGCCTGGATAGCGGTCATAATCGATGCATAAGTTGACGGACGTCCAATACCTAGCTCCTCGAGCTTCTTCACTAGCGAACCTTCGGTATATCTGGCTGGCGGTTTGGCAAAAGTTTGTTTTGCTACCAAACTAAGAAGATCCAATTTGTCTCCCTTTGCTACCTTAGGTAGCTCTAGATCTTTACTCTTCCCATAAACCCTCAGGAACCCATCAAAGATCACCACTTCACCCTTAGCAACAAAGCTCGCAGGATGATTTTCGGGTTTAATTTTAATGGTGGTCTTGGCGATTTTGGCATTCGCCATCTGGGTTGCCACTGTGCGAGACCAAATCAAATGATATAGGCGCTTCTCATAGTCGTTTTTCCCTGCCGCGACCCTGGTAACGTCGGTCGGGCGAATCGCTTCGTGCGCTTCTTGCGCCTGAGCATCTTTGGTCTTGAATTGCCTAACTTTCAAATAGTTTTTACCAAATTCGCCCTCAATATACTTCGCAATGGCCGCAACCGCCTGCGAGGACAAATTCAAAGAATCCGTTCTGTGATAGGTGATAAGACCAGCCTGATACAACCCTTGCGCCGCACTCATGGTTGTGCGAGAAGAGAAACCTAGTTTACTGTTTGCTTCAATCTGTAAAGCCGCCGTCGTAAAAGGCACTGGATTTGCTTTGCTGCACTCTGTTTCTTCCACATCGTCCACTAAGAATTTTGCCTCTTTAAATTCCTCAAGTAGTGTATTTGCCTTCTCTTCGGTTTCTGGCTGAGTCCCTTCTAGATTGGCATCAAAATCAGCACCATCCTTCGCGAATTTCCCTGTAACCTTAAAACTAAACTTTGAATCAAATTTCTCAATTTCCTTCTCACGCTCTACGATTAAACGTAGTGCTGGGGATTGCACACGCCCAGCCGAAATCGCACCTGGCACCTTGCGTCGCACAATATCAGATAAATCATACCCCACCAGCATATCCAAGGTCTGGCGAGCTTGCTGTGACGACACCATATCCATATCCACCGTGCGCGGATTTTTGATTGCTTCCTCTAGTGCTGGTTTGGTAATCTCGTGAAAAGTAATTCTAGCCGTGTTTTTTGGCAAATTTAGCACTTCGCAGAGATGCCACGAAATAGATTCTCCCTCGCGGTCTTCATCAGTTGCGAGCCAAATCTTGTCGGCAGCTTTTGCTTCTTTTTTAAGTTCAGTAATAATAGATTTATGCCCAGGGTCTATTTCGTAAGTCACATCAAAAGTGGTTTTGTCCACTTTTGTGTCTTTTCTAATGTGTCCAACTGAAGCAAGTACCTTAAAATCCGACCCGAGATATTTCTCGATCGTATGTGCTTTCGCCGGGCTCTCTACTATCACTAAGTTTTTCGCCATATATATTATGATAACACATGAGTCAAGCATAAGCATTATGACCATAAGCTAACCAAAATGCGCAGTATAAAGTGTGGCATTATCAAACCATAATAGTTATACGATAAATAAAGGACACTCTGCCATACCAGTATTTCGAGAATGCCAAAGACCCTTATGTGTGGGTAGGTAACACTACCTTGGGGTATTGTGGTCTATGGATGCGTCTTTGATATGCTGAAATATATCAAAGGACGAAGCATATTTAAGTAGTCTCTTTGTTTTAATTACACCACGAATAAGAACAATAGATATTATCAAAAAGAATATAATTGGCATTACTAGAAAAGCAAGACCATCCATAGCACCGGGAGGGCATTTTGATGTCATGCACTTCCAAGGTGAAACGGAAATAATGAAAATTGCAAAACCTAGCGCTGTAATCAAAGACAAGTAACCGGATATACGACAAACAATTAGATGCTTATAAATTACCTTTTTAACTTGGTCGATATTGTTATTATGTTGCCCAAGAAGAGTTTTTAATTCTCTTGTCATTTCCTCATTGTTACCAAAACTCTCGTTGTCCATGAGCTAAGTTTATCATACAAATTCAGCATGTAAAACCGTTTTACTGTCAAATATTGCGTTAGTATGATTGGTATCAAAAAAGGCTCAGGTATGGGTGGGCACTACCTGAGCCTTTCCTGGCCCTCTAACGCTTCTCTTCGATACCGGGGAGACCCCGGAAGCGCGACCCACCTCACACAATTTGGGGCCCGCCGGTTAGAGGGATTGCTAAGCCTTCGAAATGGTCCTTTCTAAGTGGAGGTAATACTTATAAACTTGTGAACCATGAAGAAATTCCAAGTCCGAAAGGGTTTCAAAAGCTCGCAATTCCTGCTATACTGGAAGCAGTATAGCTGAAATTATAACTTATTTAGGTGCGGTGTGGCACTTTTTTCAAGTACCAACTGGCTTAATTATATCACACAGGAGAAATTATGTCAACACCTTTTTCACTAAATTTTACAAAAATCAACCATTTTTCACCTCTAGAGCACAAATTTACAGAGGTGTTAGAACCTATTGTGCTTAAGCCTAAAACATTGTATTTTCGTGGAAAAATACCAGAAAATATGTCAAAAACCCAAAATTCTGACACAATACTACAAAATAAACTGGAAATAAAATCAAGCCAAAAAAACCGAACAGAACGTCCTAAGACAGTGGCCATTGTAGGCTCACGTCATAATACTAGATATGGCGAGGAAATTGCCTACAAACTGGCCTACGAATTAGCTAAAAAAGGTGTAATTGTTGTCTCAGGGCTAGCCTACGGCATAGATTCGATTGCCCACAGGGGATGTTTAGCCGCAAATGGTATTACTATTGCAGTGCTCGGCACCCCTATTGACCAGATTTATCCCACCAGACACATAGGTTTGGCCCGCGAAATTATCGAAAAAAATGGTGCCATTATCTCTGAATATGCACCAAAATCGAAAGTCTTCTTAAAAACTAGTTTTTTGGAGCGCAATCGCCTTATTTCTGGACTCTCAGATATAGTAGTCGTGGTAGAGGCAGCCGAAAAATCCGGCTCTCTAAACACCGCCACGCATGCCATAGACCAAGGCAAAACCGTCTTTGCTGTCCCCGGGAACATCACCAGCCCTTATTCTCAAGGGTGCAACAAATTGATTAAACAGGGCGCTATCCCCTACACTAAGCCCGACGATGTTCTAGGAGAGCTATTTCCCGAGGATTACACCAAAAAGCAAAAACACCTAAAAACCAAAAATCTCATCGGTGATACCGATGTAGAGACTATTATCTTGCAGGCCATTGCAAGTGGGCTTCGTTCTGGCGAAGATATTATCAAAACCGCCAAGCTACCACCAGAAATATTTAATCAAACTATTACTCTATTAGAGATTAAATCACGTGTTCGTTCACTTGGCATGAATAATTGGGGTTTATTGCCATAAAATAATCGCCACTAAATAAAATCGTTGATTTTTTCTAATACTTTCCCTAATATTTCAGGTAATTTAGCTTTTTCTTCAGGGGTGAATTTAGATAAAACAAAATCCACATCGCCCATTTTAAGTCTTTGTTCGTCATTCCCTGTCCCTATCCTAATTCGTGGATAATCAGAGCTATGGAGCATCTCGTTTATAGATTTTAGCCCGTTGTTTCCTCCTGTGGCCCCAGATGAACGAAATCTCACTTTACCAAATTCCAGATCAAAATTATCACAGATTACTAAAATATCAGAGGCGGGTATCTTATAATATCTCATATATTCCGCTACCGCTCGCCCGCTGTCATTATAATAATCCTGTGGTTTAATAAACAGAGTATCCCCTATGCGCCCCGAAATGGCCCCAAGGTGCGGTTTAGCACCCCAAGTAGCCTTATTTACTTTAAAATAAAAATCTAATGCCAAAAAACCGATATTATGGCGCGTAAAATTGTATTTGCTCCCTGGATTCCCCAGCCCGACGACTAATTTCATATCTGTAAACATTATACCATACAAAGAAAAACCCTGCGAAAAGTCGCAGGGTTAATCTGTAAATTGGAGTCAAATGTCTAAAACTAAAAGGCGCCTAGCCTTCGGTAGGCCTTGGCATAATCTTCTGTCTCGTAACTAGCTATTTCGTTTCTCATCTGATCGGTTAGGTGGATATTTGCACAGCCTTCCCAATCAAAAAAGCGCGCTCTGGCAAAGATAATGCCGTTCTTAAGTAATTTTTCTGGATTACTGTCGTGAATCTGGCCAGTATCACCACAGATATAGATCTTGGAATTCTTTGCAGTTCTTGTAATCATCGTGAGCAAATCATCTAAATCGTGAATTCGCTGGATTTCATCGATTATGATCGCCGCATCCCTAAAGGATCTACCCTCAACCTGAGTATAAGGATAACATTCGAAGAAACGATTAAAAACTTCATCGGTGCTTTTCCTTAAGATCTGGTTGTAAGTCAACTTTTGCATTCCCTTGTTAGGGTTATCGGACTTGGGCTTTTTATTCTTTGCATGTGGCTCATCGAAGTCATCTGCAAAATAAACATCGCTTTCGTAATCCAGATTGTTATAGTTTGGCTCTTTTTTCTTCTTTCTTTTCTTCTTCCCGCTCTTTTGATTATCCCCAGTATCACCAACTATAACCTCACCATCACCAGCCATTTTTACCGAAAAAGTACCACCACTAATTCCGAATTTTTGTAATTGCTCACGCATTTCACGAAATTCCGAGGTATCTTCAAGATCCGAAGCAATCGCATCCTTGATGGCACCCACTAATGGCTCCATTTTTTGAGGCATACCCCCAGGTAAAGCCCCGAGGTCATTTTTTGGATTGCCAGTCGTGATTAGGATGCATCTCCTGCGTTTACCTTGGCGAATTTCCCTTACTACGTGTTTAGCCGCCTGGAAAGTTTTTCCAGTGCCAGGAGGACCGCTCGCAATCGTAATGGTGATTTTGTCGTCGTTCATCGCGTCATAATATGCTGCAATTCGCGCATTAGGCGGAGTCACTCCTTCGTATTGCATAAAACGCAACGGAAAAAGCATAT
This sequence comes from Candidatus Nanosyncoccus sp., assembly GCA_045530815.1. Taxonomy (GTDB): domain Bacteria; phylum Patescibacteriota; class Saccharimonadia; order Saccharimonadales; family Saccharimonadaceae; genus Nanosyncoccus. The sequence continues at coordinate 35,613 of JAZSCU010000033.1, forward strand.
CATTTTCCTTGTGATATCTCATAACATAAGCATAGGGCTTGTAGGTTTCAAAATATGTTTCTGGAAAATGATGGTTGGGCGGCCAAAAAATTACGTACTCGTTTGCAACCAATGGTGGTTCGGTTGGCAAGAATTTTTCAAATTCTTCTCGCGACATTTTTTCGTCCCGAGAAATTACGCTAAACATTTTTGCCGAAACTTCCAGTTCGCGACATCCAGTAAAAGGCTGCCTTTTCGTAAACCTGTAAGGAAGAGACCTGACGGCATAATCATTTGCCTTGGACAACAAATCTTTGTCCCGAGTCAAAAGCACTACGTCGGTCTGATTATTTTTACGTTTTAAGATTTTGTCCTCAGACACAGTGCCATCTACTGGGAGACCTTCGCGAATCATTGTCGCGGCCAACGCCGTTACCGCAATCCAACCGTCGTTATCGTTCTTATCCGGTACCCATGGTAAACTTTTTTCAAAGTTACGATGAAGCGGCAAGAGCGAGATAGTCTGGTTCTTGTGTCCGACTTGAACCGGGTTAGACAGATTCATAATTTCCTCAAGTTCCCTTTCCGTATTTGGAAAATAATTTAGCAGTCGCCTCAGCGCGGTCCTGGCTGCCATTTTTCTAAATGAGGATCCTTCCTCCTTGGCGATATGGTTTAATTCTTCCCGAACTACATACGGAATAATAAGATGGGCGCCGGTAAGACTTGGTTTAAAATTTAAAGGCTCCATCCAGTCATCGTCATTGGGGTCGTATAAAACGTCAACACAAGAAATAATCAGATTGGTGTCTAAGATATACCATTTTGGTGCCTTTTTGGGTGTATCAAGATTTATCACCTCCGTTTTCTTTTCAACTACTTGCTCATCGCCCGTTATCGGTTCTTCTTCAACAATTCCTTTATTTGCGTCCATAATCTCACGTTTTTGTTGTCGTTCCTCGATATCGCGACGCGTTTTGTCAGTCTGGTAACGATACTTCTTCTTTCTAGACATATTTACCTCCTCTTTTTAAAGATCTCGGCCTCAGGGTGATTTCGCACACCTCTTTGTAGCCGCTAAAAAAATGTGGGGCCTTGCCCACATTTTTATTATAGCACGTATTTTATTTTGAGCGTTTAATATTGATGGTTGATTTTCTTGAAGTACGCCCTACTACCTTGATTTTCATCTTTTTACCTTTCTCCACCATTATTCTCCCGATTATTATCTCTCGTCTTATTGTCGTTACGGTACGAAAACATAATTGGTGTACCGACAAACGGGTATTTTTCACGGATTTTGCGTTCCAAAAACCTCTTCCAAGACCAGTGTAAAAGCCCCAGTTCGTGTCCATGCACCACAAACCACGGTGGGCAGGTGTCAGTTTGTACGATATATTTTGGCTTTGGACGAGTGTTTTTGAGCCCGGCAGGCGGGTGTGAAACTATGGCATCATTTAGGATTTTATTTAATTCAGAGGTTTTAACTTCGGTGTGTCGGTTTTCATCAATTGTTAAAGCTAGTTCAAAAATTTGGGTGACATTTTCTCCGGTTTCCGAAGAAGTAAGTACCACCGGCGCATATGGCAAAAAGTCAAAATCCCTCTCGAGAGCATCAATTAAGAAATCCGCCGCGGTGCGGTTGTCGATATTCTCCTCGCCAAAGTAATTGGTTGGCTCGGCCTCTTCTAGTAGATCAGATTTCGTTACGACCATGATAATTCCCTTGCCGGCTTCCACGATTTGCCCAGCTAGCGATTGATCTAGCTTGCTATGTGGCTCGGTCGCATCAACCAAGAGGCAGCAGATATCAGCCTCTTCAATTGCCGAAAGGGTGCGAATTGCGGAGAATTTCTCAATTCCTACTTCGCGTTTTCCTGGTTTGCGGAGCCCGGCGGTATCGAGAATTTCCAAATCTCTACCTTTATACTTGATGTTTACGCGGTTAATGTCGCGTGTCGTTCCCTGTCTTGAGCTAACAATAGCTTGCTGCTTCTTGCCTAGTGTGTTAAAAAGTGAAGATTTTCCTACGTTTGGACGGCCAATTAGAGCAATTTTCAAGAGGTTTTGAGGATCTTTGATTTTTGGTACCTTTGAGAGATTGGACTGGATTGCTTGCTTCAGAGCATTAATGCCTTGCCCGGTTGTCGCAGAGGTGTAATAGATGCGCTCCGGAGCGATTCCTAGCGCGCGAAACTCCTCAATAGGCAAAGATTCGCCCAAATCGCACTTATTCAAAACTAGATAAACTGGTTTATCTGACCTAAGAGCATTTTTGGCGATTTTGGCATCGCGATGATCAAAGTATTTTGCCGAATCAAGTGTTACTAAAATTACATCTGCCGACTCAATCGCATCCTGAATCTGGTCCTGGATCGAGGCCTCAAAATCATCCGACGGGTCCTTCAACCCAGCTGTATCTACCAGCACAAAGGCATCGTCAATCTTCGCCACCACATTATCGCGCGTTGTCCCCTCTTCGCGCGCCACAATAGCGATATTTTTATGCGCCATCCGATTTAAAATGCTAGATTTTCCAGCATTTGTCTGTCCAATTAACGCTACAATCGGCAATCTTTTCATGACAAAATTATAACATAAAAACCACTTCTTGAAAAGAGGCGGCCTAAACTTACACCTCAAGTACAATATTAGCGAGATAAAATAAGGAAACTCTTAAACTTATTTCTAGGAACTAACTAAAAATAAAGGAAACTACCGTATGACTTATCAGAGAGGCAAAGACAAAGAAAATCCAGTCAAAGCAAAAGAGCATTTAATAAAAAACATGAGTCTACCTTGGCTATAAACCACGACCGCGAAAAAATAAAGTCCTAAAACATGAGTATGTTTCAAAACTTTTGCTCAAAGTCAAAGATTGAGAGTAATTGCTTGACTTACCCAAGATGATCAACCAAGCACAAAAAAACAAGCCCCAATGGGCTTTTTTCTGCTTGGTGACTCCTGCGGGAGTCGAACCCGCGATTTTCTGGATGAGAACCAGACGTCCTGGACCACTAGACGAAGGAGCCAGATTGTTAATTATATTTCCCCCTAATACCAAAATTGCGGACCCAAGGGGGGTTAGGTCCGCACTTTAATTATAGCACACATCTTTTTAAAATGCAACACTTCCGTAGTTGGGGACTGCCGAAACAAAGGTCTGCCCAGGGGCCAACTTGATTTCTTTTCCGTTATTATCGGTAAACTTAATCTGCTCATCTCTAGAACCCTTAGACCAAGTTCCTTCGATCGCTACACCGTTTTGGAAAATATAAACTTTTCCACTACCAATCGATGTAATATCCTCGTGGTAATTATCTGAGTCTTTACTTTCTTTGACCATCATTGCAACGACTACGGATGGCGCCATTTGAGTAAGTTCGCAAACGTCTTCTGGATTTTTTTCTCCAATATCATCACTGCCACACTTATAAACATCGTGGTTTGCACCGCTTTCATAGCTCCTAAGATATGTATTTGTTTTAGCGTCGTATTCGTAGTTAACATTAAACGATGCCCAGCCTCCAAATATGAGATCGATCGACGGCACCGTTGGTTCTACCTTAGAAGTATCTTTTTCGGTTAGGGTAGTAATTTCCAAAACCTCGCTTGCCGTTTGGTCTACTCGGGACTTTTTTGACTCTTCTGGGGTCATTCTGGCAAAGCCCTTTACGTTTGAGGTATTATATCCGTGATCGCTACCAAACCTCTTTAAGTCGTTTGCAGTAGTAAACAAATTATTCCAGAGTCTATTTCCAGCTGTGCCGCGGTACATATAATTGTAATCCTCTGAAAGATCCCTGTAACCACCAGCACTTACCGCCTGCAAAGCATCGTCAGCTCCACCAGCATGGACAATTGTACAATCAAATGGTGTATCCCAATCTAAATAGTAAATACGCAAAGATCTAATAGGCCCAATTACTGAAGACGTAGGGTTTTGGTAGATAGCCGCAAAACGAGTAATTCCAGCCTCGGCAATAGCCTCAAAGACCACTCCTGCTTCAGTAAGACCTGCTTGTGGACGTGCCCCATCTGTGCCGTTAGGCGTTTGTATACAATACGTCGGGGCAGTTTTTTGGGCTGAATCAGCCAAAACTTCGCCGGTCAGAGCACTATATACCTTTTCATCAGCTTTTTCTGATGTTAAATCCGGGAAAGTAATTTTTTCGGTATTGGACGAATTTTTTAGAAAACCAGCGACCAAGCAACCTGACCCCCCAATAATTCCAATAATCCCGATAGCTAAAAGAACCTTCCAGGCCTTCTGCTTTTTTTCTGGCTCTTTTACCCTTTTGCCGGCCCACTCCGCTGCTAGCTCATTATTTTTTTGCTCTAAATTTTCCTTTTCCAAGTTTGGATCTTCACTGTTCAAATTTGTGGTAGCTTTTTCGTCCATGGTTACTCCATTTATAATTCTATTATAACTAAAACCTTAAGTTTTTTCCATAGGTTATCGGAAATATATTTATTCTTTTAAAAACACATATGTTATAATTTAATTATGTTTAAGTATAACATAAGGCATACACTAAGAACCATTAGTATTACAGTAACTCTAGCTATCATTCTTGCTGGAATTCCTTTCTTCCATAACGTAAATGCGGCTTCGGATTCTAAGGATGTAACTTTTAATGTAAATATAGATGAATATCTTTCGATGACCATCTCGGAACCTTCTATGTGGGCTAGTGCTGCTGTTGACACTTTTATGTGTAACACTATCGGTTTGATGGCTGTAACGAATAATTCTAATGGCTTAGTTGTCGGTATGACCAGCAATACTTCTACTACGGCTCTAGTTAATTCCGCCGCTGCTTCTAATAACACTATTCCTACTCTCGCATCGAGTAGTAGCTACAGTACAAGTAGTTTCCCGTCTAACTATTGGGGTTATTACTCATCGAATACCTCCACCACAACCTGCGGCACTAGTACTTATAGCGGGGTTCCTGCATCGAGTGGTACACCTGGTCGTGTCCTGTACGGCACAACAGCGGGTACCTATACTGGTAACGTGCACTTTGGGGCCAAGGCTTCTGCCGTAAAAGCTTCCGGTACGTATACTGGCACAGTAATTTTTAGCGCAATTAGTGGCCAAAACACCATCAATTCGAATCCGTCTAATCCGGTCACTCCGGTTTCCCCAGAACAAACAGCTACCACTACAACCTCCGGTGGTGCTCCAAGCGGTACGGCTACCGCCTACACCTACACGACAAATGGCTCAGGTAAACCAACCACCACAACGCAAGTAAGTGATGGCGACAACAGAAGCTCATACAATGGATATACGGGTTACAATAAGCCACAAGGCGTAGTAGATTCAGATGCTTCAACCACGGTCACCGAAGTAAACAACAATTCACCTCTTGCTGTTGGTTTAGCGGTTGCGGCCACTACTGCTGCAGCTTCTGGTATCTTCTTCTTCATCCTGGCCAAACGCAAAAAAGACTATGAAGAAGATGAAGAATCCTACAAACAGTTCTAAAATATGTTATAATATTAATCAAATGAAAGTTGTTACTAGATTTGCACCCAGTCCGACTGGTTATATCCATATTGGAAATGTTCGTTCGGCTATTTACCCTTATCTTTTAGCGCGCCAAAAAGACGGCAAAATGATTCTTCGAATCGAAGATACCGACCGCGCACGCTTTGTTGAGGGGGCAACCGAATTAATTGAAGATACTTTAGAATGGTTAGGTCTAAATTGGGACGAAGGTCCAATCGTGGGTGGCCCGCATGGTCCATATTTTCAGAGTGAACGCAAAGAAATTTATCATGAGTATGCCAGAAAACTAATAGAATCTGGCCGTGCTTATGCTGATCCTACTCCATCAGAAAAAATCGAAGAATATCGTAAGGAATGTAATGCCAAAAAAATTCCTTTTCTCTATCGTAACTATCGTCCAGAGAATCCTCCAGAATGGGGACCAGGTATACCGCTTAGATTTAAATCCGAACCAAAATCCTATACTTGGCATGATGCCGTGATGGGCGAAATGAAAACCGGGCCAGAAGTCCTAGACGATATTATTTTAATCAAAAAAGATGGTTTCCCAACTTATAATTTTGCCCATATTGTAGATGATGCCGAGATGGGTGTTACCCATGTGATGCGTGGAATGGAATATCTGTCAAGTACACCTAATTATCTAGCTCTTTATGAGGCTTTAGGATTAGAATGTCCAGTGTTGGTTTCTCTGCCGCATATTCTTGCTCCCCAGGGTAACAAAAAACTCGGCAAACGCGACGGAGCCAAATCTGTCACCGAATATAGAGAAGATGGTGTTCTAGCTGAAGCTATGCTAAACTATCTTGCCTGTCTTGGCTGGAACGATGGTACCGAACAAGAAATTTACACAAAAGAAGAGTTAATTCAAAAATTTTCTTTGGATAGAATTCAAAATTCTGGAGCTCGCTACGATGAAACCAAATTGCTTTGGCTAAACGGTCAATGGATTCGCCGAATTTTTGACGAACAAGGAGCGGAGGCTCTTTATGCTAAAACAAAAGATTTCTGGCCTGAATGTGCTAAAGCCCACAGCGATGAATACAAAATCAAAGTGCTTTCTATTATTTATGATCGTCTTAAAACCTTGTCTGACCTTCGCGATATGACTGGTTATTTTTTCGAAGACCCCCGTGTTGATATTGAGATGATTAAAAATAACAAATTTCTAAAGAAACTTTCCGAGTCCGAACTCGAATCATTACTAAAACAGGTAGTAGCAAAATTAACTGAACTCAAATCTTGGGACCCGGACAGTCTTCAGGATGTGCTTAATGAACTATTAAAAGACACTAACAAAAAACCAGCAGAACTCTTTAGCCTAATTAGGATTTCTCTCAGCTTTGCTCCGTTTAGTCCCGCACTTAATCTCACCATGGCAGTTTTGGGGCGCGATCTCTCACTCTATCGCTTAAATGCCGTTACAAGAGCAATCTAAATTATAATGAACTAGCAATAGTTGTAATTTGTTTTTTGGTTAATAATTCATTCCCTGCCGAAATAATTTCATACATCACTCCGCCATTTACCCATGTGGCGCTTTTGTCGTCTGCGTATATGGTTAAACCTTGCTCACGGATGATAGAATAATCTTCTCCATAATTTTGTTTTACAAAATTTTCGAGTAAAGCATTAGAATCCCAGGAGGATTTTTCTTCAACGAGTGTAAACTCTCCCCCAGTAGTATCATTTTTGAAATTTAAAGTAACTTTGCCGTCTTCTGATAAAATATTAGTCAATTTGTAATCTCTCGGTACATAACTAGGATATGCTGCGTCAATACCTGTTTGCATGGCTGCAACTCTTAAAGTAATATCTGGCATGTTAAGATTTACGAAATAAAATATCGCAAACACCGCTACCGATGCGCAGGCAAGGGCCAGAACTACTCTACCAAAGCCAAAATGTATCTTTCCGGTATTTCCCTTTTGGATTTTTTGCGCCATACTGGTCTTTTCAGTGGTTTGCTTGTCGGCCATAGCGAGCGCCTTTTTGATGGCTTGATCCTTTAGTTCTCTTGCAGTCATTTTGTGCGGTTTAGTGTCGTTCATTGTTTTGCGTTGTTCCATTCTGACATTAGCCGAAACCTGCATAGGGTGCTTTTCGATTTTCATTGTTGACGAGTCCTTTTTTATAGTAACCGCAATGCTGTCGGTGTTATTATTTTGCTTCTTACTTTTTGGTGCTATAACGTTATCTAACTTTTTTACTGGACGTTTAAGATATCTTCTATTTAGCGTGGTAGAAGGCCTGACTTGGCGTCGTGTAGTTTTTGCTGACTGAGCATCATCTGATTTTTGCATTTATTACCTCGCTTATATCTACAACCATCATACTATTGTCACATTAAAAAAGCAAGAGCTAAATTTGGTAATTTTTATGTTATAATATATGAAGTATGGATCTGGAAAAAAAGAAAAGACGTCAGAGCCTCAAAGTTATCATTTCTGAATCAATAATGGTCCTTGCGGTAATAATTACCGTTATTATTTTAGCTTTTCTTGTGTCTGGTTATTGGATTAGCTCGGATTTTAAAGTGGAACGTCAGGGTATGCTGCAGATCTCTTCCGTACCTACTGGCGCCGATGTGATTATCGACGACGAAACTGCCTGGATGCAGCGCACTAATACTTCCAAAGTCTTGGTTAGTGGCGAACATAACATTGTCCTAAAAAGAGAGGGGTATGATTCTTGGTCTAAGACTATTAATATTTCGGAAGGGCTTTTATATCGCATTCACTATCCTAGGCTTTTTTTGCAAGATCGTTCGGTCGAAAAGATAATGAATACTACCGGCACTACAATGACTACGGTTTCGCCAGATCATAACTCATTAATAATGATAGATAACACCACGGAATGGACACTAGTAGATTTAACTAAAGATCAACCTGAGCCCAAAAAACTCAACATATCTAATCTGTTGTCTAGTACTAGTCTCGCTAGCGGTAGTTCAAATGGGCTCTTTACCGGTGAAATCTTAGATATTAAATGGGATTATAGCGGAAGTCATGCTCTTTTCAAAGTTAAAAACGGCGACCTCCTAGAGTGGGCGCTTCTAGATATTAAAAATCTAGACAAAAGTGTGAATTTATCCAAGGAATTTGACAGTATATTTAGTAACATCGAAATCCTCGACAACTCTTCAAACAATCTTCTTGCTATTAAAAACAATAATCTTTACAAAATTGATGTCTCGGCGCGTCAAATTCCCACAATGCTCGTTGAGGATGTTTTAGATTTTGACCATTTCGACAACGAAATTCTCTTTGTGGCAGCAGAACCTACCGACGAGACAGATCTATCATCCGCTCATGAATATAAAATTATGCCAGAAGCTGATAATATTACTTCTAGTAGCGAATACTACATTGGTTTTACAAAAGTAGGTAGCGACGAAATCACAAAAATTAAACCAGCTTCAGAAAATACAAAAGCCGTTTTAAGCAGATTTTATGACGAAAAATATATTACCGTCCTAGAAGGTACTACAATATCCGTCTACAAAACAGAAGATTATTCCAAAGTAGGCGATTTTTCATTATCGTTTTCGCCGGAACAACTTGAAGTGGGTCATAATGGAGAATTTATCGTAGCTAATAAAGACAACTTAGTTGCCACTCTCGATATGGAGGCAAATACAGTTCGTGAATGGCAGTTTGAAGGAGAGAATTTTGGCTGGATTGATAATAATATGATTTATACGGTCAAAGATGGCGGGTTAATTGTCTACGATTTTGATGGTCTCAATCGTCGTGAAATATCCAAAAATGTATCCGCACATTTTTCGGTTGGTATTACCGAAAACAAATGGCTATATTATTTTAGCGATGATAATTTGATTCGCGAATGGTTAATTCCCCGTTAGGAAATTCCAAACTCCTTCAAAGAAGGATGGTTCGTTGGATGGCAAAGACTCTGTTGATTCGTCTAAGTTAGAATCGACGGTGTGCGTTGCTCCTGGCGCATTGTCATAACTTGGCGATATTTGCTCGCCTGTTACGAGTAAACGATACCTGGAAGTGCCGAGCGGTGTACAAGTCACCAAAGTAATTAATGGTTTATCTGTCTCTACTACTAGGGCAGCAACATCGGACGGTTCAACTACTTCTTTTTTAACTACCCGGTAGGTATACCTAACAGAATTATAATTTACGTATATCAAATCTCCGTCTTCCAGCCGTTCTAGCCCAGAAAAGATATATTTGTAAGGGTTGGAACTATAGATATCCCCTGCCGAATGTCCAGTAATTACGAAATTTCCAATTTCACCTGGGAGAGCGCTGGCTCCCGCAATTCTATAGTGAGCTACTCCGTTATTCATTGCATCCATTACGTCGCTTAGTGTAACATCAAATCTGATCGGCACATCCACGTTTATTTTAGGAATTATCAATCTGGGATCAGCCGAAACGGTTTGAGTGATGGTCGGATCGATTGCTTCTATGCTATTTGCCGGCGCATTTCCGGGCGAAACATAGGCCATAATCGGTGCAAAAATTAAGCGATTATATTGCAAAAACAAAATAAACAGCACTACTAAAATTCCAGCTAAAATCGGCACAAGGTGACGACGACGGCGAGATTTTTTTGCACTATCAGTGGCCTTCTTTCTAATTTTCCTTCGCAGATTGTTTTCTATAGATTCTTGATTATCTGCGAAATCTTGCCCCGAAATACTACCTTTGGTATTTAAAGGTAATCCGGTAGATTGCTTAGTTCTCTGACTGGTCCTAGTTAAAGATTTTAAGATTTCGTCTTCATCGGCTCTTTCCCTAGCATCTTTTAGTCGCTCCTTTTCAATGTAATTTCTTGCGGCTCTCGAATAATAATCACCATAGTATTTTCGGTAATAATCCTGCCAAGCGGAATGGTATTTTTTCCAAGATTCTGAATCAATTTTCGAGGTAACTGGGGTGTCTTTTAGGTGGGTATTTTGTTCTGTTGTATTCGACTCTTTTTTAGCGGATTTTTTGGCAGCATCAGCATAAGCCGCTAACACTTTTTTTCTAGCGATTTGTGCTGCCGTTTGGCGTCCGAGGTCTCTCGAAGAAAGCCCACCAGTCTTAGAATCCATATCATAAGTATAGCATATTTTTAGATATTATGATAAAATATAGGGTAGGTGTAACTTATTTAGACAATTTTTTCGGGCGAATGGCGGAATTGGTAGACGCGGTAGACTCAAAATCTGCTGGCCGCAAGGTCGTGAGGGTTCAAGTCCCTCTTTGCCCACCATTTCGGGACTAGTTTTGAATTTTCCGCGCCTATCGCGCGACTTTTTTATCACCGAGCGAAGCTCGGATAATAAACGAAAATGGGCCTCGTGAAAGGGGGCACGAGGCCCATTTTCGCCTCCCCCGCCGGCTCCACTGGAGCCTTTTAGAATTAAGGTTTTGTCGTGACATTAGAAGTTGTCAAGACTAATTTTTGGTCATTATGGTTATGTTTTCCACAACTTTATATCTGTTTACCATATACTTTTTGACAAAAGTATTGACATATTTTATAATATTGTGCTATAATAAAAGTATGGACCGGGGTGTCCCCGATCGGCAGCGAGCGCTCGAAAGAGCGGTTGCTGTTTTTTATGGGAAAACTTTTATTCCGTAGCCTTCAACACGGTTACGGTTCGAGATTCTGAATTTGCCCGAAATCTTGTCATAAGCTGGATAGGGTTGGTCTGGATGTAGAACGTGGCGGGCCGTAGGATAAGCGCATAAATCTGCCATCTGCAATCCATTATCGTTGTCTGATTTACGACGAAAATCTGCCTTACTACTAAACCTAGACATAAAACGCGATGGAGTGGCTTGGTGGCTTCCTCTCGTCATAAGTTCGTTGTATTTAGCGGCCAGATTGGAATCTTCGTTTTTGCCCCTAGATTCTATCATTACTCTAGCGAAGCCATCTAGTTCATCTAATTCAAATAGTGTTCTTTCAAGAACAAATGTCAATCCAATGTCGTATGGGTCGTCTGCCAATTTGCCATAACGATTAATATGTTCTTGTTTCTTGATTACCGATGAGATGATTTTATAATCTGTTTTTTCCATAGCTTCGTCAAGAGCACGGTAGAAGCTTTCTTTGGTTTTTAAATCGAATAGTTTAGCAAAAACACCATCGCATTTACGAATATCGCGACTATGCAGAATGACATTTGCAGAGACGAAGTATTTTATCTTAATTCTATCAAATTCAGCGTTTAGTTTTTCATATTCTTTATCACTAATCAGGATGCCAAGCAACGCAAAAATCGGAAAATCGTGGTTTATAGATTTTAGCGATGGGTCACCAGATTCGTCAATGAATAAATGGTAATTTTCCATATCTATTATTATACTATATTTCAAGGGTAGAATGATTATTTCATGCTATAATTAAGGAGCAGACAATTTGTTAAAGCGAGAATCATTATCGATTACTATAATCGGCTCAGAAGGCTGTCTTGGAATCAATTTGGTTTTCGCTAAATTGTCTGCACCAAGACAGCCTTCTGGGCTCTAGGAGATATATGGAAAATGTGATTCTATATGCTCGCAAGAGCACCGATGTTGAAGATAAGCAAGTTCTCTCAATAGATGCGCAGTTGATTGAGCTTCGTAAATTTGCTAGGCAAAACAATCTACATATTATTGATGAGTTAATTGAGAAGCGAACCGCCAAAATGCCAGGTCGCCCCGTTTTTAATTCTCTCCTTACCAGAATTAAAAACGGTGAGGCGACCGGAATTTTGGCTTGGCATCCAGACCGACTCGCACGCAATTCGGTGGATGGCGGGCAAATCGTTTATCTAGTAGATCAAGGATTAATTAAGAACCTACACTTTCCAACATTTTGGTTTGAGCCGACTCCGCAAGGTAAATTTATGCTCAATATGGCTTTTGGACAGAGTAAGTATTATGTAGATAGTTTGTCGGAGAATACGAAGCGTGGGCTTCGTGAGAAAGTTAGACGCGGTGAGTTTCCTGGACCAGCTCCACTTGGCTATTTAAACGATTATAGGACAAAAACGATTATCCCCGACCCACAGTTCGCTAGCGTAATTAGACAGATATACGAAACTTATTCCAGCGGGCATTACACACTCCGAGAGATTTCTTTCCTTTTAAAAGAAAAAGGAGCGACTACTCGGCGCAAAAGGCCCTACTCGCAAAGTAAAGTGCGGTGGATTCTGTCAAATCCCTTTTATGTCGGTCTTTTTCGTTATAATGGTGAGTTATATGAAGGAAGCCATAATCCAATAATAGAGAAAACGTTATTTGATAAAGTGCAGCAAGTTCTAGAACAAAGAAGTCATAATCAGCCAGATAAGAAGAATCCTATGATATATTGCGGTCTATTCCGTTGCCCTTGCGGAATGATGGTGACAGCCGAGAAACACATTAAACATTTCAAAAATGGTAATTGCCCAGAATATATTTATTATAGATGTTCTCGTAAGAATAAACATGTAAAATGTGTTGAACCAGCAATTCGTTTCGAATTGCTAAATAAACAGTTAGATACTCTTTTACTAGAATATGCACCGAGCGACACGATGTTGGATTGGCTGCGAGACAGAATCAATCAAGATTCGGTTGAGAGCGAAAAATTACAATTATCAGCCAGAGCTGAGCTACAGAGCATGATTACCAACCTAGAACGAAAGCAAAGTATTCTAGTAGATAGTTATTTGGAGCAGGATATTAATCGTCCAACTTTTCTTACTAAAAAAGAACAGATCCTTAATGAGAAGAAAACGGCTAAGGATAAATTGGTCGCTTTAGAAAATAGCCAAAAATGTTGGGTTGAACCAATGAATAATTGGTTAAATACGCTCGATTCTATCTGTAAAATTGTCGAAAATGGAGATTATGCCAAGAAAAAGAAACTGGCTCTAGAAATTCTTGGGTTGAACTTATTTTTGAG
>JAZSCU010000010.1:0-17840 GCA_045530815.1 Candidatus Nanosyncoccus sp.
ATTAAGACGATACTTCATTTCATGTGTTATACTCAAAATAACCCTCCGTGGTTGTATTGGTTTATAGTTTTCTAATTACAACTATACAACCTGAGGGTTATTTTGTTATTTAGAAATTCTCATATGTGTGTTTAACTAACAAATACCTCCTTAAATTCCCCTAGGAGGCTCTTGACTTTTTTTATAAACCACGTTAACATCATAGACAAAAAAAGGATCATCCCATACTCTATCAAACATAATAAAACCCTTTAATAATGAACGAAGATCAAATTATTCTAATTGACAAACCCGCCGACATCTCTAGTTTTGGTGTAGTCGCCAAAGTCCGTGGATACCTCAAAAACAAATTTGGCCGCAAAATTAAAGTCGGTCATACTGGCACACTAGACCCATTTGCCACCGGGCTTTTAATTCTTCTTTCTGGCAAAATGACCAAAAAATCCGATGAATTTCTAAAAAAAGATAAAATCTACGAAGCCACTCTAAAACTCGGCTACACCTCCACCACCGGCGATCCTGAAGGCGAAATTACTAAATCAACGAACCAAAGCGACCTGTATCCGAGACTAGTGGATATAGAATTTGCTCTTAATAGTTTTATTGGACAAATCACCCAAACCCCACCCAAATTTTCCGCCATCAAAATCAACGGCCAACGTGCCTACAGACTCGCCAGAAAAGGTCAAGATTTTGAAATCCCCAGCCGCAAGATCGAGATTTATTCCATAGAATTATTAAACTACAGCTATCCTGAATTAAAAATTCGTGTTCATTGTAGCTCTGGTACCTATATTCGCACACTCGCCGAAGACATCGGCAAAGCCCTAAATACTGGCGCCTACCTCACCACCCTTCGTCGCACCAAAATCGGCGAATACGATATCAAAGATGCCACCAACTTAGACAGTTTTATAAGCTAAACCAAGTACCACAAATCCATAACTGTGTTAAAATAAAAGTATGTTAGTTTATCATTCTAAACTCTTAAATACGCCAATTCTTAGTGTTCAAGCCGGTGGCCCCATCGGTTATGTTTCCGAAATAATTGTCGACCCTGATAACCTCAAAACTGTCGCTTTTCGTATTGCCGGTCCCCGCATTTCCCCTGAAACTAATCTCCTAGACGTTGCATCTATTCGCGAATACTCCAATCTCGGCATGGTGATTGATAGTGAAGACGATTTAGTCTCACCTGACGACGTAGTTAAACTTGGCGATATCGTCGCTCTAAATTTCAATCTCATAGATCTCAAAGTCAAAACCAAAAAAGGTAGTAAACTTGGCAAAATAATTGATTATACTCTTACTTCCGAAGATTTTATCGTCCAACAAATCATCGTCAAACGCCCCACTATCAAAAGTTTTCTTGATTCTGAACTCACCATTCATCGTAACGAAATTGTAGAAGTCACCGATTATGAAATCATCGTCAAAGACGAAGAAAAAGTTATTCGTGCTAAAGCCGAAAAAGAGAATTTTGTCCCAAACTTTGTTAATCCTTTCCGTAATTCTGAATTTTATCCTTCACCAGCTCATACGGAAACCCCTGACGAAGAAGATACTGAGTAAGTTTTTCGTCGTCATAACGAGACCTCTTTTTTTCGATCATTTTTACAAGTTCTTCCTCATCGTTTCTACCACCTAACACCTCCTCAATAATATCTTTATCCACTCCTTTTTTCATAAGTTCCATTCTTAATCTTTTTTGTGACACTCCTTTTTTTACAAACCGATTTTCTACCCAAAATTCCGCAAACTTCTGATCATCTATGTATTTTTTTTCTTCTAGTCTTTCAATAATTCTATCAATATAGTTTTGATCCAACTTTTTTTCATAAACCTTTTTTTGCAAATATTCCTTAACCTCTCTTTTACTTCTTCGTCTTGCTAAGGTCCATTCCAAAGCCCTTTGATACAGCTTCCCAAACTCTGATGCTTTTTTTAATTCTTCAAACCTAGCTATATCCAAAACTTCCCCAACTTTTACCCCAAAATCCACTACCTGCGCCACATCTAGCGAAAACTCAAATTTCCCATTTACAAGAACATTTACTCGGTTCGGATTTTTTATCCCCTGCTTTAAATCTGTTATCTTTAGCGCATCATCAATCACCCTATCATCAAGCGAATTTTTTTGTATATTATCTTTTAGATTATATATTTCCATCTCATCCAAACCATTTTTGTATGGAAATAAATGTGGCATCGTCCTCTGCTACCACCCTCTTAGCGAATTCCTTCCGAAATGCATCAGTCTCAGACAGCGGCACCCATTTTACCCCTGCCACTTCTCCATCATCAAATACATAATCTTCTTTCTTTCCAGTCCAATCCACTAAATATATAAAATTTACAATGTTTTTGCTTCGCCGAAATGCCACCAAGATCAAATCATCAACCGATATTTTAATTCCAATTTCCTCACGCGCCTCTCTTACCGCTGCTTCCGCAAAAGTCTCGCCAAGGTTTACGTGTCCACCTGCCGAAACATCCCATTTCCCTGGAAAATCACTGAGTTGTTCCGAACGTTGCTGCCAAAGAAGCTCAATTTCGTTCCCTTCATTTTTACGAAACAAATAAACCACTGCCCCACCCACAATATCTTGATCCCCTGACTTAGGATTCCCTTTTTCAGCAGACCGCCATTCCCCTACTTTCGGCTCACAATTATCATTAAATAGTTGCCACTTCTCATCATGATGCACGATATTTATCTCCTACTTAATAAATTTATGCATTCTGCGCTTTTTCACGCACCTGTTTTTCAATTTCGGCCATCAGCTCTGGTTTTTCGCGGAACAATTTTTTCACCGCCTCACGTCCCTGCCCCAAAGTTTCACCGTTATATTTAACAAACGCGCCAGCTTTTTCTAAAATTCCGTAAGCCACACCAAGGTCTAGCACATCACCCGGTTTAGAAATCCCCTCATTATACATCACGTCAAATTCAGCCGTCCTAAATGGCGCAGCAATTTTGTTTTTTACTACTTTTACCTTGGTACGGTTACCAGAAATATTATCGCCTTCCTTAATTTGACCAATTCGTCTAATGTCTACACGTACTGATGCATAAAACTTCAAAGCATTTCCACCAGTCGTAGTCTCAGGATTGCCAAACATCACTCCAATCTTCATCCTAATCTGATTAATAAAGATCACTGTGGCACGAGATTTTGAAATAATTCCAGTAAGTTTACGCATCGCCTGCGACATCAACCGCGCCTGAAGCCCCATCTGCGCATCACCCATATCACCATCAATTTCTGCTTGAGGTACGAGTGCCGCCACCGAGTCTACCACAATAAGATCGACTGCATTAGATCGAACTAAAGTTTCACAAATCTCAAGCGCTTGCTCACCGTTATCCGGCTGTGAGATCAATAAATTCTCTGTATCTACACCGATTTTCTTGGCATAAGCCGGGTCAAGAGCATGCTCAGCATCGATAAATGCTGCCTGTCCACCCTGTTTTTGCATCTCGGCAATTGCATGAAGTGCTAAAGTTGTTTTACCAGAAGATTCCGGCCCATAAATCTCAATAATTCTACCCTTTGGCCAACCCCCACCAAGCGCTAAATCTAGCGCCAAAGACCCAGAAGGCAAAAGCTCCACATCCATCTTTGGTGTATCACCAAGTTTCATAATCGCGCCGTCACCAAATTGTTTGGTAATCTGCGCCATTGCGAGCTTCAATGCTTCATTCTTCCCATCCGACACTTTAGATGCCCCTTTATCATTTTTTTTATCTGCCACCGCATCCTTTTTTCCCATAATAGTATTACCTTTCTTTACATTATTATAATATATTGCTATAATAGAAGATAGAGTTGACTTTTACTTCAATGTATGGTAGAATCAAGTTACACTATTAGGAAATCTTCTCGGCTTCTGGCCGGGAAGATTTCTTTTTGAGTTTAATTATGACATAGTCAAGATCCAACTCATCCATAGTCCTCCTTTCTCCTTACCACGTATTTTGTAAAATTACGCCACTCTATCTTCTGCCCACCTTATAGCACGCACATATTACTTTTTCAACCCCCAAATCACGCTTATACTAAAAACGTATCATATAATATCACACTTATACTAAAACCACATTAAGTTTACGCTAATTCTGTCTCTTTTTTGCCGCCTGAATCACATGGTCAAAAAGACACGCCACCGTCATTGGCCCCACTCCGCCAATTTTAGGTGTAATTGCCAGAAGATCATCCCGTTCTCTAACTTCCTCCGCTACGTCCCCCACCAAAACACCATTCTCACTAGCCGTTCCTGCATCCACAATCACCGCTCCCGGCCCCACCATCTCATTTGTAATTAGTCCCGGCACACCAGTCGCCGTGATAATCACATCATAACCCCGAAGTTCCGCCATATCACTCCCCCGATGAAAAAGTGAAACTCTGTAAGACGAATCAGTAAACATTTTATAAAGTGGCGCCCCGACCAACTTTCCTCTTCCTACAATCGCAATTTTTTTCTCCGCTAGTTTAATATCATATCCAGCCAGCAGCCAATTAATCGCCGTCGCCGTCGCCGAATCGTATTCCCCATGAGAAGATAGCCCGTCCACATCCTTTTTACTATCAATTAGCTCTGTCAATTCTTCTACGGCCTCTTCCTCTTTAATTGGTAGTTGCAAAATCACCCCATCCACACTGGCATCCTCATTCGCCTTTAAAATCTGCTTTTTTATATCCGCCGCGTCCTCGGCCACCACACTTTCCACCAAAACCCCTACATCCTCCCCATATGAAATTTTCAAATTCACATATTTCAAAATCACCGGGTTGTCGCTATCTCTAACAATCACCAGTTTTGGCTTTCGCTTCATCCCAGCTACTTCTCGAACTTGCCGTTCTTTAATAAATCCTACTAATTCTCGTCCGTCTAATGTTTTCATAGTATTTTCCTTTTTAATTAACTCGCTGGAGTTTCCACCGGGCTTTCCACTGGTCCATCCACCGGTCTTACACTTACAATTTCCACCGGTTCCTGTTCTAGCCAATATCCAAATTTATCATAAACCTTATTTACAATCTCAGCTCTCGCTTCCGCCAGCTCCTTATAACTCGTCGCCGACTCATTAATCAATACTAAAGCCGCCTTTTCGTTCACTCTAAAACCATAAAGAACTTTCCCGGCTAGCCCGCACTGCTCAATTAGCCAACCAGAATTAATCTTGTATCCGTCTTTCCCCTCATACACCGGATATCCCTTATCTCTTGCCACAAATGATTCTTCCTGAGTTAAATAAATATTCTTAAAAAACGACCCTGCACTCGGCTGCACCAATGGATCCGGCAACTTGTCCGCCCGAATTGCACTTACAATCGCACGAATCCCCTGCGGACTAAAATCCGTCACATTATTTTCAGTAATATATCTTTCGATCGAATTATAAAACGGCCGCGCCATCTCACCAAATTTCATCCTTAAATTAATCGATATTACAAAATACCGCCCCATCTCAGTCGTATTTAAGATACTCTTTCTATAAGAAAACTGTAGATCTGCCTTTTTTAAGGTTACGTAAGTTCCCTTAACCATATCAAATGCATTGACACTCACCAAAGTATCTGCCACTTCCTGCCCGTATGCCCCAATATTTTGCACCGGCGCCGCTCCGGCCAGCCCCGGAATTTTACTTAAAGCCTCAATCCCAGTTAAACCCTTAGAACAAGTATATTCTACCACTGTATCCCACAGCTCGCCCCCCATTATTTTAATCTCAGTACCTTCCGTATTTTCAACAGAAATCCCCCGCATCCGATTAATCATAATCACACCGTCAAATCCTTCATCGCGCCCAATCGTATTTGCCCCCTCCCCAATCACAAAAATCGGCAGCCCCATCTGCTCTGCAAACCTACAAGCCTCCGGTATCTCTGATGGTTTTTCTATTTCAACCACATACCGCGCCACCCCACCAATTCGGATAGTCGTAAGGCTGGAAATCAAAATATTTTCATGTATTCTCATACTACTTATTATACACTATTTTATAATTCCAAATATTACTAAGGCCCCTATGTCACCGACGAAAAGGTCATATATATAATAAATCCATAATAAAACAAGAACATCGCCAGCATAAACATTCCGTCTTTCCTCGAAATATCATGCCCACGTCTAGCCAAAAGACAAACCAAAAATGCCGAAAACACCAGCATAAACAAATCAATCACCTCAAAACTATCCGGCCGAATTCCACCCGTAAGAGCCACCGGCAAAGCCAGTACGATACAGATATTAAAAATATTGCTCCCCACGATATTGCCCACCAAAAGATCCGACTCACCTCTTCTGGCCGCAGCTACTGTAGTTACCAGCTCCGGCAAAGATGTCCCTAGCGCCACAATCGTAAGCGATATGATCCTCTCCGATATTCCTGCCGCCGATGCAATAAAACTCGCCGAATTCACCACTAGCTGACTTCCGCCTACCACCCCCACCAGCCCCACAATAACAAGCAAAAACGACTTCCCTAATTTGTACTCCGGCTTTTCTACTATATTTGCATCTTTTCTGTTTTTCCGCGCCAACGAAATAAGATAATAAAGAAAAATCGCAAAAAATAGCAAACAAATTATCCCATCCGCTCTAGAGAACATATTATAAGGCGCATCAGTCAAATTCATATCAATTATTAAAACAATAAGCGCCGTAGAGATCAAAAGAAGGAGTGGCAATTCCTTTGAAACTGTCGCCTTTTTTACTTCAATCGGATGAATCACCGCCGCAAGACCAATCAAAAGCAGCACATTTATAATGTTGCTACCAATCACGTTTCCAACCAAAATATCTGTATTACCGTTAATTAGAGATGAAAACGAAACGGCAAGTTCCGGCGCCCCCGTACCAAATGCTACAATGGTTAGCCCAATCAAAAGCTTAGAAACCTTAAAGTTTGACGCAACCGACGATGCACCATCTACCAACCAGTCCGCCCCCTTGATTAGGAGTAAAAATCCCGCGACCAAAAGTAATATCTGTAGAAATATTTCCATTTATGCTTATATTATACCACAAAAACAATTACCAAAAATCACGCAAACTCCCCCAGAAAATTAACAGGGGTAGCTACAGGGGTAAAAAATCATTGACAAAAAAGCTCTAGTATGGTATAATGTATACATAATCTCTAGATTGGAGGTTAGGAAGTTTAAAAAGCAGTTTTTTCAAGATGTTTTATCACTTCCGCTTAGTCTTGTAGTTTTCTTCTGGGGGGCCTCCTGGAAGATTTTTATATAGAAAACCGTTAAGCCGCACACCACCGGCTTAACCGGTGGTTCAATAAAAAACAGGAGGTAAAAAAAAATGAAAAAGAAAATAACTTTCGCCATGATTCTCATGGCTGTAGTAGTAGTAGTTGTTGTCGTGACCGCTTGTGGAGCCAATAAGAAAATATATAAGTATGCCGACGACTGGGAAATACCCGAAAATTTAGAAAAACCGATTTTGGAAAACGAAATCGAAAAATTATACGATTACCCGTTTACCGAAGATGGCTCCGACCCAGATTCAGATAGTGGAATATCTGGACCTAAAAAATCGGTAATCAGTTACTTGGGGAAATACAATTTCCTCAGCCAAGACAATGTCAGCACATTAAAAGATAGAGATTGTCTATTAATGGAAACAGAATATAGAGAGGAAGCATTCAACCAACTCAACAAGTATAGAGCATTGTATGATTTCAATAAAAAGAAAATCTTCTTAAAACCAGGTTATGACAGTTATTATGAAGAAAACTTCTGGGACTCAACGTACCCTATATTGCGTGAAATGAGCCGCAGTATGGTACTAAAGGGTTATGATCAATCTACACCTGCTCTTAGCGAAGGGTTGATAAATTACTGCGCTGAAGAAGCCTTATATAGCGCAGATGGGGAATACTACCCCTTAAACTATCAAGGAGGGATGCTTGCTATTCGCTTCCTTATAGCAATATACGGCGAAGCTGAAGTCATCAAAATGGGGCACGAGGATCAATTTGAAAAACAAATTGATAGTGCCACTAAAGAAGGTATGGCAAGAAAGATTGATGCCGCATTAACCTTGGCGGAAACAAAAAATGATGCCGAGTTGATAAATGTAGCATACGATATACTTGTCCATGTAGCTGTAAGCGAAGGAAAGGCCGAAGCCGTAAAAGACATAATAAAAGAAATCGAATCAACATATTCCCTATCAATGGGAATAGAAATTGATTCGGAATATATGGAAAAACTGCTTGATTAAAGGCAGGGCAAAAAGGCAAGGCCCTGCCTTTTTGCATACACCAATAATAGTCATTTAGTAGCTGCACTATAATTACATCATTCCGAGCATCTTAGCTACTGCAGGACTAAGATTAGATTTACTATTACTATCCCTAGAAAGTTGTGTAACTTGCGCTTTAAAGACCGTGCTAATGGCCTTAGTAAGTTCGTTTGTGTCAATTCCGCCAGGAGGAGCACTAATCCCGTCAATCTTAAGTTTGCCACTATTTAAGCCTTTTTCAATACTGCTCTTTAGACTATTTGCAATTGTATCAGTCATGTGTCCAAAGTCATTTGCCCTAAACACCTGGCTTAGTTGCTCGGAAGATATTCCTCCACTAGCTATCATATTACCAAGTGTACTACTTGCCACTAATTGTGCCTTACCGTCCTTGTTATAGCACTGAGCATTGGCCAACATTTTAGAAAATTTTTCCACTCCAAGCCCAGTAGCAAGACTACTCGCATGCTTATCAATTAACTTCATTTCGTCATCCGTAGAACCAACAAAAGCATTCTCACCTCTAGGTTCAAGTGCCGCTGCCAATGAACCGTATTTTCCACCAGTAGATTCTCTCCAGTCCTCGTATTCATTCATGCGATTCAGCGCGCCATTATATTCATTAACAAGCTTCTTATCTTTTTCATACTTACCAACCCGCCTTCCAGCCAGATCTAATTCACCATGATCAACTGAAAAACCTTTACTAGCTTTATCGATAAGTGCCTTATCTTCACGATATTGACCTGCGGCATAATCCATAATTTCTTGGTACTGTTTCTGATTGTTTTTTACAAATTGAATGTCCCTTCCATTCTGTCCATATTTTTCGCTCGCCTCACCAACGTATTTATCAAATTCCAACTTACATCCTCCCAACACATCTTTGGCATATAATTGCCATTCTCCTGCTCCAGCCGTCTGGCTAATTTTTTGCATTAACTTATCCTTAAACGCAGGGTCTAAACTATTTATTTTTGTTTTACTCAAAACACTATCAGCTTCCACTAATCCGCCTTGCGACAATAGTGCAGTCCAAGCTGCCCCAGCCATTGCTGCATCCTGATTATTTATTGCCTGACCAAATATATTTGCATTTGCGGTTTTACCTTGATGCGAGAATGCTGTCGTATATTCTCGCTCTCGTTGGTCCAAAGCCAGTGCACCCTCCAAATTCCTTCGCCTGTATTCATTAAAGGCTCCTTTGCTCCTCCAGTTACCAGATTCGATTTCATCCTTATGTCTTTCGTTAAATCTATTCATACCACGAATTTTCATATTTGCCCTACTCTGTTTTGCAGCATTATTGTATCTGTCAGTACTCTTAATACCCTTGGCAAGCGAATCAGCTCCCTTGCTAAGCCCAGCACCAAGCATACCAATTGTCGCACCCAGAACTCCCAACCCCTTCAATGCACCCTTGAGCATAGTAGGGATCATCAAAAATGGCATGTATGGAGTAAGTACCGCCACGACAGCCATCCAAAAATTCATACCAGACAAATCATTTCCAGCCACATTGAATACTATTGCTTTAATAATAAAGCTAAGCCCATAAACTGCTCCACAAATCGGGAATATTACTAAAGCGGTTTTAAAAACCTCCCACCATTTTTTAAAGAATTTTTGCGTATTTGGCAAAATATAACAAGCGAATGCTATCGGCGCAATAACCGTAAACATTAATATTATCACCAGTCGTGCACCCAACGTCACAAAGAACATCAACACCGCAATTAGCGCAGTTACCAATACCAAGATAAGAGCAATAATCATCCCCACCAAGCCCCCCGAGGCGGCCCCAGCCAAT
This sequence comes from Candidatus Nanosyncoccus sp., assembly GCA_045530815.1. GTDB lineage: Bacteria > Patescibacteriota > Saccharimonadia > Saccharimonadales > Saccharimonadaceae > Nanosyncoccus. Next base: position 10,082 of record JAZSCU010000010.1, read on the forward strand.
ACAGCACCCACTACTATACCAGCTGTTCCAATCGCAGCACCGGTACCCGCAGCAGCAGTTGCTGCCGCTTCACCTAATCCACTATTATCATTAATTGCATCACCTATGGCATGGAATAATTTATCCAACCCCACACCCAATAAATTAGAAAGATCTATCAAAAGTTCACAAATAGTATAACTTAAATTAATCAAAATTCCTATCGCAATCAATCGCGGCAATATCTTTTTTATACCATAGTTATCAATTCCCCATCCAGTAAGTTGTGAAAAAATCACCGCAAGCAACACTATTATCATGATAACATTAGCTATATTTCTAAATATCTCCCATGCAGTGAATACTCCAGAACCGGTATTATTCTTAGTATCTAAATATCCTGTATCAAATGTCATCCATTCACGAATTAAGTCTTCGAAAAAATCTACTGATTTGGTTGAATTATCAAGTATTGGACAAAGAACCCACCCTTGTGCACCAAGGCCAGCCTTGTTACACTGATCGTCATCATAACCTTCGCTTTCATCAAGGTCTATTATCGATCCAACACTCCCCCAGTCCCATACACTACCTAAAGAATCTGTATCTACATGACTAAACCAATTTATAATCTCGCTCATATTAATAGAATCTATATACGTATATTCTGAGTTCACATTACCCTCATGCGCCGTTCTTTGAGTCCATAGATTCTTTTCACTGAAATCTACATCCCCAAATTTAACATAGCAGGTTTTGAATTCTCCGTCTTTATCTTTAATGTTTTTTATCTCTGTATGGCTAGTAGAACTCTCTCCCGAGTCACATGTCCAACGATTTCGCGCTGATACCGGAGCGATTTTGTCTAAATAATACATATATAAATTATAACGTTCCGTATTGTCTAATTTCGAAGAACTAGGATCCATCCCCCCAGATAGATTTTTCATCGATTCTACAAGGTTCGCGCGAGTATTTGCAAAAGTGTATACCCCATCATTGGAATAATCAATTATGTCATCCGCATCAAAATAATACGACTGATAGCTTCCATTTCCCCAGTTTACAAATACATAACTCTTCCCATCAAGTGTATCTCTAATATTAGCTTTTGTTTTCTCAATATCATACTTGTCTAATGTGATTGTATATTCTCCTCCTTCTGCCGTATCGTTTAAGTAAGTACTAGGTCGTATTGTGAGCGTTTGGTTACCATCTTTTGTGCCACTACAAAACTGAATCTTATAGGCACGCGAACACGCAGCGCTATCCCAAGAATAATGATAAGAGCTAGAACTTTCTTGCCACTTAATAGTTATTTGTACTGAAGTCAAAGTACCATCCGTAAACTGTGTTCCACTATCAATTTTTCCATCGTTGCCTAGAACGCCCGTAGCCGTATGAACAAGTAAAGACATAAGCCCGTCCCCATTTTCGTTAAGAGTATATCCTACGTTAAGCATAAAGTTATTAGACGCCTCGACCCCACTACCACCCCACGAACCATTACTACCCCACTCTAATGTCTTATAGCTTCCATTACCATTAAAATCAAAAACCCCCTTCCATTTACCATCATCAGATCCCCTAAATAGCTCTTGACAGTTAATCGGTTGGTCATTTAACCGATTGCCAAAATTACGTGAAGGCATTGGTATGGTACCACTAGCTTGCATGACGTCTTTGTACATATATCCACTATCTTTAGTTGCAAGTGGAGTATTTATTTTTTGCGCAGCAACACACTGAAAATACTGCGTAAATGCCCATTTTTTTAAAATTGACGAAATATTAATATTTATAGCCGATGCATCATTTACGCTAAATATCGATATCAAAAACAAACCAAAAGCAAAAGACAACGCAACAACTATATTTTTTTTCTTTTTAATCATTTAGCACCTCCAGTATTATTGTCGTATACTTCTGCGTATATATTATAAAGAGTCGAATAGGCAACAGACTGAAGTGTTTCTTCTGCATTAATAGTATTCAAAGTTGTAGTACCAAGTTTATTCTTAAGCTCATCAGATAAAGAAAAACAAGTATAATTGATTTGAGCATCCCTAATGCACCCAAACGAGTTTGCCTGAGCCCCTACGGCTAAAATTGTCTTCATTTCCTCATTTACTGCAGATGCATAATTAGTAAAATTAGGACTATTTTTTTCTATAGAATATGTATTATCAATATAACTAACTGTCGCATCATAACCACTCTTTAAATACTCTTCTAAAATTTTTTTTGTATTAGGCTTTGGAAATACAATATAATCCTGGAAAAAATCAGCCAAATCATCAGTAGACTCTGTTCCAAAATCATTCTGATAATAGGCAGCCTCAAAAGATTTATACTTTTCATTTGCTATTAAAATATACGAGTTAATTTCTATCTCTTCTTTTTTTACCGTCAAAGAATAGGGCATTGTTTCGCTCAATCTATACGAGTCAAAATCCTCATCACTGTCTTTTCCATACCAAATATAATTTACATAAGAATTAAATGCTTCTTTTAGTGGTTTTGTGGCCACCGTCTGGCCACCCCCACCTTTTCCAGTAAAAATAAACCCTACCAAAGCCCCCACTAGGGCCAGTAGCACAATAGCGATTGCACCAATAATTAAACCTTTTTTTGGACTTTTTGCATCAGTCGCATTTGGCAAATTTACACCATTAGCATCCACACTAACAATTGGAGCATTTCTATCTGCATTACCTGCAGTACTCCAATTCGTCATACTACTACCCATCATGCCAGCATTATTCACACCACCATTCATCATGCCACTACCCATCGTGCCACTACCTAGCATACTGTTCATTGCAGTACTAGTTGAATTATTGCCTACCGCATAACTATTCGTCATTGTTCCACTATTAGCTGCAAAATTACTAGTCGTATTAGTATTAGTTATCGCACTGTTGGTTGAGGTTGTATTAACTCCTCCATCATTAATCGCCGCACCGCTAGATGGAGTCGTATTGGTTGCCACATCATTAACTAAAACAGAGCCAGTAGAACTAACAGCCCCGACAGGGTCAGTGACACTAGAACTAGCAGAATCAGTAACATCAACAGAATCAGTAACATCAGCAGAATCAGTAACATCAGCAGAATTAGTAACATCAGCAGAATTAGTAACATCGGCAGAATCAATAGCACCAGTATTAGCACTAGATACCTCATTATTAGTCAAAACAATATCAGCCGCCTGATTATCAGTCGCGGCGCTATCGACAGGCTCAATATTAATTGCTTTGTCCGCAGCTTTTGAATGATCCACTGCAAGATCTGTAGAATTATAATCCCCCGCCGATTGTTCAAGCTTTATTTCGTTGTTGGCTACATCGTTCTTTTCTCCGTCAAAAACTTCCCCGCCCAGATTCTTTCCACCCGCGCTAAAACTACCAAAAGAACCATCGTATGACGCATCCATAAATACAATTATAGCATAACCATTTTTATTTTTTACAACTTTTTTATGCTAAAAATAGTTTATTATTTCTTTATAACTAAATTTACTAAAAAAGTTAATATTAAAGTGTGCAGATTCGCCGTTACAGCCAAACCTACAAGAATAGTAATCACACCAAATAGCTTTACGCGTTCATATGAAGATACTCTATTTACTAAATGATCAGAAATTTGTCTATAAAACACCACTATTAAACCCCCCGCAACCGCAATAACAAGTCCTGCAAACATCCACCCAATACTAAATTCAAAATCCATCTATTATCCTCCGAAGAAAGGCATTAACCATTTCATAAGCGCATAAACCAAAACGTAAGCAGCTATACCGATTACTATTTCTAACATACGACGTTTAGCCTTACGAACTTTTTCCTCACTTCCACCTGCTGTCAAATATTGTGTCCCTACTACCGTTACTCCGATCACACCAACAACACCAACCCCCATCGCCAGAATGTCAGACACAGTATTCACTATACCTATCACACTTTCCCCATGTCCACATTCGCATATTCCCTTAATTACGACTGTCTTTGCCTGTTCTCCAGATTTACCATTAGGACAAGTACAGCTGGTAGTACCACTATGATGACTGCCGCTGTCTCCGTCATTTCCACCATTATTTTCACTATCATTTCCACCATTATTATCACTACCATTATCGCCATCTCCCCCTCCGCCGTTATTATTGTCGCCTACACCCCAATCACGGTTAGCATAATCATCTTCCGGCAAAACACGTATCCAAGCAACACATTGCCCATTCGACCGAAGGTAACAACCACCATAAAAAGTGTCTTGTTCCACATCGCTGAAAATTTCATTAAGAGTAGCATAACCATTAAAAGTATGTGTGGCCTCCAAATGATCGCTTATTGTAAAATCCTCAGGCACAGGAACACCAACGTTATCATTATGGAAACTTCTTGGATATTCTGGTCCGTCATATACTGTCGTCTTGTAGCGCTCATTATTTTGATAATTTGTTGGCAAATCGTAGACATATGGTACAGTTTTTGTCCAATATTTTTGCCCTGACATATAATTATTTAAATTGCTCTGCTCGCTCCCTTTGTATTCAACCGTACACCATTCAAGAATTTGTTTGTCTCCTTCTGTCCTAATATATTTATTTGCAAAATACATTCCCGAACTCGGCTTTGTTTCTGAACATCTTGTAACCTTTAACTCCGGGAATCTCGCCATTGCATTTTCTAGATAAAAGATAAATGTAGCATAATCTAATCTCCTAGAAGCAAGTTCGCCTCTATAAGTATTAACAAAAAAACCAGATTTAGTCACATATGGTTCTTGCCATGTATTATATCGTGTAAGCCAAATATGTCTTCCAAGCTCGTGTCGATTTTTCCCTCTCATATTCAGCAGCTGGTCACAAGCAATTTTGTTACCATCAAAATTATTACCTACACCAATAGGTACACCTACTTCGTTTTCCCCTTCCGAGCACCTATACATACCCACATCTAGGGCCTCCTTATACACATCCGCTCTACTAAGTCTCAATGCCGATACATTTTCATTATGTAAGAAAAAACTAACCGTAAAAACCGCCAAAAGAATCAATAAAATCACTTTACTGGATAATAAGGATCTTCTCATTTTTCTAACTCCATAATTATTTTTTGACTCTGACTCGCCACCTTATCCTCAAGCATCGCAATATTTCTATTCATAACATTTACATCAACATACAAATTAGATGCTTTTTCATTCTCATAGCACACTTCACTCGAACTTTTCTCCGGAAGACACTCCGGAAACGACGAATAATAATCTACCATACTACCATAATAGCCGTATACTAAATCATAAATTTCAGCAAGCTCCGGATCCTGCGGCTTCATCGAATCAAAACTGAGCTCATAGTGTTCGCGTGCCGCGCCCATGTCGTTGTTATCTATTTTAGAAAATAATTCTGCCTGCAATCTAGGGCCAACCAATGCTTCAGTAAGAAAAATTGTCTTACGATATTCAGACAACAAGTCGGCTACTGCTTTATCATTTTGATATTTATCCCAAAAATCATTAAGTTTAATATCAAGTACATCATAATAGTCTGCCGTCTTAAATAAATCATAGTTATTGCTTGCGTCAAATAAATATGGCTTGTTATCTTGAGAGGAATAATTTGCAAAATATGTCTTTATCTCAAGTAAGGGGTGTTCCTCTCTGCCATCTTCCAACCCATAAACCATCACATCAAAGAATTCACCTGCAACATCCCTGTTTGAATCAATCGCTAGTTTAATTACTACGACGGCAATAATTACAAATGTCAAACAACCAGCTACAACCCCTACTATCATCGGCCATTTTTTCTTTTTCTCTTCAAGAGAATGTGTATTATTTATGCCTGCATTCATCATGTTGCCCATATTGTTCATGCTATTAATACTGTTCACATTACCCATATTATTCATTGGCACCCCTACCATAGTACTCTGCTGGACATTATTATTCATACCACTAAAAGCATTCACATTGTTCAAACCATTTACATCACTTGCTCCGCTTGAGCCATCTTTGTCAGTATTACCATCCATATCACATATTATACATTACCATTACCAAAAAGTCTAAATAACATTAAAAAACCAACAAAAAAACAACAGGCCCCTAAAGGCCTGTTGTTTTTTGTGAAGCGGTCCCCTCACCCTACACTAACTTTTTACGGCTAGCGATATAGTAACCAAGAGTCGTTACAACCGAACCAGCGCCAATCGCACCAGTTACGATAGTAGCAGGACCAGTGGTTACAATCTGAGAAGGAGTTTCATTACCGCCTGGGTTGTCTGGAGTTGGAGTTGGGGTAGGTGTTGGGGTTGGAGTGTCTTTACAGACATCGCCATCCTTAGTCACCATTACCGAAGCGTCATCTTTTGAGACTACTCCGTTTACCGTCGAACCAGCCCAGTTTACCAATTGGTTAGAACCACAAGCAAGTGTTTTATCAACAACTTTACCAGTAAAGATAATGTAAGCATTACCTCTAGGAGCAAAGTTACCAATGTTAATACCCTTGGTGGTTATATTATCATTTTTAAGTAACAAACCAGTCTTGTGCTCAATATCATAAAGATATGTAGAACCAGGTACGTATTCCACGTTTGTAGGAAGTACGTCGTTGATTATTACATCCTTTACACTATCAGCTAGCAAGTTTTGGTAGTCAATGCGATATTCTACCTCATCGCCAATTTTTGCGTTAACAACTTCAGACCAAGCTTCAGTACCTTTCAAACGTACTTGCTTAGACAATTTAGCCGACACATTTTTATGGATTTTTACCTGAATAGTTACATTACCATCGTATTCATAACAACCAGGAATTCTACCATCCATTTTGTTATAACCAAGTGTCGCACCATTAGAAGTAATTATTTCGTCAGTCAAATTAAATGTTCTTACTTTATTGTTTTTATCAGCGTTCGTATATTTAGCCGAACCTTCGATATATTCAATATAGAAATTGTCATCTGACTGCAAAGTAACTTCATCCCAATACCTAGTTGGGTCTGCATTCGAAGAATCTAGATAACCGATAATCGTATGAGACTTTGATACGGTATAAGGAATCGAGAAGCTAGCTTTTACATTTTCTGCGATTGCTTTTTCGCCCTTAGGGCTGTTGTTGTGGACATAAAGACGAATCGTATAAGTTTCACCGTCTTTTACGTTAATCGTATTAGCATCCCAAGCTCCAGTCGAAGAAGCTGGTCTAGCGCCTACGAAGTTTTTCTCATTCCCGATTTTACCGTCAGAAATTGAGTTAAAGGTGATTTTATCACCTAATTTATTATTATTAATTTCCGAAATAGTATAGCTAGGACGACCATTATTAGAATCACCCCAAGCATTTACTAATGTCGGTGTCAAGGTACTTGCCGCCACAATAGCCGTAGCAGAAAGTCCAAGAACAGCTTTATAAATCTTATTCATAATATTCCTTTCAATTAATATTGTGCTAGCCGAATTGTTAATATTCGTCTAACAACCGAATCATCTCAAACTTCAAGTTGTTCCTTTTCTTGGGTGACCCCCAGTGGCAGAGCCACCGGGGGAGAAAAATTTAATAATGTACGGCCCACTTTTATCCCAGCAGGCGAAAATCATAAAATCCCCCTATCCGACCAGCACGGCCGGACCACCCATTTTCTATCCTTTTGGTTAAAAGGAGAGTGGGTTTCCCCATTAGTACCACTCTCCTTTGTTGGCATCCGACATACTGTCGTCCGCCCGACCCTGGTTTGTGTCAACTTGGTTATTGTTATAACCGTTGTTAAGT
>JAZSCU010000030.1:0-22582 GCA_045530815.1 Candidatus Nanosyncoccus sp.
AGAGACGGCTAAAAAGACACCAAGATAGAACCAATAATCGTCCTATGAGACCATTAAATTACAAGACCCCAAAACAGACTATTGAAGAATATAAAAACACTCATTCAAAGTAAAGATTCTCATATGTTCGTTTATCCTACAAAATTAAATTAAAAGATTACTAGGCACTAGTTGATAACTATGATATAATGGGGTTATTATGGTAGGTAATAAGAAAAATAAGTTAAGGGCGGTTTTGGTATTTGGTGCACCTGGTAGTGGGAAGACTGCTTTTGCGGAGAAATTCGCGGAAAAATTTGGTCTAGTTTATTTTAATCTAGATGAAATTATGAATAAATATAATTTTAACGAGCAGACGGTACTAAATCTTTTGGAAATTATTTCCAAAACCAAGCAGTCTCTGGTGATTGAAGGTGCTTTAAAAACCGAAAAGGATCGTACCGAAGTCCGAAACGTGCTAAGGGCAAGCAATTATTCGCCTGCTCTAGTGTGGGTACAGACTGATTTTGCGACAATTAAGGTTAGGCTTAAAAACCGTTATCGTTCAGTCAAAAAAGCCAAGGATATTTATGATAAAGCCGTGGCAGAAATGGAAGCACCGGCGGATTTTGAAAAACCAATTATCGTATCAGGAAAACATACTTTTGAAACCCAGACCAAACATGTTTTGGCAGGCTTAGCAAAAATTAGATAACTCTATGATTATTAAAGACAAAGAGTTCGGCGAGGTAATCGTACGAAAAAGTCCACTTGCTAAAAATATTAAATTTTCTGTTTCTACTTCGGGTAGGCTTGCGATGAGTGTACCAAAATATACTTCGGATTTTTTGGCAAAACGTTTTTTAAGTAGTAACAGAAAGATGATACGGGAAAAGTTGCCCTTAAAAAACCCAGAAGAACAAAGAGCACGTGATTATCAAAAGAAAGTTCTATTAAAAAAAGCTAAAGAATACCTACCTTATCGATTGGAATATTATGCCAAACTTTACGGGTATAGTTATGATAAATGCCGTTTAACTCATGCTAACACTAGATGGGGGAGCTGTTCTTCTAATAGGACTATTTCTTTAAATATCGGGCTTATGAAGGTGCCGGAAGTTTTAAGGGATTATGTGATTTTGCACGAATTGGCACATCTTAACCATATGGATCATTCAAAAGCTTTTTGGGCGGAAGTAGGAAAGCATGACAAAAATTACAAAATACATGAAAAGAAATTAAAAATGTTTAATCCCGGGGTTTAATTTTTTAAAAATAATCCACTTTTTTATTTTGCTTGTGGTATAATTTATGTAAAAGGAGAGTGGTGTGGAGCTAAAGAAAAGAATAAGCCCAGGTAAAGTATTTGTGGTACTGTATCTTTTGGCTTTTTCTATATATCTTGCAATTGGTCTTCAGCCGGCAGAAGCTGCCGAAGTCGCTGAGGCAGAAGAATACACTGTATCGGCTGAGCTTAGTATCCCTTCCATTAATCTTATCAGTGATGTAACTAGTGTAAAATTAACTGAAGACGGTTTGGAAACTCCAGATACTATAGTTGGAGAATTTTCAAATCAAACAAATAAAAAATTCTTGTTTGGTCATTCTAGTACAGTATTTAAAGATTTAGGCAATGTTGAAATTGGTGATACTATTTGGTATAACTCAAATGCCTATAAAATTGTTAAAACTGCAGTGCTAAAAAAGGAAGATATTAATATGTCCGAAGTATTAAAAAAGGAAAAGATAGATACTATTATTATTATGACTTGTGCCGGAGCGGATTTGGGCGACGGTGATGCTACGCATCGATTACTTGTTACCGCCACTTATGAATAATTATTGATTTAAAGCTTTTAATTTTATAGCAAAACCTCCCCCAGGTGCCATATATAATTCTAGGAAATCATTTTGATCTACGTGTTTTGTTTCTATATTAATTGCAAATTGATTATCGCGGTAATGTGCGTCTTTTGCATCGGCATAAATCTCGGCGGCATATGCGCCAGGACCCAAGAAATCTAATTTAATATGAATATTTCGCCCATTTTCGTTAGTAACTCCTCCAAGATACCAGTCTGCTGAATCGCGATCTTTTCTGGCTACTATATAATATTCACCAACTTCGCCGGCTATAGCTATGGATTTTTCAAAACTAGTTGGTACGTCCTTGATAAATTTAAATTCTTTAGGAAATCTTTCCTCGTAGATAAAGGGACGATCGGCGGCCATTTGCATACCGGAATAGATTGTTACAAAATAGGCAAGTTGACGTGCCAAAGTTGTAGCCATGCGCTTAACACTATTTGCTAAATCAAGGATGCCACTAGTGTAATCCATGCCTCCGGATAATAAGCGGGTATAAGGTAAATAGCAGGCATGCGAGGGACTAAGAGCTCCACCTTCATATTCTTGACCGCGTGCACCTTCACGTGTGAGTAGATTGGGCCAGGTACGTTCAATGCCGGTACCTTTAATTGGTTCATGAATATTTAACATGATTTTTTTGCGAGCGGCCAGTTCAACGGTTTTTTGATAATGATTAACACCGACCTGTGAATGGTGATATTCACGACGACCTTTAATTAACATCATGCTACCGGCATAACCGGTTTTGAGATAATGAACACCGTTTATAGCATAGTAATTATAGGCAGATTCCAGTTGTTTTTCGTAATTATCGACAAAACCAACGGTTTCGTGGTGGCCGACCAGCTCGATGCCTTTAATTTTGGCATAGCGAGCAACTTCTTCAAGTTCAAAATCTGAAGCTGGAACTGTAAATTTATTATGAATGCCGTTTTCAAGCCAATCGCCTTCCCAACCTTCATTCCAACCTTCGATCAAAAGTCCACTAATCCCAAGGCGGACCGCAGCATCAATATATTCTCTAGCATGGTTTGTGGTGGCTCCGTGACGTTCGCCTGGGGCCCAAGTCCATTCGCCCACATACATAGCCCACCAAATACCAATAAATTTGAGAGTTTTTACCCAGCTAAAATCTAGAGCGGGTGGATCATTTAGGGCATACATGGTGTGGTTCATAGTAAGTTCGGTCGCGGAATCTGCAATCATAATCAAGCGCCACGGAGTTTGGAATGGGAGCTTAATATGAGCCTTGGTACCATCTGACAAAGGCGTGATGTCGGTTTTTAAAATGTAATCTTCATTTAGTTTGATAGTTGCGGAACCATAATCATAAAGTGCCGCTTCATGAATTGCTAAATAATATCCGTTTGGTGTTTTGAGGGTAAGTGGAGTATGAACGGAATTATGTAATTCGTGGACAACAGTTTTTTCATAGTTGTATTCATAACGATCCGGCTGATAGGCAGGTATTTTCCAGGCCGTGGAATTAGGATCAACATTAAACTCGGTAAGTTCATCTTTTATTGTGATTTGTTGAAATTTGGGTTGAGGTGGTATTTCGTAACGAAAAGCAACACTATCGTTAAATATACGGAAACGCAGAGTAAAAAGACGCTCATCGGCTTTATTTTCGGCAAGATAAAAAGCAACCTCGTTGTAAGTGCTGTCAATATAGCGAACATCTCCCCACGGTAATTCAATAGTTTCTTTATGTTTTTTCGTTTGTTCACGGATTAACTTTAGATGATTGCCGAGCGGGTCTTCACCGCAAATTAAGAAACCTAGTTTTGACGGCTTTATAATTACTTTATCATTTTTATAAACAGCATAAGTAACTAAACCAGATTTTAGTTTTACGTGGCAGCGAATCTGCTCGTTTGGAGATAAAATATCTTTTTCGATTTCATCTTTTGTGAATAAGGTTGCCCACTTGAACATAAATAAATTATATCATATAATTTCGGTATATGGCTGAGAGAAGACGAAGTAAAAAAGCGGTATTCTTAGGTGTAATAGTATTTGCAATAATATTTTCTGGTGTTTTCTTTGGGGTGCAGTTTTTTACTAAAACCGGGATTTTTCGAATTCCTGGAGTAGTTTATTACGATGAAAGTTTAAAAAGCGAGGAAGTTGAAATTTTAAAGACGATTTTTACGGATAAGGTAGATCTAGATAAGGATGTTACGATTTCTGCGACTTTAAGTTTGGAGCGGCCAGAGCCAGCTGAAGGTGAATATCTATATAATATATATGTACCAGTGGTGGATTTTTACAACGTAGATAATAATATAGAGACTAAAGATCCAGAAAATTTGTTTGCTGACCCTTACGTCGCAGAAGTAAATTTTAATATGATTTCGATAGATGAACTAGATTTTTCTAAAAAGCTTATAAGTATCAATAATAATTATTATCTAGATGTATATGACAAAGGTGCAGTGTTTAGAACTATAAAATTTGAGTCGGAGAAATTTGCGGATGAAATAGCACCATTAGTTGGCGATACGTTTAAAAAAGATTTTCCAGAAAAAGATTCGGTGCTTAGTTTTGTGCAAACAGGTGTTACGGCGCTTTCTAGAGGAATGAACGCAAAATTGAATAGTGTGGGGGATGCAAAATATTTCAGTGAGAACATTGCAGAATTTTTGTCTGGGTTTGATTTGACACATACTTCAAATGAATCATCATTTACCTCGGCGGCGTCTTCTGATAATATTTGTTCGAAACCAGAATTTATCAATACATTACTTGATATCGGTTTAGACATTGTCGAACTTACCGGAAACCATAACCAAGATTGTGGAACTGAGGCAGCTAGAAGCACGATAGAGCTTTACAAGGAAAAGGATATAAAAATCGTTGGTGGTGGTGAAAATGCGACTGAAGCTGCTTTGCCACTTCAGATCAGTGAAAAAGAGAATAACATTACATTTCTAGCTTATAATCTTTCGACGGGAGGAGTAACCTTAGGCAACACTCCAGGTGCAAATCAGTATGACGAAGAAAATGCGATCCAGGAAATAGATGCAGCCAAAGCTAGAGGTGATTTTGTTTTGGTTGATATTCAATATTATGAATGTAGTGCCTATGATGTAAATCATGAAGACACTACTTGCGACTATGCAGATTCTGCGGCGGGCGATCAAGTGGGATTTTTCCGTCATTTAATTGAACTAGGCGCTGATATGGTGGTGGGTACCAGTGCGCATCAACCACAAACTTTTGAGCTGTATGAGGGCGGTGTAATTTATTATGGCCTTGGTAATTTGTTCTTTGATCAATATTGGTGGCCGGGTACGACTAGAAGTTTAGCTCTGGCTAATTATTATTACAAAGATAAATTATTACAAACTAGAGTCGTACCAACGGTTTATGATAGTGCTATGCAGACTAGAGTAATGGATGATGATACTGCCAAATGGTTCTTGGAGAGATTAATAAGTGAAAGGCCATAATGAAAAATCAAAGAAATGATAATAAACCCTGGTTATTTATAGTATTGCTTTTAATTTTTGTGGCTACTTTTACGGTGATTGCAGCTTTTTATGTTAAATCTATAAATAATAAAGATAATATTCAAGAAGAGATTGCAGTTTCTAATGAGGAACCAGAAACAGTTAATGATCTAGAAGAGGAGAAACCTCAGAAGATAGATTTTCAGCCTATCGTAGATGAATGGGTTAGCGATGTTAATGGTAATAAAAGTGTAATAGTTTATGATTTAGACTTGGATGAACTTGTGGGTGTATATAACCCTGATGAAACTTATAATACAGCATCGCTTTATAAGCTTTTTGTAGTTTACGAAGGTTACAAGAGATTAGAAAATGGGGAATGGCAGGCGGATTCTCCCGCCGGTCATACTGGGTATTCTATTTTGGAATGTTTGGACCTTGCGATTCGGGAATCTAATTCGTCTTGCGCGGAGACTCTGTGGTCGATGATTGGACGGGATAATATGGATAAAATTGTAAAAAACGATTTTAAAATTATGGATACGAGTATTTCTGATTTATCGTCTAACCCTAATGATATTTTAAAAATGATGCAGATATTTTACCAGCATGAAGATATTATAGATGAAAAGTTGGTTGAGACGATGAAAGATTCATTTTTAAATCAACCTAAAACTGAATATGATTGGCGACAAGGTTTACCAAGAGGTTTTTTGAGGGCCAATGTATATAATAAAGTTGGCTGGGATTATAATCCGAATGGGTACTGGAATATTTATCATGATGCGGCGATTGTGGAATTTCCGGAGCAAGCTAGACATTATATTGTGATTGTTATGTCAAACCGAGTAGATTTTAAAGATATTTCAAAATTTGGTTCTATGATTGAAGATGAATTTTATCTACGTGGTTGAGGGGCCATACCGGGATGAATTTGTTGGTTGGGGTTTGAATTTCCCACAATGGTAGTTTTATCGGTAATTGTGAAACTTTGATATTCTACATCGTTTAGATAAATAGTATAGGTTTCGCCATATTTAAATTTTTCACTCCCTGCTGCTAAATGATTAAATGTTTTGGCGGAGGTGTGTTCTAGAACTTGATTATTGGCCGAGTCTTTTATTATAATTTCGGTATCAGAGGCTTGGACATTTGCAAAATACACACTGATATTATATGTACTTGAATTTTCTCCTAGGGTTTCTGCCATGCCGCTTGCGCCGACAGCAATAACCGTGCCGCCATTCATGGTAATACCGGCACTAGCATCAAGTGCACCATTGCCATTGTTGGTGGGGCCATCTACTATGGATGTACCACCACTAAAATTTAGATAACCATTACTATCAATACCGTCGCCGGAAGCATTAATGTATAGGTTTCCGTTAGTAATATTGATAACACAGTCAGTATCTGCATCAAATGTTCCTGCACCAGGGTGATTATTAACGGCTGAATTGTCGGCTCCACCTCCTGCGTTGATGCCGTCGTCAGTTGACGTAACAGAAATGTTGCCTCCATTAATATTGATGGCTTTGGCTTCAAGACCTTCGTAGCTTTTTGCAATTATTATATTACCATTATCTATAATCAACTCTTTGTTTGCATGAATTCCATCATCGCCGGAATTGATTTTGATTACTCCACCAGTGATTCCTACATAATTATCGGAGTGTACGGCATCGTCATAAGAATTAATGTCAAAAGTGCCATCATAGACTATAAGACTTTTGGTGGATTTAATACCTTTTGCGCTAGAATTTATAATGAAATTTCCGCTTTCTATTAGGATAAAGCCTTTGCCAGTGTCGGCTAGGTTGGTTGTTTTGATTGCGTCGGCGCCTGAGGTTAATTCAAAGGTCCCTGCTATTATATAAACTGAATCTTTGCCACGAATGGAGTCGTCTTTTGCATTAATTTTGTACATACCATCGTTAAATTTAACATCGTCTTTACCGACGATGCCGTCTTGATGATTAGCTATGAGATTTAGGGTTCCTATCCCTTGGAAAACAAGATCGCTTTTGGTATAAATAGCACCTGTTACATCTTCGTCGTAGTTTGAAGGGTATTCTTCGCCGTCTTCTAGGGTGTTCTCGCCGATTGTCTCGATGACGAGATTTAAAGCATCAGGACAATAAATAGCCGGGCCGTTGGTATTTTTAATACTAACGTTATCTAAAATCAAACGAACCTGGCTAGCTTTGGCATCTATGGTGATAGAGCCGTCTTCTAGTGTGCCAGTTAAATGATAAGTACCAGATTCTGTGATGTTGAAGGATTCAGATAGATTTACATTGACGGTTTTGTATTTAGACCAATTAATTTTTTGATCACCACTATCAATATCTAATGCGCTAATAAGCTTATTGCTACTATTGTCGGTATGTTTGGTGTTTATAATGATTGTAATAATTAGTACTACAACCATTATAGCTAGCAAGATAATCCATTTGTAGTCAAAGGATCTTTTGCGTTCTTTTTTCTCCTGCATTTTAGATTTCCTCTTCTAGGCAGGGGTGAGATAAGAGGACTTTTAGATTACAGTTTTTAACACGAAGTTCGTCTAGAAATTCTTTTTCCTTGATGCCGTTTTTTATAGTGACATCGTAGGTTAGTTTATATAGGCTACCCATATTGACGGTTTTCATACGAACTAATTTGGCTTTTGATGTGTATTTTTTGAACACGGTATCAAAAACTTCTTCGTAGTCCAAATCTTCTGGGATGACGATTTTGAGGACACGTTGTTTTTTATTAGGCTCTAAGAAGTTGGTATAGGAGAAGAAGAGAATTACGACTATAGAAATAGCGGTAATAACTGTCGCAAAAAGTGCATGCCCCATACCGAGAGCAAGACCTACCATCATTGCAAAGAATACACTTAGGAGTTCTTTGGCATGGCCTTGGATTGAACGGAAACGAATTAGTGAAAAGGCGCCGAGAATCGCAATAGACGTACCGAGATTCCCGTTGATCATAATCATTACGGCCATAACAAGTAGAGGCAAGGTAGTCAGGGTAATTAGAAAACCTTTGGTAGTTTGAGTGGTTTTCATGTGGGTGATAGCAATAGCTAACCCAAGTAAAATTGCTGTTGCCGCACAGATAAGGGCGGTTTTGATATCGAGCCCGGTCGATGCGGGGTCGAAGAGACTATTAAACATGTTGCTCCTTTTTTATTATTTCGTATGTCTTGCCGATCTTACTAAAACGTTGTGGGTAGAGTTTTTGTTCTGACATTTTTTTAACTAGCCAGAGCGGTAAACTACCATGCGCTTTAATTTCCATAATGATGTTATGATCATCATTAAATATTATTTTATCACTTTTTCCTTGATTAAACTTAAGATTTTTAGTGCGAAATTTGAGATTCGTATCAAAAGTGATTCTAAGACCATTCTCATCTCTGTAACTTTCGCGAATGTAGTTGACTAGGATTTTGGGTTTTAGATTAAAATTTTCAATTAAATAATCTATTTCTTTTGCTATTTGGATGTCGTTTTCGCTTTTTTTGTATTTTTGGACCAATTCTTCCATCGTAGTTTTTTTTGCGATGAGTTTTTGATAATCATCTCTTGTAACCATTACGCGTCTTTTATAGCCTATGTTGTTTTCTTTACCGCGTATTTTGGTTTTAATTTCTAAAAATACTCGATCATAGCCTTTGTATGAACGCGCACGAATTTTTTCTTTAAATTCTTCCCAATCTATGGATTGAATAATAAGATCAAAGTTATCGTTGTCGAAATAAATATTTAAAACACCCGAACGATGATAATTATCATTCTTCATATTTTTCTTAATTACTTTTAAAATTTCTCGTTTGTCTTTTAGCGTAATTAAATATTTTTTTTCAATTCGATCAAAAACTTTTGAGTCCATATTTATATTATATATGATTTGTTATATAATATATAGTAGATATGTTAGAGTTAAGGAAGGTGACTAAGGTCTATGTGACCGGTGGGAATAAACGTACTGTCCTAAATAAGGTTTCAATTAATTTTCGTGTTTCGGAATTTGCTGCGATTTTAGGGCCAAGTGGTTCTGGTAAAACTACACTGCTTAACATTATTGGTGGGCTAGATAAATATACTTCCGGTGATCTTACTATAAACGAAAAAAGTACAAAAAAGTTTCGCGATAAAGATTGGGATGCTTATCGTAATCACAGAATTGGTTTTGTTTTTCAATCTTATAATCTAATTCCACATCAAACTGTTTTAAATAACGTAAGATTGGCGCTTACTTTGTCTGGCATTAGTAAAAAAGAGTCAATCAAAAGGGCCAAAAAAGCCTTAAAAGAAGTAGGACTTGGTGAGCATATTGACAAATTACCATCGCAGCTTTCTGGTGGGCAGATGCAACGGGTTGCGATAGCAAGAGCTCTCGTTAATGATCCGGATATTCTGTTAGCTGATGAGCCGACGGGGGCTTTGGATTCGGAGACTTCTCTTCAAATAATGGAGATTTTGAAAAAAATCGCGGCTTCCAAGTTGGTGATTATGGTGACACATAATCCGGAACTAGCGGACGAGTATGCAACTAGGATTATTACCCTAAAAGACGGAATTATTACATCGGATTCAGATGTATATGATGGAGCAAAAAAGACCGATTTGGATCTTAAAGAATCGGAGAAAAAGTCCAAAAAGACCAAAATGTCGTTTAGAACGGCGCTTGGGCTTTCGATGCGTAATTTACTAACTAAAAAAGCACGCACTATTCTTGTTGCAATAGCGGGAAGTATCGGAATTATCGGTATAGCATTGATTTCTGCAGTGTCGACAGGCTTTCAAAACTATATCGATAAAATTGAAGAAGATACTCTTACTTCATATCCTTTGGCCCTGCAAAAAGAATCGGCGGATTTGACCGGTGTACTTCTTAATATAGGCGCTGGAGCCGGTGGTGAAAATTCAAATGATAAATTGAAAGAAAACCAAATTTTAACTTCGACTCTTGGAACTGTTACAAAAAACGATCTGCCGAGTTTTGCGGATTATTTAAAGGCGCACGAATCAGAAATAAAGGATGATGTGCGTTTGCTCGAATACGAATATAATGTAGATCCTTTAATTTATACAAAAGACGCAACTGGAGCGATTGCCAAGATGAATCCAAGCGCACTGTTCACATCTTTAGTTGGTGAATCATCCTTGCTTCGTAATTATTCTTCGATGACGTCGGTTTTTCAACAATATGATGGCGAAAATCTAAAAAATGACACGGAAATTCTGGCGGGTCGTTATCCCGAAAATTATAACGAGCTTTTGGTAGTTTTAAGTAATAAATCCGAAGTATCAGAACTGATTACTTATTCGCTTGGTTTTCATGATACAGATGAACTAAATAAGATAGTCACAAAAATTATGAGTGGAGAAACGGCGGATATTCATAATGAGCCTTTGGAGCTGACTTATGATGATTTAATGAATGTTGATCTTCGTTTGGTGCCGGCGACGGATACATATAAATACAACGAAAAATATGAAGTTTATGAAGATATGACTGGCGATAAGGATTATATGAAGAGTATTTATAATGATGCCGAAAAACTAAAAATTACAGGTGTGGCTGTGATGGATTCGGAGATGTTGTCTGGCGGAAGTGGAATTGCATATTTGCCTTCTTTGGTCACTCATATTATTGATAAATCTAGCCAAACCGAAATTGTCAAAAAACAGCTAAAGAACCCAGATTTAGATATTTTTTCTAATACAAAATTCGGCGAAGAGGGGAATGACTTTAACTTTGAGTTTAAAGATCTAGTTTCGGTAGACGAAGCGGCTTTAACTAGAGCTTTTGGTGTGGGGATTGACAAGAATGCAATCTCTAAAAAAACTCAGGAATATATTGGGCAGATAGCAAATGACATTTCGGCCGATACCTCGCCAATCAAAAATACTTTAATCGATAAATATAAAAATTTGGCGGAGACTTTAAAAAACGAATTGGTTTTGCGTGGTACTTTTAAAAAGTCAGAAATCTCTGATATTGTGGCGGAATTTGTTGGACGGCAAGATTTTAGCGACTTTGAGGCTAGGTATTATTTACCAGTTGATAATACAAAAGCTCTTTATCAGGGGCTTCTAACTGGAACTTTGGAAGCATATGCTCAAGGTTATGCTGCGTCACAAGCGATGAATCCTAGCTTTGATGTTGAAACAAGTGATATACCTATGGTGCCGTTAATTTATGATAAAACAGTGGAGATGTGCCTTGATTCGGTAAAATTCAATGCGGCTTTTGAGGCAGTGGCCACACCTCTTACTGAAGTTTTTGTCAAGCAGGAGGTTTTGACTAAAGTTGGTAATTTGACTGCATATTTATCAAATAGCTTTGCTTCGGCATTCCGTGTAGACCAGAATGCAATTGTTTCGGCTTTTCATTTGAATTTTTCCGAAGAAGAGTTGTCACGGGTGGTGACGGCAATGTTTACAAAGAAAAAGACTACTCTAGCGACGAATTTGTCGGCACTCGGTTACCAAGATTTAGACGACCCAACAAAGATGTCCTTCTATTTTTGGAGTTTTGATGGCAAAACTCATTTTATGGAATTTTTAGATAATTATAATGAAACGATGCGTTCTATGAATATGGATGATAAGGCGATCGAATACACTGACACTACGGGAATTTTGATGTCTTCGGTAAAAACTATCGTAGATGCAGTAAGTTATGTTTTGATTGCTTTTGTGTCGATCTCGTTAGTTGTGTCGTCGATCATGATCGGTGTGATTACTTATATTTCAGTGTATGAAAGAAAGAAGGAAATCGGTATTTTGCGTGCCATGGGGGCATCAAAGCATAATATTTCGTCAATCTTTAATGCCGAGACATTTATAATTGGGTTTTTGTCTGGGTTATTTGGTGTAGTGATTTCATATCTTTTCATTCCGCCCATTAATTTAGTTTTGCATCATTTTACTGGTGATATACCTTTAAGTGCTGCACTAGATCCACGAATGGCAGGGTTTTTGATACTACTTAGTATAATTCTGACCTTAGTTGGTGGATTAATCCCTGCTTGTTCTGCATCGAAAAAAGATCCTGTAGAAGCGTTGAGAAGCGAATAATATATTTTGCTATTTTTTAATTAGGTCTTGTGATATAATTATTTTGTATACAAAATAATTTAGGAGTTTATATATGAATATTTATGATTTAAAGGTAAAAACTAGAAAAGGAGACGAATTTGATCTTAGCTCCCTAAAAGGTAAGGTTTCACTTGTAGTAAATACGGCGACTGGGTGTGGGTTTACTCCTCAATATGAGGCGATTGAAAAACTTTATGAAAAATATCACGATAAAGGTTTTGAAGTATTAGATTTTCCATGTAACCAATTTGGACACCAGGCTCCTGGCACCGATGAAGAAATTCATACGTTTTGTACTGCTAAGTATAAGACTAAGTTTGATCAGTTTGCCAAGATTGATGTAAATGGTGATAATGAGAGTAAGATTTATTCTATTTTGAAACAACAGCAGCCTAGCGAGGAAGTTGATGGGCTTAAAAACAAGATGGCAATGAAAGCAATCAAGAAAATTAGTAAGACATGCGTTAAAAAGGGTGATATTGTTTGGAATTTTACGAAATTTTTAGTTGATAAAGACGGCAAGGCCATAAAAAGATATGACCCAACCTTTGATCCGGCTAAAATTGAGAAAGACTTGATTGAAATATTGTAGGGGATAATATGCAGGATAAATATGACTCTTTATTATTAAAAAATCAACTGTGTTTTCCGATTTATTTATGCTCTAAGGAGATCGTACGAAAATACACTCCGTTTCTTGATGAATTAAATTTGACTTACACGCAGTATATCGTAATGATGTACTTTTGGGAGAAAAAAAATAGTAACGTCAAAGAGCTTAGCAGGGCATTATTGCTTGACCCTAGCACACTCACCCCACTTTTGGTAAAATTAGAAAGTAAAGGTTATATAAAAAGGGAAAAATCTGATGTTGACGGTAGAAACTTGAACATTTCTATTACAAAAAAAGGGATGGAATTAAGAAACCTCGCACTTTCAGTACCTGATAAGATTAGATCGTGTATCGATTTATCAGAAGATGAGATTACGATGCTTTATAGAATCATCTACAAAATATTAATTAAAATAGAAGGGAGAGAAATAAAATGACGGTTTTAGAAATTAGTAAAGATAATTTTGAGGACGAAGTTTTAAACTCTAAACAAAAAGTTTTAGTTGATTTTAATGCGGGTTGGTGCGGTCCGTGTAAAGTATTAAAACCAATTTTTGAGGAGGTTGCTGAAAGTAACAATGATATAAAATTTGCTTCTGTTGATATAGATAATGAGGAAGAACTTGCCGAGCAGTATGATGTGTCGTCTATACCGTGCCTGGTATTGTTTGAAGAGGGAAAAGAAGTGGAAAGAAAAGTTGGTTTTATCTCGAAATCTGACATAGAAAAAATGATAAAGGAGTAAAAATGTACGATATTATTATTGTTGGAGCGGGCCCGGCTGGATTAACTGCTGCTATATATGCAAGGCGTGCCGATAAAAAGGTATTGGTGCTCGAGGCAAAAGCTTATGGTGGGCAGATCATTAATACTTTAGATATAGAAAACTATCCTACTGAGGAACATATTTCTGGCTTTGATTTTGCGACTAAGTTATATAATCAGGCTAAAAATTTAGGAGCTGAGATTGAATTTGAGAGAGTTCTTAGTATCAAAGATTCCGATAAGGAAAAAGTAGTTTTGACGTCTGAGAATTCCTACAAAACTAAAGCAATCATTATTGCCACTGGCTCTGAAAATAAAAAACTTGGGCTTTTGAATGAGGAAGAGCTGATTGGTAAAGGCATTTCTTATTGTGCAACCTGTGACGGGGCTTTTTATAAGAATAAGGTTGTCGCTGTAGTTGGAGGTGGTAATACGGCGCTAGAAGATGCTTTGTATTTATCTGACATTGCCGGTAAAGTTTATCTGATACATAGAAGAGACTCTTTTAGGGGTGAGGAATCTACTTTAAGCCGTCTAAAAACAAAGGGCAGTGTAGAATTTGTTCTAAATCACGTTATCGAAAAATTAAATGCTGACAAAAAAATTAAAAGTATTGAAATAGCCGATAAGGACGGCAACCTAAAGACTTTGGAGGTAGACGGCCTATTTGTGGCGGTTGGTAGAGTGCCAGAAAATCAGGCATTTTCCAAGTTGATAGATCTAGATGAGTCCGGCTATATTGTTGCGGGCGAAGATTGCCATACAAATATAGACGGTATATATGTTGCCGGAGATAATCGAACGAAGAATTTGCGGCAACTAGTCACTGCGGTATCGGATGGAGCAATCGCCGCAACTGAAGCGATTAAATTTATAGATCAGGGATAGGGTATGATTGATTCAAATATTTCACCTAAGATTTCGGCAAAAAAATTGATTTTTGATCTTGATAATACTTTGTTATTTATGCCAGACGATTGGTCTAAAGCTTTTGATGACTTTGTAGATAGATTTAATTTAACTTTTTCTTTAGATGAGTTTTGCCTTACTATAGCGGAAATGGAAAAACTAAATGCTGGAAACCTTATTACAAAAGAACTTTTTATTGCTAATATCAGAAAAAAAATTACTCCTAAATTTGACAGTAAAATGTTTGATGATTTTTTAGAGGGTTATGCAAAAATTCCGCTAATTTATGTTGATGTTATCCAGGATATTCTTACCTATCTTTCTAATAAATATGAATTAATCGCTTATACTAACTGGTTTACTGATAACCAAATTTTGAGATTACAACTTAATGGGATGGAACAGTATTTTAGTAAGGTGTGGGGATGGGATGCTCTGCCTGCCAAACCTTCTCGTAAAGGTTTAGCAGAAATCGTAGGCGATAATGATGCGAGAAACTATATTTTTATAGGTGATAACCTTGAGTGTGACATTAAGCTGCCGGATTCTATAGGTATGGGCACAGTATTTTTGAACCAAAAAAATTTAACCCAAAGTCAATTTCGGGAAATTAAAAATATCGATGAACTAAAAAACATTTTGTAGCATGCCTTTAGGAGGAATTTTGGTTTTTTAGTAAAAACCAATTCGTCGGGTATCGTCTCAAAAAAATTCCAAATGAATTTGGTATTTTTCGTCTTCTACGACGAGCAAACCTACAGTTCTCATCTCTCCGCCCCTAAACTAGAAAATCAAAATAAGGCCTAAGGGCCTTCTTTTAATTTTATGGCTGGAGCGGAGGGATTCGAACCCCCGAATGGTGGGACCAGAACCCACTGCCTTACCACTTGGCGACGCTCCAATAATCAGTTGTGCTGTAAAGTTCTTCAAAAAACCTTTTAGATATGTCCGAATTATATTTTATCACAAAATCTAAAATAATGCTATAATAAGGGGGTAATGAATAAAGATAAAAAAGTATTCACAAAACAAGAGTTACAGAATCTAACTGCAGAAGAAATCATTGATAAAATTCAACATGAAAATTACTCCTTGCTAAAAACATTAGGGGCGGAAGACTTACGTAAGGAGATGGTGCCAGTTGGAAAAATTTGCAACATGGCAATTAATTATTTTTTTAATACCACCGGTCCTAAGAATAATGAAAAGTTGCATATTAAAAATGCCAGAAAAAAACTAGTGAAGAAATTAGCTAGAATTACACCGGGAGATTACAGCAATATTCCAAAAGACCAAAAAAACGGTTTGGTTGTTGGCTTCAATCATCCATCTCTTGGTGAAATTGCCAGAATTTTGGCCATGAAGATAGATATTATGGGTGATAAGCCGATGTATTTTCCGGTAAATCTGCCATGGTATGAGGCTTTGGCGACTAATTTTGATAGGATTAAGCGCCTTGGGATTGTAATCACGCCGACAATTACACCCTCTACTTGGAAAAAAATGAATCTTAAAAAAGGCACAGAAATATATGAAGTTGGTAATAAATTAAAACATGAGTTTAGAGATATTTATACTAAAATTTCACATAATGGGCTAAAAAAGGGTGGAGTAGTTTTTGTGGCTCCTTCAGCGACTAGGCAGCCAACAGTATTTAAAACTAAGAATGTCTTTGATAAAAAGGAGGATATCATTCCTACGATGTCGGTTCTGGCTTTGGAACTTTATAGTGACCCGGAAATGAATTGTGATTTTTTGCCAATAGCGATTTTGCCACCTAAAAATTATAAAAAAGGTCTAAATTTCTGGAAGAAATATACTTTAATCCCGGGCAAAATAATGACGGCAGATGAAATTAGAAAAAATTATTTTAAATCTAAGAATCCAGAACGTTTAGAGGGGTTTGACTATGATTTTCATCAACGCATTGCCGATGAGCTCCCTAAAGAGTTTTGGTATTAGTTTTTAAATTATTTTAATAATATTGCTATGCTTATGCTTTTAGACTATAATATTAAGCATGAGCGAGATGCAGGACGAGCAATATTTTTATCATCCTCTAGAAAATATCGAAGATGTAGAGATTTTTTATGATGCGGTGGAGAGGAAGCATTTAACAAAAGCTTTGTCTCCGGAACGACCTTATACTTATTGGACGATTGAGTTATATGATCAAAAAAATGGGATTCGTGGTGGCGGCGGACTTGGAATTTTGGCGGCTGACACTAGACGAGTGGCTGAAAAAATGGGCATACCTTTTGCTCTAATTACACCTTTTTATCCATTTGAAGCTAAACAAAAAATTGAGAATGGTACGATAGAAGATGAGCACTTGGCGGTAGATTATAATAAATATGGTTTTAAGCTAATAGATAGTGTAAATATTAAGTGTTGCGATGGTCTTTGCAAGCTGGATGTCGTTGAGAAACGTTTTAAGAGTACACGGATTATTGCAATAACTGAGCCGAATTTTGGTGAGCTTTATTCTGGAATGAGTGGCTCTGATCACCGTTTATATCAAGAAGTGGCATTAGGGTTTGGTGGCTATGCCGCCTTGAAACTACTTGGTCTAAAACCGGCGATTATGCAACTGAATGAAGTGGCTACCTTTTTTGCTGCGCTTTCTAGAATGGATGAACTGGCGAGTAATGGGATGGATTTTTATGAGGCCGTGGTCTATACACGAAAGCATACCCTGTATACTAATCACACTTTAGTGCAAGCGGCAGAAGCTGAGTTTAGTCGGGACCAATTTGACAGATATGTTTTCCCAAATTTAAAATCTCCAGCAGTAAAGAAGTGGTTGTCTGATAAATTCACTAATGACAAATTGAAATTATCTTCAGTTACGATTGAGATAGCGGAGCTTCGTTCTGGTGTATCAAAACTTCATGCTAGAGTAGCAAATTATCGTGATATTGCTGGAAATAAAGTTAAATTTAAGGCGATAACTAACGGTATTGATATGGATACTTGGGTTCTTCCGGAAATTATGGAATTTTATCAGGAAGCTTCTATGCTTGATCAGTATAATATGCCAACGGCCGAATATGCGGATATGGTGACAAAAGTTGGGGCAGGTGAAATTCGTGATTTTAAAAAACAAGGTCGAAAGATTTTGAATGAAGTTCTGAAAAATCGGCCGGATCATCGAGGGGAGATTTTGCAGTTTTCTGATGGCGATTTTATTTTTGATTTTAAGAGGAGATTCGTTGATTACAAACGTCCAGATTTGCCTTTTCGTGATTTAGGTCGGCTTAGAAATATTCTAGAAGAGAGGGGTGCGCATTATATTTTGGCCGGAAGGGTGCACACTGGCGATACGGTGATGTCTAGTAAATTGAATAGTATTTTAAATAGTATTAAACAGGATGATTATCTAAATACTCATGTGCATTATATTGCGGATTATGATGAGGAGCTGGCTAGGGCTCTTTCGATTGGTTCGAATGTGGCGATTAACGTGCCAATTGTCGGGTTAGAGGCTTGTGGTACTTCCTGGATGAAAGATGTAGCTAATTTTAATATCCTAATATCTACACATGACGGTGGGGTGGCCGATGCATCTTTAAATTCATATATGAATGTGAGCGGTGAGGATGAAAATATGGAACTCGATATGCTTTATCAAAGAATGGAAGAAGCAATCCTTGCATGGGGAAATGATTTTGACTTAGAGTATAATATTCAAAAACAACTCTCGGCATACCTTCCGGTTATTTCTGGCGCACGTATGTTGCAAGATTATCTTGACTTTTTATTCTCAGCATAGTATTGACCGCGCAAGGAGGCGAGGGAAAAAATTTATTTTTTTTCAGAGCCGACGCAGTGCGGACAATATTTTACTGTGTTGACATTTTAATGTCGACATAGTAAAATATTGACAAGTCTGGTATCAGACTTTTTTGATACTAAAATAAAGGAGTGAGATGGCTAAAGTAACACGAATTAAAGCAAGCGATTCACCTCGCAAAGAGGAGAAAAGCGCTGAGCCGGCAATTACTCGTAAGAAAGTTGTCGTAAAAGACAAAAAGACCGAAAAATCTAAATCTAGTAAGATTAAGAAACTTGAGAAAACTGCAGTCAGCGAAAAAGGCAACGAAAAAAAACCTTTTATCCTCATTCGTCCGGTTGTGTATTTGGGACGATATTTGCGTGATTCTTGGCGCGAGCTTCGTCAAGTACGTTGGCCAAATCGCAAAGCAACCTGGAAAATGGTATTGGCGGTTTTTGTTTATACAGCAATCTTTGTAATTTTTATTTCACTTCTTGACTTATTCTTTACTTGGTTGTTTGGTTTAATATTAGGTAATAAATAGAAAGGTATAATATGGCAGTAAATAGATATGATGATACAAGAGCTTGGTATGCTATCTCGACTTATTCTGGCTATGAGGACAAAGTTGCGGATTCGATAAATCAAAGAACCGGAACAGTAGAAATGGCACACAAGATTTTTGAGGCAATTGTACCAAAAGAAAAACAAATTGAAATTAGAAATGGTAAGCGCAAGATTGTCGATCGTAAGATTTTGCAAGGGTATGTATTAGTTGACATGAAATTGTCAGATGAAACTTGGTATATTATTCGTAATACTCCGGGCGTGACTGGTTTTATTGGCACTGGTACTCAGCCGACTCCAGTTTCTGAAAAGGAAATTGCTAAAATTAAGAAACGTATGGGTGTAGAAGATCCAAAGTTCTCAGTAAAATACGAAGTTGGCGAGGTAGTCTCTATTACCGATGGGCCATTTAAAGGATTCGATGGATCGATTTCAGAGATTGATGCGGCTAAAGGTAAACTCAAAGTTATGGTGTCGATGTTTGGTCGCGAGACACCAGTGGAACTTGATGCGTTGCAAGTAAAACAACTCAATTAAAAGTAGTTTTAAAAAACTCCACAAAATATATTTACAAATAAGCATAAACGTAATAATATAGATTTATTGTTATTTTTTAAAATATAAAATTTGTGGAGGATAGAATGGTAAAAGTTAAACCAAGACTGAGTTTGTTGTTGATAATAACTTTTGCCATTCTTTTTGTTTTATCTGTTTTTCTTTCTTATAATTCTTTTGCTGCGGCAAATATTTTTAAAATAAAAAATGTTGAGGTGGTTGAGCGAAACGGTAATGTTGAAGGGGATATTGGCTTCTTTGATGATGCTAATATTGGCAGTTATTTTACTTTTCATAAAGTTGATGATAGTGTTACATATAAAATTACATTAGAAAACATCGACACGAGTAGTCATACTATCGCTTCGATATCTGATAATAATGACAGCGACTATATGGAATATTCGTATGATACATATGAAAATGTGGTTGTTAATGCCGGTGAATCATTTGATCTAACTGTTGTTGCGACATACAGAAATGGTGTAATAGACGTTAACGAACGTAACCAATTGCAAAATTTAAAGTTTTCGATTAGCTTTACAGGTGGTGAAGAATCAGAGACGTTTGGGCTTAGTTTAATTGTGCCAAATACTGGTGAGAATACTGCAGGTAGTGTAGTTGGCGCAGTAATTTCTCATAATGCTGTTTTCTTGGTAGTTGCTTTTATAGGTGTAGTTGTTTGTGTTGTTTTGACTATCAAAAAACACAAAAAAGCCGCTATGTATCTTGGTTCTGTGATCGCGGTTGTTTTTGTGACTTCGCTTGTCTTTTCGGTGAAGGCAGTCTCTCTTAACACTAATACGATATCTCTTGATACTGAGCTTGGTTTTTATGATAAAGTCGTGATCAAAAATGGTAATGACCAAATAATCGCCGATTACGGAACAAAATTTGAAGACATTGAAGGAATCGTGGCTCCAACGGTTGATAATCATAGACTCAGTGGTTGGAAAGAAGAAAATGGGAATGCTATTATTGTTGCCGATCCGGTGACTAGAGATCTGACGATTACGCCAGTTTATGAACGAATTGCTTTTGATGTAACGATGGACGCAAACGGTAAGAGTTATTCTGATGGAAGTAATAGCTATGTCTTAAGTTACAATAGTTCCGATACGACTCATGCAGGGAATACGAGATCAATGAAAATAGTATCACATTCTGCAAACATCAACGATAAGGGTGAACAGAATAGTACATATAATAATAATTTAGCAACGTCAGATATTGTGACGATGCCTGGAGCTTCTAAACTTAAAGTAACTTTAAGATACCGTACCGAATCTAGTTATGACTATGTTTATACTATAAAAGGCGAGTATAGCGGCGCAATCAGTGATCGTTCTCCTTCGACTTTTGTTGGCAAAGTGAGTGGTGGCTCTGGTGATTATTCTACCAAAGAGTATGAGATAGACGGTAACGCTGTAACTTTTGGTTTTTATACCGATTCTAGTGGACTTGCCTATTATGGGTACTATGCGGTGGTTGAAGGATATGATTCTGACGGCAACTTGATTTGCGACCCTGAATATGACCGCGAGTTGCTTTCTGGTGCATACATGGAGCCGGCTGTAGAGAATTTCTATGGTTGGTCGGAAGATCCTGATGCTGAGAGTGCGGATTATACTAGTGAAGATGAAATCAAGAAGTTCCTTAAAGGTGCCAATGGCGAGAGCAAGACTCTCTATGCTGTGGTAAGAAAACGTTATAGCGTTACTTATGATGGTAATGGCGCTACCGCTGGTACGATGGAATCAGTGCACCATGAAAACTTAAGAGCGGATGAGCTATTCTTTGGTTATGCGGCGAACTATTTACGTGATGGTTATGGATTTGTAGGTTGGAGTAGCGACAGAAATGCAACTCCGGATAATGGTGCAAAAATCTTTGGGCCAAGCCAGGCTATCACGCCAGCGGAGATTCGCGATGGTAATCTAGACGAAAATCTAAACATTGTACTATATGCTGTTTGGGTAAAGAGTGATGGTACTTATAATCTTCAAAACTTCGATAACGCGGCATTCGAGGCAGCTCATCCAAACCAAACTGTGACCGCACTTGAAGATACGCGTGATGGTCAAGTATATGCCGTAGCTAAACTTGCGGATAATAAATGGTGGATCATCGAGAATTTACGCTTTGACCCGGCTGGAAAGACATTAACGAGTGAAAATACCAATAACCCGACTGCGGCCTTTGCTAATACTGCCAAGAATAGGACTACCTCTACCTTCTTAAACTGTTGGACAGATACTAGCGGTTATGAAGGTTGTTATAATCAGTATTCCGTGGATACGAGCAATATTACATCTACGACGCCTAACGTGAGTGCTTCGGGTGGGTATCAATGGTATAGCTATGGCGTGTATTATAACTGGTATTCCGCTACGGCTGGGAATGGTACGTTTGGTTTAGCGACAGCGACATCTGCTAATGGAGATATTTGTCCGGCAGGTTGGCGTTTGCCGAAGGACGATTGGAGGAGTAATACTAATAGTATGACCGTAGACGATTCTGAGTTTTCTATACTTAGCGTTGCAAACGGTGGTGATCCGATGTTTGCCTATGATAAGGACCAAACTTTAGTATTAATGAACTACCCTAATAATATCATTAGATCTGGTAGATCCCAGCCAGGGGGCCGAACAGGAGATCCTGTTGTAATTGGCGCTATGCGTAACGATATTGGACAATATTGGAGTGCGACAAAGAATGTTAATAGCAGTAGTGGGTGGATTAACTATTTGACGGCTTTCTTCTATGACGGTAGTCGTTCGGTTAGTCAGGGTAGCACTTCTATGGATGTTGGTTATACGCTGCGTTGTTTGAAGAAATAAAAAGCTAGCTCTGTAGGATAAACGAACATATGAGAATCTTTACTTTGAATGAGTGTTTTTATATTCTTCAATAGTCTGTTTTGGGGTCTTGTAATTTAATGGTCTCATAGGACGATTATTGGTTCTATCTTGGTGTCTTTTTAGCCGTCTCT
>JAZSCU010000019.1:0-43110 GCA_045530815.1 Candidatus Nanosyncoccus sp.
CGCTCTAGCCAACTGAGCTAACCGCCCTTGTTGGTGGCTCCGTTGGCGATAGCCCGGAGCTCCGCTTTTTTGATGCTGAGCGTAAGCGAAGCATCATGAATTTGGTGGGGGCGAATTGTTCAGGCATTAACAATTTATAGAGAAGATTTACGAATGAAATTAAATTGTGAGTGTGCTATAATAAAACATAAGGATAAACGAAAGGGTAATAATGGAACAAAACTCAGACACTAGCGCGCCAATAGCGCCAGTAGTAGAAAATAATAAGCAAAATGGTGGCAATGGATTAAAAATTGCCATAGCAATTGCATGCATAGTGGCTGTTTGCGGTATGGGGTTTGGCGCTTATGGTGTAATGCAAGTTTCTGATAAAGATAACCAAATCTCCAATCTGAAAACTCAAATAGAAAAACTCGAAGCGGTTGAAAAAAATGAAAGGCCAACCATTACAGATATAGATATTGATGAAAGTAATGATGGCGAGTCTTTCTCTGCCAACATTTTAACTAATATAAAAAATCTTGGAGATTCAACCTATGGTTTTAAGTCAATAAATTCTGGAAATGGCACAGTTTATGCATATATAAATAGCAATGGTGATTTGATTTTGGAGAAAGACAAAAAATACACAGTCGCGTCAAATGTTATATTCGCAGATTTCCTATGGGAAGGTAATGGCGGTGCACCTTCGCTTTACTTCGTAAAAGACGATGGTTCGGTTGGGGTTGTTAAAAATGTTACCTATGACACCGAAAGTCCTACTCCAGAAGAAGTTGTTATCTCTTCTAAAGCAGTGTCTGTAAAGAATATTACGACACAAGCCGGTCACAAAGTTGTCGTTATAGATATTGACGGGAATTTTGTAAATTTGTAATATATAAAAAGCACTCGTGGTTCAACCACGGGTGTTTTTTTGCGATCTGATTGTTTAGGGTATTAATAGCCGATTTATATATCTTCTGGTGGAGGCGAATTGTTCAGGCTTTAACAGACCATAGAATGGATGATTACTCAAATAATACGGAGCCTCTTTAGTAATTCTTTCCATGCATCGCTATAATAATCTGTAAAATATTTTCCAGCCCCATTTATTTGTACCCATTTAACTTGTTCAACCTCTTCTTCTTGGGGTTTAAGTTCATAATTTAGTGGCTTCGCTATGAACAATAGGACATTCTTGTAAACTGTGCCTCCATGTACGAAATGTCCAGTTTTGATTGGTGAAATATCACTAATTTCAACGTCTAATCCGGTTTCTTCTTTTGTTTCTCGAATTGCGGTTTCTATATCAGTTTCGCCGTTTTCTTGGTGACCCTTTGGAAATGACCAAAAAAGTTTTCCGTCATCATCTTTTGCGCCAATCAAGAGTACTTGATCATTTTTCAAGATGATACATCCACAGCTTTTTTCGGTTTTCATACTATATATTATATCATCCATATGCAAAGACCAGATTGTGTAGGGTATTAACAGGCGATTTTATAGTGGTAAAAATGTGTTTTCGGACGCATTTTTTCGTGCAAAATCGGCGCGAAATAGCACCCTAGAGCTCGTAGGGTACTTAACAGACATTTACTACTAAAAAATCGGCCAAAACGCCGAGTCAGATATAATCTGGTGGCTCCGACTGGACTTGAACCAGTGACACAAGGCTCTTCAGGCCTCTGCTCTACCAACTGAGCTACAGAGCCACACCTTACACATTATATCACATCTATGTTATAATGGAAAGATGAGAAATATAAATACTAATACTGCACCCATTTCTGGCATGCAAGAACTTCTCCCAGAAGCTCAGGCTGCTTTTAACGATTTAAAAACCAAAATCTCAGGCACCTACAAAAAACATGGCTTCGTGGAAATTGAAACTCCAGCTATTGAACGTACGGAAATATTACTTGCCAAAGTCGGCGGCGATACCGAAAAACAAATTTACAGAGTGTTAAAAACCGCCGAAAGCGCCGACAGCGCAGATCAAGCTCTCAGATTTGACCACACCGTTCCTCTTGCTCGCTACATCATAGAGCACGAAAATAATCTTCCCTTTCCATTTAAAGTTAGTCAGATCGGCCCGAATTATCGTGGCGAACGCGCCCAAAAAGGTCGTTTTCGCGAATTCTATCAATGCGACATAGACATCGTTGGCCGTAATAATTTACCTATTTCATATGACGCAGATATTATCTATACCCTATATAAAACTCTAGAATCATTCAAACTAAAAACCCCATTCTTGGCTCGCATTAACAACCGCAAAGTCCTTTCCGGCCTACTTGAAGCTTTAAATCTTCAAGACAAATACCATGACATTTGCGGAATTATCGACCACTCTGAAAAAGTTTCCCCAGAAAAAACCAAAGCAAGCCTCGAAGAAATTGGCCTAAATGAAGCAAATGTCGAAAAACTCCTTACTTTTATGGGACTCCATGGCGAATACACCAATGTCATTAAAGAGCTAAAAAGTAGCCTAGGTATTGAGAATGCCTTATTTGAAGAAGGCCTCAAGGAACTTGAACAAGTCGTAAGCTTGCTAGATTCCATGGACATCAAAGAAAATATCATTCTGGACATGCGAATTATTCGTGGCCTCGACTATTACACTGGCACAGTTTTTGAATTTATTCTTCCAGAATACAAAGAAATCGGCTCAATTTGCGGCGGTGGTCGTTACGATAACCTCACTAAATTCTTCTCCGATAGAGCATTCCCTGGTGTTGGT
Source organism: Candidatus Nanosyncoccus sp. (assembly GCA_045530815.1). Taxonomy (GTDB): domain Bacteria; phylum Patescibacteriota; class Saccharimonadia; order Saccharimonadales; family Saccharimonadaceae; genus Nanosyncoccus. The sequence continues at coordinate 2,720 of JAZSCU010000019.1, forward strand.
GGCTCCATTGGCCTAACCCGCCTCTTCTACATATTAAACGAAAAAAATCTCCTAGAATCTCAAGTTACATCTCTACTAGACTATGCCATCATTCCAGTCTCTGAAGCTGAATATAATTATTCATTTAAGCTAGCCAAAATAATACGCGAAAAAGGAAAAACCGCAACTTCAATTTTAATCGAAAAAAATCTACGCGATAAAATGACTTATGCTTCCAAAATCGCCAAAAATGCCATTGTAGTCGGCGAATCAGAAACTAAAAACAGTGAATTAAAAGTCAAAAACTTCGAAACCGGCCAAACCACAGATTTCAATCTTTAGTTTTTGTGTTACAATATTAATATGAGTAAATTAGAGGATATTGTTAGTTTATGTAAACGCCGTGGGTTTATTTTTCCAGGTAGTGATATTTATGGCGGTATGGCCGGTACTTGGGACTATGGTCCACTTGGTGTTACTCTTAAGAAAAACATCATGGATGCTTGGTGGAAATTCTTTGTCGAAGACCGTGACGATATGTATGGCATTGATGCAGCTATCATCATGAATCCACGCACTTGGGTCGCCAGCGGACACACAGCTACCTTTGCTGATCCGTTAGTTGAATGTAAAGAATGTAAAGCCCGTTTTCGTGCCGACAAAATCGCCGACGGCATCAATGAATCCGTCACTACCGAAGAATTCTTAGCTACCCATACTAAATGCCCAAACTGCGGTAGAGAAAACTGGGGACCAATTCGCAAATTTAACATGATGTTTTCTACTCATGTCGGCGCCGTCCTACCAGATGACGATGACGAACTTAGCAAGAAAAACATCGCTTACCTCCGCCCAGAAACCGCCCAAGGTATTTTTACTAATTATAAAAACGTCGTAGATACTTTTTACCCAACATTGCCATTTGGTCTAGCCCAGCAAGGCAAGGCTTTTCGTAATGAAATTAGTCCTCGTGATTTTATTTTGCGCGATCGCGAATGTAACCAAATGGAAATCGAATATTTCATCCACCCAGACACATGGAAAGAAAATTTTGAAAAGTTTCAAAAACTAAACCATGACTTCCTAGAAAATGAAATGAAATTACCAGCCGACAAAATCCACGATTTAGAGGTTCCAAAAGAAGACCGCGCGCACTATTCTAAACGCACCATAGATTTTATGTTTGATTACCCAAATGGCGAAGAAGAGCTTATGGGTCTTGCTTATCGCACTGATTTTGACCTCCAAAACATCGCCAAAGAGTCTGGCAAATCCATGGAATATCGCGATAAAATTACCAATGAATCTTTCGTCCCCCATGTCATTGAGCCATCCATTGGTGTAGAACGTCTTTTCCTGGCGGTTTTGTCTACCGCATACACCGAAGACGAAATCGATGGCAGCAAACGCATCGTCCTAAAACTTCCAGAAAATCTAGCCCCTTACAAATTCTGCGTTTCCCCACTTCTCAAAAACAAACCAGAACTTGTCAAAAAAGCTAGAGATGTCTTTAAACTACTTCGCAAAAAATACGGCAACATTACTTGGGATGATTCCGGCAATATTGGCAAACGCTATCGCAAACAAGACGAAATTGGTACTCCAAAATGCGTCGTAATTGATTTTAACACATTAGAAGACGATACCGTTACCATCCGCGACCGCGACACTACCAAACAAATCCGCAAAAAAATAGCAGATTTATAGTTTTATCTGTTAAATAAATTCGTTTAGGTATTGCTGACTTATAATTTTTATGCTAAAATTACCCAAAAGGAGAAATTATGGCTGAAGAAAAGCAAAGTAAAAAAAATAATAAAGGGGCAATTATTGGGGGTTGCATTGCAGCAGCAATTATTATAATAGCAATTGTTATTGTCTGCGTCGTAATGTTAAACAAAAATAGCTACAACGATGCATATTTCGTCTCCGATGGTAGCAAATATGTCATCACCTACGATCAAGACGAATTAGACCTAGACGAATCTAGCGAATACGTTCCTCTAAAATCTCATTTGGTCTACTATTATAGTGGCGACAAAATCACCGACATGAAAGCTTTCTATGAATTTGCCGACGAAAACACCGCAAAATCCGCCTACGAACTATACAAAGAAGCTGGAGATGGTAATTTCAAAGAAATCTCCCTCAGTGGTAAATATGTCATTATAACTGCAAATGATTCTGAATATGCTGATTACACCGCATCAGACATCAAAAGCCAAATTGAATTCAACGAGACAATCAAAAACTCTAAGGGTGGACCAGAAGTTGAAGATGTCGAAGTTGAAGAGGATGAAGATCCGATCGAAGAAGAACCAGTCGAAGAATCAACAAACGAAGCAAAACAATAATACATAAAAAATCCCTTTTAGATATCTAAAAGGGATTTTTTGATACTTTAATTTATGCTGAATATTTTTCTTTGAAGCGTTCAATAGATTTTTCTATTACGTCTTTCGCTGAATCAACACCCTCAAAGGCTTTAACTTCAGTAGTACCAGGTTTCTTTAGATCCTTATAGTGATTGAAGTGATATTCAATTTGCTTCAAAGTTTGCGCCGGCAAATCTTCCAATTTACTGTATGCATCGCCGTTGTTTCTATCATCAGCTGGCACACAAATTACTTTGTCATCTACTTCTCCTCCATCCACAAACTTCATAACACCAAGTATCTTCGCCTTCATCCAAATACCAGTCGTCAAAGGTTGCTCCGTAATCATCAAAACATCTAGTTCATCTCCATCTTCATCAAGCGTCTGCGGAATAAAACCATAGTTACAAGGTTTTGCAAAAGCCATTGGCTCCACACGATCAAGCATAAAACAAGCATGCTCTCTATCCCACTCAATTTTATGATTAGAACCAGTAGGTATTTCAATCACTACATTAAGCTCACCGTTTTTGTAATCTCCAGGTGTTAAAACTTTATTAAAATCTGCCATATAATCTCCTTATATTACTCTATATATTATACCACGTCCCTGAGCTATCGTAACCTTGAATCTTTAACTATCTATGGCTTTAATCAGTCGCCAAGTTTTACCAAGAATTACGTTGTCCGCTTTTACTCTAGAAACAACTTCCAAATTATTAGTCGCCATTAAACGTAGCATTTTTATTTCATTTGCCCCAAATTCACCTTTTTGATTAGCAAAAAAAGCTTCTTCTCTCGCATCCCAATCGTATCTTAACTTTTCTGATAATTTTTCGCCAGCCCTATCGCGGTATAAATTTATTTCCTCACCTTTTGCTCTCTTAAGATTAAGCAAAAACCATGTTTCTACTAAACTAAGTTCAACTTTTTTATTTAGCGCTTTCAAACATTGATCCACAATAGTAAAAAAATCCGCACTATCCGAATACTCTGCTGCCCGATCAATCATTTTTAAAATCGTACCAGCCAGCTCCATCTTTCTTAAATCCTTAATAATTTCACTATAATAGTTTATCATCCTAACCCCAGTCACCACACCAAATTCACCTCTTCCAAAATGTATGTTATAATCCGCCAATGAAAAAATCTCGATTCCACCAGCTAGCTTGGACTTCTCTTTTCTTACTCCTCTCGCAATCACTGCCATTTTACCTTCAGGTGTAATAATATTCAAAATTCTATCGGCTTCACCATAATTTGTGCGCCTTAGCACGTAGCCATTAATTCTAATATCTTTTCTGTTGGTATTTTTCTGCATAACTCTTTATTTCCTCTGGGACCATCTTATCTTTGTCCAAAATACCTACTACCCCATATTCGTTTAAATCTACCTTGTCTAGATCTAAAGACGATACAACTACAACTGGAATCTTAGCTGTATCGGTATATGAAATCAGCTCATTTAAAAACGTAAAACCATCCGGCCCATCAAGTAAAATATCTAAAAAGATTAAATCTGGTAATTCACCATCTGCTATTTTACCCATTGCTTCAATCGCGTTTGCAAAAATCTTCACTTCGCCACACCTAGTAGCCCTTTTTATACATTCCGCCATTATTATGTCATCATCAATCACAAAAATCATCTAGAACAAACTCGCTTGCTTAGAAATTGGTAGTTCCACGTAAAAACTCGTTCCATCACGATGCCTTACTGCCCCGACTTTTGCATTCATATATCTAGAAAACCTCGAAGCAATAAAAAGTCCAAGCCCACTAGAACCTGGGCGCATAGCGATTGATACCGGCTTATTAATCCAGCCATTTTTCATCTCTCGCCACACATCAATCGGTAGTGTAGGCCCAAAATCTCGTACCACCACTTTTACCGCATCTTTTACATCATGCACCGTTAATTCCGCCCTCGTCTCATCGCCAGAATAATGCATCGCATTTAGAAGGAAATTATAAATCACACTATAAAGCAAATCCCTATTTGCAGTCACTAATCTAAATCTGTTTGAATATTTGATAAACAAATTTCTTTGGTTAAACCTAAACAAATATTCCAACTCATGCGAAACTGCATCACAAACCTCCCGTATAGCTACTGGTTCCATTGCAAACAAACCATCCTCTAACCTACGAATCTTAGAAAGGTCATTCACCTGTTTTATTGCGCGTTCCGAAACACTTACCATCTCCGCACGAATATGTTCATCTCTTGCGTTCATTTCGTCAAACGACAAAGCTAGTTGTCTAAGCACCGCCAGCGGAGCCTTCAACTCATGCGCCGCCACTAAAATTCCATCAACCTCCTTCTCCATACTACCCCCATTATAGCATACCTAGACGTTAAAAGTAACTGAACTGATTATATCGTTAAAATACTGCTCAAAGAGAACTGAGTCGGTCTGCAAGATTGCAGTTTTGTCCCTAATCTTAAATACCACAATAATGCCATTAAAATCTGTACCAGGAATCGTGCCAGTGTAACGATTAGCCGCACCATTATTAACTGTAATAGCTTCCATATTGAAATTAGAGTTGCTTTTATCTATATATCTTTGATATCCTGCCACCACATCATCGAATGCCTTATTTTTTATAGTAACTCTTAATGCATACAGCGAACTTTTGTCAGAAATATTATCTACCTGTTCAGGATTTAGATATGCATCAAAATCTCCTCCAGAAGAAGCATCACCCGCGATATATACACTCCAAGTTTTCGGATACTTAAAATTGAGTTCACCGTAATCAACTGGTCCAGCAAAGTCAGAATATGGGTTTTCTTTTTCTTTTTGACACTTTATTGTATCTTGATCCGCCTGTAAATCTTTTGCACTTGCTACCGCAGTATCAATTTGTTTATTGATTTCATCTTGAACGGTATTATATTGCACAGACATCCAAATAAATAATCCAATAAACGTTGCAGCAATTAAAGACACTACAATAATAACTATTGTTTTAATTAAGCCAGCAATGTCTTTTTTGGGCTCCATCATTTTTTCTACCTGCTCAGCAGTATATAACCTTCCAGCTCCGCCCATACCCATAGAGCCAGCATTCATACCACCAGCATTCATCATATTGCCATTAGCTCCACCCCCGCCGACTGTCGGGATTCCTTGCATTGGTTGGAGTGGTGGCATTTGTCCATCGTTACCCATATCAATACTATTATAACACAACCTTTATAAAATTATTTACTAAAATCTTCCGTCAAAATTTCGATTTCATTTTTTAAATCATTCAGATCTTTTTCTATCTCTTTTGCCAGCTTTACTGCCTCTTTATATTTAGAAGTTGCTTCTTCTAATTTAAAATCATCTGAATAAAACCATTCAACCTGATTATCTAATTCCTCGATTTTTTGGTTTAAACTTTTCTTTTCAGTCATCTTTTTTCCTTTCTTTTATACTTTTTACTTCTGCCTCAATATCCTGTTTATATGTTGTGATTTTTACAACATTCCCTGGCGAAATTTTTCCTGTCAAAATCGCATAACCTTGATTTAAGATTTTTTCTGGGTTCAAAGCTTCCAAAATTTTGATTTTTGACACTATCATGTCATTTGCCTTAACCATCTCTTCTTGAATCTTTCTTGTAATCAGTTGTATTTTGTGATTATTTGACTCTAGTCCTGGCTCTATATATTTTGTTAATAGACCATGATTAATTTTTTCACACTTATTAAAATTATTTCGCCTAGCATTCTCAATTTCCGTCAGAATCGCTTTTCTTGCCACATCTATCAATCGCTTAAGTTTTTCTTTTTCTTCCAACCGATCACGCGTCAACATTTCCGCGACATTCGAAGGTGTCGATGCTCTCACATCCGCCGCAAGATCCGCCAAGGATTCGTCCACCTCATGACCAATACCTGTAATTATCGGAATTCTTGAAGCCGCAATCGTTCGCACCAGCTCCTCGTCATTAAAGCACGAGAGATCATCCATGCTCCCGCCACCGCGAATAATCGCAATCATCTGCACTTCGCTCTTCTCGTTAAAATATTTTAATGCTCTAATAATTTGATCCGGTGCATCGAACCCCTGTACTTGAGTATGCGCCACAGTTACCCTCATTCCGCCCCATCTCGCATTGATGATTTTAATAAAATCGGCATAACCTGCCGCTTGTGTAGACGAAATCACTCCAATTTTAGTCAAATCATCCGGGATCGGACGTTTTTTTGCTACGTCAAACAGTCCCTCTGCCGCTAATTTCTTCTTTAGCATCTCGTATGCTTTTTTTAAACTTCCCTCACCTACCGGTGCTACTTGCGATACCGTCAAAGAAAACTTTCCCCATTTTGTCAGTTTTGGCACCCCTCTCACCATCACCTTCATACCATCCTCAAGCGGTTGCCTAAGAGACCACAAAGTCATAAAGCAACTTACCGACGATTCTTCATCCTTGAGGTCAAAAAAGACCCATTTTCCCTGATTTACTTTAAAGCTTGCTACTTCTCCCACTACAACGACCGATGAATATGCATATTCTAATGTCTGGTTGAGGACACTGATAAATTCAGTAGGAGTAAATCCACTATTAGCTTCAATTTCCTGATTGTTTTTCATTTTTGCCCTTAATAGCTTTATAATATGGTACCGATCCAGAGGCTATCGTAAATACCAACGTAATCACTCTCGTCATCACCGTAATAATAGTCGCAGTAGGAAAATCTACACCAAGAGCAATCATTACCCCAGCCATCCCGAGTTCATAAAGTCCATATGGCACAATTCCGTCAAACACCGATCCAATTGCCTCTCCCACCATAATATATGGCAATAGCTCTAGTCGCCCTAAAGAAATAGCCACGATCCAATACGTCCCTATCTCACAAAAACTATAAATCAACCCCCAAACCGCCGGCCCTTTTAGGTAATTTTTGTTCTCTCTGGCAATTTTTACACTCTGATGAATATCATTAAAATAATCACTTATCTTCTGGTATTCCATCAAACTCTTTTTTCGTCCAAAAGTCACCACACGAATGACTCCATTCAAAATCCTAGAAACTATCCTTGAGAAAAATTCAATTCTTTTATGACTTATTGCTACAAAAATCACAAACCACAAGAAAAAGAACACACCCATATTCATAAGCAAAGCCACCGGTATCACCCACATCGCGTCTTTTGGGATCATTCCAAAAATAAGCAACACTATGATCGCAATTAACGCCTGCAAATAATTTATCACTGTAGTTACTGCATATCTAAATAAATACAAAAAACTCGCCTGCCCCGCCGAAACTCCAAACGGATGTAATCTGTAAGTCAAAAAAGCTAGCCCACCTACCCCTCCAGCCGGCACAGCATGATTTACAAAATTAAGTTCCGTCGAAATCGACAACATCTCCTTCTTAGAAAACTTCTTAATGTCTCTTTTGTGTCTTAGGTATGAGAAGAAAATCTGCCCACAGGCATAATACATAAATAGTTGCTCTGGGATCAAAAGAAGTAAAATAAACCCATTTGTATCCTTAAGATGATACATGGTTTCTAGAATATCCGGCCAGTTTTGATAGACCACATAACCAACCAAAATCGCTGTCAAAATAATTAAAAGCGTCTTAAAAGAAAACTTTAACTTTAGCTTCTTTGTCATATTATACAGTATACCATATTTTAATCAGAGCATTCTCTAGTTATCTAGCTTTTTGACACAATCGACATATACTAAAAATTCATCATCTAACATATAAGTTTCAATCGTATCATGATTATCATTACTAAAGTTACGCCAATTAATTGCACCACTAACCGGTGGAGCAAGAACGTGTTCTTCGGTTATCTGCCCACACCCCGCCTCTTCTATTTGCTCTGCTATATCTTGCGCTTCCTTTTCTGAAATCTTTCTAAAAGACCCACTTCCACTATTATTATATTCTTCTAAAATAATAGCTTTATTTGCTTCAACCACAGAACTAACACCAGTAACCTCATATTTTGTCGCTCCGCCGAATATTTCTTTTGAAGGTGCTATCACACGAACACTTACACCACTTGATTTATTTATATTTATAGCGATCACAATAATTGCTTCTATTATTACCGTTATGACCGCAACAGCTGCCAAAATAATAATCTTTTTATCTATATTTTCGTTTTTATTCTTATGCTTCATAGTATCTATTATAATATAACTACATCATTATCGCAAACAACAAAAAACAAGCCGACAGGCTTGTTTTTAAATTAGCGTACTTCTACACGTACTCTAGGTAAAGATTTGCCAGAAAAATGCGTTTTCTTGGTCTTTACAAAAGTTACCACACCATCTTTTGCAGCATGGATGGTAAAATTACGCGACATATACGTACCAGGACCTGCAATTTTTGTAGCACCAGTCTGACGAACCAAAACTTCGCCGTTTTTGACTTTCTGGCCACCAAAACGTTTTACGCCTAAGCGCTGGCCAGCATTATTATGGACATTTTTGGCGGTACCGCCAGCTTTAACATGTGACATTTTATTTCTTCCTTAAAATTAATATATCTCTCGCAACGATTTGTCCTTCTCGTGAATAAAGAAGCCCCTCGCGCGTTTTATTATTAACATTATACCCCATATTCTCGATTTCGTCAATAATTTCTAACCTTTCATAGGTCCCATTACTCCTAAGCCATGCCGGTACCGCTATCGTCACCGGTATATCAGTCTTAATCTGACCCGCCAAATTCTTCAAAAAACCTAATATTATCGCCCTACACTCCTGTTTTTGTTCCTTCATCTTGATATCAGGAGGAATCTGGGACATCGGTTTACCTAAATACCCTTCACATGCTACCGCATCAATCGGTTGTTCCCATTTATAAGAAGTTGCATCGCCCTGCGCAATCTGAAAAGATCCATCATTAGACTTTGTAAACCATTTCATATTTTTCTTACTATATTCCACCATTCTTTCTTCTATATCTGTTCCGTATGCCCGGTAGCCCATCAAAAGTGATTCTTGCAGAACCACCCCAGTTCCACAAAATGGATCAAGAATAAGTGAGTCAGGTTTTAACGGCCCACATAGATTAATCAAAATTTGCGCTAATTTCGGTGGCAACATCCCTACTTTAGCATCACGCGCCGGCCGCGCTTGATCACGCCGAGAATAAGCATCAATATCTTGCACACCAATTACTCTGTACCATCCCTCATCCGTCCGAATTAATTCCACCTTGCGTTCGTTCTTACCGCCAAGACCATTATGAAGAGAGGTCGCTGTAGAAAGCGCCGCTTCCTTGTTTTCTACCACTCGCACCGAACGTCCATGCCTTACTAAAATCTTTTTTAATTTTAATGCTTCAATACTCGCCAACTTTTTTGAGGCATTTTTTAAATAAACCGAAACCCCAATGGTCAGTTTGCCTTCCGGCAAATTCTGCAAATAATTTAGCGGCTTCTCCTTAAGCTCCACTGCTAGCTTTAGTGACCCGCCTAGTTTATCAATATTCCAATCTAGTTTTTCAACTGAAAACGTAGCTAGTTCAGGTGAAATTTGAGAAACATCAGAAAAAAGTGCCTCAAGTTCCGCGATAGATATCTCCGGTTGCCTGCCCAAAACCGCTAAGTATTTCATTTTATTACCAAGAATTTATTTTTACCTTTTTTTACGATCGCAGTTTGTTCTAAAACAATATCTTCCTTGATTTTTTCACCATTTATTGTAATCGCACCCTGCGAAATAAATTCACGCGCTTTTTTCTTTGACTCAGCGAGCCCATTCTTAGTCAAAGCATCGACAAGTAACACTCCCTTTTTTTCTACTGGCAAGTACTCACCAAATTCCAAAATTTCATCCTCGCTAAATTCCGCAAAGTTAGTCTCTTTATTAAAAAGTACTGCGGTCAAATTTTCTACAGTTTCAGCACTCTCACGTCCATGTACCACCTCAGTTGCACCACGCGCTAATGTTTTTTGCGCGATTCGCTTCTCTGGCGCTTCACGATGTTTAACTAAAATTCTTTCAATTTCTTCTTTTTCAAGTAATGTGTAAATTTTGAGCAATGATTCTACTGCCTCGTCCGGCTGATTAAGCCAAAATTGGTAAAAATCAAACACGGAAGTATAGTTTCCGCTACCGTTATCCGAAGCTGCCAACCAAATTGCGTTCCCCTCCGACTTGCCAAATTTTCGCCCTGTTACCGGATCAATTATAAGTGGTGTAGACCATACATCAGCTCGCCCATCCTCTAGCCTCTTAATTAGATGAATCCCCGAGGTGCAGTTGCCGTATTGGTCAGCTCCACAAAGCTGTAAATCCACCCCGTGCGCACGATAAAGATGGAGAAAATCATATCCCTGAATCAAAGTATACGAAAACTCCGCATACGATATGCCTGCTCCGCCTTCACCAATCCGGTTTTGTACAAATTGCCGATCAAGCAGTTGCGTCATCGAGAATGCTTTTCCTACTTCTCGCAAAAAATCAAGGTATTTCATATCGCGAAACCAATCGTAATTATCTACCATCTCTACATTACCAGATTTTACTACCCTCTCAATTTGAGCCTTAATACATTTTTTATTGTGATCAATTTCGTCCAAAGATTTTAGTTCACGTTCACTATTTTCCTTCGGGTCACCAATTTGTCCAGTTGCCCCACCGACAAGAAGGTACGGCTGATAGCCATGTCGTGCAAAACAGGCGCACATCATCAATGCCGCCAAGTTGCCAATCGTAAGAGAATCTGCTGACGGATCCGCCCCAAAGTAAAACTTTTTTACCTTGCGATCATCTAGATCCTCTGGATTTTCAATGGTCGTTTCAGCCTTAAACCCCCGATAAATCAATTCTTCAGATAACTTCATATCTTTATCTTATCATATTCCAAGAAAAACCCAAAATTAGACTTCTTTCTTCTCCATAGCCCAAATATCATCAGCACCGCTTATCATCCCTTTAATCTGTTGGGCAGAACGCGCAAAATCCTGCATAATCGTCCAGTACTCCTCACGCTCCCCATAGAGACCATTCTTCAAGTCTTCCATGGCACTCTTATACTCATCATACTTTTCCTGTGAATTGTTTTCCTTAATATTATTAAGAAATCTATCACTAGTTTCCTGATAATCCGCCGGTGTTTGGTATTTATTGTAAAAAGTATTCAAATCATCTATAGACAGTTCCTGTTCACTAGCATCTTTGAATCCTTCCACATCATATAAATCATAACCGATTATTTTTCGCACATGTGCATCGGACGTTAATCTTTCACGCACCATTTCCGGAGAAGATGTTTCCATCGGGCCAGGAACCTTTTTTAAAAATTCTATTTCTTTATTTCGCAATTCTTCCTTCTTTGAATCATTCTCACCCATATCAATATACATCTGCTTTACTTTATTAACGTCATCATCGCTTATTTCGTGATCGTAACTTAGCTCATCACCATATAAAAACTCCCGAACAACCCGATCTTTTTGCTCCTTTACTCTTGTAATTTCTGCCTCCCCATTAGATGGTAGTGATTCGATTTGCATTATTTCTTTCCTCCTGTATATTTAATAAAATTATAATTACCTACTACAAATTTCCTCCCCAGCTCTTGCTTTGTTTGCCCACTCGTCAGCCATTTCATTGTATTTTGTGCCAGCATGGCCTTTTTCCCACACTAATTCCACCGGATACTGGCAATATAAACTGTATAATTCCTTTACTATATCTAAATTTGCAATTTCTCCGGAAGACTTTCGCCAACCCTTGGCCTCCCAGCCAGGAGCCCACTTAGTCAAAACATTAATCCAAAATTCTGAGTCTGAATGTATTTCACAACCCTCTTCCCCGGCATATTTAATCGCCGCAATCATCGCGAGCCCCTCCATCCGAATATTAGTAGAACTCTCCTCGCGCCCCAGGACAACAGGAGCACCAACTCCGTTTTCTTCTAGAATCACCGCAAAACCGCCCTTACCAGGATTCGGCACCGCACTTCCATCAGTCCATAGTATCTTCATACTATATATTATATACTATTTTATAATTTCGTCGATAATACCATATTTTAATGCTTCTTCTGCACTCATCCAATTATCTCGGTCCATATCCTTTTCCACCTGCTTCAAATCTTTACCAGTATTATTTGCAAAAATCTCTGCTAGGCGCTTCTTTAAAAACACACCTTCACGCAGCATGATTTCCTGGTCGGTAATTTTACCTTCTGTACCAGAAGATGGCTGATGAATCATAATTCTTGCATTAGGAAGACAATATCTCTTACCTTTTGCGCCGGAAGACAATAGCATTGCACCCATCGAAGCCTGAAGCCCAATACCAATCGTCTCAACATCTGGCTCAATATAATTCATTGTGTCAATAATTGCAAGCCCATCATAAACCGAGCCGCCAGGCGAATTGATATATAATTTAATTGGTTTTTTGGGATCTTCATGTGCCAAATATAAAAGCTGTGCAATCACCAAATTTGCTGTGTGCGAATTTACGTCTTCTCCAAGAAACACGATTCTATCGTTTAAAAGTCTTGAATAAATATCATATGCTCTCTCGCCTTTATTAGTTTCTTCTACTACAGTTGGCACTAAATAATCTTTCATTTTACTCCTTTACTAATTTAAATTTCTTATTAACAACTTTTAATGTCGGGATATCTCCTTTCTTCAACTCTCCCGCAATAATTTTTTCGCTAAGCAAAGATTCTACCTCGTCTTCAATTTTTCTCCTCAAAGGTCTTGCCCCATTCTTTGGGTCATAACCCGTCTCAATCAATAAATCTTTCGCCTTATCATCAATTTTTAAACCAATTCCCTTAGTCGCTAATCGTTTCTTTAAATCATTGATGAGATTATCGAAGATTTTTTCAACATCTTTTCTAGTCAAAGCATGGAAGACTAAGATCGAATCAAGCCGATTAATTAATTCCGGTCGCATCACCTTCTTTAGTGCCTTCATCGCATACGACTTATTCTCTTCATACTCTTGCTCTAAAGCCTTTTTATCCTTTTTGGTTTTAGCGGCAAATCCAAGCTCCGATTCTCTAAACATATCCGCCGATCCGAGGTTTGATGTCAGAATTACAATTGTGTTATTAAACTTAATTTTATTGCCTTGTCCATCAGTCAAAACGCCATCTTCTAAAATTTGTAAAAGCAAATTAAAAACATCCGGATGTGCTTTTTCGATTTCGTCAAACAAAACTACCGAGTAAGGTTTACGACGTACTGCTTCGGTTAATTTTCCGCCATCATCATAACCGATATAACCAGCCGGCGCTCCCACCAGCCTCGAAACGTTATGCTTTTCGCCAAATTCGCTCATATCGATCTTTACCAACGCATTTTCTCCACCAAACACTTCTCTTGCAATTACCCGCGCTAACTCCGTCTTACCGACTCCAGTTGGCCCCATAAATAAGAACGAACCAATTGGTCTTTTTGAATCTGCAATCCCAGAACGTCCTCTCCTAATTGCTTTTGCTACCGCCGAAATTGCCTCATCCTGGCCAATGATAGATTCCTTCAGGCCATCTTCTAAATTCATCAAAAGTTTCATCTCGCTACCGTGAACTTTTGATACCGGAATACCGGTTTTTAACGAAACCGCGGTCGCTAAGTTTTCTTCGGTTAATGTCGGATGTACAGTCTTTTTAATGCCGGCCTTTTCTAATTTTTTAATCTCCTGCTCAACTTTTGCTAGCTCTGTCTTGTACCCAGCCGCCTTTTCATAGTCCTCTTTCTCTGCCGCTTCATTAATTTTATTTTCTAGAGTAGATTTTTCGATCTTTAGTTTTTTATATTTGCCACCACCTTTTTTATCTGCCGTTACCTTTGCGATCGCCGAAGCTTCATCAATAATATCAATTACTTTATCTGGCATAAAACGATCGTTAATATATCTTTGCCCCATCGTAATGGCGGTTTCAAGTAATTCATCCGGGATAACCACACCGTGATGTTTTTCATAATGTTTTTTAATTCCCTTTAGAATTCTTAAAGTCACTGCCGGACTTGGTTCTTCCACCATTACCGTTTGAAACCTACGTGAAAGCGCCTTATCTTTTTCAATAGATTTACGATATTCATCTAAAGTCGTTGCACCAATCAAATTAATGGAATTGCGCGCTAGAACCGGTTTTAAGATATTTGCCGCATCCATCGAACCCTCGCTCGACCCAGCCCCAGATAGTAGGTGGATTTCGTCAATAAATAATAGCACAGAATCATCACCCGTTGCTTCATCGATCACACCTTTAATTCTCTCCTCAAATTCCCCTCTAAATTTAGTGCCTGCGACCAGTGACGACAAATCCACCTGATAAATGTGTTTGCCTATTAAATTACCTGGCACTTCATTTTTTACAATCCTAGTAGCTAATCCCTCCACAATCGCCGTTTTACCAACACCAGCCTCACCAATTAAAACCGGATTTGATTTTGTCCGTCTTGATAAAACCGTTACCACTCGTTCAATTTCGCTTTCTCTACCAATCACGGTATCAAGATGTCCCTGCTTAGCCTCTTCCGTCAAATCCTTACCATATTTCGTCAAAAAACTAAGCTGCTTTTTGTTGGTGTATTTGGCTTTTTCGGCCTTTGATTTTTCGTCTTTAGTTTGCTCTTCGACTAATTTTTCTATTTCATCTAGTATTTTTTCAGTATCAACCTTTAATCCCTGCAAAATTAAAGATGCTCTAGAATTTGGTTGAGAAAGGAGAGCATATAATATATGCTCCGTGCCAATCACGGTTAGTCCCTGTTCTCTAGTAAAATTTTGAGCCATTCTAAGTGTTAATATCACGGCTTCCGAAAGCGACATCATTGCCATATCACTACCTGGTACTTCTACCGCCGCTTTATTCAAGGATTTTTCGATTTCCTCCAAAGTAGCTCCTCCCTCACGGATTATTTTTGCGCCAGTTGAATTATCCATCGCAACAATACCAAGTAGTAGATGTTCCGTCCCCATATACCCGTTGTTGTAACGCTTACTATAAAAATCAGATTTTTGCAAAGCAAACTTCGCGTTTTCTGATAAATGGCTCATTATTTCACTAAATTCTGATTGCATAATACCTCTATTGTAGCAAATTAGCACTCTTCAGTCAAGAGTGCTAATTCCTAATTATAATTTTTTTTACTTTAAATTTTTGAGTAATTTTCTGGGTTTGTAAGCATTTGATTAATTAATTTTGTGCTTTGTTCTTCTAAATCATAATCTTGTTCATTTGATGAGCTAGGACCATTTGGACTTCCATAATAATATTCAAATCCATCAATAGTAACAATAGGATCCCCCACCGCATCGAATGGGGCAAGCTCTGCGCCATCCGCTAATCTTGTTAAACAACCGAGCCAATATTCATTAACAGAGGTATTTATAAAGCTAGGTACACTACTAGGGTTGCCATATACACCATTCACATATAAATAAGCAAGACCATCCTCACTTGCCCTATAATCCACCAAATAGCTTAACATATTTAATTCACTAGGCTTTTTAATCTTTATTCCCCATTCTCCTATATAAATATAATTTGTCGTATCTACATCCGAATCAGTATTTACATTCACAACCGTCTCATCAACCTCAGGTTTAGCGGCAAGCTGAGCATTGAGATCTTCAATCTTCGCATTCATATTTGCCTCTTTTTCATTCCCAGATAAATATGCCCAAGTACCAAAACCAGCGCCGCCGCCAGCCAAGAATATTAAGATTATTATACCAATCATAGTTCCAACATTCTTTTTGGGTTTGTCTCTAAAAACTATATCTTTGCCAGGGTTCATAGGTGTAGTACGCGGAGCTTGTGAAGCCTGCGAAGT
Organism: Candidatus Nanosyncoccus sp.; assembly: GCA_045530815.1. GTDB lineage: Bacteria > Patescibacteriota > Saccharimonadia > Saccharimonadales > Saccharimonadaceae > Nanosyncoccus. Next base: position 18,867 of record JAZSCU010000019.1, read on the forward strand.
GCCCGCAGCAGCATTTAAATCAACAAAACCAGGTCCAGTTGATGTATTTGTTTGAATGTTTTCACCTAAAGTATTATTTGATTGCATAAAATCTTTCCTGCTTATGCTTACTATTATACCATATTTATGGTAAAATGATAAATAGTGGGTTTGTATTTTAGTGCACGCTCGCAAAAAATTCACTTTTATTATAATTTATTAGAGGAATTATTATGATTACAAAAGCTATCATACCTGTAGCTGGCTGGGGTACCCGCCGATTACCAATTACCAAAATCATCGAAAAATCAATGTTACCTGTAGGTAATCGTCCACTCGTGGATTATTCCGTGCAAGAATTAGTTAAAGTCGGTGTTAAGGATATCTATTTCGTAATTAGTAATGTTGAGCCTTGCCAAGTTAGAGAATTTTACAAAGATAATTTAGCCCTAAATCAATATCTTATCGAGCGCGGCAAAGAAGACAAACTAGAAAAAGCCAAAACTCTACCTGACGATGTTAAAGTTCACTATGTTTCTCAGGATCCTTCTGCCAAATATGGTACCGCCGTACCAATTGCTCTTGCAGTAGAAGAGTTCAAAATTGACGAACCAGTTTTAGTTTTTATGGGTGATGATTTTATTTGGAATCCAGATGGAGAATCAGCTGCAGCCGCCCTAATCAAAGCGTCAGGCGGCAATACTTCAGCAATTCTTGGTGTAGAAATTCCAAAAGAAAACGTCGAAAAGTACGGCGTACTCTCTGCTAAAGATGGAAATCTGGTCGGTGTGGTCGAAAAACCTACCCCAGAGGAAGCTCCATCAAACCTGATCAATGTCTCCAAATACATTATGACTCCTGACTTACTTAAAAAGATTGTCAAATATGTTGAAGAACACAATTTTGGTCCTACCGACCAGGAGTATCTAGTTACCGATCCGATCGACGAATACATTAAAGAAGGCGGCATCATCAAGGTCGCTCCTACGGGTGGCGAATACTTGGATGGTGGCTCCGTAGAGGGTTGGCTCCATGCCAACAACGTAGTTTGCGGCAATCAATAAAAACAACAAAAATGGAGGTATTATCATGAATGATAATAATTTAAAAAATATAAATAACGAAGAAACACAAAAACCAAAACAAAATCACAAAAAAATAATTACTTGCCTAATCGTCTTATTAATTTTTAATGCAATTTTGGCAATAGTAAATATTATTCTAAACATCATGGTCGTTACTGAGCAAACAAAAACGTCGAATAAAGAAGCCGGTCAAGGTTATAGCAAAGTTGATGAAAACCACACTAACAACCAGGACGATTTTACTACTACAGGTCATGGGTATGGTAAACCACAAAAAGCAGACGATATAGAATCTGTTTATATCAGTTACGGCGAAAATGGTAAAAATAGAATCAATATTTTTAATCATTCAAAATATCACGACGAAGAGAACAGTATCACCAGGTATGAGATAGACAATGAAGGAAATTTCCAGAATAGAGTATCAAAAACATTGTCCGATGATGAAGTTTTAAATATACTAAAATACATCTTTGATAACGATTTAAAGTATCTAAATGATTATGGCACAACTGATGACGGACATATAATCAGCGAGGAAAACATACAGTGGAAAATTGCCGTAAATACACGCGGCGCTTCTTGCATGGCTTATGGGGACAACGAAGCCCCAGAGTGGTTTAATGAGCTCCTCACAAAATTAGACGCAAATTAAGGTCTTGTTCTAAATTTAAGACCTTAATTAAGACTTAATTTTAATCAACGACCCACCCCACTCCTCAGGATAATCATTTTGCCCTAGAAGCATCGCAATAGTAGCCGCTACATTTTTAAGCCCAGGCCCAGCTATCCCAGACAGTTGATAATGCTCACGATTAATTGTGTCGTCACAAATGATAAATGGTACTCGGTTAGTCGTATGTGAAGTTCTTGGCTGGCCAAATTCGTCAATGAGCTCTTCCGCATTTCCATGATCCGCCACAATCACCAAAACCCCGCCAAGCTCCTTGACTTTTTTATAGATCCGCGCCAAACTCAAATCAATTGCCTCCATTGCCACAATTGTCGCCTCCATATCAGCAGTATGTCCCACCATATCACCGCCAGGAAAATTCACTCGTATAAACCGATAATCAGGTAACTTAGAAATAATCTCATCCGTTATTTCCGCCGCCCGCATCCATGGCCTCGTCTCAAACGGTTCAACATAAGAATCTATCTGACAAAAATCCTCATAAGGCGCTTTCTCATAGCTATTCCCGTTAAAATAATAGGTGATGTGCCCAAACTTCACTGTCTCCGAAACCGCTAGTTCCGAAATTCCACGCGAACCAAGAAATTGATTCAAAGTTTCGGAAATAGCAACCGGCTCCACCAACCGATGCTCCGGTACATGCGTATCAGAATTATATTCCGTCATCCCCACAAAATACACATCATCCGGAGTATATCCGCTCCTATCAAAATACGGGAAATCCCAATAGGTAAACGCCTGCGCAATTTCTATCGCCCGATCTGCTCTAAAATCAAAATAAATCAAAGCATCACCTTTTTTGATCTTCCCAACCGGTTTATCATTTTCATCTACAATCACAAATGCCGGCAAATATTGATCTTTTACATTTGGATCAATTCGCCTCAAAATCTGGATAGCTTCAGTGGCATTTTTGAAATAGTATTCAGCTTCACCACGAACCATCATATCCCATCCACGTTTAACTACCGACCAATCATTTTCATATCTATCCGCCACACAAACCATTCTCCCACCACCAGAAGCAATTTTAATATCTAAGCTAGGAAATCTTTTAACAAACTCTTCGAACCTGCGAATATATTTTGGCTCCGCTGTTGGCTCGACATCACGACCATCAAAAATCGCATGAACCCTTATTTTTCGCACCCCCTCTCTATATGCCTGCTCAACCATCTGCTCAAGATGTGAAATATGGCTATGCACCCCTCCATCTGAGAAAATACCCGCGAAATGAAGTGTCGCGGTATCCATTTCTACATTATACCACGGATTATTAGTTTTGTCAAGTTGATTTGTGGCTTCCTCGTGTCGATTTTCGCTTAAAATCCTTATAATTGCACCTTTCCAAGCTGCAGATTCAAATATCTCACCGGTCAAAAATGCTTCCTCAATATGCGCAATTCCTTGCTTGATTGCTCGTCCCGAGCCCATTGTATTATGGCCAACTTCAGAATTCCCCATTTGCCCAGGAATCAACCCCACCGCTTCACCGGAAGCATCCAGTGCAATATGTAAATATTCACGTGCAGCCCTGCCAAGGAACGAGGTTCTTGCTTTTGAAACTGCATTTCCAACCGAATCCGGCGCGAGACCCACTCCATCAAGTACCGCCAAAACTATCGGCCCATCAAACGATAATTTATCCATAACCATATTATACTATTTTTTTATATGGAGAACAAGCATAATATGATAATATTAACTACCGCAATACATGCCACCACTCTTATCCCCCACTTAAACCATGTCGAATAATCAACCTTCGCTAGCGCCAACCCACCCATAATTGCGCCACAAGTTGGTGTAATGAGATTTACCAACCCGTTTGCTGACACAATCGTCATAGCTGCTACGTTAGTACTATAACCAAGAGTTGAAGCAACTGGCGCGATAATTGGTGTAGACAAAGTAGCCAGACCCGAAGACGACGGTACCAAAACCGATAACACCACGTGCAGTAGGTAGTTTAGAGGCACAAAGGCCATCTCAGGAAGCGAAGCAAGCCCAGCCGCCGCATTTACTACGATAAAATTATCAAGTGAAGTTTCGGACATTAATACCGAAGCACCGCGAGCCACCGCAATCACCAAAATTACTCCAATCATATCGTCCGCCCCATCCACAAATGCATCCACAAATCCATGCTCGCCTTGCCTATTAATAATAGCAACAATGATGGCGCAAATTAAGAACCATAGTGCCGCTTCATAGAACCACCAATTGCCAAGCGATGAACCAGTCAACCACCCAGTCCACGAATCAAAGAAGGTTATACCAAATTCATTCCAAGGAATAAATCCTACAATCATTACAAGGAAAGTAATAGCAAATACAATCAAAGTCGCAATTTGTATACCCGTCAATTTTACTACATCGCCCTGCGCTCTTAAGAATTTACCATAGGCTTTTTCGGCAGCAGCCTTTTCGCGCAAACTAAGGAATGTCGAACCCTTATCGCGTTGTACTTTTTTGGCATATCGGATAATAAAGAATGCCGAGATAGCCAGTGTTGTTAACCACAAAACCACCGCAATTAAAATTACTGTGCCCTGGCTATATTCAATCCCCGCGTCCTTCATTGCCGAAAGCGCCACTCCGGTCGCAAAAGGGTTAATCGTTGAACCCAGCACACCAGAACCTGCACCAAGCAAAATTGTAGCTACACCCACCAAAGGATCTAGTCCTGCCGCAAACATCGTTGCCGCAATCAATACGTAAAAACCTACACTTTCCTCCATAAAGCCATAGGTAGTACCAAGCACCGAAAAGATTAGCATAAGAAGTACAATCAAAAGATATTCTTTGCCATGTAATTTTTGTACCAATAATTTAATACCAGTCTCTAAGGCCTTAGTTTTAGCTACTACAGCAAGAAGTCCACCTAGCATCATAATAAAGATACAAACATCAATCGCATCGGCAAACCCAAGAATCGGCGCCATCAATATTTGATGAAGCCCCGCCCCGACTACTCCAGAACCATCCTTCACCGCACAGCCGTCCTCACCGTGAACTTCTTCGCAAGCCTCAAGGGTTTCGTACACTTCCGACTCAGAGGAAGCCGGAGTTTCTTCTTCTGCCGTTTTGGCTGTATCTTCCTGTGAAATGTTTTCTCCAGTCACAGTATCACCTACCGCTGGCTCAAAAGATTCGCCTTCTGGCAAAACCGCTCCTTCGTGGTCCATGTTTTTTATTACTTCACCATCCGTAGGCTCTGATGCCTCTGTAGATACTTGCGAATCACCGTTTATAACTTCAGGAGCATCGACTGGCTTTGCTTCATTAAGCTCCGCCGGGCCACCAGCAGGCGCCTCACCTTCCCATTCTCCTGGACCAACATCTACACTGTCACTTTTTTCATCCGACGACACCGCAACATACTGCGCCTTCGGCAAAACGTGAGACAAAATACCAAGCAAAATAATCAAAATCATAATAATCGAATATGCCGATATCATCGCACGCGTTCGTTTTTTTCTTCGATTTTTTTTCCTAAACATTTTCTATCCTCTTATTATTAATATTTTGCTATATGCTCTTTTGTCTGCTATGCCTCCTCTCTAGCGATCGCCATCGTCATACAATGCGAACCGCCACGACCACGTGAAAGTTCCGAGCTAGGAATTTCAAGTACCTTAATACCATGTTTCTTAAGTGCTTGATTAGTTACAAAATTCCGATCATACGCTACCACTACTCCAGGACGTATACACAGTAGGTTCACACCATCACTCCATTGCTCACGCTCCGCATCGATCCTTTTACCATTACCACATTTTATTAGCTCAACTTTATTTAGGTGTAAATATTTCTCCAAAACTTTCGTAAGACTTTGATGAATCTCTAAAATTTCAATTTCCCCGCCCCTTCCAGGAGTGATTTCATAGATTGTCGAAATATCCATAATCGCATCTTGCACCGCAAATTTATCTACATCAACTTGCGTCATCACCGTATCAAGATGCATAAAAGATCTCTCATCCGGAATATCAATAGCCAGTACATATTTAAAACTATTAGTTTTATCCTTAAACAAATTTCTAGCAAAACTCGCAATCGCATCCGGCTCTGTTCGCTGCGAAATACCAATCGCAACCACCTCAGATGACAAAACCTGAATATCGCCACCCTCAATACAATAAGGCTCTGTCCTATCGTAGTACAGTTTTGTACCTTTATAATACGGATGATATTCAAAAACATATTCCATAAAAATGGATTCACGAGTCCTCGTCACTGACCACATCTTATGTAGAGTCGCTCCATTCCCCACTGTCGCAATCGGATCGCGCTGAAACATAATATTTGGAATTGGGTCTATCACCATTCTACCAGTATCCCTTGTTGCATAAAAACCAGAAACCTTCCCAAGTTTTTTTAGCTCAGAAATATCGACTCCAGCTATACATTTTTTTACCATATCACGCGTATCTTTAATTCCATTCAAAAAATCAAAACAATGTTTTGCAACTTTTAATGAGTTTACTCCTGCCTCTTTGATAAATTGTTCCAAAAATTTCTTTCTTACCGTTCGTCCACCCATTTCAAGCGCCTCGGCTACTAAATCCGTAATATAAACCACCTCCACCCCTTCTGACCTTAAAACATTAGCATAAGCATCATGTTCTTCTTGCGCAATTTTAAGATAAGGAATATCGTCGAACAACAATCTTTCCAAAGTATTTGGAGTTAAATTCAAAAATTCCTCACCCGGCCTATGCATTAGTACCTTCTTAAGTGGTGCTATTTCGCTAAAATTATTTATCGTTTTCGTCATCCTCACTCTCCTTTTCATATAGAGTTAAAAACATTACTGCTTTTATGGTATGCATTCTGTTTTCTGCTTGCTCAAAAACAAAAGATTTTTCCGAATTAAATACTTCGTCTGTTACCTCCATTTCAGAAATACCAAATTTCTCGTGTACGTCCTTTGCAATTGAAGTATTAAGATCATGAAACGATGGCAGACAGTGCAAGAAAATTGCCGTATCTTTTGCCCTTGCCATCATCTCATTATTTACTTGATAAGGCTTTAAGAGCTCAATTCTCTCTCCCCATTTTTCTTTTGGCTCACCAAGGGACAACCAAACATCAGTATAAATCACATCTGCCTTGTCGTTTAAATCATTCATGTCAGAGGTTATCGTAATAGTTGCTCCATTTTTTTCTGCAACCAATTGACATTTTTCCACTATTTCATTAGATGGCCTTAAATGTTCTGGACCACAAGCAATAAAATTTACTCCCATCTTAGCACTCATCGCCATCAACGAATTTGCCACATTGTTTCTTGTATCTCCCACAAATGCTAAAGTTAATCCCTCCAACTTGCCAAAATGTTCTAATATTGTCAAAAAATCACCAAGAGCCTGCGTCGGATGACATTCGTCCGTTAATCCATTCCAGACTGGCACATCAGCATATTTTGCAAGGTCATCCACTACCTTTTGATCAAACCCCCGATACTCAATTCCGTCATATATTCTAGCTAACACTCGAGCCGTGTCCGCAATTGATTCCTTGTGTCCCATTTGCGAACCGGTCGGATCCAAAAATGTTACCCCCATTCCAAGATCATATCCTGCCACCTCAAATGAACATCTCGTCCGTGTCGATGTTTTTTCAAATAGAATCGCAATATTTTTTTCTGGAAAAACTTTATGTGCATGTTTTTGTTTTTTAAGTTCCTTGAATTTTTTAGCGGCCGCCAACATATACCTTAATTCTTGCTCGCTAAAATCAAGTATCCTCAAGAAATCTCTACCATAGAAATCCATGTATGTGTCCTTTCTTATAATTATAATTATATATCAACTTAATTTTAAACACAAGCATATTATGATAAAATAAAATTATCATGAGAAAAAGAATCGTTCTGGCCCTTGGCGGCAATGCCTTACAAAAAAACGGTGAAACTTCGGCCGAGGCTCAGAAAAAAATCGCGATTGAAATCGGTAACAAAATCGCCAAATTAGCTGATAAATACGAAATAATCGTCGCCCACGGCAATGGCCCCCAGGTTGGTAACATCCTAATTCACGAAGAAAAATCCGCCACCAAAGATGCCCCCGCCATGCCACTCGAAACCGCTGTCGCTATGAGTCAAGGTCAAATTGGCTATTGGCTCACTCAGTCTATCAATAATGCATTTTTAAAAGAAGGTAAGCACAAAAAAGTTGCCACGATTGTTTCGCAAGTCGTCGTAGACAAAAACGATCCCGCCTTCAAAAATCCCACTAAACCAATCGGACAATTTTATAGTGAAAAAGAAGCCAAAACCCTAGCCCGCAAAAACGGTTGGATAGTCAAAGAAGATGCTGGCCGCGGTTGGCGCCGTGTCGTTGCTAGTCCAAAACCTATCGACATCATTGAAAAAGACTCCATCAAAGAGCTAGCCAAAGATGGTATTATTGTTATCGCTGCCGGTGGAGGTGGTATCCCAGTTTATCGCACCAAAATTTTAAAACGTCTAAAAGGCATTGATGCCGTAATTGATAAAGATTATGCCGCCGAAAAACTCGCCAAACTAACTAAAGCCGACATTTTTGTTTCTGTCACTGCCGTACCAAATGCTTACCTAAACTACGGTACCAAAAATCAAAAAGCTATTCACAAAATTTCCGTAAAGGAAATCAACCATCTCAAAAAATACGGTTATTTCAAAGCTGGCTCAATGCTCCCAAAAATCGAAGCTGCCGCCCATTTTGCCACTAAGCCAGAACATGTCGGTATTATCACTGATATCTCGCATCTAAGCTCCGCTCTAGAAGGCAAAGCCGGTACCATTATTACCAAAGATTAATTTTGTAGTAATTTTTTAAGCTCTGTCTTATAGGCTTCCACACCAGGCTGATCAAACGGATTCACTCCTATCAATTTTGCAGATATCGCACAAGATAATTCAAAGAAATATATCAACTCACCAAACCCTCTTTCATCAAACGATGGCACTGTAATACTAAGTACCGGTATTCCGCCTTCCGCATGTGCAATTTTTACTGCCGTTACCACTTTAGCATTTAGCTCATCCGTCGGATAATCTATAATTGTTTCAAACAAATTCCGTCGCCCATCTTGAATATATTGCCCAAGTGAATGTAAGTCTGTTGAATAAATCACCGAATCAGGCAAAATACCCCGTTTTTGCTTCCCCTCCGATTCTCCAAATAATTGTTTTAACCACTCATTAAAATACACTGTACTTGGCTCAAAACTGGCAAAAATCTCCGCATCATAATGTTTTGCGTCCAAATTATATCGCATATAAGCATACTGCGCTGCTGGCATAACTACTTCTTCCGCTGCTTCTGCCGCCCCCTCTAGAAGTTTATCTATATCTATCCCAGCCGCTGCCATCGGAAGTAATCCAACTGCTGTCAAAACCGAATATCTCCCTCCGATATTATCCGGCACCACAAACCTCGCATATTTGTTTTTTACTGCCTCATCATGCAAATCCCCCTTCTTTTTGTCCGTGGTAGCATAAATTCGATCAAAAGCTTCTTTTTTGCCGTATTTATTTATTAATTTATCCTTAAAGACCTTAAATGCCATTGCCGGCTCTAAGGTAGTACCAGATTTTGATATCACATTCACCGAAAAATCATGGTCGCCAACCTCATTCAAAGCCCATTCCAACTCACGACGTGACAGAGAATTACCAGCATAAATAATTTTAACTCCAGCCTTTGGCCTAAGAGCCTCAATTATCGCCCTGTGTCCGAGGTACGAACCGCCTATCCCAATACATACTAAATATTCACTCTCATTTTGAATCTTTTTGGCAGCCTCCTTAATCCGCGCAAACTCTCCCATATCATACTTTCGCGGCAAAGCTAACCACCCTCCCATCGGATCACGCATTATTTCCTCAAGAATCTCTTTAATTCGCTCGTTATCAACTTCTGTGCTAAAATTTATTTTTATCATATCGCCTCCAACTAACTACCTTAATTATAACAATCTTCCCTCTCAAATAAAATCTTGCATTTTTTTCCAAATTATGATATTGTTAAAACAGATGAAATAGCATTATTGAAGGAGGTGGTTTCATTGTATAGAATATCCATCCAGCTTAAGCTGGGAATTTCTCTGGAGCTTAGCAAGCTCCTTCGAGAAAATGAATTCTCCAAGTTCACCTATAACGAACATACCGGAGAATTCAACTCGAGAGGACAGGAAGAAATCATCCCTCTCGAAAACCGTTGTGGAATACAGCAAGTATATATTTACAACGGCGACACATTACCAGAGGCAATGTGTCAAATATTAAAAAGATTAGAAGGGGAAGACAAAAAAGCTGTAATTAACTACGGCATCGAATACACTACTACGTAGTGCATCCATAAACATTCTCTAAAGAAGCCTGAGAGGAAGCTCGACCCTCTCAAAACTCACCCCTTCTTTTCTCTCCCTGGAGTAATTTTACTCCAGGGATTTTTTATGTTATACTAACCTAAAGCCCGCTTGGCGGAATTGGTAGACGCGCTAGCTTCAGGTGCTAGTGTCTTCACGGACGTGAGAGTTCAAATCTCTCAGTGGGCACCACAATACAACATATTCTTGACAACATGTCAATTTTATATCATAGTCCTAGATAGGGACTATTTTTCTAGTTTCATTACCGGCTCTTTAACCTTACTCAAAATTTCCGCTTTTTTAATTAACGCCGCAACTTTTTCGTGATCTTCCTTTTGTTTTTTAGCGTCAAAATTCGCCTGCTGTCTCTTTAAGTCTCCATAAAACCCAGTTCCCTTTGCTGCTTCCCAGAAAATCTTCTCACACGGTACATTTTTATAATGCCACGGTTTATTAAAAAGATTAAAGTGCACTAATTTCGTACCCTTCGGCAAATTCTCTTGAGGTTCAGCATTCCAACATCCAGGTAAGTGCGCAATTTTTCCCTTAAAAATCACGTTCAAATAATCTTGATCCGGCGCCACGAGATCCGCATCATATTTACGAATCATATCAACCATTTTTTGCACATATTTTTCTTTACGCATTTTCTTAAGATCCATCACCTGCACCCCAGAATTCACATATTCGGTATGCGGAACATCTAAAGCATTGTCCACATAATCCCTAAACTCTGGAATATTTGTCACTTTAGGGTCAATCATTGCAGCTACCGCGTTCTCGCCTAGATCAAAATCAAATAATTCCCCGATATCACCGCGCAAAATAGTATCACTATCAATATATACCGCCTTTTTATAGATAGGGAACAAGGATGGAATAAAAACTCGGTACAAATACACCGCCGACGAGAAAAAGTCTCCTGATCCCTTCTTACGCCTAGTACAATATGCCACAATTGCCTTAAGATATAGGCTCCGTGTCATTTTTTTAAACTGAATCGCACAGTTTTTCGTTACTAAACTCCTCAAACGAATTCTATTTACAAGGTTTAGCCCATCGTGCAAAATTATTACCCGGTAATACCTATTTGGATCAGTATGTTGCATCAGAGAATGAATCGAAGCAGCCGCATAAGGTGCATATGCGCTATTGATTGTCAAAAAAACCGGCACTGCCTTAAACTTATTGATAGGATTGATCCCCGTATTAAAAATACTCATTTTCTGTTATTCTTTCTGTTTTTTATAATCTGGCTTTAAGTTTGTCATACTCCCCCAGTATATCATCATACTCATGAATTTTCAAAATCTCGTGAATCTTCTCTATCTCAAACGGCTTCACTTTCTGCACCCTAAAATACGGCCAAAACTTAAAGTTGTTAGAAAAATGATGCAGTACCGTGTCTTCCTTCGGTCGTTCCCCCTGTTCGTTATATTTTCTTGACATTAGTTTTCGTTTTTTTATACTTTTATTTAATGCCGCCTGATCCGCCAACATCATCCATCTCTTAGCACATTTTTCTACCGCTTTTTCAAACATCCCAGACTTTATACATTCTGGCACATTAAAAAGCATCACCCCAGAATTCATATAGGTTCTTTTAATTCCGTGATAATGATAAAAATGTTTGCCGTAAATATCCAAAACCCCCGCCGCTTCAATCCCATCTAAGTTAGTATTATAAAATTCCGCAATATTTTTTCTCGCCACCACGTCATAATCTAAATACAATATTTTATCTAACTTACTCAACTCCGGGATTTTATCAATATAAAGCCGTAGCATCGAACAAGGTGTAAAATACGATCCCATATTTTTTTTGGGCAATTTTTCTTTAAACACCCCGGTGGCATCTATCAATTTGACAAAATTTTGCGAATTTGTCTTTTTGACTAACTCATCCAAAAATTTCGCCGTCTCCGCCTTAAAAGGTTTTACATTATCGTAATCTATTGTCATTATATAAAAATGTATAGTCTCTTTCGTATGTTTTAAAATCGACAATATCGAAACCAAAACTCCTTTATCAATGCCTTGATCGCCACAGTATAATATATTCATGCTATTATTATAAACCAAATTTTCGCATGAAAAAAGGCCGCAGATTGCGACCTTTTTGATTTTTTAATCCAGAACTTTCATTTTTTTGATAAGTTCCTTTTCTTCATCCAAGCCTTGGCCCGAACGTGTGTCCATCAACTCGTTTACTCTGAACGAGCCGATGGCTTTTTTCCATTTTTTCAGCTCGGCCTTCGTAATAATGCCAAGCTCATTTAACTTACTGTAGTTTGTTATCACAGTAAGTCGAAGGTCGAGAACATTCTCAGCCTGCTGCATATCCAGCAGCCGAAGGTCTTTAAGGATTGATCTTACGTCAACCCTGTTTATCACCTTGAAGTAGTAAGCATTATCTGTTACTACATGAAGGTGTTTACCCTTCATTACTACCTGATTAACAAAATCAGATAGGTGCAACCCACAGCTTCGAAGCTGCCGAAGATATTCCGTCTCCTCGCTTAGAGGCTGCAATTCCATCGAGAATATTTCTCGTGCAATGCTCAATGGAGTAGCTCCAGCTTCCTCGACCAAATAATTGATCGAGTTTCTCTTGTAGAAGTACGGGTAATATCCGACTTTTTTAATAATTAAGTCGATATTTGCCCCGTTCTTCAGTAAAATCTTCAGATGATCAGTGATCTGCCCCTTAGTCAGGACAACCTTGACTAATACATCCGATGAAACATTCTGGCCTATCAGAACCATAAGGTTCTCTGGCACATCTAAAAGCTTTCTAAGAAAGTCTTTTAGAGCCGCTGCCAGGAAATCAGGCCCCCGGTCAAACCCTAATAAGAGGGTTTTAAGCATCCAGTTCAGCTCCTGAGGGCTATCCGGATACCCAATCTCAGGGTTAATATCTGTTTGCTCAAACCATTCTCTAGTTTGCTCAACATTTAACCCATTGATAAGTAAGGCCTTATAGACCTCCCAGGTCTTTTGCTCAATGGAAAGACCATTAGCAATTTCATTAACCGGAATCTCAAGATTTTTTACCAGATCCGGGATTTTCCTCAATAATTCATCCACAGATAAATGCTTTTGAATTAACTTGAAAAAATCCACCATTGTGAGCTCCTGATCAGTGCTCAGCTGCATCGTTTTTCCATTCATTTCAAGTTTCATCTTCTTCTTACCTCCCTAATGTACTATTTTAAAGGACTACAAACAAAAAGATAAACGAGTGTTTATCTTATATTATTGTATCATACTTTTGCTAATTCGTCAACAAAACCATATTATCTCAGAACCTTCGTGACATAAAATAGTGGAGTTATTGCCAAAAAAAGAGAGCAAGCCTTCAATTTTCCTGCTTCTTCTATCGAAGAAGTATTAAAAATATCCCTAGCGGGATATTTTGAATACTTCCTGGCGGAAAGGACAGGATTCGAACCTGCGGACGTTTCCGTCTCTGGTTTTCAAGACCAGTGCCTTCAACCACTCGGCCACCTTTCCGCCCTCAATTATAACACAAAAATCTATATTTTTACAGATAAATATGATATAATAAAAAAATGGCAAGAAAAATCAAATTACGACCAGTTTCTAAGCAAAATCGCAACAATAATCACAAACACAGTGATAAAAGAAAGCATCCACGCTTAAAAGATGGTCGCTAAAATAACCCCATTTAAGGGGTTATTTTTTATTTGTAGATCTAATTATTCCGCGTTGGTATAGACATTAGTCACATCATCCAAATCGTCCACCGCGGCAAGTAGCTTCTCGAGCTTTTCGGCATTATCACCCTCAACCGGCACATAGCTAGTCGGTACATATTGTAATTCCGCCGAAGTCACATTTAGGCCTGCATCCACCAGGCTTTTCCTAATCTTCATAAGATCAGAGGCTGCCGTATAAATCACCGTGCCTTCATCCTCTTCAGTAGCATCCTCAGCTCCGGCTTCAAGCGCTGCCATTATCGCATCGTCACCCTTTTCCGAAACCTCAATCACCCCTTTTCTTGCAAATTGGAACATTACCGAGCCAGGATCAGCCATCCGCCCACCATTTTTGTCCAAAGTATGTCTAACTTCTGGCATTGTTCGGTTTTTATTGTCTGTCGCAACCTCAATCACAATCCCTACCCCACCAGGACCATATGCCTCATAAACTTCCTCAATCAAAGCCGCCGCTGTTTTATCTGCTACTCTTGCAATTGCGCGCTCAATATTTGCCTTTGGCATATTGGCCAGCCTAGCTTTTTCTAGAACCATCGCAAGACTCGGATTCATCTCCGGATCTGTACCAGATCTTGCTGCAATTGCAATCTGGTTACCAATTTTTGTAAATAAAGCTCCTCTTTTGGCGTCCACCACAGCCTTTTGCCTTTTAGTAGTCGCCCATTTACTATGTCCTGACATATTTTTCTCCAATCAAAATCAATTAATTCCCCTTTATTTTACCATTCTTAAGGCTCTTTGTCCATTTTCTTAATCTGGCAACCAATAATAGCAGAAAAATCACTGCATAAATTCCAAACACCCACACTTGATACGGTGAAATTTTTACCAAAAAATATTCCATTTCACCAAGCCACCCCACTACCTCAATATGAAAACTAAGTAGCCGCGTTGCTATCCACGCGACTGTCGTCTCAATCCCAGGCAGCCCTGCGAAAACTCCGGTCAAAAACACTAACCCCATCGCGTATGGCAAAGTTGGCAAGATCAAAAGATTTGCAAAGAGCGAAATCAAAGAAACTTGCCCATAAAAGTACAAAATCACCGGCAAAGTCATCAAGGTCGCCGCTATCGTCGTAATAATTATTGACGCAATAAAGCCAGGTTTTTTAGCTCCATAAAAGAACTTCACCATCCTAGGACCCAAAATCATAATTCCGCCATACGACGCAAACGAGAGAAGCCAGCCCAAGTTGATAGTAAACATTGGGTTTAATATTAGTGTAAATGCCGCCACTATTAGAATAATTCGCCAAGGCGCAAACTTTCGCCCTACATACCAAGCCAGAAGCGCCAGAATTGACATTATCCCAGCTCTGAGTATCGAAGGGGTAAAACCTATCATCGTCATAAAAAACGAAATAAAAAGAAGTGAAAACAAAAGCTGCGCAAATCTTGACACTCCTCCAAATATTTTCCGCATAATCCCAACCAAAATTGAAAGATGTGCTCCTGATGCCACTACAATATGTACTAGTCCCACAACTCTTAGTTTTTCATCGAGATCATCAGGCAAACCAGACCTCATACCGAGCAAATATGATAAACCGAGTTTCGCCTCTGTATCTGAAATTAGTCCTAAAACCCTCCCAGCAAACCAATCCCTAAGTTTTATAGTCAAATCTCCCGGCTCCGGCCGCTCCCACCATACCACTCTCGGCTTATATAAATACCCTATATAAACTCCAAAGCCCTCACTTAGCTTCCCGCTTAGCCCCACTTGGTCACCTCTTTTTAAATCTTCATTTTTTGTTCCGTTAACATATAAACCCCCACTAGCTTCTTCGCAACCATCAGCCTGAGGTTCTAATCTCTGACAACCTTTACCAAACCTCAGATTTTTTAAATGAAATTTCGTACCAGCCTCATCGGTTTCTGGATCGCCTTCTATTACTCCGCTTACTTCTATAACATCACCATAAAATTGCTGAATATAATTTTGCCCAGTTAGCTCAGAAGAAACCCTAAAAAATGCCAAAATCATTCCACCTATTAGCATCGCTATAACAAAGACAAATTTTGGCTTTAAATACGCAATAATAAACAGTACTACCACAAAAATAATCCAAACAAATGACGAAAAGAAGTTGATCCTAAAAACTAATGCCAAAATTATCCCGGCAATCACCCCCACCGCTAATGCCACTACAAAATAAGATTGGTGAATATCACCCAGTAACTTTCCCCGCGCTTTTCCTAACACTTTTCCCAGCGCTTTTCCCCGCACTCTTCCCGGCACTCTTTTGACCATGCCTAGTTTCTATCATGCTCCCAACTCAAACACAACCACCCCCTATTCAAAAACACCAAAATATGGTAATATATAATATATGTGCCCATAGCTCAGCTGGATAGAGCGTTTGGCTTCGAACCAAAAGGCCGGGGGTTCGAGTCCCTCTGGGCATACCATATCAAGAAGCCTAAAAAAATACTACCTTAAAGGTAGTATTTTTCTATAATAATCTATGATTATTTTTTCTTCAAAGTCAAGAAACCGTTTCTTGGGTTTTCGCAAACCATACGATCTGCTGGAAGATCACAAGGAGTACCCTTACCACCTTCTGCTTGCTTAGTGAAGAAATAAATAGTTTGTGGCTTGCCACCGCGTAGAGTTACTTCAGTTTTACGTAGATAATATTTTACACCTTTACCGTTGGTATGTTCGTAAGCCATTTAGCTTTCCTCCTTAAATTAGTATACTCCTATCTTATGACCCCACGAGATAAATGTCAAGAGGTTTTTTTGGAAAAATCATTCTTCTTATCTTTATTATGAAAATAACAGGGAAAGTCTTAAGATTCCCCAAACTATTACTCTGATAAAAATTACAACAATCACTATAACCGTAATCAGAATCATAAAACCGCTTAATGTCGGTGCCCATACAGGAGATGCATAATTTTTACGATAAAGCTCCGTGGAGGGCAAATTCGCCGCAATATCTACCGTGAGCTCCTCCGCTGACGGATATTTTTGAATCTCTGTCATCATACAGTTAATATAATTAGCATTGTCCCAACTCCAGCCATTTGCAATCGCCTGCGGCCTACACACATCTGATGCCATTTGATAAATATTACCATTTGGATTCGCATCCGAAGATAATTCCTCCTCAGCCTTCGCTAGCGCCGCATTTGCATCCCTCAAATACTGATGCTCCAAATAAAATGGCCCCGTCCCAAACATTATCTTTTGTTCACCATTCTCATCAACAATATTTATTACAATATTTGAAAAGACAAATTCCTTTAGTTTCTCTATAGATTCCGCTATAGCGGCATCGTCTTCAGCTTCATCAGCTAAAAGCACCGCATCACGAAGTTCTGTCATTTTAATATGGTCCAGCCGCATCAAAGTCGCATCCACAAAAAGTAACGGCACCAGTATTATTAAAAGTTGCCAGGTCTTGATCCGATGAAAATGAATACGCTTACGCTTTTTCATATTATTTATTATATAACATTTTTTATGCTTGCACGTTTAAAAAATATTTGCTAGAATATTTTCTATCGCTCGTAAATTTCCCAAAAGCCTTAACAGCTTTAGCGAGGTGGGGCGGTCGTAAGAGCGACAAACATTAAGGAGTAAATTAAGATACATGCGTATCAAAAGACTAAAACGTTCAAACGGACGTAAGTCAACGATTCCTCCTGCCGCTTGGCAAGAGTTTATCGAAATCTAATCAAAAAATCTCCCCGGCTAAGGGAGATTTTTTAGCGGTATTATTCCCCGGTTTTAGCCTTTACGATTTTCTTTAAAAGATCTATAAAATCAGCATCTTTCAAGCCACTTTCCCAAGAAATAGTCTCACCGTTAATTGTTACACTTCCGCCTTCAGGGTTAGACCAATCTATTAACTGTCCATCCACATAAAAAGCTGGTGTCGCCTCTACATTTACGCGTTTTGCCACTCCCATGTCAAAATTAATTTTCTTTGATACATTTTCACTTGCGAGGTCGGTACTAAATTTTTCTTTGTCTCCTTTTCCGCCAGTCACTTCCTCAAAATACTTATTAAAATATGCTGTTCTTTCTGAAGGTGAAGCGCCCTCCCATTCTGCCTGCTCTGCAAACAACTTATCAGCATACGGTTTCCAATACCCTTGAAGCCCTGCCGCCTCTGCTGCTGATGCCGCCGCCGTGCCATTCTGATGATAAGACAATATAAAATTACGATAAACCACAGCTAGTTTGCCTTTTAACTCATCGACCAATTTATTAATTTTTGGATTTTTTTCCGCACAGCCAGGACATTGATAATCTGCATATTCAAATATTAGTACCGGCGCATCCTTGTCGCCTTTTACATGATCACCGATCCATCCATTATCCTTAGACGGCTCAATCACCGTAAAGTAATCGTAATTATTGTAATTAGTCGCCTTATTGTTTCCGTCTATCACAAAATATCCCGCTACAATAATGCCTGCAATCACCGCAATCACGGCAATTAAACCAGCAATCGAAAAACCTTTTCTTTT
The DNA here is from genome assembly GCA_045530815.1 of Candidatus Nanosyncoccus sp. Lineage (GTDB taxonomy): Bacteria > Patescibacteriota > Saccharimonadia > Saccharimonadales > Saccharimonadaceae > Nanosyncoccus. The sequence goes on from JAZSCU010000019.1 coordinate 37,207, forward strand.
TTTCATAACAACTCCTTTGTGATACAATTATAGCATGTGGTTTAAATTTTTGAAAAGAATTGTTCAATTTCTCGACCCAAAACTTGATAAATATCGTACCAAAAAGCCCGAAGTCAAATACACCCCCAAGGATCTAAAAGATTTTATTGATCTTTTGCGTCGTACTCCCAAAGACATCTTAAGCACCAAAGACCGCGCGAGAATATCCGCTATTATGAATTTTGACAATCGCCAAGTCAAGGATCTTATGGTTACAAAAGATAAAATGATTTTCGTTAAAAATAAGGAAGTTCTAGGTCCTCTAACTCTTGATAAGTTGTACAAATCTGGCTTTACGAATTTTCCGGTTATCGATGCCAAAGAAAAGGTCCTTGGTGTTATTCATACCGAAGCCCTAAATGCTCTCGAAATCAAAAAAACCGACCTCGCCGAAAAATATCTTGATCCTACCGTTCATTATCTTCATACTTCCGACTCATTAAAATTTGCCGTTGAAGAAATTGAACGTACCAATAGCTACTACTTCCTTGTTTTAGACGGCTCTAATTCCCTTGCCGGCTTTTTCACCACCCAACAGCTTTTGGACTACTTACTCAGTTGAATTTTAACCGATAAGTGATATAATAACAGATATGAGAACTCTAGCAAACGAATTAGATAATTTTTTAGGCAAAACCGTAACTGTTGAAGGTTGGGTCAATTCTAGACGCGACCATGGCGGATTAATTTTTATTGATCTTCGCGACCATACCGATATCATTCAATTAGTTGTCACTCCAGACACACCTGATTCTTTTAAACTAGCCGAGTCTATCCGCGACGAATTCGTCTTGAAGGCTACCGGCAAGATGCGCGAACGCGATCCGTCCCTCATAAACCCAAACATTAAAACCGGAAAAATCGAGCTAGTGGTTGATGAACTTATTCTATTAAACAAGTCAGAACCACTCCCGGTCAATACCCACGACGACGGCGAAAAATCTTCCGAAGAACTTCGCCTTAAATACCGTTATCTAGATCTTCGCCGTCCTTCTATGCAAAATACCTTGAAACACCGTTCAGAATATTATCGTTTTATCCGTAACTACATGTATGATCATGATTTCACCGAAATCACCACACCTATTCTAGCCAACTCTTCTCCAGAAGGCGCACGCGATTTCCTAGTCCCTTCTCGTCTTCACCCGGGCAAATTCTATGCCCTTCCACAAGCTCCACAACAATTTAAACAGCTATTAATGGTAGGTGGCGTAAATAAATATTTCCAAATTGCACCATGTTTCCGCGACGAAGACCCGCGTGCAGATCGCCTCTATGGTGACTTTTATCAATTAGACTGCGAAATGTCTTTTGTTGACGACGGCGAAACTATCAGAAACGAAATTGAACCTCTCTTTGTCTCTTTAGCCACAAATTTTGGCAAGAAAAAACTCGTTTTAAATTCTAAACCAGCCGAAAAATATCTTGTAAATGGTAGCAAAATTCCTCGCCTGCCTTTTGATTTTGCTATGGACACCTACGGCACCGATAAACCAGACCTACGCTACGGCATGGAGTTAATTGATTTGACTGAAGTATTTAAAGATACCGAATTTAAGGTATTTAAAACTCCTTGCGTCAAAGCTCTTTGCGTTAAAGGTGCCGCCAGCCTTACTCGTCGCGAAATCGACGAATTCACCGACAAAGCCCGCAAACTCGGCGCCGGCGGTCTCGCTTATATATTATATACAGAAGAAGGTGCCAAATCTCCAATTCTCAAATTTATGACCGACAACGAAATCAAAAACGTCCAAAAACTAACCTGTGCCAAGACCGGCGATGCTGTCTTCTTCGGTGCCGACGACCGCGAAAAAGTCAACAAAGTCCTTGGCGCACTTCGTAATGATTTTGCCGACCACTTCAATCTAAAAAACCCTGACGAAATCGCTTACTGCTGGGTTATCGATTTTCCATTCTACGAATGGGATGACAAACTCAAAAAAATCGACTTCGGCCACAACCCATTCAGTATGCCAAAAGGCGGCCTCGCCACACTAGAATCCGCTAAAACCGATACTGACAAACTCGCCATTAAGGCCGACCAATACGATATGGTCATGAACGGCTTCGAAGTTTGCTCTGGCGCTGTCCGTAACTATAATCCTAACATCATGTATAAAGCCTTTAATATCCTAGGATACAACAACGAATATGTCGAGGCTCGCTTCTCAGGTATGTTAAATGCTTTCAAATTCGGTGCTCCACCACATGCTGGTTGCGCTCCAGGACTCGACCGTATCTTTATGGTTCTCGAAAATGTCGACAACATCCGCGACATCGTCGCTTTCCCTAAAAATGGTTCCGGTGTCGACCTCATGATGGACTCTCCTTCATCTATTGATCAAACTCAACTAGACGAGCTAAATCTAGCCCTTATCCCCGACGACGATTAATAGCGAATATGCTAAAATAATTACATATACTTAGTTAGAAAGGAGCCTATTCATGGCAAAAGCAGAATTATTCCAAAAAGATATTCCAGAAGAAGAACGAATCTTTTATTACAAAAACGAAGAAGACGACCCTATCCAGACAGACGAACAAACAAAGAAGATTGAAGTAGGCCTACCAGAAGATTATCAATTCATTCCCAAAAACCCCCTCAAACGGCTTTATGGCTCTATTCTTTTCCGCGGCTTTAAAATTTTTGGGCAATACTACGAGCGCGGTTATTGGCAAGCAAAATTTCATGGCCGAGAAAAATTCAAAATGGCTCGCGGTAAAGGTTTTGTCATTTACGCAAATCACACCAATCCGTTTCATGATGTTTTCGGCCCAGCCATCGCATCGGGCAAACGCATTTTTACGATCATTAGTCCAGTAAACCTATTAGTTCCTGGTATTGGTAAATATTTACCTCTCATCGGCGGTTTACCGCTAGGAAAAAGTAAAGAAGAAAAAGCCGCCTTTAACGAAGCAGTGGATAAAAGACTCGCGCAGAAAAATTGTTTAGTAATTTATCCCGAGGCACACGTTTGGCCGTTTGCCACCAATATCCGTAAATTCCCCGCCGGGGATCGGTCATTTAAATATGCTACTCGCAACAATGTACCTATTTTTACGATGACTACAACCTATCATAAACGCAAAGATGATAAACGCGGCGACCTGCCGCGCATGGATATCTACATTGACGGTCCTTTTTATCCGGACCCTAAAAAATCCGATAATGAAAACCGCGCTATGCTCGCCGAAAAAGCATATAAAAGTATGCAAAAAATGAGCGAAAAAAATAGCTATGAATATTTTAAATACATCAAAAAAGCTGATAAAAAAGCCGAAAGGAAGCCTGAGGCAAAAGCAAAAAAATAATAAACATATCATTAAAAAACATAAATTTAGCATTTTTCTAAAATTCACTAAAATTTAGGCATAAATATGCTCTTGACTAAAATGCTTATGCTTGATATTATAGTGGTAGAGTAAGAGTCATATATTCGGCAAAACATAAAAACATCAATATCAAAACTAAAACAAGAATATTAAAGAGGGTCATATGTTGAGCTTTCGTAGAAATAAAAAGATCATTATCTCTACAATTGCTGTCGTTTCGATTTCTGTTACAGCAATTGCAGTAGCTGTTAAAGGTGTAAATTCGTTAGTAAATGTTTTTGGTGCTACGTATACCATGCAATCTGTAACTAACGAACAGCTAGCTAACCTTATACCAAACAACGGTGACTCAACTACCCTAACTGATTCTCGCGATAATAAAACATACACCGTAAAGAAGATCAATGACCAATACTTGATGACAACAAATTTAGCTATTGGCTGCGACGGTAACGAAATAAAGAGTATAAAACTGAGCATTGATGATACTAGTATAGGCAGGATTGGAAATTGGGCTGAAGGGTGGAATACGCCTACGGAAAGCCTTGAAAGCGGTGATTCATATGGCGAACCTAGGATTGAATGCAGCTCAACCTATGGAGGGTATTATAACTTTGCAGCTGCATCTGCAGGTATGATAGCGTCGTCTGAAAACCTTAATCCCAATACATTTAGCGTGTGCCCAAAAGGATGGAAACTCCCAAGTTCATCCGAAGCCCAGGCTATTATTAATGTTGACAACAATTCCATCCTCTCTCTAATACATGGCGGCTATTATTCCAATGGAACACTTGAAAATGTTGGAAATACTGGTTTTTGGTGGACCTCAGGAACAACAATACCACAAGCGCTAGAAATGGCGAAAGTATCACGTATTGCCATAAGATCCAACGATAGTGGTCTTGGAATAGAACCTTGGCTTGATCGCCAAAGTGGGGCATCAATCCGTTGTACGAAAGTTATCTCTCAATCTGATTCAACCATGCAATCTGTAACTGACGAACAACTAGCTAACCTTATGCCAAACAACGGTAACTCAACTACCCTAACTGATTCTCGCGACGGCAATGAATATATCGTAAAGAAGATCAACGGACAATATTGGATGACACAGAACCTAAGGCTCACAGCTGGCACTGGTACCAAAACCCTAACTCCTTCAGATACTAATATTACTACTAATTACACTATGCCAGCGGAATCTACATCTAACTTCTCTTCTAGTACAGGATATACTAATGATGGCCACACTTGTTCAGATAGTGATGAAATTGGCTGTTATTATAACTTTTACTCCGCTTCAGCTGGTACAATTTCTGGCGACTCAAATCCAAATGATGCCGTATACGACATATGCCCTAAGGGCTGGCATTTACCTACCGGACCCAATACTAAAAGCGGCACAGATATTAATAAGCTTATAGGAAATACTACTTCCGGTTGGCAAGATGCAACTTCGGGCCTTTCTATGTTTGGCGGGGTTTTGAGTGGTTATAACAGTGGCGGTTCCGTCAATCATACTGAATGGGGTTATTGGTGGACTGGGACTTATGGCGATGGCTCTACTGGACCGCGTTATGCTTTGCAATTTAACGAAGATGGGCAGTTTAACGGATCTTACAGCGGCGCTATCAGATACGTAGGTCGTCCTATGCGCTGCGTTTTTGGCGACTCGTCAAGCTCTACTGCAACCCTTAACATGCAATCTGTAACTGACGAACAACTAGCTAACCTTATGCCAAACAACGGTAATTCAACTACCCTAACTGATTCTCGCGACGGCAATGAATATATCGTAAAGAAGATCAACGGACAATATTGGATGACACAGAACCTAAGGCTCACAGCTGGCACTGGTACCAAAACTCTAACTCCTTCAGATACTAATATTACTACTAATTACACTATGCCAGCGGAATCAAACGAGCTGTCTACTTCTTCCGATCAACATATTTGCTCGGATAGCAATGATACGGGCTGTTGGTATAATTATTATTCTGCTACGGCTGGGACTATTTCTGAAAGCTCTAATGATGTCTCTGCCACCTACGATATCTGCCCTAAAGGCTGGCATTTACCTACTGGACCTAATACTACTTCTGGGACCGATTTTAATAAGTTAATGGGGAATACTACTTCTGGCTGGCAAAGTCCAGGGACTGGCCTCAATTCTTTCAGCGCTGTACCTGGAGGATATTACTACGGTGACTCTAATGGGTTTACTGAACGAGGATATTGGTGGTCTTCCTCTAAATCAAGCTCAATAAATTTCTATACCCTACGATACGACAGTTCTGATGGTCGTTTTAATGGCAATGATGCGAACCATACTGTTACACAGGTATTCATCCGTTGCGTACGAAAAGAGAGTGCTACCACCACCAAAGAAATCCCTACAGCAACCTTTGCTAGCTCCACTGTAAATAAGACCTATGGTGATGCCAACTTTACCAATGCATTAACCACAAATAGTGATGGAACTAAAACCTATAGTTCCTCAAATACAAACGTCGCTACCGTTAATTCTACTTC
>JAZSCU010000026.1:0-26337 GCA_045530815.1 Candidatus Nanosyncoccus sp.
TTGGCTCACAGAACGACATGGCTACGATCCGACTTGTTCAATCAGTCTAACAATAGGCAGCAGTAGTATGAATGTAGGAATTACTCCAAATCTATCAACAGGAGTATTTAGTAAATCCGCCAACAATACTATTAGTGTAACAACAGACAATGCCACAGGTTACACACTCGGTATCAAAGCTAAAAATTCCGGCACTAATGCCACAAATTTAGTAAATGGCAGCAGTGTCTTAACTTCGATCAGTTCGGCTATCACCGAGGCGAACTTTTCTGCTGCATCAAATACTTCATATAACGATAAATGGGGTTATCTTCCGAGCAAATTTAATTCATCCGCAAATACAAATTTTCGCCCTTCACCCAATACTTCTGGCGAAACACTAGACGTTACTTCCGCAGCTAACAGCACAGCTAATAGTTATACTATAGCTATTGGAGCAAGAGCCAGCCAAACCATAGCACCAGGCACTTATACTAATACCTTTACGATCACTGCCGTAACAAACCCTATCGGTTATGCGATTAATTATAATAAAAACACTACAGATACTGTAACTAATGTTCCGGCGAATGTATCATCTACTACCCTTTCGGAGACTATAAACGTATCAAGCAGCACACCGGCCAGAAATAACGGCACCTATACCTTTCTTGGTTGGTGTACGGGCACATCTACTACGTCAAACATTACGAATACAAATGGAGTAGATTCGTGCTCATCCACCTCGTATGCCGCAGGTGGCACTATTACACTAGACCAAACCAAGAATACCACCAGTAACACGTTTTATCTTTATGCGATGTGGAGCGCAAAACCATACTACCTAAATTTGGATAATAAATCTGCCACCTCTGCTGGTACCACTGCAGTATATTATAAATATGGCATCGCATCGTTTTACTCTAATTCTGCTATGACTACTTCTATTACTAAGATTACTATACCACAGAAGACTGGCCAAAAATTCGGTGGTTATTTTACCGGAGAGAATGGCGCGGGGACACAGTATATTGATGCTAACGGTAATTTTGTTGATAACCCACAAAGCCTAACCGGAAACCCAACTACACTTTATGCAAAATGGACTGGCGAAACATATACTGCTACTTTTTACTATAATGACAACACTACTCCAACTTCTGGTACCACCAGTATTAAAACCACTACAGCCCAATGTACAGTTACAGATAATACTGGCACTAGCTGTTCCCCGGCTATCCCATCCACCGTTACAGGGACTTATGGCCCATATAATAATAAATATATTGGTCTAGCTTCTTCTACTGGCACTGCAACTTCAAGCGCAAGTATTACACTTACTGGCAATGCTACTTTCTATGCGGTATATGGAGGCAATGATACTTCTTCCAAGATTACTTTATATTATCCATCATCCACTTCAGCCAGAACATCAATAACACTATATCGTAATTCTTATTTCACATCCACTACTGCAATTAGTACAGTTGCTTCAAACTCAGCATCTGGCGCATCCAATTATTCCCCATCCACACCAGTATCTGGCTATTCTATTGCTGGTTATTCTGCTTCAGCTTCCACCAACGTTGTAAGCTATGCCGGAATTGCAAACATAGCAGCACATAATGGTACTACATATTATATGATTCTTTCTAAATCAGTAACTGCCAGATTTTATTATCAAAGCAACACGGCGGCTGGTTCTACTACCATATCATACAAAGATGCAACTGCCGCAACGCAATATGTGCGTGTAACTAGTTCAGCCGCAGAAATATCAAATAGTAATATTACAATTCCGTCTGACGTTTCTGATACTACTAAAAGCATGGGTACTTATAACAACACTTATGTTGGTGTTGCGGCCGGTAATTCTACTGGCAGCACTGGTGGCATGTCTACAACTACACCAACTACTGCCAATGCCTATTATTATGCAGTCTATCGAAGCAGTGTAATTATTGTAACACCAAGCTCAACTTCAGTTGCTGGCACGGCAACTAGATACCGCAACCAATACGTCTCAACGCCTTCTGTCATGAGTACAACTGTGCTATCAGATAGCACTACGGGTACTTCCAATTATGTGCAGACTGCAACAGTGGCAACAAATTATAATCTTGTCGGCTTTGCTAATACTGTATCAACTAATACTGTTACCTATGCTGGGGTATCTAATATTGCTGCATCTACCGCTATCAAAGCTTGGGCTGTATATAATCGATCGGTCACACTTACATTCTATTACAATAATAATACTTCTGATACCACATATAAGGCTCCGGCAGTCACATCGACCACTACGTCGGCCACCCAGTACCTCAGGCCTAGTTCGGATTCTACTTCTGAACTCTCTAACCCAAGCGTATCAGTGCCATCCGCAGTCTCAAGTTCAAAAGGCGCTCATGGTGAAAACTATCTCAATGTAGGTACATCTACAGATAATATGACCGCCGTCACACCATCCGCCGCCGCCACTACTTACTACGCTCGCTACTCAGATGCTATCACTATCTATAAACCATCTTCTGAATCTGTAGCTACGAATGTCACATGGTATAGAAATCAAAGAGTTACCGGCACTTCTGCGAGCAGTCTATCTACGGCAATAATAAATACTGCTAATACTGGCACATCAAATAGCTCATACACTGCAATGACTAATTATAGTTTAGCTGGTCTAGCTAAGACTGCTAAGAGCACTCCGGATTATAACACCGTACAAGCTGCTGCCGAAACAACTGATGTATATTCAGAATTATATGCCATTGAAACAAGAAGCATAACAGCTACGTTCTACTATAATAATAGGACAGCTAGCAGTTGTACTACAGGTACGTCTTCTGTTACTTCAACTACCGCTTCTGGTACACGTACGGTATCTATGTCATCTAAGACTGCCGTAACAGTAGGCCAAGGTTCTATCTCAGTACCATCTGCAGTCTCTGGTTCTGCTGGTACCTACTGTAACGCCTATGCCGGCATAAACACCACTGGTGGCATGTTGGCTACTTCAGTAACACCAACTACAACTAACGATAAATACTACGCATATTACAGAACTAATGTAACTATCGTTACACCTTCTTCTACTTCGGCTGCAGGCACCGCTACAAGATATCGTAACCAATACGTCACTTCAGCTTCTACTCCAGCCATGAGCACAACCGTGCTTTCTGATTCTAACACTGGAACCTCTAATTACACCCAAACCGCCACAGTAGCAACAAGCTACAGCCTAGCTGGTTTTGCTAATGCTGCCAGTACAAATACAATTACTTATGCTGGTGTATCCAATGTCGCTGCATCAACCGCGACTAAGGCCTGGGCTGTATATTCTAGAACTAACACTGCAACATTCTACTATAATACTAATACTACGGCAGGTTCAGTCACAGTAGCTACTAAGACCGCTACAGCAACTCAATATCTCAGACCTACTGCTGATACTACAGCAGGACTTGGTAATACTAACTATACTATCCCATCTGAAGTCTCTGGATCTGGTTCAATTGGTAAATACAACTCTACCTATGCTGGTGTAGCTAGTTCATATAATTCTGCGACAACTACGACTCCAGCTACATCTGGAACCAGTGGCACCAATACCTTCTATGCAGTTTATAAATCCACCGTAGATGTAGTTTCTCCAACTTCTACTTCAGCGTCTAGTAAAACTACTCGTTACCGTAATGAATTCTTTAATACAGCAGCCCCATCCACTGCATCTCATATGACAACCGTGCTAGCAGATAGTAATACTGGCACATCTAACTATACCCAGACTGCGACTGTAGCTACTGATTATAACTTGGCTGGGTTTGCTAATGCTGTCAGTACAAATACAATTACTTATGCCGGTGTATCTAATGTTGCCGCATCTACTGCTACTAAAGCCTGGGCTATATATAATAGGTCAGTCACTGCTACATTCTATTACAATAACAATACTACACCCACAAGTGGTACTTCTTCAGTAACCAATACAACTAAATCTGCAACACAATACCTAAGACCAACTGCAGACACTACCGCTGAATTATCTAACAGTAACTACACATCTCTTCCAACTGGACATTATGGCACATATAACAATGCATTAGTTGGTTGGGCTACTTCTACTGGCACCATGTCTACTACCACACCAAATACATCTTCTACGGGACCATACTATGCCGTATATAGAACTAACGTAACAAATTATTATTACACTGGTTCAGCCTATAGCTCTAGAACACTATATAGAAACCAAACCCTAAGTTCCACTTCAGCCATGGGCACAACTTATCTATCTACTTCAACAACCGGACTTTCTAACTATTCTACAGCAGCTGGCCCTGGCTCTAGTGCATTCTATGGCTATGCGACTTCACTAAGTAGTACAGTAAGAGCAACTAACTGTGGCTCAAATGGAACTACGGCTTGTAGTTCTGTGGCTAACGCTGCCGCATCTACTAATACTACACTAAATACCATTTATCAGTTTACCCAGAACTTCTCTATGACAGGAGCTACCGGTGTATCATCAATTGGCACAACTAGCAGAACTTGTCTCGTTTCGTCTACCTCATCAACAGCCGGCGGAACAAGTTGTACAGTAACAACACCTACTATTTCAGTGGATACTGGGTATACTTCACTCGGTTGGGGTACCCAAGGTCACACGACACAAGGTACGGCTGCAGGTGCAACTATTACTCTAACTACTTCTGGTGGTACACCACTTTATGCTAACGCAAAGCTTAGCACCTACAATCTCGTAATTACAGGAGATGGCAATATAACTTCCATGGCGGTAAAACAAGGTTCTACTTCCGGTACACAAACTAATTGTACTAAGTCTGGCAATACCTTTACTTGTGCTGGCCTCACATATGATACCAATTACTATCTCTTCCCAACCTTTATTGATGGTTATATATTTTCTAGTTGGGCTAAAACCGATTCTGCTACCAATTCTGCACTATCTTCTACTTCTACCGAAAATGCCTATTACACAATGGGGGCTGGGAATGGGGCATTAACACTGACGAGTAGAACGAACTGTGCGGCCAATATGCAAAGTATTTCTTTGGCTAACTTAAATTCGTTAATGCCAAATACTGGTTCTTCCGCCGTACTTTGCGATAACCGTGATAATAAACCATACGTTATAAGTAAACTTGAAGATGGTAACTATTGGATGCAGAGTAATCTTAATCTTGCTGGTGGCACTACACTTACTTCTGACAATACTGATTTCGAATCTTCTTATACTCTCCCGACCAATCAGGGGTGGCAAAGTAATGGCAAGCTTCCTGCTTCATCTTCTTCTGGTTTCTCTTCCGCTAACTACGCTTATGTTTATAATAGTGGCAGTGTTGATTGTGGGGATAATAGTCCATGTTACTCTTATTATTCTTGGGATGTGGCTACAGTAGGGTCCGGTAGGAGTCTTTCCACAAATAATACGAATGCTCCATATAGTGTTTGCCCTAAAGGATGGAGATTACCAACTACGACTACTGCTACTACAGATTCTTCCACTGACTTTAGAAAATTAATGGTTTCTTATGGTGGAGCTGCTGATATTTCTAGTTATACTTCTAGTACTTCTCCTACTGGAGCGACAATATATGGCAATATAGGGCCAGGTACCGATCTTAATCTCAAACTCGGTGGTTATTATAATTCTAGTAAATTAAACTATGGTGGGCAGTTCGGTTATTATTGGACATCCACATCATATTCTAGTACTACGTATGCTCGTAGCCTAACTATAGGCCCAAGCGAAGTAAAAGCTGCAAATTACGGTTACCGTAGAAGTGGGTTTGCGATACGCTGTATTGCTAATAAAACTCAAATTATGCAGGAGACTTCTGAATCTGATCTTCAATCTTTACTACCAAATGCCGGGGATACGGTAACTCTTAAGGATGCAAGAGATGGTGAGGAATATCTGGTGGGCAAACTTGCAGATGGTAATTATTGGATGCTTGACAATCTCCGATTGGATTTAACTAACAGCACAACTATATCACATACTACAGCCGATAACACCAATGCTACAGCGACATCTCTTAACTACATGAAAAATGGTGGTGGCTCCACCTCAGATAGGTACGCCACCGCTGGTCTCACCGGTTCAAACTGGACGAAGGGGATAAGCTATTCCGCACCACTCGTAACTGCTGCCTACAAAAACACTGTAGTACCTACTAAAATCGGGCCCGGTTCCGGTAAATATGGTGTTTACTATAATTATTGCGCTGCCTCCGCCGGATCATACTGTTGGGGCAACGGCACCAGTTCGGGCACCCCACCGATTAATGACAATGAAGATATCTGTCCTAAAGGTTGGCGTCTCCCTACCGGAAGTAATTCCGGTGAATACCAAGGACTATACTATAGTTACGGTAGCAATCGTGACAATCTATCGTTAGCTCTATCTGATTCAAAAACTGGAGACTTCTATAATACCAACACGACGGATTATACAATGGCTCAAGGTATCGCGGGTAATTACCATTGGACCTCAACTAAAACGAGCAACACGGAGATGTGGCGAACTAGAGCCAACACATCGGACACAATTACGAATGCGCCAAGAGCAAGATATATCGGCTCAACTATTCGCTGCGTCTTCAACAACCAAGGCTATCTCCAAGACCAAACCACAACCACAATGGATTCTCATATGACATCTTCAAATAAAATTGCTTCTTTCCGCGATTCTCGTGATAATGAACCATACCTCATCGGAAAACTTGCCGACAATAAATATTGGTTCCTTGATAATCTCCGCCTAGACGTGACCAATAGCACAGTTCTTTCAAATGTTACGGTTTCCAATACGAACGCCACATCGACATCTATTACCAGATTTAAGAGCGGCGGCGGTACTACATCAGATAAATATCCAACCGCTAAACTCAACAACGTAGCATGGACCTCTGCCTCACAAAACTACTACAGCATCCCGATGGCCGTAGCAACCTACAAAGATACCGTAGCGAGCACCACTTACGGCAAAGGTTCTGGTAGAATTGGTTTATACTATAACTTCTGCGCAGCCACGGCTGGGTCATACTGTTACGGTAATGGCACAAGCGCCGGCACATCCTCTGGAAATGCTACTGAAGACCTTTGCCCTACTGGTTGGCGTTTACCTACGAGCAACACATCTGGCGAATATCAATCACTATACAGTACTTATTCATCCAACGCCACAAACTTCAAAAATGCATTATCTACATCTCTTACTGGGTTTTTCAATAGTGGATCAAAAGCTACTGATAGCTATGGAGATTGGTGGTCTTCTACAAGATCATCCACCGAAGGTAAGGTCTATATGTTAAATGCCGGCGCTTCACAACTCCTACCTAACCATCAGGACCATAGATATTATGGGCTCACTATCCGATGTGTGAAAAGCGTGCCTACTATGCAAGATGCTACCGCTAGTAGCTTAGGTGCATTGATGCCAAACAATGGAGACAGTGCCACACTCACTGATAGTCGCGATGGTAATAGCTATTCCATCACAAAAATAAATGGGCAGTATTGGATGACGCAAAATTTAAGAATAACTGGGACAATATCCGCAGCTGATTCGAATTTCAGTAGTGGCAGCATAAACGTATGCGAAGGCGACTTAACATCCGGAGATAGCGATACTGAAGCAAGATGTCACAATTCCGGTGATACAACAATAGGAGTATGGTATAACTATGCCGCTGCTACAGCTAAAACAATAACGGGTACCTCTAATTCAACGACAGCCTCTCAAGATATATGCCCAGCTGGCTGGAGGCTTCCGTCTAGCGCCGAACAAGAAGGGATAGTTAATTACAAATCTTATTATAGCCCACTACGGGGAGGACTTTATTGGGACGGAACATTGCGAGGAGCTAATTATGAATCACTGTGGTGGTCGACTAATATATATGATGATATAGCAAGGAAAGCACTAGATTATTGGGTTGACGGCGAATTATATAGTGGAGAAACAGCGGATTTTGCATCAGTGGAACGTGCAGTTGGTGTATTTATCCGGTGCATTAAATCATCATAATTATAAATCTACACAAAACATAATTACAACAAAAAAATAAATTTGACAGACTATCAAATTTATTACAATAATGGCAGGGGTGGCAGGACTTGAACCCACGACACATGGTTTTGGAGACCACTGCTCTACCAACTGAGCTACACCCCTTTAAATTCGATAAAAGAACTTACAATAACTATTCTATCATATTTTTTCCATTTTTATTAAATTCGTGCTAAAATAGTATCAAATGAAAATACTCATGCTTGGTTGGGAATTACCTCCGCACAATAGTGGCGGACTCGGCGTGGCTTGTTTAAACATGGCGCGTGCTCTTGCTAATGAGGGCGCAAATATCGAATTTGTCGTCCCTTATACTGCCAAACATCCCGACATTGATTTTATGGAAGTCCTATCGGCTACTGACTTAGATCCTATCTACCGTTACGGTAACGGCTCCTATGAATCCAGTAAAATTTTAGAAAAAAACATCGAAACTCATGACCAAAATCTTCTGTCCATCCGTGACGTCCAAAAATCATATTGCAAATTTATCGAAAAACATCTTAAAAACCATGCTCCAGACGTAGTCCACGCTCACGATTGGCTTACTTTTGAGGCGGGAATTTTAGCTAAGAAAAAATATCATCTCCCGCTCGTCGCCCACGTACATGCCACCGAATATGACCGCGCCGGAATGCATACCGGTAATCCTCTCATCCACGAAATTGAATACGAAGGCCTAATGCTAGCCGACAAAATTATCGCCGTCTCAGAAAATACCAAACGTCTAATTCACGAAAAATATCAAATACCCCTTTCCAAAATTGATGTCGTGTATAATTCCCTCGACGCAGACTACGAGCAAACCGACTATAATTTTGACCAAGATTCATATAATTACATAAAACTATTAAAAAGTCGGGGTTATTTGGTGGTCTCAACTGTTGGTCGCTTTACTATTCAAAAAGGCCTCCAAAATATGATGCGTTCCGCTCGCCTAGCTCTCAGCAAAAACCCTAAACTGCTCTTTGTGTTTGCAGGTGACGGTGAGGAACGCAATAAATTAATCAATCTTTCCGCTGACCTTGGTATTTCGAAAAATGTCATCTTTACCGGATTTATCCGCGGCAAAAAACTTCGTGATATTTATTACATTTCGGATATTTTTGTGATGAGCTCTATCTCAGAACCGTTCGGACTTACTGCCCTTGAGGCCGCCCATCATGGCGATGTTCTTATCCTCACCAAACAATCCGGTGTTTCTGAAATTATTTGGTCGGCTCTTAAATATGATTTTTGGGATGAAAAAAAGCTTGCCGACGAAATCTTGGCCGTGGCAAATAACCAAGCCCTGCGTGAATCTCTAAAAAATAACGTCAAAAACGAATATCACCAAATTTCTTGGGATCAAGTTGCAAAAAAATGCCTAAAAGTCTATAATAATATTATAAAACATAAGAGGAAATAAAAATTGCGCGCAATCTGTCTATATTTACATATTCATCAGCCTGTCCGTTACCGAGAGTACTCTGTTTTTAATGTCGGCAACGATTGTAATTATTTTAACGACGATTATTATGGCCGCCAAAGCAATGAACGAATATTTAAAAAAGTCGCCGATAAGAGTTACCGTCCCATGCTAGATCTTCTCGAAGAAAATATGGCCAAATACCCAGATTTTAAAGTATCCCTCTCGATTACCGGCACCTGGCTGGATCAAGCCGAAAAATGGGCACCAGAATTCATCAAACAAATTCGCCGTATGGTCGACCGCGGTCAAGTAGAAATTGTCGGCGAAACCTATTACCATTCCCTGGCATTTTTCTACGATGAAGACGAGTTTAACGCGCAAGTTAAAAAGCATACCGCCAAGATAAAAGAACTATTCGGCACTACCCCGCGTGCTTTTCGTAATACTGAGCTTGCTTATAATGATAATCTGGCCAAATGGGCCGAAAAAGCCGGTTACCAAACTATTCTAGCAGAAGGCTGGGATAAAATACTCGGTTGGCGCAGTCCTAATTACGTTTATCGTCCTATCGGTTGCAAAAATCTTAAACTTTTACTAAAAAACTATCGTCTCTCAGACGACATCGCTTTTCGTTTTTCCAACCGTGGCTGGAGTGAATGGCCTCTTACCGTCCCAAAATATCAAAAATGGCTAAATGACGACTGCTTGCGTGGTAATCTAATCAATTTATTTATGGATTTTGAAACATTCGGAGAACATCAGTGGGAAGATACCGGCATCTTTGAGTTTATGAACCAGTTTATTGCGAGCTGGCTTGGCGAATACGAAAATAAATTCATTACCGTATCAGAAGCTGGTACCCTATTTTCGTCAGCTGATGAAATATCTATGCCAGAAACCGTCACTTGGGCCGATACCGAGCGCGATCTTTCCGCATGGCTGGATAACACAATGCAACAATCAGCAATGAGAGATCTATATAATGTAAAAGAAAAAGTTTTTTCAACAAAAAACGAGGAGTTAATCGACAGCTGGCGTTATCTCACCACCTCAGATCACCCTTATGCTATGTGTACCAAATATTGGCACGACGGCGACGTCCATGCCTATTTCTCGGCTTATGCTTCCCCATACGAAGCTTTTATGTATTTTATGAATGTTCTACGTGATTTAGAATATAGGACAGAAGTAAATAAACTTATTTAAAAAAATAAGATAAAAAAAATAAGTCGGGACTTGCCCGAACTTACTTTAAATTAGCGTTTCTTTTCCTTGACTTCGTTTCGTCCAAGGTTTTTCTTGGTTTCGGTGAAGACGACGTGTTTTCTGAGAACCGGATCATACTTACGTAGACTTAACTTGTCTGGAGTATTCATGGTATTTTTCTTAGTATAATAAGCTCTAATCCCTGATTCTTCAGAGACCAAACCAACTAATTTTCTCTTAGTATTATTCTTTTTTGCCATAATTGTTCCTATTTTACCACAGATTAAAAGGATTTTCAACCCTAAACCTTTCAAGGTGTCGCGGGGCAAAGAAGCCCCGCAGTAGTTGTGGAGTCTGTTTAGGCTGTCACATATTGAGTTTGTGTCTGAGTTGTTCCACGTTATCAGCACCAAATGCTGTCAAAACTCTCTTAACACCCGGATCACTATAATTGATTGGTTTGCCCGCATTGAAGCGTGCAACTAAGTCATCCTTAGCGGCATTATAGCCATCATTGGTGGCTATATAAGAGTTTCCAGTTACATTTCCATTGGAGCTGTCGAGGAACAAATCATCGATAAATCCCAAACATCTCACCCCCCTTCATAAAAATACTAGTAATTTTAAAAATTACCTAAGATTAATCTTACTATCTTTTATAGTTTTTTGCAAGCAAAAGCGAAATGAACTATTATAAGCCCATCAGTGCTTATTTAGTAAAATCTCCACAAAATTTTTAATATCTTTTATCGTCAAACTGTTGTTTGCCCCTATAAATACATCAGGGTCTTCCAAAAATTTCAGACTGTAAATAAGGTCATAAACTACCTTCATAAGTTTAGTTAGCTCCACCTCATCATCTTTATTAAATTCGTAAATTTTATCATAAACCTCGCCGTCTTTATCTGGGGTGACAAATAATATATGTGCTCGTTCTACCTTATATTTAGCATAGGTCGGCGAATTGTTAAGTAGAAGTTTATAAAACAAGAGTTGCAACATATATTTATAAAGTGTCGCATGGGAACGCCATTTTTCTTTATGATAACCGCCAGTCTTAAAATCAAAAATTTCAATGGTTTTATTGTTCTCATCTATCACCATATGATCGATTTTACCAGTTACTGGCACACCATTTATTACTAATTTTTCTGGGCCAAAATCTACCTCAGCTTTCCCTTGCCTTAATATCTCGCCAAATGCTTCTAGCGCCGCCATAATATCACTTGGACCTTTTTCGCGAATTTTTTGCATTACTTCAACACTTAGATCCTTTTTGTCGAGTTCCTTTAAGAAGAATTCAATCGCCGCCTCATTGGTATAATGTCTATTCGTTACTACCTCAAAAGTTTTATGCACCAAATCACCAAAGGCCAAAGCCTCAGTTTCCGGTTCTCTGGGAGCCTGCAAAATATAATTCTTAAAAAATGCCTCAGGTCCAGCATAGACAATGTCGATAAATGAGGTAAGACTAGATGCCGACATTCGCCACTTTTCTACGCGCGATTTATAAATCGCCTTGAGGTCTGGCGCAGCCGCAAAATACGGTTTTAGCCAGTTTTTAAGGTTATTTTCGGAAGAAAGGTAGGCGCTTTCTTCATAATGGAGTTTGACGTCGCGAGAAGGCAAAAATGGCGAAATCACCTTGTCGTCCTCAGTATATTCCTCTAAATATTCTAATCTGTCCGGTTTTTTGTCATTAAAATCATGTAAAGAATTAGTAATATACAGAGTTTCTTTTGCACGTGTCAATGCTACATACAAAATACGAAGTTTTTCGCCATCGGTCGTACCAGTATGGCGAATTTGCGTTAAATTAGCAGGAAGCGCCAATAGATTATTATTGCCTTTCCCTTTACCCCAAGCCATATGATCGGCCGAGATAATAAATACATGAGAAAACTCTAACCCTTTAGCTTTATGTGCTGACAAAATTGCCACAGCATCATCTGCATCCCTGTATGGACTAGTAGTATTAAGCGGCATATCCGCCACCACGTAATCGTCAATCATCTGGATCAAATCAGCCAATCTAAGTTTTTTGTCGCCAAAGTGTTTAATTAGTTTTCCTCGTAAGGCTGCTAGGTTTTCATAGAGTTTAAATTCACCATATTCGTCCTTAGAATAGTATTCCATAAATGCCGAACGAAAACCATTTAACTCGGCAGCACCTACTAGATAATCTAAAAATATCTCCAAAGGTTCGTTAAAGGACTTAGCAACTAAATTGGCAAAAAATTCTGCCACTTCGCGAACTTTATCATTCTCGGACTCTATCATTAACTCAAAAATCGCTTTTTTGTCGCTTCTGGCTCGCCCAACTAGTTTTATTACTTCAACTACAGGTAGTTTCAAAAACGGATATGACAATATCTCAAGAAGTGGCACACTGGGTCTTTTTTCGTTGGCAATTTCATAAATATATCGCGCAACCGACAAAAGTTCATGGATTTTTTCATCCTCGAGTAAATTATCCTTCTTTTCGTAGGCAATATTGATCTCTGGTTTTGCCTTTAAAAATGGCAAAAGCGGCATAAAATACTTAGTTTTATAGGAAATTATCGCAATTTCACTCTGTTTTACACCAGACCGAATTAATCTTGCAATTTCATCGGCAATAAATCCATATTCCATATCAGAAGACAAGAATTCATGACGGTAAATCTGAGTATTTTTAGGATCAGGCTTATGCGCCGTTAATTCTTTATCGGCAAAACGATCCGGGGCCTGCTCAATAATTTTACGCGAAAAGTCTAAAATTTCTTGCGTACTACGATAGTTTTCGGTAAGTGCAATAACTTCCGCCTTATAATGGGCCTGAAAATCCATCAAATTAGTCGAAAGTGCACCCTGAAACTCATAAATTGCTTGATCGTCATCACCCACTGCCATTATTAGAGGTTTTTCATAGTCAGTAAGCTCCTTAATAATCGCAAATTGCGACGGATTGGTATCTTGAAACTCGTCAAGCATAATAAATTGATATCTCTCAGAAAGAGTTGCCTTAAAGCCGGCATCCGTCTTTAAAACTTTAACTGCCTCCTCAATCATGTCATCAAAATCATATAATCCATTTTTGTGTAAATACTCATCATATTGACTCATTATTCCGGCTACACTAAGAAGTTTTTTGTTAGCAATGCGATCTTTTAGGCGATAATTACCTTTTGCATCCTTTTCAAAATACTTATCTCGCCATTTTGTTAGAGGCTTAATTTTCTCTTCACTTTCAGACTCTAAGATGGCATCCTTTAAATCCCTGGTCAAACCACCAATTGAGCGTTCGATATTCTTTAATATTGGCTGAGTATCTTCATAATCTTTTAAAACCTCGTAAATTGGCTGATATGCCCTATCAAAAGATTCGCGAAACTTCCTCGGTACCACATTTTTTAAAAGTGGTGAAATTACTTTTGATAAAACCTCAGAATCTTCTATATTTTGTTTAGCGATTTGAGCTAGATTTTTCGCGGTAAGTCCAGCTGATTTTGAAGCGGAAATTACACTGATAATATCCTTAATGGGATCGCCTCGTAAAATATCCTTACCATCTAATTTTTCTTGAATATTTTTAACAATCTTAAATTGAGTAACTTCATCTATCGCCGCATCAAGCCGCCTATCATAATCTTCTGCATAATTTTTATACTGCGCCAAAATTTCCGAGCCAAACGCATGATAAGTCGCCACATTCACCTTGGCACCATCACTTCCGGCAATTTTTTTGAGACGTTCTCGCATATTCATCGCCCCAGATTCAGTAAAGGTCATACATAAGATATTTTCGGGATTAGTATCAGTATTTTTAAGAATATATGCCACCTTACTACTAAGAAGTTGTGTTTTGCCGGTTCCTGGGCCCGCCAAAACCAAAAGTGGCCCCTCTAAATACTCTACTGCTTCCTTTTGTTTTGAATTTAAACCCATATTATACCCAATTATTACCTTTAATTATAAGCTCGTTTAGTATCTTAGTGCCACTAAAAGGCAACTTAATCTGATGGTCTCTAATCGCACTTAAAGTCGTAATCCCTTCAGTAGTTTTATCTGGTCTATAATCTTCGTCTTCTCTAACTTTCATACCAAATTCATAGTTACGGGAATCAGACGAGCAGGTTAACTTTAAATCACCTATACCACAAGCCAGTTCTACAGTTTGAGGATTTGCACCGTTTTCTGCCAAAATCAACTTCATCTCATTTTTTACATTCTGTAAAAAGGTTTGCATTTCACTTGTTCCAGGAATTAAACCAAGATATCCTGCCTCTATCGCATAAACATTTTTAAGCGCACCGCACATCAAAACACCAAGTTTATCACTGGTTAATTCGAATTTGAGATAATCAGTTTCGAACAAATTCACTACTCTCTCATCGGTTGTAGTTAGAAGAGTTTTCTTATGCGCCTCAATATCTTTGGCAAAACCCGGTCCACTAATTACCATCCAGTCATCAAATCTATCAAAAATTTTACCATTTAGTATCCCCTTAGTTGCATTTATTAATGGTAAATTATTCGGTAACTTTTGCAAAAGTTCAGAGATTACATCAGATGGTACCACTGTTAGAATTAAATTCGCATTAAAAAGCACCTCTTCAAGAGAATTTTGGTTTTTTATTGGATCAAAAAAGCTGACCTCATGCCCATTATCAGCCAAAATCTTGCCCAAAACTCCCCCAAATACTCCCTCACCCATTACTGCGATTTTCATAGTATACTCCTATTCAATACTTAAAATTTTTCCAGTGCCTTGTTTTAGTCTCAGCAAACGTTGATTTTTGGAACCACGATATCTTAAACTAAGGTCTCTTTGCTTCAATATAAATGGCCCGTCAATCAAAGCATCCAGGGATTTAAGAAATTTCCAAGGCTCACCGCCAAATTCCTTGATAATCTCATAGGTAAATCCGGAAAAACTCCAAACATCCCAACTAAATTCTTTCCTAACTCTTTCGGATATTTCAAGGCAAGCCTTAGGTTGCACAAAAGGTTCTCCGCCGCAGAATGTCAAACCTGTCTGGCCTTTCAGAGCAGCTAAACGCTCCATTATTTCATCGATTTTTACAAGAACTCCGGTTTCATAATCCCATGTTTCGGGGTTTTGACAACCAGGACAGTGATTTGGACAGCCTTGCGTCCAAATCACCGCCCTAAGCCCATCGCCATTTACGATATTATCATGCTCAATCGGTCCAGATAACCGTATATAGCCATCCGGTATCTCGGCCTGTTTGGTGATTTTATCTAATGCAATTTTATGATAATCCACTACTCGCCTTTCGCGCAGCCACTAAGTTTTTCAAACGGCAAATCACCTTCCAAACGACCACAGTGTGGGCATCTATCTCCATTAATTACACCAGAATAACCACAAACCGGATCTCGATCTACTGGATGATTAACTGAACCATAGCCAATTCCTTCATCGTGCATCTTACGAATTACGGCTTCAAATGCTGGCAAATTTTGTGACGGATCACCATCTAGCTCGATATAGGTAATATGGCCGGCATTACAGAGATCATGATATGGTGCCTCTATCTCAATCTTCTCAAAGGCTGAAATTGGATAATATACTGGCACATGGAACGAATTAGTATAAAAAGCTCTGTCTGTCACACCAGGAATCTCACCGTATTCCTTCTTATCAATCTTAGTAAATCGTCCTGCAATGCCTTCAGCTGGCGTGGCTAGCAATGAAAAATTCAACTTGTATCTCTTGCTGTAAGCATCACACTTTTCGCGCATATGGGTAATAATATCAAGACCAAGCTCACGCGAATCTTCATCTTCACCATGGTGCTTACCAGTCATTGCGACCAATGTTTCGGCGAGGCCAATAAACCCAATCGACAAAGTACCGTGTTTAATCACATCGCGCAAAGTATCATTTGGCCCTAATTTTTCGCTACCAAACCAGTTACCTTGCCCCATCAAGAATGGGAAGTTTCTCACGTGTTGATTTGCCTGGAATTCGAAACGATCCAAAAGTTCATCTTTTACGAGATCCATCTTTTCGTCGAGCTCATCATAAAATCCTTCCCAGTCCGCTTCTTTTCGCTCATTAAGGCAAATACCGTGCTTAATTCCTAAACGCACTAAATTGATCGTGGTAAAAGAGCAGTTTCCTCGCCCGGTCACAATACCATCCGATTCCGGGAAAATCGAAGCAAAAACCCTAGTCCTACAACCCATCGTCGCGATTTCTGTACGGTAATCACCTGGTTTGTAATACTTAAGATTGAACGGCGCATCGATAAAGCAAAAATTCGGGAAAAGACGTTTTGCGGATACTTCCATCGATTTTTTAAACAAATCATAATTTGGATCGCCAGGATTATAGTTTACACCTTCTTTCACTTTAAAAATCGAAATTGGAAAAATCGGTGTTTCACCCTTACCTAAACCATTTTCAGTAGCGATTAACAGATATTTTGAAATTAATCGTCCAGCCGGCGAAGTGTCCGTACCAAAGTTAATCGAAGTAAATGGCACCTGTGCACCCGCGCGCGAATGCATAGTGTTAAGGTTATGCACAAAACCTTCCATCGCTTGCAAAGTTTCACGCTCTGTATCTTCGTTTGAAGCTTCAATTACCTCTTTTGGCCATTTTGCCCTCTTTAATTTTTTATCATCACCAAATACATAATCTTCTTTGACTTCAAGGTCAAGCTTTTTACCAGTAAATTTATTATATTTTACTAAATTCTTTTTTAGGGCCTTCCTAAAAGTCTTATCAACACCTGGAGCCATCGCATAATCAAAGTTAGGAATAGATTGACCACCATGTTGCTCATTTTGGTTAGCCTGCAAAAGAATTGCCGCAAGCGCCCCATAAGAACCAATCGAATTCGGTGTTCTAAGGTGCCCATGGCCAGTGTTAAAACCACCATTTTCAAACATAGTAAAAGGATCAGACTGGCAGCAAGTGAGAGTCCCTGTCGCATAAAAATCCAGATCGTGAATATGGATATCGCCATTATCATGCGCCGCTGCAATATCAGGACGAAGAAGCAGTGACTTCGCAAAAACTTTCGAGCCTTCCGCGCCAAATTGTAGCATTTTACCCATCGCTGAATCACCGTCCACATTCGCATTTGACCTCTTAACATCCGAATCATCTGCCGCATCTGCATGCGAAATTGTGCGATAGATCATCATAAGATCAGACTTCGCCTCACGTCTACGAGAGCGCTCCTGGCGGTAATGAATATAAGCCCGTGCGGTCTTTTTAAAGCTAGATTCCATCAAAACTTCTTCTACTACGTCCTGGATCTGTTCCACATTTGGAGTTCTAGCGGTAATTTTTTCTTCAGCACGCTTCAAAACCTTTTCAGTTAAAGACTTTGCCCGGTCGTACTTAAATTCCTCTGTCGCGAGTCCTGCTTTTGCTATTGCGTCCGTGATTTTCTCGGGGTCGAATTTGACGATCTTCCCATCCCTCTTCACGATTCTTTTGAACATAAAATATACCTCCTTAAATGTATTTCAGTTCTGATTATTTTTATATGACCTTCTCTTGTAGATTGACGGTGATGGTAATGCTTTTTGTCACCCTACATTTAGTGTCTTACTAATATAATACACCACTATATATAGTATTTCAAGACCTTTATGTTAAAAATGTAAAAATTACAACAAGCATCTAGGTAGCCGCTCAAAACTCTTTAAAATTTTCCACAAGTGTGTTAAAATAAAGCTATGGGGCGTTAGCTCAGCTGATTAGAGCGCTACTATGGCATAGTAGAGGTCATGAGTTTGAATCTCATACGCTCCACCAATTATAAATGTAATAAATTTGACAGACTGTCAAGTTTATTTTTTTACTAAAATTTTTCAAAAAGTCTATGTATAACAGATTAAAATCAAGTATTTTACATTGACGAATTCACCCAATTATGATAAAATATAATTCAATACGCCGCACGCGGCGTATCGTTATTTACCGTCTTGGTTTTAAAAGTTTTAGAAAGGAAGGTGATCAAATTGAAGGTCAGGGATATCGAAGTGGGATCCCTCATTGCTGAGGCCCCAAAATTTCGTATCTATCTTGGCACAACAGGTGATAAACAGTCAGTAATCTTAAAAGTTGCAAAGACATTTGGAGACGGCGAAACCTTAGCAAAGGAAGCCGGCAAATTCAATATTCTAAGCAATTTTCATGAGCAAGTAGCAGAGTTTGAAACCGATCAAGGTAAAAACAGTTCACACTACGACTGGCTGTTTGCCAAACTGTTGTCCTCATTTATGGAATCTACTCAAGGAGACCGTCGTATCAATGTCTTCACGATACCTGATATAAACCTTGATAATTTAGTTCCATTAAAGAAGCTCCACAAAGAAGTGGAGATCGACACTCGTACCAGTATCTGGATCTTGGGACGTTTCTTCAAGTTCTACAGTTTTTTTGAACTGTTAGCAGCTAATGGAAACGAAAACATACCCAAATACCCAGTTTTCTCGCCCGATGATTATCTCATTGGACCGAAAGAGCACCGCTTAATCTACTATAATTTCTCTGGGGAAATAGCTGATGTGATAGCTAATGACTTTGTCAGAACTATCTCAAAGTTTATTCTCGAATGGGTAGTTATAGGAGATGATCCTGCCGAGCAGGAATACTTTGAACTGCTCCAAAATTTAGCAGGAATTGGCCGCGATACGTTTGAAAAAGCACATGGAGATCTCTATAGGCTAATCAAAAGTCTTTGGGGGATCCAGTACTATCCATTTACGTACCGCGATCGAAGTACCATCAATTGGAAAAAATAAAGGAGGGCTAATAAGATGGGAATGGAAACTTTCTCGGTAGAAAGCTACCGAAAGGCACGGAGAGACTACGGTGTAACACATGATAAGGATGTTACGAAAAAGGCAGAGCAACGCGCTCGCGACACCGGGCATCTCAGCGAGATCGTCGATCCCGCAATAGACCCTATGCGGTTTTCAAAGATTCGTCTGAATCCGCATAACAAAAAGTGGATCGCTACGGTTGGCTGTCCGATGGATATCGAAGTCAGTTGCGATACTACTGGTTCTATGGGTAGTGAGGTTGACACGGAAATGCAGACTTTGCCTAATTTGTATGAAGCCGTTGCAAAAGTTTTACCCGGATATGATCCACAACTTTGTCTCGGAATCTTTGGTGATGTCTGTGATGATTTCGCCATGTGTCGTCCACAATTTGAGATGGAAGCGCCTAAAATCGTAAACTATCTCAAAGAAATGGCACCCCAACGCGATGGGGGTGATGCAAGCGAGGATCCACAATATGCGATGTTCGCACGTGCATATTTAACCGACGCGTACACTAATCGTATCGGCCTTAAGGGCTATCACTTCATCGTAACAGATGCACGCTGCCATGAAGAAATCAGCCGCGAAATTATTAAACGTATTTTCGGTAAAGACATCTTCAAAAAAGAGCTGGAAAACATGGGTATGATCCCGACGATGAATAAAATGATAGAAGAACTGAAGAAAAAAACTCACCAGTTTATTCTGTTGTTGCCTAGTTTTCATGCTAGCGACGATTTCTGGCGAAATCAGTGTGGCGAAAAATCGGTAATCAAAATCGATACCACCAAACAACTGCCGGTAGTTATCTCAGCAATTATTGGTTTAACCGAAGGAACACTCGACGTTACTGAGCTTAAGCAGCATCTTGGCGAATACGGTGATCACGACCTGATCAGCCAGCTTTCTAACATTGATATCGGTGCGCAAGCAAAGCTGAGGCACGCGCTGCCGCATCCGGTGCCAAAAAAGGGAGATATCTTCGCGAATAAAAGCGATCTCTGGCCAATTCAGCCGGAAGACGCGTCTAGCGAATATGAGTCCGTAGAATCACCGGATCAAATCGAGTACCTGTAAAAACCAAGGCTATTTAACAATTTGGTTTTACAAGACAATTAAGGAGGTGCAAAGCTATGAAAGAAATTTATGTCGTTACTGACCTTGGCCCGGGTGATGGGGGCAAAGGCAGTATCGTCCACACGCTGTCGCACAAATATGATGCTTCAATCGTCATCAAGCGCGGCGGCGCACAAGGCTCTCATGGCGTTCGCACCTCCAAAGGAGAAAGTTTCAATTTCTCACAGTGGGGTTGCGGAACGTTTGAGGCTATTCCGACTTTTCTATCAGAACAAATGGTAATTTCGCCAGTTGGACTTACGAATGAGTCGGAAGCTTTAAGGCGGCTCGGGATCTATGATCCATTCGTGCTTCTTTCCTGTGATCCGTCCTGTATTGCGGCCACACCTTTTCACCGAATTTCTTCTCAGCTTGAAGAATTATTGAGAAAAGACAATCCACGTGGCACAATCGGAACCGGTGTTGGACAAGCTTACCGCATGTCTAAAAATCTAAAAGAGGCAACGATACAAGCCTATGAACTTAAAAGCCGCGAAGCTATCCGCATAAAGCTCCAAAGGCAAATCGAATTCTACAGAGAAAGGTATATCAATATCTCTAAAGATGATGGTTTACCAGATGATGCCGAGCTCATCGACGAAAATCTTAGTCTACTTTATGATGATAATTTTTTACTATATTGTCTCGATTTATTCGAAGACATAGGCAAAAAACTTCATTTAAAAGAGTTAGGCAAGATTTTAAAGGCCGATGGCACGGCTATTGTGGAATGTTCGCACGGGGTTCTAACCGACGCAGAAACAGGGCTAAAACCCCATACTAGCGCAATTAGGACTCTGCCAAAGTTCACCACAGAAATGTTAAGAGCAGCCGGGTATGACGGCAAAATAATCAATTACGCCGTCCATCGTGCTTATGAGATCCGTCATGGCGCCGGCCCAATGCCGACCTATGATCCAGGATTCACTAAACGGATGCTTCCCAGCAGTCACAAAGATGAAAATCGCTGGCAGGGCATTATCCGTGCCGGAGCACTTGATTTAAATCTCTTAAGATATGCTCTTGACGCAAGTAGCGATACTAAGTTTGATGGACTAGCTCTTACCTGGTTTGACCAGATTTTGGCATGCGATCATATTTGGCCACTTTGTTTTAATTATACAAATGAGCCAAAAAATAACGAATCGTACGTTGAATTTTTGAAAAGAGCTGATCCCAGTATAATTGAGTATCGCATCAAGAAACCAATTTCAAAAGTGGAGCTATTTGAATTTGTGGGAAACATTCTCGAAAAATTCATAAAAGTTCCACTTAAGATGCTCTCAATTGGGCCAACCGAGCTAGATAAATTTAGCTCGAACAAAGAATAGAGGAGGTAAAAACCCATGAGCGATGAAACTAAAAAAATTGAAACTGTAGAAACTGCTGAAACTATTGAAATTGTTGAGGCAGCTGAGGCTGAACCAGTTACGACTCCTGCCGAGGATGAAGTCGACGCAAAACTTGCCAAATACGGCGCTGATGAGGCTACGATCAGTAAGGTCAAAAACGATCTCGGCGTCGAAGACGTTGATGATTTAGCTTCCCTCGAGGTAGAAGATCTGACTGGAGCCGGCATGAAACTGGCAAAGGCGCGTAAGCTCGTCAAAGAGCTGAAGTCTATCGCAAAACCCGCTGCCGCTCCGGCTGTGGACGCCGCAGAAACGCGTGCGATTCAGAGCCAGTTTGAAGCCCTGCTCCCGTCCATTCCGACCGACGAGTCATGGCTAAACGCATTGAAGACCGGCGGTATCCTGAAGGTAGACGAATCATCCTACATTGCGGCCATCCGTGCAGCCTTGGCTGATCGTGCTGGGCTTTACAATGTGCCCGAAGCTCTTGCAAAAGCGATGGAAAAATACGCTGACGAGACCGAAGAACAGGTTGACCCGACTTTTTACGCCCTGCGTAAATCTCTGACGCGTCGCACCTATGGTGACATCTTCGCTGCAATCGATGGCTTAGATGGCACTTTCATTACGGAAAAACGTCGTAAGGAGTTCCTTAGTCGTATC
The DNA here is from genome assembly GCA_045530815.1 of Candidatus Nanosyncoccus sp. Lineage (GTDB taxonomy): Bacteria > Patescibacteriota > Saccharimonadia > Saccharimonadales > Saccharimonadaceae > Nanosyncoccus. The sequence continues at coordinate 22,619 of JAZSCU010000026.1, forward strand.
CGTGACATTCTGTGGCCGGCAATCGCTGAAAGTTATCAAATGCTTGACGGATGGTATCAGACTTGGCGGGCAAGTTTTTCTGACCCATCCATGCTGATTGCAGCTATCAGCGGCGGTTTTAGCGGTGGCGCCGCGGGAATGAGTATGATTACTCCACCCGATACAGCTCAGCTACATGACGCCGGCGACATGCTGGTTGACTCCATCAACCGCGTTTTCCGGGGTACTGGCGTTCAGATTGCGGCCGCTTTGGCCTATGACGCGAACGTTATCCGCAACACTCTGGAAGATTCCCGCCTGCCGTCCATGATCGGCGTAAAGAATCGCGAGATGATGCTGAAGAAGATCGGCGCCAGCGTTTCTAGCAATTACATCCGTCTGGAACAGAATCTGGTCAAATATGTCTTGGCATTTGCCAAACACGACACGGTTACTTCTGATGTGGAAGTTAACTATTTCGTCGCATTATGGCAACTGGGCACCCAGATCAATTGGAAAGAACTGGGCAATGCCACCGAAATGACCGGCCTGACCGGCAAGAAAGTCTTGTAAAAGCAACCGCACCTAAAAAATTAGGCCCCCTTTCAGGGGCCTATTTTTTTACAACCATACATATTTTGCATAAAGCATGGTTGCAATACGGCGATACTTGTCAGTATAAAACGGACAATCACCATCCATCTCCGGCGGAACCAAGAACTCGTCTATCCCAGTAAACCGAGCAAAACCTTTGTGTAGCAACCTATATTGAAGCAAATCGTTCTCGAGCCGTTCAATCGCCTGACGTTTAACCTCAGTATACGAATTAAATTCTGTAATTTTAGTATAGACGCCCGTAAACTGATCAGCAATAGACTCAAGTCTATCCGCTACGGCTTCGCCCCCCAGCCATACCGTATCAAAATAGATATGCGTGGCATGAGGACTTCCAGGCCTAAACCGAGAGTTTAACTCTAATTGCTGCAAGGTCCATATGTCGAGATCTGAATTAACGGTTCCATACCCTTTCAGCTGAGAACCACCGACCAAGACAATCTCAGACGGCAATAACTTCGATACAATTTCCTCAAGTAGAGGCTCCAGACTCGAAACGTTATCTGAAAAAGGCCCTTCAAGCTTGGCGTTAGGAGTCAAAAGCTCCGCAGGACTACCATGCTCATTAAGCCATTCCAACCGCTTTTTAGAAATATAAAGCGGCTCAGATTTTTTCCTAGCAGGCAAATTTGCAGTCTTTGAAGCAAGCTGGTATAGATCTTCATTACTAAGAATCTTGTTCATACGAATGTATTCCCAAGTATCTTTAAAACTCTGAAGCAACACCTCGTTGTCACTATTTTGCCAAAGGATACTAAGAATCTGACGCTTCTCGAGATACCCACATTTTAAAAGCCACGGTGTAAGATGCGCACATTTTACAACGCGTTCAAGCCCATCATGCGGTCTAGCATCAAGTTCAAAGCAATCACCCGTATGGAAATTCTCACGTACATCCTGCACGTTAAGCAGTCGATACCACGCGTCGCGATATGCTTCTTTGAACGTTTCCGGAACACCATCAAGGAATCTTAAAGGTAAATATAATAAAATCCTTTCAGAATCCCTATCTTGAAGTAACTCCGTGCAAGCGCTATAGTAGCGTTCAAGTTCAACAGGCATATCAAGTGCAACTCTTGGGTTCGCTTCAAGAAATCGGCAAATATACTCAGCTGCCTTTTTCCGCTTACAAGTACTAGAATCAGCAGCATCATATCTTCGTTCGATCGCCGGTTTTAAATATTTGATCATAGTTTTCCCCCTTTCAAATATTTCGGTCTTATTAATGTACTAAAAATATTATAACATAATTAGACCAAAATGTCTATAAATCTTATTCGGTAGTATTAGCTTCAGTCTCGCTAGGCTCAGTCTCACTAGATCCAGCTTCAGTATTTTCAGTTCCCTCAGTCTCACCACCTTCTTCCACCACCAAAGAATCATCCATTTCATCTTCTGGCGTATATCGCTCAGCTTTATAAACCTTATAAGTAGCTTTTTTTAACTCTTCCGGAGTAAGCGGCGTATTAATAAACGCATCAAAATTCTGAGTTGCTCCTGGTTCTAAATGCTCAGCATAAATAAAGTGCTTATCAACTATTTCATTCCCATCAAGATAAGCTGCCAAGATAAGCATAACCGAGATTTCTTCATCCGAAATATTTTTAACAAAAACCCCCACCGCGCCATTAGGATTAGCTATATTTCTGCTCTCGTTGAAACCTTCTACCGTAACCTCAACATATTTATCCAAAATTTCACCCGTATTTTCAATTTCCCCCTCTGACAAAAACTCGCCTTCCGTCACCATGCCAATACTTCCACTGTTATTTCCAGGCAAATTCCGAACAATCAACGCCACAACAACCGCCACAATTACCAATACGACACCGATAACAACAAAAATCCAAAGTTTATTCTTTTTCTCTGCTTTATTATCTATATACTCCATTTTTACCTCGCTTTTATTAATGCTATTTTATCACAAATGCGAAAGCTTAATAAATAATCTTCTTCATCACCTTTTTGACTTTTTCGATATCCTCCGGTCGATTGTGCAAGCCTAAAGAAAAGCGAACCAAAGGTGGTAATTTCAAAACATGATCAAGATAGTAATGCGCGCAAAAATAGCCAGTACGTGCCATAATTTTTTCTCTAGAGAGCGCCGCACCAAGTAAATGCGAATCTAGTCCTTCTACATAAAACGACATCGTCGAGCTAGGCTCACTATTAATCATTTTTACTTTTGAAGAACCATTCAAAAAGTCAAACAATTCCTGACAATTATTTTCAAGATTTTGCCAATCTTTTTTAGAAACATGAGAGAGCCAGTCGATCGCCGCCCCCAGTGCAACAATCTCACCCCAAGCTTGCAAGCCCGATTCAAATCTAGTATAACGATGTTCCTTATTCTCTGCCGACAAAACAAAGGAGTCCCTTTTAACGTCGTCAACCATACCGCCGCCCAGCCACCAAGGTTCTAGGTATTTGTCTAGCTCATCTCGCCAAACAATTATCCCAAGTGATGGTGCATACATTTTATGTGCTGAAAAACAAATCGCATCTACTTCAACCCCATTTAAAATTTCCGCCGAATGTGCCATACCCTGCGCCGCATCAATAATAATAATCCCACCAGCCTTATGTACGGCCTTTACCAGCTCTTTAATATTCCTTAGTTTCCTGCTCCCATCAAAATTTGACACACAGTTTACTACCACAATAGCCTTTTTGAAATCATAATCAGAAATTTCAATTGAACCATCCTCCTCACGTTTCATTACTTCACGCAGTAGTCCCGTTCGATCGGCAAAACCAATCGTACCAAGAAACGGCGAATTATGTTCGATATCAGAGGTCATCACCTTATCAAAGTTTTTAGCCTTAATCTGCGACAAAATCAAATTAATCCCATAAGTCGTATTAAGAGTAAAAGAAACGGTATATTTTTTAGCTTTAAGCCCCAAAAATTTCAAAACTTTTTCTCTAGTCGCTTCGACTTTTTCATCCGTCACTACACCCCATTCATATTTCACTCTTTCACCACAAGAATTATGCTCAGTATAATATTTATTTAAAGTATCTATTACGGGTTGCGGCCTGAGACTTTGGCACGCGCCATCAAGATATACCTCACCTTTCTTCAGATAATCAAAATCATTCATATTACTATTATACACAAAAAC
>JAZSCU010000015.1:0-6288 GCA_045530815.1 Candidatus Nanosyncoccus sp.
AAGAATATAAAAACACTCATTCAAAGTAAAGATTCTCATATGTTCGTTTATCCTACAACGCTCGAGTTTTAATACCAAATAACCTCTTGTAATTTACCGCAAAATTTGCTATAATTAAACCATATTCGGGAATACCCGCACTACCCCATTCGTAAGTCTGGGGGATATTTTTTTAAACGCAAAGTTGTAGATTTTATGACGCCATTATGATTCTTTTAGTACGTACTTCGCTTCATGCGTCTCACCCACTAGTTCCAGATACCCATCATCAACCAGTTGCTTCAGGTACCTCTGAATGCTACGACGACTGACCTCTGGCAAAATATCCTCGGCATCAGAAATACTAATCGAGCCAAATTTAGAAACATAGCTCATAATATCCTGTTCTTCACGGCTAAGTGATGGCGTATTCTTATCGGTTATAGCTAGATTAATCATGCGGATTTCAGCATCAAGTACATGGAGAGAAGTCAGAAAACCATCCGTAAAATATTCTAGCCACGGTGTCAAATCCGATTTAGTCGAAAAAGTATAGTTCTTACCACACAAAAGTTGCAATATCGCATAGTATGCCTTACGATCCGACGCATAATACGAATCTAGAACCAAAGCGCCATCACAGTCGTATTGGTTTAAAGCCAAGAAAAGCGAAGTAAGCGCACGCGCTGTACGCCCATTCCCATCCGAAAACGGGTGGATTGCCGCTATACGAAAGTGTATCACTGCAGCAATAATTGCTGGGTGCAAGGAGAATTGACTTGATTTTACCCATTCTAGCAGCCAATTCAAGGCACTCTCGACCTTATCTGCATCTATTGCTGTATATAAAATCTCATGGTCCTGATTTTCGATATAAACCGGATTCTTACGAATTTTACCGTTGCGAGTTTTGTCTAGGAGACGGTCAGTTATGATGCGATGAAGCTCCAAGACATCCTCTAATGTAATCTCTACATTGCCATGACGTCGCTTATCGATATAATCTAGGGCATTTTTATAGTTTTGCACCTCAATCTCGGCATATTCTTCCTTGCTTAAGATTTTATCCGAAGTAATGACAGCGCGTACTTCATTTACGTTTAAGGGATTACCCTCTATGGAAGTTGAGCTATGAATAGACTCCACGCTAGCGCGCAGGCGAATGGAGGCCTCCACCTCTGGCAAAATGCGACTACCGCGAATATTATTCTTCAGTCTCTCGATATCCTGAAGATTACTTTTGACTTTTTCATTGATTGTATATTGTGGCACGTAACTCATATTTACATTATACCACACTTTGCGCCAAACTTTGCGCCATTTTTGCGCCAAAACCCCGCACAGCAAAAAAGAGGGCTTGGCCCCGCTTTAGTTAAGAACGAGGTCGCCCTCAATACTTCCATCATACTACAAAATCTGTGATATAATAACCATATTCGGGAATACCCGCCCTCCCCCCTCATAGAGGGGCACATTTTTTATCAATCTAGTAACTGCCTAAGGCCATTAATCACCTTTCTTAGATCAGAAGCAGGAACCTGACCATAGCAACTGCCTAAGACCATTAATCACCTTTCTTAGATCAGAAGCAGGAACCTGACCAATTTTATCATATAACCTAGAGACGTCTATATTTTTAAGTTGGTGCAAGGCTGCCACCTCGTTTTTATTCTGAAACACAAATGGTATATACCAACTACCACTATGTTTTTGAGAAGTTAGTGGTATGTCCCAAAAGCTAAACCGACCGAATTTCTTCACAATCATAACTGGGCGCGAAAATCTTCTACTCTTACCATTCATTTCCGTTCTAACGTTTTCACCAGCCGCATACCACCAAATATCACCTTCGTTTATTGAACGAAGCCTTCCCGCATTATGTATTTTTTCTTTTACTTCCATCCACTCATGAAAATCCTTCTTTTCTTGTTTTGCCATAAAACTCCATTCTTTCATTTTTCACCAGAAAACCACACCGCAAAATAATTTACAACCTCCCCATCCCGCCTAAGCTTCAAAATAAAAGCAAAAGAATCTTACAACGAAAAAAGTGGGCTTGGCCCCGCTTTAGTTAAGAACGGGGTCACCCTCAATACTTTCATTATACTACAAACAATAAAACAGCAAATATCAAAAACTAACGTGCCTCAGCAGCCTCAGCAGCCTTTCGCTCGCGCTCAAAAGCCTCAGCAATTATTTTTTTGACTTCTTTCATATTCATTATCTATATTTTACCCTTTTTTTCTATTTTTTTCAAGCATATACTTTATTAACTCATTGAAAAACCTTAAATTCAAAAAATAGTTCGGATAAGTATCATCTATCTTTTTAATATCGCTAACTACAACTAAAACAGTATTACTGTACTGCCTTAAAGGCTGCTCAAGCTTTTGATACTTTTTTGCAGCCAAATCATATTCCGATTCTTTAAAACTATATATATGACAAACATTCTTTTTAAAATCTAAGTTTAAAACTAAATAGTACGCGTCTTTGACAATGTGCTCATCAACCGACACTCGCTTCGCGACATCCATAATGTTTAATGATTGACTAATTCTATGCTTAGCCATATTCTCTTCAATTAATAGGCAAATATCTCCTAGACTCTCCTTTTCATACCCTCTAATAGGTTTAGTCATTTCAGCTATGGCGAAAGCAGAAGAAGTCAGTTTAAAAAAATCATACCAATACGATCTGTCTTCGCCAAGTTTTATAGAAGAATTTCGAAAGGCATCAACAGTTTCGACGGATGTAGCCCATATATGTTGCACTTGAGTTCGCAATTGGATTTCAACAAACATCCCATCTTTTTTAAAAATAAAATGCTTACTACGATATCCGTCCGCTTTCGGATTGTCGATATAATCTCTCGTTCTTTGATAGTTCTTCCATCTTTTAATCCGTTTTTCAATCAACGAAAGTTGTTCCATGTCTCTCGCAATTATTCTTACTCCAGCAATATCTTGCACACTTGATAGCCGCATAGTCTTAAACCTATTCAATTTATTAATGATAGTGGGCAACCGCTTCAGTCTTTGTGCAACTGTAATGTTTTTCATAGAGTCATTCAATTTCAGCCTCATGCACTTATCGTAATACTCATTCATCAACGCCCCATGCGCCTCTCGCCACTCATTCAGAGCTTTTACATCCTCATCATAGCCTTGCTTATCCGCCCTATAACGAATAACATTCCCAATTCTATTGATCGCAGAATTAGATAATCCCATAGCTCTATATTACCACACGATTCACGAATATTCGAATCTGTGATAAAATATAAAATATTCGGGAATACCCGCGTCCCCCTCCTAGAGGGGTATATTTTTTTAGGGCAAACCCCATTCCAGTCAAAACTAAATCAATATCAACTTTTTATTAGCTTCTCCGTAATGGCCTGATAATACATTTTCGACAGCTTGGCTTCTTTGCCCGAAGCAAAATACTTCTCGCCCTTTAGCATGCCTGCATATTTGACGCTAATTTCCGCTCCAGTAAGCATATCTATAAACCTAATATCGACCAACTCATCATACGGAATACTCACAATTTCCTGCCCGACAAACAACATCCTTTGATCGGTAAACACCAAAACACCTTTGTCGATATCGCTCATATTTTCTACTTCTTCAGTATACCCAACAGAATTACCCTTGCTTTTCGCGGTAGATGCCCCAACCACTGCTCCAACCGGGCCGAGCAACGCTCCACCCACCACGGCTCTAGTTATGCCACCTTTTTTCTTGGTTTTTTGAGCAGTCCGCTGAATAGTCGTAGTTACAAGGCCTTGCGCTTCGCCGGAAACTCCACGTAAGCTTTCTCGCCCTGCATCAATTTAACGGACGGAATAATTGGCGAAATATCGCCACTCATCACGGCTTGCTTATGAGCCTCAGCCGCCGCCTTCTTATCTTCAAATGGCTTAGTAAAAGACTTGATAAAATCATCATTGTTCTTTTTCATTTGTTTAATACCATCGAATAGTCCCATAAGTGCTCCTTTGTTGCTCTATCTTTTAGTTAAGATAGGCTTACTATAAACAAAAGTTTTGACACCTTAATTATATCATATTTAAAAAATCTCAAATTAAAACCTTCAGCCCATAATACGCCATCATTATTTATTTTAATCACCATCACAAGTATAATATCCCACACGTCATATTCAATAACCACATATTACCCAAAATCAAAATAATTAATAATCCATCAAGGGATATATTCATTATGCATCGCCTAAAGTGTAGTATAATAAAAACATGGAATATGACCTTCTTATCATTAGATCAGTAATAGACAAAAACATGTATGACGATATTGTCCAGAACGTTTCAAACGGCAAAACGGCGAATCATATCATAATGGCCGTCGAAACTGCTGGTGGCGACCCAATGTTCGCATTTCGTTCTATGAAATATCTAAGAAGCGAGTATCAAAAAATTTCATTTGTAGTATTTGATATGTCGATGAGCGCAGGAACGCTAATGGCGCTTGGCTCAGACGTTATATATCTATCCAATGGAGCTTGTCTTGGGCCACTCGATCTCCAGGTATCACACCCAAACCCAAGTGACGACACAATAATATCGGCGCTCGACGTAAGGGATACAGTAAAACAGACCGTGCTAGAAGCAGCGCAAACTATGAAAAAAATCTTAATCTATTATCTCCAAGACGGTATGCCAAAATCTCAAGCCTATGATACTTCTAGGGAACTAGTAACAAGGCTATACGGACCTATAATGGACAAAATTGACCCCTATCACCTTCACGAAAGTTATAGAAATGCAGAATTAGGGAGTGAGTATGGGAGCAGATTATTACTTAGTGGTATGATAAACGATGCAAAAAAAGCGGCTGAAATAAGTTCACATTTAGCAAATGATTATACAAACCATGGTTATGCTATAATGGAAGAAGAAGCAAAAGGATTAGGATTAATTATAAAAAATATATCAAGTTTCAAAGAAAAAGACACTGTTAAGGCAGAATACGACACAATCACATCAAACTCAATAAAATTCATCTGTGCAAAAAACAAAAAAGGAGAAAGCTAATGTTTAAAGCAATAATAGTGAGCAAAAACAAGCTAGAATCAGAAAAAAAAGAAATGCAAAACCCAACAACAGAAATAATTGAATTAACCCGACAAATGAGAGATGAACAGACAGAAGAAATGACAAAAAAGATTGCAAATGAATTAATAAAACTAAAAGAAAATACACACAAAATAAAAAGAACAGCTTAAATTCTAAGTTATATTTGTATTTCATTATACTATTAACCACAACTAGCTCATAAAACTAATTAATCCGCAAATAGTTAATCAATCAAAAAACAATTATTTATTTGCCTTCTTCTCAACCGATAGCATAAACTCAGCCAAAGTAACTGCAGAATTCACAAATAATCTAGCATGGTGCTCTGCAATACTAATTCTTTTCATCCCAACACCATGAGAATCACTGCTATTGTTTCTCGCGCTAGAAATTGATTTCACTATTTTATTCAAACCAGACAATAGCTCATTCACTCGTTTATCTAACAGATTATTCTGACACATATTATAAGCTTTCTTAACTTGAGCATAAAGTTTTTCAATATTTCCTGAATCGTTAGGCTCTTCCCCTTTCTTCTCAAGCATATAGTAAAACACTTCTTCTATAAGTGTCCTAGATTTAGTAAGAGCACTATCAAACTCGCAGTTCTGGATATCCCTATATGCCCTCCCAGGTAATTCCTTAATATATTCTCGATCGACTTTTTTTAGTGTCGGCGTTTCCCTATTAAACTCTTGGCCAAGCTCTCTTATTGAAAAATACCCATTAGCTAAGATTAGTTCGTAGTCGTCAAAATATAGAAATGTATTAATCTTATCTATAGCAGCCATTTTAATCTTCGTATACAATAATTCAATTTTGTTAGGTTCGAAGTTAGATAATGATTTTGAAAATTGTTTCTTAGAAAATAACAATCTCAATAGATCATTGCATTGTTTAGTATCAATGCAATACTCTAAAAGTATATCCATATATTCCCACCGGCTCATTCCACCACCATATTCTAGCCCTGAGCCAAATCTTTTTGCGATACTGCAAATATCTGCTCCACTTAAATAAGGCATCCTCAAGGGAAATTCCTCAAACAATTCGTATTCGAAAGAGCCCAACTCCGAATCACCATCTAAAACATAGATGATTTCCTTATTACGTAATAGGCTAAATCTCTCCCTGTCTCCATGGTCCAACTTCATACCACCATTCTAACATACTCAATAACCTTGCACCATTAAAAGATATACAGCAGT
>JAZSCU010000020.1:0-15421 GCA_045530815.1 Candidatus Nanosyncoccus sp.
ATATCCGTGACGACGTATCCGGTTACTACAAGCCAGACAAGAACTTCAAGATGATCCAGAAAGGCTGGCAAATGATTTTAAACGGCGCGTCGCAAACGGAAGTCTACCGCTACTGGAAGATGAATAACGTGGAGCGCTCTACGAAACTATCACGCCGGAACAAACATGTCAGAAGCTACGGCGTCTGCGAAAGCACTGCGAACCGCATCTTCCACGATCCGTTCTACTACGGAATTCTGGAACAGGGCCGCAACTATGTAGATTTACGCGTAGTAACGCCAAACTTCAAGCCAATGGTAACTGAAGAAGAATTCGACCAGGTCCAGAAGATGTTTAGGAAAGACCGCGGTTCGATCCAATCTTCCTGCTACGAAAACCAGAAAGCCACGCACGGTAAATACTTCTTACCGTTCCGACACTTAATCAAATGCTCGGTATGCGGCCACTATATGATACCGGCTAGAAACCGCGGACACTCTGGCACGTATTATCTCAACTATCGATGCCACAACAAGGCCTGTACGCGCCCAAAGAATAATATACGCATGCATGTCATCATGGACCAACTCTACGAAGAATTTGGCCGTATCAGCCAGAAATATGACTTTACAAGCTTTGTCGATGATATGAGCGAATATGCGAATAAGAAGATGCAGGAGCTAAGTGTCGAGAAACACGAGCTACTCGGCCAGAAAACACAGAAACAAAGAAAGATCGACGACCTCGCGGAGAAGTACGCCGAACTCGACAAAGAGTCGCCAAAAGCTGTCAAAGACAAGCTCAAAAAGGACATGGCGGATTTGCAAAATGATGTTGTAAATATCGACGAAAGAATCAAGCAAATTGAAGCCAAAATCAAGAATCCTGAAAAATTGCGCATGACCATCGAAAAGTTTTCGAACTCGCTAAATTCGCTAATTAACAGGTTAGAAAAAGGAGATCTCGTCGAAAAGGACATTTTGGTCAGAAATATGGTTTCGAACCTCGAAATTGATGCACAAAAAAGGGTGATTTTTGAGATTAAATCACCATTTAATTTCATCTTCGAACCTGAGTTTTCCTTTAGTGACCCTGTTGGTGATCCGGGTGGGACTCGAACCCACGACACCAAGCTTAAGAGGCTCGTGCTCTAACCAGCTGAGCTACCGGACCATATTCTGGGTATTTTGATAATAATGTGTAATGTTCCTACGGCGCCAGAGGCTCGTGCTGTCATGAATTAGCTAGCTGAGCTACCGGCCCAAATATGGACTTTCTCACCCTGATTATTATATCACGAAATTACTGAGATTGCAACCGGTCTAGTATGATGTATAATATTATTATGAATGTGCTTAAATATGCTGAAGGAGTAGAGAAATTAGTTGACCCGATTGAGGTAGGGAAGGTGCATTATATGCAGACTAAGTTAAGACGTTTGCCGGTTTGGATGCAAAAAAAGATTGTGACAAAGGCGGCGGCGAAAGCAAATAAAATGCCATTTGTGGTTGAGCCTTATTGCACTTTTTTGTTTTATAGAATTCCGGTACCAAAACGAGTGGAAAAATTTATGCCGGAAGGTTTTAAACCGGCAAAGGCTAGTGTGTTTGATGGAGATAAGGAAAAATATTATGGTGTTGTGTCAATGTTTAGAATTCATACAAGTGTGTTCTGGGGAGCAAGGGCGGAATATTATTTGATGGCGGAAAATACAAAAACCGGACTTTTGTCTTGGGTGATGATGGATTATATTAGTGATACGATTTCATATGATGAAAAAAGTGGTTTAAAATCGCCAGATGTTTCGGCGGCGGTAATGACAACAACTTGTGAAGGGGATTTTGTATGTGAAATGAAAAATGCGAGTGGTACAAAAAAAGTAGAATGTGTAGCATCATTAGAACGAGCAAAGATGCGGAATTTGAATGAGCGACTTTGGATAGAAGGGAATACTTCAATCGCTTATGGGCGATTAGCAGGAGAACCGGATGGAGATTTGTTTTCATTAACATTTTATCCGGAAGAAATGAAAAGGGCATTAGATATACCTCTAAAAGATGTGTCGCATTTTTATGTATGTTCGGACACGGTAGGGAAGTTTGGGGCGGTGCTTGATAAGGTAGTGAGGTTTCCTTATGCACAACATATGCTGTCGGATTCGCCAGGGACGCATACGCATTACGGTTCAGAGAAGGCTCTTAGGGAAGCAGTAGAAAAAGTTGATTTTAAGGAGATTCAAACATTAGGGAAGTAGTGTCTTTAAAATATTGAACTATTATGTATTTTGATACTACAAAGGTAAATTAATAAAGGGGTTGGATGGAACGAAGTTTGAGAAATTATATGAAGAAATGAGAATATAATTATTAAAAAATAATCCCTGTGAAGGGAATTGGTTTATTCTAAACTTGGTTGCGGGGGTTGGATTTGAACCAACGACCTTTTGGTTATGAGCCAAACGAGCTACCGGACTGCTCTACCCCGCGGTATATCTATAATTATACCGCGGTTTTGGTTTCTTGTCAATAGTTAAAGACATTTCATCTTGAATAGGGGTGGGCTAGAGATATTTTTGTCTAGATTTAGAAACAGGTTGCGCCAAAGTTGTATTCGCAGGTTGTATAGAAGGACTTATCTAACCCCGCAGTATTATCTCCGCTACCTAGGATTTCTAGTGGCCCGAGGATTGAAAGTGAAAATTCATTGGCGGGTTCGAGTCTGGCTTCTACACGTTTATATAATGAGTTGGCTCTACCGGTAGAGTCTACTTCGATTTGTACGTTGTATACTTCTGCTATACTTTTTCCGTTTGTACTTTTATATTCAGAGCATAAAACACCGGATCCGCAGATAAACTCTAGAGAGAACTGAGTGGATGGACCTCCATAAGGGAGAGATACAACAAAGGTAAAGGTATTATCGCTTCTTGGTCCGTCGATTGGTTCTGGTAATTCTATGATAGTTGAACAGGCATATGAATTTTGACTTCTATCGCATCCTACTACATAAGGATAATTTTTGGAGACTTTGTCATTAGATTTGTTGAAGCCACCTTTTCCTATATAATTTTGTCCACTTCCTTTATATGCACTAATATAATTGTCGGCAATAGTGTTACCATAGTTATTTATTAGATTATTTTCAGTGGGGCCAGGTTTTGTACTTGATACTTTTGCTGGTACCAAATACACCATACCACGATTAGTTCTATCGCCGATGGTTTTATCAAATTGATTTAGAGTAAACTGTTCGGCTGTTTGGATCATCCCGACCGAGATAATTGGTGGAGCTGGCCAAAAAGCATTTTCTGGGGTTGCACCTGTGCCTAAACTTGGGAACGTTACTGTTCCTGTTCCTGTTCCATTTTTATAGGTATAGCTGTCAAATTTAGGATCATTATTGTCTCCATACCAGTTTATTTTAATTTCTTTGATCATGTCTGCATGAATATTATTTTTTGTGTCGAACTTGGCCTTTATCACTTTCATTTGTTCTTCACTTGAAAGAGTGCCTTGAACGTCTGGTACTTTATTATCTACTATTACGCAGGTATATGCCTGTTGCATATTATTGTCACCTTCTTTTGTCTCGGAGATCATTACTTCGGTTTTGCCTTCTTCTTGATCAACCGGACGTCCTAGAATATCTGCCACCATAGTACACTGTTTATCAGGATTCTCCATAATACCCAAAATATTACTACAACCATTTTTACTGCTATCTTCTAAGCAACTTTGATAATTATAAACGGCTAGTTTGGCATCTTCAACCCCCGCCAAAGCTGAGTCGTAAGCTGATTGAGCTAAATCGTCGTTGGAAGTTCTGGTGATTTCTGAAATAATTACTGCTGTAAAACTTGCTACGATAATTACAAGGATTAACGTAGAGAATGCAACAATATAAAATGAAGCTGCACCTTTTTTAAGTTTATTCTTTGGAAATCTTTTCATGACTGTACTCCAGTTGCCTGAGCGGCAAAATTAAATTTGTTTATTGCACAATAATCAAAATTACTATCGTAATCTTCGGGTGGTTTGCAAAAATCGCCGGCTGCATTTACATTGATTCCGCCTCTTGGTGTACCAAGAATAAATGAAACTGAATAAAATAGGCTGTGGATTAAATCGTTGCCAGCTGGGGCTGTTGAGTCTAAATCGAAGATGGCAAGACCGGTGGTGTTTTTCTCTTCACTACTGCCTTTTGCAAATTTGCCGTCTAGTAAATCGTAGGGCTCGTCATTGGGGTTAAAACTGATTGATCCTTCATCGACTTTAATCTTACTACTACCTTTTAGACCGTCTAGATTGTAATTATTATTATATCCTCCTACAGCGGTAACACATATAGCTCTATTAATATCGTGTATTTTGAGGAGTTTGAAATTTTTGTATGTGTTTTCGCCGATTTGTAAAGTTAGGAGACTTGATTTATTCGAGCCATTTATGTATGCATCTGAGAAGAAATAGCCAGAATTCCATAAGTAGGAGTAGGTTCCGGTACAGAATACTCCATAAAGTGGGACATTTTCAATGCCGTCTACGATTTTTCCGGACGACTTGATTGACACAAAACCTAAGCCATTGGTAGAATCACAGTTAGTTGATGAATCATTTTGGATGTTTGAACATTGACCTTTGACTGATTTGGTGGGAGAATTTTGGATTGAAGTTCTCATGTCATCTACTAAATCCATACCAACTGTATTGATTTGGCTCAGGGTTAAACCTCTACGATATGACGCAATTGCGTTGTTAATAATTAGGGCAATTGTGATTGAGAGAATACCGATAAAAGCAATTGAAAGCGAGAGTTCAATCAAAGTGAAGCCTCTTTTAGAACGATGCTGATGAGCTAGCTTCTGCATGCGCTATCCTCATCTGAAACTACTTCTATTCCTGATGAATTTCGTGCTCCATCTACAATTCTAACGTTTCTACTCGCATTTAAATCAGTTACTCCTTCTGGACTGATGCAAAAATTGATGTCGTCGATGTCCTCTGGGCTGAAATCTTTTAGATTGCCTGATAAGTCTTTACTAAAATAGGTGTAGACAGTTCCGGATTTTGGATTTCTGACGACAAGCAAAGAACCTTTAAAGAGGCTGTTTTCGGTGTTTTTGATTTGAGCCATCCATCTTGGAGTGTAGTTTTCTGCTATGCCAGATTCGTTTTCTGTGTGTATGCTTATTGCTTCGCTCATTAGATTTTCGAGAGTACTTCCGGCTTCATTAGCTGAACTTATATTACCGACTACAGTGTAAGCATCAATTTTGTTTTTGTTGTCTTCTTGATTAAATGTTATTAGTTTGCCATAAATAGCCTGAGAAGAATTGCCTTTTCCGATATTGTTTTCTACATTAATGACGCCAGAGTATACCGTCCTTAAATATTCTGCAAAATTTTGCACAGAATCGTTGAACCTCTGTTGATAAATGGAATTTTGTACACCAACCGCAATGCCCATAAAAAGTAAGCCGGTGATTGCCAAAAATAGTGAAACCTCAACTAAAGTAAAGCCTCTTTTATTATGCTTTTGCTTTAACATGATTTAATTATATCATATTTTGTAAATTAGTAGCTAGGAAATAAGTACATCATCCACTTTTCGAAATTTGAAAATTCTTTTTCATTTTCGGTTGTTTTGGCTTCTGAAGATTTATGTTTATTTTTGGCATCTTCGGAACTTGCTGGCATGACTACCATGTTTTCGCCCGGCAATTTTTTGTCTAAATATTTTCTGGCCATTAATTCTTGATACTCTTCTGAACGATAATAATCGTTTTCTAGTTCACCGGTTTCTATTTCGATGTTAAGTAACTCTAGATTTTTTCTTTCGGTGGTTAGTCTTTCGGATAATTCCCAGTTTCTGGACATGGCTGTGACGGATTGGTATGTCCAGACCAGACACAAAATAATAGCAACAGCTAGAACTACATTTTCGATCGTAAAGAAATCATGTCGTAGTTTGTAGTTTAGCCGTCTGAACCAGTTCTTTATTCTGCTCATTCTTTTATTATACCGCATATTTGTGTTAAAATATAATATGTATCGGGGTATAGCTCAGTTGGTTAGAGCATGCGTCTTATACACGCAGTGTCCTTGGTTCGAATCCAAGTACCCCGACCAAGAAAGGAGAAAAATTTATGTGTGGAATTGTGGGCTATGTAGGAGAAAAAAATGCGCAGGATTTTTTAGTTTCTGGATTAAAACGATTGGAATATAGAGGGTATGATTCGGCAGGATTAGTAACAATTTCGGATAATGGTGATGTAACGTTATTAAAGGCTAAGGGTAAGATTGAAAATTTAGAAAAAAAGTTATCGCAAAATAAGCGAGATGATAAAGTAGGAATTGGGCACACAAGATGGGCGACGCATGGCGAGCCATCTGAAGTGAATGCGCACCCACATCAAGCTGGCGATATTTTTTTGGTACACAATGGAATTATTGAAAATTACAAAGAATTAAAGAGCGCTTTAACTAAAAGGGGAAAGAAAGTAGAATTTGTATCGGAAACAGATTCCGAAGTGCTAGCAGTACTGATAAATTCGTTTTATGAGGACGGAAAATATCCTTTGATAAATGCAGTAATACAGGCTTTGAAATTAGTTCAGGGTACATACGGGATAGCGGTAGTATCGCAGAAAAATCCTGAGGAAATTGTGGTGGCGCGTAGTGGATCACCACTGGTGATTGGTGTGGGCCATAATGAAACATTGATCGCGTCAGATGCTTCGGCTCTAGTTGGGCATACGAAGAGAGCGATTTATTTGAACGATGGGGAAGTAGCTAAAATTAAGAAAAACAGTATCGAGGTAAAAACCTTGAATGCGGAGCCGATTTCGGTAAAAATGGAAGAGATTGAGACTGATTTATCAGCAATCCAAAAAGGTGGATATGAACATTTCTTATTAAAAGAGATTATGGAGCAGCCGGAATCTTTGAAAGAGACCTTGAGAGGTAGAGTAAATCAAGAAGAAGGAACCGTAAGATTAGGTGGGCCAGGACTTAGTGAAAGTGAGCTTAGAAACATTAAGCATTTGATTATTGTGGGATGTGGTACGGCTTATAATGCGGGGTTACTAGCATCTTATTATATTGAAAAATTTACACCTGAATTAACTGTTGAGGTGGTGATTGCGAGCGAATATCGTTATCGTCAGGCCTATATACCGAGAGATTCCGTAGCTTTAATCGTGTCACAATCTGGGGAGACGGCGGACACTCTGGCATGTCTTCGTGAAATTAAAAAACAGGGAATTAAGACTATTGGAATTGTCAACGCAATTGGTTCAACGATTGCGCGCGAAGTAGACGGAGGCACTTATGTGCATGTGGGTCCAGAGATCTCGGTGGCATCAACCAAAGCTTTTACTTCTCAGGCGATTGCGATGGTGATGTTTGGATTGACGATTGCGCAGGCAAAGGGTGTGAAATCTGGAGTTTTGAAACCTTATGTGGCGGAAATTGCTAAACTCCCCGAAGAAATAAAGCAAGTGCTTGATGATACTAATGAGACAGTAAAAAAGATAGCGGAAAACTATAAAGATTATGAACATGCGGTGTATCTTGGGAGAGATACGGCTTACCCTACAGCAATGGAAGGGGCTTTAAAGTTGAAGGAAATTTCATACGTTGATGCGAATGCTTATGCCTTTGGAGAACTAAAACATGGGCCGCTTGCTTTAATTGATGATAGGTTCTTTGAGGTTGCTTTAGTACCAAAGGGTGAATTATACGACAAGGCGATTTCAAATGTGCAGGAAGTATTGGCGCGTGGTGGACATTTGATCGTAGTTACTAATACTGACTTTGATCTTGAGGTAGAGAAAGTAATAAAAATCAGAGATGATTTGATGATTTTTGCCCCAATTTTAATGAATTTGACTTTGCAGCTATTTGCATATTATATGACCTTGTTTAAGGGTAATAACGTAGATCAGCCAAGGAATTTGGCAAAATCGGTTACGGTTGAATAAGATTCGCAAAAATTGTATAATTACGGTATGCGGAAAAAGTCCGATTTTATTTTAAGATTTTGTTTATTAATTGGCGATGCTTTAGCATTAATATTGTCATTCGCAACAGCTTATATAATAAGGGTGCATGTAGACCCAAGACCTTATGTTTTTGAATCGCAGCTGGAAGATTTTATACTTTCGGTAGTGGTTTTGGTGCCGGTGATGCTAATCATCATTGCAGCTCTAGGTCTTTATAAAAAATCAATATTTTTAGGTAAGGCTAGAACGTCGGAACTTGGAAGATTGGTTATTGCGGCTGTTTTGTCGGTAGCGGCATTAATTGTTTATGGGTTTTTTAGGGGAGAAAATCTGTTTCCAGTGCGGGTGATGGTGCTTACTGCAACGGTACTATCTTTTGTCTTTTTGTTTTTTGAAAGAGTTTTGGTGAGATTTATTATTCGGATGATTTTTAGGCGGGACTATGCCGCAAAGCGAGTAATAATTATTGGGAATAATAAAAATACAGAATATTTAGCTAATTACATTGCATCTAGCCCAGAGTCTGGATATAGATTAGTGGGAATTGTGGCAGCGAAGAAATATATTCCAAAAGATTTGAATACGCATCACTATTCGTCTTTGAAGGAAGCTCTTAAAAAAGCGCGGGCGGATGCGATTTTTCAGACTGACGAAAAAAATACAAAATATGTTTATAAGCAGGCGGTGGATCGGCATATTTTGTATTATTTTGTGCCTTCTGAGACGGCGCTTTCATCACATTTTGGCGAGCTAGAACTGATTGGTAATACACCGGCAGTAATGGTGATGGCAACGCCTTTGTCCGGGCTAAATGCGGGAGTAAAACGAGCATTTGATATTATGTTTTCTATTGTAGCGATCATTATTACGATTATTCCGATGATAATTGTTTGGATTATTTTGAAATTGTCGGACTTTAAGCATTCGCCAATTTATGCAGACGAGCGATTGACGCAGTATAATCGTAAATTTAAGTGCTATAAGTTTCGTTCGATGAAGCCGGAGTATAGTGGGATGCCGGCAGAAGAAGCGTTTGAAAAAATGGGTAAGCCAGAATTGGTGAAAAAGTATCGTAAAAACGGGGATTATATGAAAAATGATCCGAGAATAACAAAGATAGGGAAGTTTATCAGGAGGACTTCGATCGACGAGTTGCCACAGTTAATTAATATTTTGAAGGGTGATATTTCTTTGATTGGTCCAAGAGCATTGCTACCTGGGGAGTTAAGGGAATATGGTGATAGGTCGCTGATATTAATGGTGAGGTCTGGTTTAACTGGATTTGCTCAGGTGTCAGGGCGACGGGATATTTCGTTTGAAGAAAGAAGGGCTTTAGATATTTATTACGTAAGAAATTGGTCTTTGATGTTGGATCTTTCGATATTCTTTAAGACGATCGCGATCGTCTTAAAAGGTGAGGGAGCGAAGTAGGGTGAAAGTAGCTCTGGTTTGTGATTGGCTGACTAATGTAGGGGGAGCGGAAAAGGTGCTTTTGAAATTTCATCAGATGTATCCCGAGGCGCCAATTTATACATCTAAGTATGATCCTAAGGGCATTGATTGGTTTTGTGATGCTGAGGTAAAAACTGGGTGGATGCAAAAATTCCCGACTGGTCTTAGAAGGTTTTTGGGGCCTTTGAGGCAGAGATATTTTTCGCATCTTGATCTGTCGGAATATGATTTGATTATTTCGGTAACAGGGGCGGAAGCAAAATCCGTGAAGTCAGGAAAAAGACTTCACGAAGAAGGGAAGAAAAATGTGAAGAACAAAAACGGGATTCACATTTCTTATTGTCATGTGCCAACACAGTATTATTGGCAAATGTATGACGAATATATTAAAAACCCAGGGTTTGGGATTTTGAATCCATTTGTGAGACTGGTTTTTAGGTTGGTAGTGAAACCTCTAAGACACGCAGACCTAAAGGCAGCGCAAAATCCAGATTATTATATGACGATTTCTAATTATGCAAAAGATCAGATAAAAAAATATTACGGACGAGAGGCAACTGTGATTCATCCGCCAGTGGAGATAGATGATTTTAAGAAATATGCGGAAGATATAGAGAAAAGTAGTAAAAACAAGGTTTCAAAGGGGGTGAAGATATGTGGAAAACCTGTGGAAAAGTACTATATTGTAACATCGAGACAGGTTAACTGGAAGAAGTTGGATCTTGCAGTAAAAGCCTGCATGATGACACAGCGACATTTACTAGTGGTAGGAGAGGGGCCAGAGCATAAAAAATTAGAAAGAATGGCCAAGAATTCTGGTTTAGTGGAATTTGTGCCGCTGGTAAAAAAGGCGAAACTGGCTGCTTATCTTGTCGGGGCAAAGGGATATTTATTCCCAAGTATGGAACCTTTTGGGATTGCGCCGGTGGAAGCACTTGCAGTGGGGTGTCCGGTAGTTGCTTATTTTGAGGGTGGCGCAAAGGATTATGTGACTAATGGTCAAAATGGATTATTATTTGAGGAGCAGACGGCAAAATCTTTGGCGGAGGCGATACTAAAATTTGAAAAAATGAAATTTAATCATAATAAAATCATGAAAACGGCAGAAAAATTTAGTGTGGAAAGATTTGATAAAGAGGTAAAAGAGTATGTCCGCAAAAAAACTAAGTAAGAGACCAAGTAAAAATCTAAGTAAAAGGCCACGTGGACTTTTAAAAATATTTAATTTAGAGAAGTGGTTTTTGGGATTTTTGGATGTGCTACCTTTGGCATTGTTTTTCTCTTATTTCCCGGTGATTAGTTTTGGCAAGAGTGAGTCGATGCATTTTGAAATATCTCTGCCATTGATATGGTTGGTATTGTTTGATGTATTGGCATTTGTAATGCTGGTACGAAGGAAGAGGCTAACGTGTGATTTAAAAAAATGGTGGGTGTGGCTGCTGTTTCCGGTATGGGTTCTTGTATCTGTAATTTGGTCTCTTAATGTAGTGAGGGGAATATTAACGGTGGGGATACTGTGGCTAGTTATTTTTGCAGTGTATGGAATGTGGAAATTTAGGGAATTGTTTGATAATGGGGCTCGAGTGAAATTTTTGAAATGGTTTTTTATTTCTTCACTAGTAGTATGTGGGTGGTGTATTTTGCAGTGCATTTTAGATCTTTTTGGCGTATCAAGAGAATATAGTTTGATGTGTCAGGGGTGTACGTATCAAATGTTTGGGTTTCCACATCCAAATGGATTTGCCGTGGAACCACAGTTTATGGGGAATTTGCTTTTGGCGCCAGTGATAGTTAGTGCATACTTATTTATAAATGAACAAAAAAATAGAGATGTGAAGCGAGGGTGTCTATCTCCTAGGTTTTTGCTATCTTGCTTCCTTATTACCAGTATAACTTTGTTTTTGACGTTCTCTAGAGGCGCAATCTATGCTTTTGTGGTTGCGATGATTTTTATGAGTGTGATGGTGATAATCAAAGAGAAGAAAAAGAGAATAGATGCAGGGAAAAAAGTAGGGATAGTGTGGGTGATGATGATATTGGCATTTGGTTTAACTTTAAATATACAGGGGGTAATGGCAAAGGTTAGTAAGACTAATGACACTTATAAAACTGGTGTAGTAAAGGTACTAAATCACCTGTCGCTTGGAATTATTGATCTTAGAGATAATAAAAACGAAAATGATGTGGAAAAATCTGTGGAAAAGGTTGTGGAAAACTCAGTGGATAACTCAGTGGAAAACGATGCGGTTTTTGATGGGTATGTGGCAGAATCAACAGATGTGAGGATGAATTTGAATAAGGTAGCACTTGAAGCCTGGAGAAAAGATTTAAAAACCATAGTATTTGGGGTAGGAATTGGGGGAGCTGGGCAGGCATTATATAGTGATGGATTAATGCCAAGCGCAAGAGAAATAGTGCAGAATGAATATATTAGCCTGCTGCTTGAAACAGGGGTGATCGGTATTGTTCTGCTTGTTTTACTAATAATACTAATCATTAGGTTAGTGATGAGACATGCTGAAGCAGCACCAGTGGTTTTGACACTAATGATAGGATATGGGGTGAGCTTGCTGTTTTTCTCGGGGCTCCCTAATGCTCTACATATATATTTATTGTCGGCGGTGTTTCTTTTGATGGGGGCAGACTATAAAGTAAAACGGAAGAAATTGGTATCGTAAATCTTAGCGCCCTTGTTTTTGTAGAATTCCCAGGCGGCTTCGCGACCGTGGCCGGAAGTAAAATCGAGTTCAGCGCAGCCTTTTTCTCTAGACCAATCTAGTATAGCATCCCAAAGAGCGGAGCCTACACCTTGTCCGCGGGATTTTTCATCGGTGACAAAGTCTTCGAGGTAAGCGATTCTTTTGGTGATGGGCCCCATGATAATAGAGAGTGTGGCAATACCAATAATATGATTGTCATCATCTATAGCGAGCAACATATCGTGAAAGTCGGAATTTATGAGGTCGTTAAACCAATCTTCGGGGATTTCGCCGCGATCTTTGCCACTGCGAGAGAGTTGGATTAAAAGTTCTCTGACTCTATCGGCGGTAGTAGTATTATATTCGGTTAGTCTAACAATATTCATATTAACTCCATTAATTCATTTTTTAGTTGATTGATGAGATCAGTGATTTTTTGCTCGTCGTTACCCCACATGGTGAGGCGAATAAGGTCTTCGGTGCCAGAGGGACGGACGAGGAGACGGCCGTCAACTTCTTCTAGTTTTTTGGCATAATCTAGAAGAAGCTGTTTGACTTTTTCGGAGGATCTGAATGAGTCTTTTTGGGATTTGGTGGCGGGGACATTAACAATGATTTGAGGGAATTTCTGGATGATTTTTTTCAGGGAAGAAAGAGGGGTTTTGGTGTCCGAAACGATTTTGGCGACCATGAGGGCGGTTAAAATACCGTCGCCAGAAGTGGTGCCAGGCAAGATAATGTGGCCGCTTTGCTCGCCACCGAGTTTGATATTATTTTCTTGCATAGCGATGGTGACATTGGTATCGCCGACTGGGGTGATTTCGGTTTTGATGTGGGAATTTTTGGCCCAGTTTAAGATGCCTTGGTTGGCCATAACGGTGACAGCAATGGCATCTAAATTGAGATAATTTGCAACAATCGCAATGATTTCATCACCGTCTACTAGTTCGCCGGTGTCATCAACACAGATACAGCGGTCGCCGTCGCCGTCAAAGGCGGCGCCGAGGCTCAAATGATTTTCTTTGACCAGGTTTTGTAGAAGTTCTGGATGGGTACTGCCGGCATTTAGGTTAATTTTGGTGCCATAATTGGGGTCGGCATGGATAATTTGGGTTTCGGCGCCAAGGTCATTAAAGATAGATTCGCCAATTACACTAGTGGCACCGTTGGCACAGTCTAGGCCAATAGTGAGACCATTGAAATTTGTATCTTCTTTAAGATAGGATTTAAGGTGATCGATGTAGAGTCGGATAGCTTCGGTATGTAGATCTTCTCTTAAAGTTGTGGGGATAAGTGAGTAAGTTTGCTCTGAAGTGAGGGCATTTTCAATAATTTTGCGACCTTTTTCGCTTAATTTTTGGCCGGAAGTTTTGCCACGTTCAAAAATTTTGATACCATTGTCTTCATAAGGGTTATGTGAAGCAGTAACATCGATGGCAAAATCAAAACCCATTTCATAAAAACAATAATTGATGGCTGGGGTAGGCAGAACTCCGGCGGAGGAATATTCGACTCCAAAGGTTTCGAGAGCGGAGGCGAGATCGGCGAGGATCCATTCGGTGGATTCACGGGTGTCACCGGCTAGGAAGACTTTTATTTCGTCACCAGCATAGTCAACGAGACCTCTGATGATTTTTGTTAAAAATTCTGTGGTGAATTGGTCGGCTTTTTGTCTGATGCCATCGGTACCAAAATAACTCATTTTAAAGCTCCTTTGATTACTTTTATTGTGAGAATGATATCTTCTAGGGTACTACCGCGGGAAAGGTCGGCGACTAAGGTTGTAAATCCTTGAATGATGGGGCCGGCGATCGTAAAATTGCCGAATTGTTCAAGAGATTTGTAGAGGATGTTGCCGCTATTTAAATCTGGAGTAATAAGGATGTTGGCGGCGCCTTTTAGAGGACTTTCTTTTGTTTTTTTGGTGGCCACTCTAGGATTTACTGCGGCATCGAGTTGGATTTCGCCGTCGATTAGCCAATCTGGGTGATTTTTTTTGATTTTATCAATGACGTAGTAGATCTTTTCAAGGTCGGGATTTTTGCCGCCAGAGCCGTGGGTAGAATAAGAAAGCATGGCGATTTTGGGTTGGTTGCCGGTGAAATTTTGATAAGTTGTGGCAGTATCTTCGACTATGGTACAGAGTTGATCTTCGTTTGGAGTTTTGTTTATACCGCCGTCAGCGAGAGCGAATAACTGATTATCTTTTTGGCAAATAAAGCAGCTGGAAAAATGAGTGGATTTTAAGGGCAAATGATTTTTGCAAGCGAGGGCTACATCGCGAGAAGGGAAATCAAGACCAGAGATTAGAGAGTCAACTTGGCCTTCTTTTAACATTTTGGCGGCTTCGTCAAGATTGTCTGCTGGCACGAATTCGATATCGGGAAAGTTGTTTGCTGCTTGCTTCGCTACTATATTAGTGGTGATTTCAGGGAATACTATTTTCATAAATTAATTATAACTCATTGTGGAAAAAAATGCTGGTTTGACTTTTTGTCTTAGAAAGTTTATATATAATAATATAGCTTAAACATTTTAGGAAAAATATATGGAAAATAATAACACTAATAATAAGACGGTAGGAATTTTGTCAGCGAATATGGCAAAAACTGTTGAAAAACTTAAAAAGAATTTCTTGAGGATAGGTGTGTATGTGCTAATTGGTGGTGTTGTGGTGGGTGCGCTACTAATTATGTTTGGTAGTACTAAAAATGGTGAATATATTGCTAAAACTATGGGAATGTTGATAGTTTTTGCAATTATGATGTTAGTATCTTCTAATAATTTTAAAATGCTTGAAACTGGAAAAAAGGAAGTACAGATTTTTGCCTTAATTGGGTTAATTATGAACTTTATCTGGGGGGTTTTGTGGATACTTCTAATTTGGAATCTTTTTGGGATGTTCCAGCCTTGCGATTATACTTATAGTAATTCTTCCAGTTTTACTAGTACTTGTAGTTATGGATTTTCGATGGCGGCTAAAATCGCAATAGCATCTACGGATTTATCTATCTTAGGGTTTGTTGGATCAAATGTCTTGGCAATTGATAATCGTGATCGTAAAAATGCGATTATGCCACTTAAGGTAACTGCAATTATTGCATTGTGTTATGACTCTCTGTATGGAGTATTTATGGTAATGGGAGGCTCTGGCCTTAGTATTGATCCGCGTATGGCTAGTTTGGCTGGGTTTGCTGGGCTGGTTTGGATTATTACTTGGATTGTGGCGGCATCGCTTTCTCGTGGAGCAAGGAAAAAGACTGAGAAAGAAGCCACAGCTACATTGGTAGCA
>JAZSCU010000013.1:0-156862 GCA_045530815.1 Candidatus Nanosyncoccus sp.
TAAATGTGGTAGTTAAGATGATGGTTAGTGTGAAGGCGATTTTAAGAGGTGAGAAAATCTTTACGGCATCATATTTTATATGGCGCATCAGTTTTCTTTTTCCAACAAAAAACATATAGAAAAGCAAACGCCTTCTCCTCCACACACTCATATTATTATTTTAACACATGCTTTTTTGAAAATAAATATATTTTGCATATGTTTTTTTATAAAAATGTGGGGAACTTTTAGGTTCTGATTTACTATTGTAATAATTAACTTTTTTAATTAATATCAATTTCTGTGCCGCAAGTGGCATTAATACCGAGATTATTTAAAATTATCATTTCTTCGTCAACGATCATATGTGTAGAATGCAGTTCTGCGCCGTTTAGTTTATCCAGCTTTTCTAGAACTTTTTTGACGACTGGATTAGTAGTAGAACAAATCGAAAGCGCAATCAAAACCTCGCCTAGCCTTAGATAGCTTTCTTTAAAATTTGAAGTTTTATTTTTAATTTCTAAAATTGGCTCTAAGACCGTTGGCGCAATTAAATCTACTTCGTCTGGTATTTTGCTGGCAATTTTTAAAGTGTTTAATATGGTACTAGAAATCGGAGAAAGATATCCGGTTTTGCGGCCAACAATATATTTTTTGCCAAGCATTAGACAGGCGCTCGGAAGATTTCCGGATGCAATTCTTTTTTCGTTGGCTTTTTCGGTGACCGTGCGATCTTTTTCTGAGATACCAAGTTCGTTCATTAGCAGTTTGATACGCTCAGGTACTTCTGGGGTAACGGCACCCTTTTTGAGGTCTACAAGCGCACGGTAATAACGGCGAATAATCTCTTCTTCGGCTGCGCGTTGTACAGCTTTGTCATCTGTTATACATTCGCCAATTACATTCACCCCCATATCTGTAGGAGAATAATAAATAGTTTTTCCGGTAATACGAGTAAGAATTTCTTTCAAAACAGGAAAAGTTTCAAGATCGCGATTATAATTAACGGCTTTTGTACCATATTTATCAAGATGAAAATGATCAATCATGTTAACATCGCCAAGGTCTGCAGTTGCTGCTTCGTATGCAACATTAACAGGATGTTTGAGCGGCAAAGACCAAACCGGGAAAGTCTCGAATTTGGCATAGCCAGCATTTATACCATGTTTACTCTCGTGATATAGTTGCGAGAGACTGGTAGCTAATTTCCCAGAGCAAGGCCCTGGCGCAGAAACAATCACAAGTGGGCGAGTAGTTTTAATAAATGGATTTGCGCCATACCCTTCTTCAGACACGATAGTATCGACGTCCGTAGGATAACCTTTAGTAAAAGTATGAAAATAGGTTTTTACTTTGTAATCGGAAAGTCTGTTGGCAAAATCTTTGGCCTTTTTTTGACCATCATAAAGTGTAATAACGACCGAGCTAACATAAATTCCTTTGCCACGTAAAAATTCAATTAGGCGCAAGACTTCTGTTTCATAAGAAATCATGCGGTCAGCGCGAATTTTTGATTTTTCGATAGCATTAGCATTAATACACAAAATTACCTCAGCATCATCTTTAAATTCCTGGAGTAATCGTATTTTGAGATCTGGGCAAAAGCCAGGGAGGGTACGGGCGGCATGTTGGTCATCAATTAATTTACCTCCAAATTCGAGATATAATTTATCGAACATTTTAATACGTTGCCCAATCTTATTTTTCTGGATTTTTAAATACTTTTCCGCATCGAAACACTTTTTCATGTAGCCTCCTATATGAAATATATTATATCATTGTTTTTTCTCACTATTACAAAAATATTATTCTTATGCTATAATCTATAACATATGGATGAAAAAGAAGTACAAATTAAGCGTCGTAATACCGAGGAATTAGCTACTGAGGATAGAGCGCATATTCTTGGTTTCCCTTATCTTGATACACGGGAATTTGAAAACGAAATTCCACTAGTACCCGACCTAATTACTATTGACGACATGCATAGAGATTTCATCATTCCTTTGCAAAGAGGTGGTGACGAAGAGCATTATCAATTTATGATTACCGCTCAAACACCAAGATCTTTAATCAATAAGATGCAACGCGAATACGCAGATAGAGGTGAGAGGGTTGATTTCTTTTTCATTTCAAATGCGGCATACAAAGTTTTTATGCTGAGGTATGATCCGCCAAAAGAAATTCACTATGACGACATTAAAATCGCCGGTGAAGGTGATTCGGAGACTATTGCCAAAGTATCGCAAACTTTATCTAATGTAACTACTGAAGAAATTTTTGATTTTTTGATTGATCAGGCCGATAGGTTGGGTGCTAGTGATATCCATATCGAAAACCTACAAGATACGATTAGAATCAGGATGAGGGTGGATGGTATTTTACATCCTGTAGCAAATATCGACAAAACAAAATACCGCATTTTTATGGGGGAATTGTCGTCCCGTGCAAATATTTCTACTGCCTCAAATCAACCTCAGTCTGGGCATATGCAAAAAGAAATCCACCAGAACGGTGCGAATCATTTGTTGAATATTCGTGTTGAGACTATCCCAACAATGTACGGGCAAGATGCAGTGCTACGTTTGTTTAATTTTGACGAATCGCTTTTGAACCTAGATCTACTTGGGCTTTCTCAAACTGAGAGGGAAGAAATTAATAAGGTTATTTCGCATCCTAGAGGACTAGTACTTATGGTTGGTCCGACTGGTTCTGGTAAATCTACCACACTTTATTCAATTTTAAATGCTCTAAATTCTACAGATCGCAAGATTATTACCTTAGAAGATCCAATTGAATATGGCATAAAGGGTATTTCTCAAATCCCGATTGATACAAACAAGGGTGGATCTTTTGCCGAAGGGCTGAGAAGCGTGCTTAGGTTGGACCCTGACGTAGTAATGGTGGGCGAGATTCGTGATGCCGATACAGCCAAAACTGCCATCCAGGCTTCAATTACTGGTCATTTAGTACTTAGTTCGTTCCATGCCAATTCCTGTGCAGCGGCCTTTTCTAGAATGATTGATTTGATTGGTGTAAATCCGATTTTCTCTAGTTCTATTAGGCTAATCATCGCGCAGCGGTTAGTGCGTAAATTAGCGGAGTCAAAAAACCCGCGTCCTGCAACAGAAGCTGAGGCTAATTACATCCGTAAAGTTTTGGAGGGTATTAACCCGGAAAGATTAAGTGGCATTGATCTTGAAAACATTACTCTTTACGATCCGGTAGTAACGGATGAATTTCCGTTTGGTTATTCGGGCAGAATGGTGATAATGGAGCAACTCGAAGTTACTGACGACATTCAGGCATTTATTCGAGGTGATGTAACTGAAGTCAATACCAAAATAATCGAAGACACTGCGAGAAATCACGGCATGCTAACTTTAGAACAAAAAGGCATCCTTGCTTCGCTCAGGGGCGAGACTACGCTAGAAGAAATTTCACGCGTAATCTAAAACTTATTAACACTTGTTGACTTTAAATAGTTGAGGTATAATGAGGGATGTTATGAGTAAAAAACCTGTTTCTGACAAAAAAACTACTTCGGATAAAAAGGCTATTTCCGATAAAAAAACTACATCTAATAAGAAAACCTCCAGTAAGAATGCTCCCAAAAAGGTTGTTTCTGATTATAATGGATATGACTATAAAAAAATCTTCTGGGAAGATGCAGATCGCGAATACGAAGACCAGGCAGACCGCATGGCAATCCGCAAATTATTACCAAAAAGGATGGAAAAGTTTGCAGACATTGGCGGCGGATATGGTCGGCTCGCAAATGAATATCTAAAACGCGCGCGCACCGTTATCTTATTTGATTATTCCAAATCTGAGTTGGCGCAGGCCAAGGAGATGTTTGGCGACAAAATCGAGACACGCGCTGGCGATATTTACGATTTACCATTTAAAGATGCAGAACTAGATGGCTTAATGATGGTAAGAGTGACACATCATTTGGAACACGTAGATAAAGCTATTAACGAACTTTACCGAGCTCTAAAACCAGGTGGTACAGCCGTAATCGAAGTGGCAAATAAACGAACCTTGCCAAAAATCATGCGCTTTATAACAGGAAGAAGCAAAGTCAATCCTTTTGACAAAAAAGTTGCGGATTATAGAGATATTGCTAAAGATGGTTTTTATAATTATCATCCAAAATATATTGAAGAGATTTTTGAAAAAGCTGGTTTTAAGTGCGAAAGAGTTTTGTCTGTTTCAAACTTCAGAAGTAAAGGACTAAAGAAAATCTTCGGTACCAAAAACCTAGTTAAATTAGAAAACGGAGCACAACGACTTTTTGCACCAATTAGATTTGCGCCATCCATATATTATAAGTTGAGAAAACCAGAAAAATAGGTTATAATAGGACGGTAGGGGGACACCTGGGGCCATCGTTCAACGGATAGGACATATCCCCTCTAAGGATACAATGCTGGTTCGATTCCAGCTGGCCTCGCCAAATTTTTGTAGTTATTTTATTTTGTAAATATTATTATATATGGTAAGATAGTTTTTATATGGTCTGTATAGCTGCTTTTATTATTTTAGCAATTATTGGTGTATTTGTTGCGATTATTTCTATTTTTAAACCTAAAATTGGAAAAGCATACCTAAAGTCCATGAAAAAGGCTTGGGGGTGCTTATGGAAAAAAGTACGCCTACAAAAATGTGAAACCGGTTTTAAAGACGATATAAAAAATTCTTTGCTATCTAGGGTAATGCTCAAAAAACCAAAGTTGGTTAAACCATTATCTATTATTATTGAGATCGTTTCTGTGATTATTGTAGTTGTTGCTATTTGGGCAATTTTAACAGCGGTTAAATCACTTCTAGCGCTCTGGGCACTTGGTTCTTGTAATGTAACAAAACCTTCTGCTTGTTCTCTCGGTTCAGAAATTTGCTCAATTGACGAGAGTGAACCAACCAACCCAATCGAGGGGGTCGGTAGATGGTTTACGGAATGGGGTGAAATTTTTGAGGCAATACCTGATAAATTTAAAACATATCATGCCGAGGATTATGATTTTAGCTATATATTAATGGATAATCACAGTAGCGATGAGCAAAAGATCGCTGTAGATATATTTGACCCAGGCTGCTCGGTCTGCATGATGTCTTATCGTAATCAAAAAGAAACTGGATTCTTTGATAGCTACAAGGTAGAGCTGGTGCCTTTTGCCATACAGGGTGCCGATAATACATATAAATTTAAAAATTCTGAAATTATAGTCCGGTACATGTTTGCTGCAAGTGAGATAAACCCTCGAGCAGCACTGGATATAATAGACCACATTTTCACTCAAAAAAATAGTGAAGGAGTTTATTATCAAAATAAGTTCAACGAAGATTATTCACAGAATCAAGCAATTGAAAAAATTGAAAAGTGGTTAAAGGAATTCGGCTTAAATGACAAAGAGATTAAGTTTATCCATGAAAAAGCAGAAAGTGCGGAAGTGACCGAAATGATGCAAAAAAACCGAAACATTGTTGAAAATGAATTAAAGGTTAAGGGTATTCCTACTATGATTTATGACGGTGTGCGGCATACCGGATTATATAAGAAGGAAGACTAAAACTAATTTATTGTAATTCCATTTTTTATTTCTTCTTATGCTTATTGTAAAAATTACAACATTTTGCATCCGACCGATGTTTTTTTAGTGGAAAACTAGTTCAAAAAAGATGCTTGACTTTATCTGTGTTAGGGTATAATATAATATTAATATTATATTTAGACAGGAATGCGAGGTGATGTCTGAAATACCAGAAAAACAAATAAAAAGACTCAGAAGTTTGCTTAGTGAAGCGGAGACTAATTTATCTGCTGCCAGAGAATTATTGATTTCAATACTTGGTGATGGGGATACGATCGCTGCTCCACGAGAAACCGTCGTTAGTGGGCCAGAAGGCAAGATTATTGAAGGTATCTTTGATGGTCAGATTATGATTGGTCCTGATGGCAAAAATTATCCAGTACCAGCAAATTATGCTTCTAAATCTAAGCTAGTTGAGGGCGATATCATGAAACTTACCATTACTGAAGATGGTAAATTCCTTTACAAACAAATCGGCCCAGTTGAAAGAAAGACGGTTATTGGCACTCTTACGCATCATGATGATAAATACTTTGTCGAAGTAGCTGGTCGCGAATATCAAATATTATATGCTTCCGTGACTTATTTCCATTTAAAGAATGGTTCACAGGTTTCTGTAACGATTCCTGCGCAAAATGACGAAGCAACTTGGGCTGCTGTTGAAGCTGCGCTTTAAATAATATAACCTTATAATAAAACCGCCATAAAGGCGGTTTTTTGATACTATGCTATAATATATATAGTATGAAGGCATTATATCGAAAATATCGGCCAAGTACTTTGGCGGAGGTAGTAGGTCAAGCTCAGGTGACGGATCCACTTGCTAAGTCCTTAGAACAAGGCAAAATAAATCATGCTTATCTTTTTGTAGGCCCGAGAGGTTGTGGTAAAACCAGTGTGGCGAGAATTTTAGCACATGAGGTAAATGGTTTTAAATACGAAATCGAGGATAGTTATGTTGATATCATCGAAATTGACGGCGCGAGTAATCGTGGAATTGATAATATTAGGGAATTACGTGAAAAAGTCGCAATTGCCCCAACTAGCGGTAAATACAAGGTTTATATTATTGATGAAGTACATATGCTGACAAAGGAAGCTTTTAATGCGCTGCTTAAAACTTTGGAAGAACCGCCGGAGCATGCTATTTTTATTATGGCAACGACCGATGCTTATAAGGTACCGGTAACAATTACTTCTAGAGCGCAAGTTTTTACTTTTAAGCTTGCCGATACTGACTCTATGTTTAATTTTCTAAAAGATGTGACTATTAAAGAAAAAATAAATATTTCTGATGATGCTATAAAAATCATCTCAAAGCGTGGTGGTGGCTCTTTTCGTGATTCTTTGTCGCTACTTGATCAGCTCTCAAGCTTATCTGACAAGGAAATAACTAAGGAGCTTGTAATTTCTGCAATGGGTCTACCCGAAGACGAAAAAATCGCAGATTTACTAAACGATTACACTTCTCAGGATACTGCTAAAATTGCCGCTTCGATGCGGGAAATTCTGTCTTCTGGTATTAAGCCTGAGACTTTAGTTGAAGAACTTGTTAGTTCTATTATTTCAGAACCAAAAGCAGAACTTATACCTCTACTTAGCGACTTAACTGATGTAAGGGCGCCTTTTGCTGAAGCAAAACTGCTTGTTGCTTTAACTCGGCCTCTTGGCATTAGACCGACAAAACAAGCTAAACCAGTAGATGTTTCTAGGCCAAACACGAATTCTCGACCTAAAATATCGGAATCTACTGATAATTTAAATAAGGCTCCGGAGCCGGCTAAAACTATTCTAAAAGAAGTTACTTCACAAACTAATACCAATTTTAATTGGGACGGTTTTACGTCAAATGTAAATAAACTAAATGACGCAGTATACTCTCAATTAATTAAAACGAGACATGAGTTAGTTGGGCAAGAATTACATATTTATCCTCTGAAAAAAATTGTCAAAAATATTTTGGCAAAAGATAATAATAAAAACATTTTGATAGAGGCTGGTGGAGGTGTTAAGATAATTATCCATGAAGCCAACGAAGTGCCTAAGAATGTGAAAAAGGACGAAACAATGTCAAAAATTTCTGATATAATGGGTGGAGAGGTAATTGATGATGGAGGAAATAACCCGTTCGAATAAGGACAGTGGACGTGTGCCACCGCAAGATATCGTAGCCGAAAAATCCCTACTTGGTGCGATTATTATTTCTAATGATATGTTGCCCGAGGTTTTGACAGTTATAAAACCTCGCGATTTTTACGAACAAAGACACCGAGACATTTTTCAAGCCATTCTTGACTTATATGATCAACATAAACCAGTAGATCTTTTGACTTTAACTGCCGAGCTTAAATCTCAAAAAAAATTAAAAGAAGTAGGTGGTGCACCGTATCTAACTGAACTTTCAAATTTTGTCCCGGCCGCCTCACATGCTAAGGCCTACGCGGAAATAATCGAAAAAGCTTCAATCCGAAGAAGGCTAATTAAAGCTGGGGCAGAGATTGCCGATAAGGCCTATTCTGAAGATGTGGATACCGGAGACTTAATCGGCGCGGCAGAAAAAGAGCTATTTGAAGTTTCAGACAAAATTGTCAAAAGTGATTATGTAGCAATGGACGAACTACTCGCTAATGCTTTTGACCGTCTTGAGGAACTCCACAAAAATAAAGGAGCTTTACGTGGACTAAAAACTGGTTTTCGTGATCTAGATAAAAAAACAGCCGGATTTCAAAAGGGCGATCTAATAATTATAGGTGCACGTCCAGCCATGGGTAAAACTACTTTTGCGCAGAATTTAGCTTACAATATCGCTAGCATCAATAAAAAAGGTGTGTTATTTTTCTCAATGGAGATGGCCGCAAACGAAATTATCGATCGTATGATCTCTGATGTATCCGGAGTAGACAACTGGAAAATGCGGACGGGAAATTTGTCAGATGATGAATTTGCCAGAATTGGTGATGCGCTTGGCGAGATGGATGAAATACCGATTTATATTGATGACACTAGCTCAATGACTATCGTAGAACTTCGCAATAAAGCTAGACGCGCAATGCATGACCATGATATCGGTATAGTAATTGTGGACTATTTGCAGTTGATTCAGGGTTCTGATAGATACAAAGGCCAACGTGTGCAGGAGGTTACCGAAATTTCGCGTGGGTTAAAAATTTTAGCACGTGAACTTGAAATTCCGGTCGTAGCCTTAGCTCAGCTTTCCCGTTCGGTGACTGGTAGGGAAGACCCGCGACCAGTTTTGTCAGATTTGCGTGAATCTGGTTCTATTGAGCAAGATGCTGACCTTGTAATGTTTTTGCATCGACCAGATTATTATAAACAAAACAACGACGATTACGAAGAAACACATATTACCGAACTTCTTGTTGCCAAACATCGTCATGGTGCAGTCGGTAAGATTGAACTCTACTTCCATCCTGAACTTCTCAGATTTATGTCGCTAGACAAGACACGTGAATAAGTGTATAATACTTATGTGAAGAAAACACCTGTTTCTAAACTTTTTTTATACCGATACAGATTTGTGATTGGTTATATTCTGCTTAGCCTAGCTTTTGCTATTTTGTTATTTCTGTTACCAAATATCGCACAGCGTGGTCTTTCGCAAGCCGAGATAGATTCTGCAACTAGTTCGTATTATCTTGGAAAAGGTGGGATTCTTGAAGGTGATCTGGTTGATTTACCTTATCGATTAATGCAAAAAGCTTCTATTAATATTTTTGGGTTAACTCCCTTTGCAATTAAACTTCCGAGCATTTTGGTTGGCTTAGTACTTGGATTTCTTTTAATTCTACTCTTAAATCGTTGGTTTAAAAATAATGTTTCGCTTCTTTCATCTTGTCTTATTGTACTTTCTACGCCATTTTTATTTTTGGCTGGTTCTGGTACTCCCCTCATTATGCTAGTTTTTTGGCCAACTATACTTTTGTGGCTTGGTTCAAAAATTCAAGGGGAAAAAAGACCAAAGCCACTTTATAGTTTTATATTTGCTATTTGCATGCTTTTTTCCATTTTTACACCATATATGATATACTTTGCTATTTTTTGCATATTATTCGTCGCGTTTCAACCGCACCTTAGGTTTGTGGTTAAGGATTTGCCTAAATTGCCGCTTATTTTGGTGGGGCTAATTATTATTGCTGGATTTATTTTACTTGGTATTAGTATTTTTCATCGTCATACGATTGCTACAGAACTACTCTTCGCACGTGATTTTAATGGCGGCAATTTTTTCTCTAATATTGCACATGGGCTCGGACTATTATTCTCATGGCACGCTAGTGTCGAGAGTGCGTTTTTGTCTCCGCTTATGAGTCTGCCAATTTTTGCCTTGGCTTTGATCGGGCTATTTTCAACAACTAAAGGATTCTTTGCGTCACGCAACTCCATCGCTACAATCCTTTTGATTTTCTGTTTAGTTATTACTGGCTTTAATTCTTCTGCGGTAGTATTCTTTATATTACCAATCGCTATATTAATTGCCCACGGTGTAAAATATCTTCTAGAAAAGTGGTATGGCCTATTCCCAGAAAATCCATATGCCAGAGTATCGGCACTGCTGCCACTTACTGCATTATTTTTGGTAATTATTATCCCTGGGCTTTTGCAATATATTTATGGCTATAGATATAATCCAAATGTAGTCGAAGAATTTAGCGATGACCTTGATGTAATTCGAAAAAATCTTTCTAATGAAACCTTGATCGTAAATAACAACTACGAATTTTATAAGATACTTGAGTCTTCGACAGATATAACCGTTCTTGATAAGTATGATGCTAAATTAAAGAATGTCGCAACGATGGGTAAGTCCGATGAAGCGCGCAAAAGATTAGGTTTATCTCGAATTATCACCTCGCCGAGAAATGATAATTCTGATATAATATACATATATACAGAAAAAGAAGGAGAATAATATGGGCCAAAAAATGGATCAAATGAAAATGCTGAATCAACTTAGAAAGGCGCAAAAAGAACTTAAAAATGAAATCGTAGAAGTTGAAGCTGGGGACGGCGCTGTTGTCGTACAGATTAACGGCGAGCTCAAAGTTAAAAAAGTTAAAATTGATCCTGAAAAAGTTGATCTTGATGATATTCACGAACTTGAACGTTGGATCGAAAACTGTATGCGTGATGGCTTTGCCAAAGCGCAAGAAATTGCAACTGACAAGATGAAGCCTTTGATGGGCGGGCTTGGCAACCTCGGTTTCTAAAATGCTACCAAAAGCGTTGACCGACACGATTGATGCCCTTGCAATGTTGCCTGGGGTTGGCTTAAAGACGGCCGAACGATATGCTTACTATCTTTTTAAGGCAAACCCAAAAATAGCTGAGAATATTGCGGAGACGTTGGGGCATTTACATAACGGTGTAAAGTCTTGCCCGGTAACTTTTGCGTTAATTGATGCTGGTGAGGAAGTCTCAGAATTTTATAGCGACCCAAAACGCGATAAAACTACGATTTTGGTAGTAGAAGAGCCTCTTGATATTTATGCAATCGAACAAACGCATGGTTATAAAGGAACTTATCATGTATTAGGCGGAGCAATTTCGCCGATTGACGGAATTACACCAGACCAGCTACATATTGGTGAGCTGATTAAACGTGTAAATGATGATAATGTCACTGAAGTGATTATTGCTACCAACCCTTCAGTTGAGGGGGAGTCTACCGCTTTACTTCTCGAAAAAATGTTGCACGAACAAAATCCTGCACTTAAATTAACTCGTTTAGCTAGAGGATTACCTCTTGGTGTTGATTTGTCTTATGCGGATCAAATAACTCTCTCTGCAGCATTAGAAAATAGAACTAATTTATAACTTTTCTAGAGCTTTGAAATCAATTTTAGCGAGCTTAGTCTTAGGTAGTTCTGGAATAAAGCGAATTTCGCGCGGAATTTCATATTTGGCTAAATATTTTTTATGGATATTCATTAGTTCTTTTTTTGTGTTGCGTTCTGTTGCGCCTTCCTTTAGGACTACGAAAACTACGACCTTTTCGCCACGAAGTTTGTCTTCACGGCCAACAGCTGCACAACTTGCAACATTCTTGCATTTTAAGGTAACGTCTTCGATATTGGCTGGATATATATTATAGCCATTACTAATAATCATCCGTTTTAGACGAGAGCGAAAGTGAAATACACCTTCTTCATCTACGTAACCGATATCGCCAGTACGCAGGTATTTTTTGCCGGCTACGTTAATAAAGGCCTCTTTTGTTTCTTTGGGTTTTCCTAGATATCCTTTCATAACCGAAAGTCCACGCACCACGATCTCGCCATCTTCACCTACCTTGGCCTCTTTATTTGTTTTTAGGTCAACAATAATAACTTCGTTGTCTGGAAGTGGATAACCAATAGCATCGGGATCTTCGGCCACACTGCGCGGGGAAAAGATAAAGCCACCAGATGCCTCAGTTAGCCCGTAACCATTTTCGATGACTGCTTTAGACCCATGTGCATGAAGATAATCATTAATGCGTTCCTTGTTAGACATACTAATCACATCACCACCAGAAACTACACCTTTGATGGCTTTTAGTTCTTTTCTTTTTAATTTTAATTTAGTTAAATAATCAAAAACAGTCGGAACACCAACTAGAATATTGATGTGATATCTACTAATATACTGACGAAGTTTTTTGGCATTAAACTGGGGAATTAGGACAATACGACAGCCAAAATATAACGGCATATGAATACAAACACCTAGCCCAAAAGCATGAAAGTTGGGTAAAAACGTCAAGAATGAATGTTCTGGCTTAATCAAGTCCGGCACAAGATATTTCGCACCCAGCGCCTGTGCATTAAAATTTAGATTAGACAAAATTACACCCTTTGGCTTACCAGTAGTACCACCAGAATACATAATGACGGCAGGATCGTCAGATTCAACCCGAGCATGTGGGTTGCCGATATAGCGATTGGCCCTAAAAAGAAATTGGTCCCATGTGATTACGTGTTGTGATTTTTTGATATGATTTTTGCGGCCTTTGGTTAATTTATAAATGGCACGTACAACAATATCCATGGAACGAGTAGCGGAAACTACAACAACTTGTTCAAGGTCGGTGTTTTTTATGATTGATTCTACTCTAGGGTAAGCGATATCAATGCAAAGCATGATACGAGATTTTGCCTGAGTGACGTAATCTTCAATTTCTTTTTCGGAAGAAAGTGGGTGGACCATATTTGCCACTGCGCCAATCTCATTTACCGCATAAAGCATATAAATGCCTTCTGGGGTATTTGGCATACAAATAGTAATGTTTTCGCCTTTTTCCGCACCAATCGCTTTAAGAGCGGCAGCTACTTTGTTGATTTTTTTGATTAAATCTTTGTAGCTAATTTGAGTATCAAAATAATCAAGCGCAGTGTTTAAGGGATACTTACAAGAGGCATCATAAATCGCGTCATATAGTCCGCCATTAAAATATTCGATGTTTTTAGGCAATGTGTCAATATGCCCATAGCGGGCACGTTCTAATCTTAAATCAATTTTACGTAAAGTGTTTTTTAATTTATTAAATAAATATCCTACAGGCATACTTCTATTTTACTATATTTTTAGCTAATGTGTTGTATAATGAGGTTATGGACAAGAATTTTCGCGTCAGAGTGATAGTCGGAGCTTGTATCTTTGCGGTGGCAATTGTTGCGTTATATACTTTTGATAGTATTCCTTTTAAAATCATTTTTGGTGTATTCGCTTTTATTTCTTTGATTGAACTTTTGAGTTTTTTTACCAAAAAGCATGAATGGTTTAATTTTGTTTTGGCGGCAATCGAAATACTATTTTTGGTAGGAGGAGTACTATTTGTAGCACAAACAAATGTTGATTATTTTTGGTATATAATTTTAGGTGTGCCAGGGTATGACAGTTTTGCCTATTTGTTCGGTAAATTGTTTGGAGGTAAAATATTCAAAAAATCTCGACCTTTTCCGCGTATTTCCAAAAATA
Organism: Candidatus Nanosyncoccus sp.; assembly: GCA_045530815.1. Lineage (GTDB taxonomy): Bacteria > Patescibacteriota > Saccharimonadia > Saccharimonadales > Saccharimonadaceae > Nanosyncoccus. The sequence continues at coordinate 13,551 of JAZSCU010000013.1, forward strand.
AAACCTGGGAAGGTACGATACTCGGACTTCTGATGTCGATCGGGTTAGTGCTGGTAAAAATGGCGGCGGGTGGTGATTTTGCGACGGATTGGATGTATGTTTTATGTGGACCGCTTGCTCTTATCGGTGATTTGTATGAAAGTTTCTTAAAGCGACAGTTTGCCGTAAAAGATTCAAACGAAATATTAATCAAAAACAAATTCTTTAGGGGGCTTGAAATGGCTGTAGGTGGGTCAGAAGGGCACGGTGGTTTTCTTGATAGAATTGACTCAGCTGCTTTTGCTTGTACTATACTACTAATTATTATAGTTCTAGTTTAAAATTATTTGGCAGAGTCTAGGGATTTGAAACCTTGAACAATATAGACTGCGCCGGATAGTATGGTAAGAAATAGTGAGAAATATAATATAATATTGCCGATGATGGCAAAAAATTCAAGATTTACGATTAGATTTAGAAGTAAGATAATTAAAGCTATCATCTGGAAAGTGGTTTTTAGTTTGCCAAGTAAAGAAGCTGAAAGTGTAACACCTTTTAGCGCAACCATCATACGAATACCATCTACGGCAAAATCACGTATAAGAATAATGGCTAGTACCCACACTGGGATAATACCAATATAGGTAAGGGCGAGGAAGGCAAGATTTACTAGCATTTTATCGGCCAGGGGATCTAAGAATGCACCAAGATCCGTTACACTGTTACTTTTCCTGGCCCAATTTCCATCAATTTTATCGGTAGCTGCAGCGACAATAAATATTATTAATGCTAAAATACGCATAAAAAAGTCTGGTTGCAAAACAAAAATCATAAAAATTACCGCAAGAATCATTCTAGCGATCGTCATATAGGTAGGCCCGGTAATTTTGTTTGCTACTGTTTTCGCCTTACTCATACCACATCTCTCCTATGCTCAACCTGCCAAGAGCGGATGTGAGCGGCTTTTGCGGCGAGCACATCCGTAGACCACTTGTCTCCTAACATTACCGTTTCTTCACAGTTATAATTGTATTTTTCCATTGCTTCGTTTAATTTTTTGCTCATTGGTTTTTTTGCCCACCAGACACATGGGATATTTAACGGCTCGCAAAATTTTTGCATCATTTTTTTGCGACCGTTATTGCTTATAACCACAATTTTAACACCGGCCTTATGACAAGCTTTTACCCATTCGGCTAACTCGTCGGCTGGCTCTTTTTCGGAATGGAGTCTTAACGTATTGTCAAGATCACATAGCAATAGTTTTACGCCTTCCGTTTTTAGGATTTCTGGTGTTACGTCCTCAAATTGTCTAAATTTTCTGTCTGCTGAAAAAATACCCATATATATTATTATACTACAAATAAATCCGCTAGTATTTATTTTGGACTGGATTTGGACTTAGATACTTATTTATATATACCTATAATTTGTATTATTTTTTTTAATTAGTTTTTTACATTTTTAAGGTATGGTATAATTATTTTCATAATGTATAAGAAATTTTCTGATTTTTTGGATGGTAAGTCTAGAATCTGTGTTATTCAAGCAGAAAATCCGGATGGAGATTCGATGGGGTCGGCGTTAGCGCTTGATTATTTATTAGATAAGGCTGAAGTCAGTTTATATTGCCCCGTGAATATTCCTCAGTATTTACATTATTTTAAGGATTGGTCCAGAGTTAGTGATGAATTTGACTACAAAGCAGATGGATATATTATCGTAGATACTGCAGCGAAGGTGCTGCTATCAAAATTACTTGATGACAGCGCAATCCGAAATAGGCTTTTTAATGCGCCGGTATTTGTAATTGATCATCATGAATCGGCTAATGATTTGGAATTTGAACACGAAAGTATCATTGAGACATTACCGGCTTGTGCGGATTTAATTTTCCGTATTGCTAAAAATCTCAAGATGACAATTAACAAGCCCGCAGCTGAAGCGATGATGCAGGGAATTATGTCTGATACACTGGGGCTTACTAGCGCAACGGTCACAGCTGAGACTTTTGAAACAGCCGCAGAATTAACCAGGCTCGGAGCTAGTGTTTCGGAACTTGAAGAAAAACGTCGCGAATTCATGAAAAAGTCGCCACGAATTCTTGATTATAAGGCTGATCTTATTAAGCGCATTGAGTATTCTCTAGACGGGGAGTTGGTCACCGTCCATATTCCGTGGGACGACATCGCAAAATATTCAAACGAGTATAATCCGAATGTCCTGATACTAGAAGAAATGCGACTTGTCGAAGGGGTTAAAGTGGCGGTTGCAATTAAAACTTATCCGGATGGCAAAGTAACCGGTAAAATTCGTTGTGATGCTTTGGCGCCAATTGCCGAAAAAATCGCAGGTTATTTTGGTGGTGGTGGACATCCACTTGCCGCAGGTTTTAGAACTTATGATACGACTTATGAAAACGTAGTGCGCGATTTAGTTTCTATCGTACCAAAATTAATTGAGGAGGAAAAAAATGCTTCAAAAGAATAAACTATCAATAGTTCACGACAATAATCCTACTGATGCCGAGATTGCTGTTGTGATGATTCACGGGATTGCTTCCGACGCATCCACTTATAATCATGCGCTGGAACACCTTGAGTCGGATAGCGACCTAAAGAGGGTAAGATTTATTACTTTTGATTTACTTGGTTCTGGCACGTCTTATTCTGGCGATGAGTTGGAATACGACTACGACGATCAGCTAACTGCGCTCGATAATGCTATTTCTGAGCTTAAGATCAATACTCCTATTGTGCTGATGGGCCACTCACTTGGGACTTTCATTGTTACGAGGTATGCATCTCTTCATCCAGATGTTATTAAACAGCTAATTTTAATTTCGCCACCCGTATACACAGAAAAAGATTTTGACAATCCTGCATTTATGGAGGGCATTGAAATGTTTAAAAAAGCAGTAAGCGCCAAAAATCCTGAAATTCTAGAAGAAAAATCTTTTAAGAATTCAATGAAAAAGATAGTTTTGGACAAGAAAAACTATAAGGTTCTCTCTGATATTAAAACTCCAACTACATTAATATATGGCGACGAAGATCAACTAATTGCTTCATTTAATATTCCTGGCCTTATCCGCGAAAGTGAAAATATCTCAGCGATTAAAACACATGGCCGGCACGGTGTAACGAAGGACAAATACGAAGAAATTGCAAAAATCCTAAAAGGCGCTAGCGGAGCTAGATGATGAGGTTATATAATACTGCTAGTAGGAAAGTTGAGACTTTTAAACCGCTCAATTCTGAAACGGTGAAGATTTATACTTGTGGGCCAACTGTATACAATGAAGCCCATATCGGGAATTTGACTGCGTATATTTACTGGGATCTTTTAGTTAGGGCTCTTAAAGCAAATAACTATGAGGTAAAACGAATTCTTAACTTGACCGATGTGGGGCACTTAGTGTCTGATGGCGACGAGGGTGAAGACAAGTTAGAAAAAGGTGCTAAACGCGAGGGAACTACTGTTTGGGAAATAGCCGAAAGATATATCGATAAATTCAAAAAAGATTATGCTAGCTTAGAACTTTGCCCGCCCGCTAAGTGGGCCCGCGCTACGGATTATATTGACGAAGACATAGATGCGGTAAACAAAATGACCGAAAGTGGTTTTACCTATGAAACTTCGGATGGAGTATATTTTGATACCAGTAAGTTCGCGCAGTATGCTGATTTTGCTAAGCTTGATCTTGCAGGGTTAAAGGCTGGTGCTAGAGTTGATTTTTCTGGCGAAAAAAAGAATGCTTCGGATTTTGCCGTTTGGAAGTTTATTAAGCCTGGCGAAAAACATGCGATGCGATGGGATTATTTAGGGCGCCCTGGATATCCTGGTTGGCACTTAGAATGCGCAACTATAATTCATAAGGAGTTAGGTGAGCCGATCGACATACATACGGGCGGGATTGACCATATTCCGGTACACCATACTAACGAAATTGCAGAGTGCTACGGTGCTTACGGTACAAATTTGTCGAAATACTGGATGCACTGTGATTTTATTACGATCGATAATGAAAAGATTTCGAAATCTCTTGGTAATGTCTATTCACTTCGTGATCTAAATGAACGTGGTTTTTCTGCGATGGATTATAAAATGTGGGTATTGTCAGGCCACTACCAAGGCACTCGTAATTTTACTTTTGAATCACTTGAAGGAGCTAAAAATCGTAGACTTAACTGGCGGAATAGAATTGCAGAATGCTATCAAAATAATACTTCTAGTGATCCTGATGCATTTTCCGAGATTTTAGTGGCAGTAAATAATAATATGAATTCGTCGGAGGCTTTTGCGGTTATTGATAACAAGAATTTGTCGCTCGAAGATTGGAAAAAGATAGATGAACTATTTGGTTTGCGTCTCATTGCAGATACGCCTGATATTTCGGAGGAGACTTACGCACTAATTCGTGAGCGCGAAGAGGCTCGGGCTGAGAAAAACTACGCTCGTTCTGACGAAACCCGTGATTTGCTCGCAAAGCAAAATATCGCCGTAAAAGATACCGCTGATGGTGCCATTTGGCAATATTTAAAATAGTTTTTTGTAATTTAATTGTGCTTAAGAAAATACTTATGTAAAATATTTTTGATCTAAGGGGTTGATTATTGTTTAGGGTATTGTTATAAAGAATGCGGGTTGGCTTCGGAGTTTAACGGTCGAAAAAGACCGAAGTAGTTTACGATAATGATTCGTATGGCATGAGACGGCCATTAAACGGTATTCTGGGTATCCAGGTTGTCAGAAAGGAGACGAAAATGGCTATACAGATTAATTTGCTGTGTATCGTCTTCCCGAGACGAAAAAACCACCGAAGAAAAACTAGTTAGCCGTAAGGCTAACTAGCACCAACTCAGAACAGTTCGTCCCAGAGGGGCTGTTCTTATGTATTTATAATATCATATTTTTATTGATTATACCAGCAGCAATATTTTGTAATTAAGACTGCATTATTAGACTAGGATAAGATATTCTAACCATCACTTATAATCAAAATCAAAAATAACCCCGCAATACACGGGGCTATTTTAACTAGACTAATGAATGATTTGTTTTTTGAAGCATAGCTAATGTTTGATTAGCCTCATTTTGTGCGATTTGAGGCTTTAGTCTATCATGCATCTTTCTAATCGACTCCGCTGTTGGTTGTTTATTTAACGGGACGTCAATTACTTTAAGCTCCAATAAGCCATTGTTTCTGGCTTCTTTTTCAAATGCTTCCCAATCCATTTAATCACCCCCTTTAAGTGAATAGTTTTATGGGTGTCTAGTCTCTAAAGAACTTAACAGTAATTATACCACTTTATGATTTATAATAACGAGAGAGGAATGATTCTTTGAATGAATCAAAAGTATCATTTTCGATCGACTCACGAATCTGGTCAGTAAGATGGACCACGAAGTGTTCGTTGTGGATGCTAGCGAGAACTTTAGCAGTGATTTCGTCAGTTTTAAAGAGATGGTGGAGATAGGCTTTGTTGTAATTTTTACAACATTCACAATCACAGTCTGGCATTAATGGAGTAAAGTCATGCTTATATTTGGCATTTTTAATATTTATTCGGCCGTCGTTAGTATATAATGAGCCATTTCTAGCCATACGAGTAGGACCTACGCAATCAAAAGTATCACAACCATACTCGGCGCCGACAAAAATATCAATAGGCTCTTGACCCATACCGAGAAGATGGCGTGGTTTGTCTTCTGGTAAAATCGAATTGACGGTTTTTAGCATTTCATCCATACCGTCTGCTGTAAATACGCCACCAATACCAAAACCATCTGGATTTTTACTGGCGCAATATTCGGCACTCTCGGCGCGGAGATCATTAAAGGTGCCACCTTGTACTACCGCATATAAGTATTGTTCAGGTTCTTTATTTTTCTTTGCCTGTTTAGCTAATTTGTTATTTTCATCAACACAGCGGTCAAGCCAAGCATGCGTGCGAATCATAGCTTCTTTCATATCTTCATAGCTTTCGGATTTGGCTAGATGATCAAATGCCATATGAATATCTGCGCCGATTGCCCATTGGGCCTGCATGCTAGATTCGGGTGTGATTTCAAAATTAGCTCCGTCGATATGAGATTTGAATTTTACACCGTTTTCGGAAATTTTGACATTAGGCAAACTGAATATTTGAAATCCTCCGGAATCGGTAAAAGTAGGGCCATGCCAAGAGCAAAACTCTGCCAACCCGCCGGCTTCTTTAATTAGTTCCGTGCCTGGGCGAAGAATCAAATGATAAGTATTAGCCAGAATTGCTTGAGAACCAAGAGCGCGCATTTCACTCATCGTGAGTGCTTTTACAGTAGCGCGAGTTGCAGCACCAACAAAAGCGGGGGTTTTTATATCGCCGTGAGGAGTGTGTATAACCCCTACGCGAGCAAGACCATTTCTTTTTTCGATATCAAAATTTAGCATATTAGCATCGAATCTCCATAGCTTAAGAAATTGTATTTTTCATTAATCGCATATTCGTAGGCGTTTTTTAAATTATCCCAACCTGCAAAAGCAGAAGCAAGCATCAGAACAGTAGATTTTGGGGCATGATAGTTAGTAATCAAAGCATCGACTAATTTAAATTCAAATCCAGGATAGATAAAAATGTCGTCTTCTCCCTCTACTTGGCCGGTTCTAGCATAGTATTCCAATGTGCGGGCAACGGTTGTGCCGAGAGCAACTATTCTACCTTTTTTATTACTCATTGCTTCAATCGTATCTTTTGGAATGCTATACCATTCGGAATGCATTTTGTGGTCTTCCACCTTATCGGAGCGGATGGGAAGGAAAGTACCGAGACCGACATGCAGGGTAAGATATTTAATAATCACACCTTTTTTGCGAATTTTTTCTAATAATTCTTCAGTCATATTTAAAGAAGCGGTGGGCGCCGCGGCGGACCCCATGTTCTTAGCCCAAATAGTTTGATAGCGTTTTTTGTCAGATTCGGTCGCATCGCGATGGAGATATGGAGGGAGGGGAACGGTGCCGTATTTTTCGGCGAGTTCGGCGAGCTCGGTATCTGATTCAACCTCCGCGATACCATTGCCGAGTATGTGTTTTATGACAATCCCGCCAATTCTCGGGCCGCGTCCGGCCGGCCCATCGCCATGGGCGGCCGGCGCTTGTCCTCGCCTTGCCAGGCTCCGGATTCCCTCGAATTCGGCGGAATCGTCATCTCTCCCATGCTCCTTAAAAGAATTATCATCAACTGTCAACACATCGCCATCGTGTAATTTGCCACGGTACATTACGCGTTGAGGTTCATCGCCGTGTTTTTCTAGAACCACTAGTTCACGTTTGCGGCCGTCGGGAAGTTTGCAAAAAAGACGAGACTGCATAACTCGAGTGTCGTTTAGTATTAACACATCGCCAGCATTTAGAAATTGATCTAGGTCGCGATAGTAAGCATCTTTAATATTGCCATCGTTTCGGTTTAAAACTAGAAGCCTAGTAGTACCACGTTCTTTGGGCGGAAATTTTGCAATTCGTTCCTCTGGTAAATCATAATTATAATCAGATACTAACATATCTATATATTATATACTATTTTCAAGAAAAATCCAGTGTGGAGCTATTCCTATTTTTAACTTGAGAAACATACGATTTTTATTTGCAATTATTCTAGTAGATGTGATATGATTATTACAAAGGAGGTTTATGGCTAAGACAATTGAAACAGATTTGAAAACATTTGTTAAATTCTGGCTGGTTCCACTTGGGATCATTGCAGCGATTTTTCTAGCCGGCAAGGCAATTACAGGTTTAGTTGTGATCGGTATCTCAATATTTTTGGCTTTAGCCTTAAAGCCATTAGTGCGCAAGGTCAATAGCTTCTTTGTTAAACTTTTTGGCAAAGACAAAAAACACCAAACTTTCTCCGCAGTTTTGGCATATCTCATTGTAGTTTTGATTGTGGGCACCATTGTTGCTATTGTTGGACCAGTCGTCGTAAATGAAACCGCAAAATTTGTTCAAAATTTCCCAGAAACATTTGAAAAAACCTTTGGTGGTTGGGACGGTATAAATAAAATTGGTCAAAACTTTGGTGTGCAAGACCTCCACTCAGAGATTATCAATGGCCTAAATACAATATCCGATAATTTGCTTGGGATAATCGGTAATAATTTTATGTCCAGTATCGGCAGCGCGGCAAATATTATTATGAAGATTGTGCTGGTTTTGATTTTGACATTGCTATTCTTACTTGAAGGCCCATCTTTACTAAATACAATATGGACTGGCCTTACTCCAAAAAATGGCAACAAAAAATCTGTTGAAGTCGCCCAAAGAATAGTAATAAAAATGGCAGACGTCGTGTCGACTTATGTATCAAAGCAGGTCCTGGTGGCGATTCTTGATGGTTGTGCCTCTGCAATTATTGTTCTTGTCTTGTCATTAGTATTTGGTCTTTCAATCAATCTTGCAGTGCCGATGGGCATGATAACAATGCTATTTTATCTAATCCCAATGTTCGGACAGTTTATTGGTGGTACATTAGTAACTATACTTCTATTCTTCTCAAATCCATTCGCGGCATTAATATTTGCTGTAATTTACATTGTGTATTCACAACTTGAAAATAACCTCATCGCTCCAAAGATTCAAGGAAATGCCTTAAAGCTAAAGCCTGTAGTTATTCTCTGCGCTATCGTAATTGGCATGTTTACGTTTGGTTTGCTTGGCGCTATTATCGCGGTCCCAATCGCAGGATGTATCAGAGTTTTATTCGAGGAATATCCAAATATAAGATCTCTCAGAGAATAAGATGGCAGACGACAGGATAATAGAAAAGAAACAAGTTTCTTCATTTAAAAAGATGCTCAAAAAACCGTTTTTGATTGTACTTTTTATATTAATCAATGTGGCAGTGATTGCCATTACGGCATTTTCGGAATTTGGTAATTCAGAAAATGCTGCAGCACTATCTGAGGTCAAAATTAGCTGGTGGTTTTTGATACCGGCTGCGCTGTGTTTTGCGGTAGCTTTTATGTTGGAATTATACAAGTATGTTATGATGATGCGCGAAATGGCTAAAGACGATCCAAAAATGACTAAAAAGAAGGCTTGGCGACTGGCTAGAAGAACCGTAATCCAAGGGAGGTACTACGATAATATTACACCGGCAGCTATAGGCGGACAGCCATTCCAAATATATTATATGCGAAAACATAGTGGACTTAAAAGCGGTGTATCCACTTCTATTCCAATTTTTGGAATGATTTCTGGACAAATCGGTTTTATTATTATCGCTTTGCTTTGTTTTTTGTTTGGAAGCCTTAGCATTAACAATGCCGCATTAATTGGTACAGCATGTTTTGGTTTATTATTTTATGCTTTTTGGCCAATCGTAATACTTGCTGCGACTTTCCTACCTAAAAGTACTAATGAGGTAGTTGCTTTATTTATTAAATTTTTAGCCAAAATTCGTATTGTTAAAAATAGAGAACAAGCCTTAACTAAGGCAAAGTTTGAAATAAGTGAATACGTGAGATGTATTAAGCAAATTTTAAAAACAAAAGGTCTCGCTCTAAAAACTATTACACTTTCAATAATATTCCATATTTTAATTTCTATGATACCGTTTTTTGTATTAACGGCCTTTGGTGGACATGTAGACTTTTTACCATGTTTTGTTACGACGGTCGCTGTAACTAGTGCAGTTTATTTTGTGCCAACTCCGGGTAATTCTGGGGCCGCAGAAGGTACATTTTTTGTGGTATTTTCCGCTTTGTCGTCTGGATACGTATTTTGGGCGATGTTGGTTTGGCGATTCTTCTCGTATTATATATATATCATAATGGGGCTTTTTACTTTTGGATCAATCAATCTCGAAAAAAGGAGAAGAAAGCATGCAAGGGTCCAGGCGAAAGAAAAATAAACTATCCCGCCATGGTTTCTCCTTTAGCTTAAAAAAGATGAGTGGGAAACAAAGAGCTATTTTTTGTTTATGTTTTGGTTTTGGTTTTTTGGTAACTACTTTTTTAGTTTGGCTTTTTATTAGTGCTTTTTCTGCGAAGGCCGAGCTAGTGTTAAATAATACATATCTAGTTCCGGATTTTAATAGTCTAGATAATATACCAACTTTCGATTATGGCGACACAGCAATAGCTATAGACGGTGTGGTAGCAAAAAAATCCGAGGAGGATAAAATTTTACCAACAGCAAGCACCGCTAAAATGATTTTGGGGCTTGCCGTAATGCAAGAAAAACCTTTTAATCTAGGTGAAGAAGGCGAGAATATTACAATTAGTGAGGAGATGTATAATATATATAATGATTACGTAAGAAATGGTGGATCTAATTCACGTGTGGCGATCGGCGAAGAAATTAGTGAATACGATGCTTTGATGTCGGTATTTTTAGTTTCCTCTAACAATATGGCGGATTCATTAGCAATTTGGGCATTTGGTTCGCTTGATAATTATAAAGATTATGCGAGCAAAATGTTAAAAGATTGGGGTTTAGAAAATACAACTCTTGGCCCGGACGCAAGTGGTTTTAATGAAAATACTACCAGTACGGCAAGTGATCTGGCATTGATTGGACAAAAAGTTTTAGAAAATGATGTTTTGCGAGAAATCGTTGGAACATACGAGTATAATGTACCGGTAGCTGGGATCATTTCAAATACTAATCTAACTTTAGGACGAAACCGTATTATTGGTATAAAAACTGGATATATTGGCGAAGATGTTTCGGGCTACTGTTTGATTTCTGGATATCTAGAAGGAGAGCACATTATTACTGTGGCGCTTCTTGGTGCGCCAACCAGACTTGCATCTTTTAATGATAGTCTAGATATTGTTGCCAACGTACAAAATACCGTGCAAGAAACAAAAATTGTTTCAGTAGGAGAAGAAGTTGGTTACTATGATAGTTGGTGGACTGGCATAGTTAAAATTAAAGCAGATGAGGATTTGGCTAGTGTCGGCTGGGCGGGCGCCGAAGCAAAAACAGATTTAGAAATGTCTGGTGAAACTGGTATACTAAAAATTAGGATTGGTGGAGAGGAGTATACTGTACCGGTCACGGCAGAACCTTACAATACTGAACCTAGTCTAGGAGAAAGATTATCACATAGTCTTGGTTGGTCTAAGCAGGGGGAGGCAAACCTTATTGAAACTTCTAATACCGTAAAAACCGATAGTGAAAAGAAGGATGAAGCCGCTATGGGTGTTCCAGAAAAAATCGAGGAGGAAAAAGACGATACTATAGTAAGTAGTGTAACTAATTTACCGTCCGAGAATTGTACTATCAAATATGGTTATCTAATGTTAATTAACCCTAATTTCACGGTGACAACTAATTTTATCGACGCAAGAAAAACCGAATTAGTTAGTATTTCCTCGCTTTATGGTATTGTGGAAGGAAATCCTTATAATGGAGATAATTTGTTGGATGTTGAGGCCGCTTCGCATCTTAATGATATGGTTAAAGCATATGAAGCAGACTATCCTGGTCACACTTTTGAAACTAGGTCGTGCTACCGTGCAAGAGGGACTACCTGCGGAAGACTTTGCGCAGCAACCGGAACTAGTGATCATCATACAGGGCTAACATGTGATTTGCTTGATCCCGCATACGGTACAACTTTGGACACAGATTATTATGATCAGCATATAGACTGGCAATGGTTATATAATAATTCATATAAATATGGTTTTATTGACCGTTTTCCAGAAGAGTGGGCCGGAGGACCAATGAGCGAACCATTGAACGTAGACGCAAATGGATCAACGGGTTTATTTGAGACCTGGCATTATCGCTATGTAGGTATAGGCCCTGCAACAGAAATTGCCACCGGTAAATATAATAACGGGCGCTACGATTCTTTGGAACATTATCTAAAAGCACGCGGTTTGGTAGCAGATCTAAAAGCAGGAACTTGTAAATAACATGAAAGTCGCCTTGCAAATTAATAAAAAAGAGTATAATATAAGCATATGTTAAAGTTGATGAGGTTTTTGAAGCCATATTGGTGGCAGGTTTTAATTCTGCTCTTTACTACGGCGGTACAGGTTTATACCACCCTTAGTTTGCCGGCTTTGATGGCGGATATCATCAATGATGGAATTGTACCGGGAAACACTGATTATATCTGGTTGACAGGGCTAAAGATGATTGGTATCACTTTGATTTCCGCTGTATCATCTCTTGTTTCTAGTTATTTTGCAGCCAGAATTGGTTCAAATTACGCAAGGGATTTAAGAGCAAAAGTATTTGTACAAGTTTTAAATTTTAGTTTAACGGACTCAAAAGATTTTAGCACAGCTTCTCTTATCACAAGAACTACGAATGATATTACGTTAATCCAAAATACAACTATCATGATTTTTGCCATAATGCTAAGAGCGCCACTTTTTTGTATTATTTCAATTATCATGGCAATCCAAACTGCGCCGGATATGAGTTGGATTATTTTGGTTGGTGCAGCTGCGATTTTGGGTTCGGCAGTACTTATTCTTTCTGTTGTGATACCTAAATTTAAAATATTCCAGGATTTAGTTGATAAAATTACACTTATCACTCGCGAGAACTTAACTGGGCTAAAAGTAATTAGAGCATTTAATAATGAGGGTTTGGAACGCAAAAAATTCAACAAAGAAAATGTAAAAATGACGAAACTTTTAATCTTTATCGATAAAGTGATGGAACTTCAAAATCCACTAATAAATATAATATTTAATGGCACAACTTTACTTTGTTCATGGATTGGTATTTCTCTTTTAACTAAGGATTTTGCTTACCTTGGCAACACGACAGCTTTTGCGCAGTATGTAACTCACGTAATGATATCATTTTTGATGATGTCGGTACTATTTGCGGAGTTACCACGAGCAAATGTTTCGGCAAAACGTGTTAATGAGGTATTAAAAAAGGTTTCAAAAATCAAATGGCTCAACAAAACTGATGGTAAACCCGAAAAATCTCCTTCAGTAGAATTTAAAAATGTCGATTTTTCTTATCCAGGAGCCGAGGAAAAAGTTTTGGATGATATTTCTTTTAAAGCAGTAGCTGGCGAAACAACTGCATTTATCGGATCAACCGGCTCGGGCAAATCAACGTTGATTAATCTTGTGCCGAGATTTTATGAGGCAAGTGAAGGAGAAGTTTTAATTAATGGTCTCTCGGTCGATAAATATAGTAAGGAAGATTTAATTGACAAAATTGGTTTTGTGCCTCAACGCGGAATGTTGTTTGCTGGTACAATTAGATCAAACATTAAGTTTGGAGCGCCTGGTGCCCCGGATAGTAGAATGCACAAAGCAGCACGAATTGCGCAGGCAGAAAATTTTATTGAAAAATTACCAAAAAAGTATGATGCGCCTGTTTCGCAGGGTGGCACAAATGTTTCGGGCGGCCAAAAACAACGACTTTCAATCGCTAGAGCAATTTGTAAAGAACCAGATATTTATGTCTTTGATGATGCCTTTTCGGCGCTCGACATGAAAACTGACTTAAAATTAAGGCAGGCCCTAAAAGAAGTCACTGAAAACTCCGTTGTTCTAATTGTGGCGCAGAGAGTTTCGACAATTAAGGATGCCGAACAAATTGTAGTTTTAAATAATGGTAAAATTGTCGGCAAAGGTAAACATTTAGAACTTTTAAATGATTGCAAAGTATATCGAGAAATTGTTAAATCGCAGTTGTCGGACAAAGAGTTTAAACACGAAATTAAACTAGCCGAAAAGAAAACTCCTCGGTCTACTTCTCGCGATACTAAAGCTGGTGAAAGGAGGGGGAATGCCTAAGCGGAGTTTTGAAAAACCAAAGAACACCAGGGAATCATTTAAGATTTTTGCGCGTTCAATCAAAAAATATCTTTTGCCGATTATAATTTCGATTATACTTGCCATTGCTTCGGCCTTGCTTTCATTATTTATCCCAAAGATTTTGGGCGACATGACAACCATTGCCGTAGATTCATATCCTGAGCTTGATTGGTCTACACTTGGCGGAAAAGCGATTCTAGTTATTGCGCTATTTTTGGCCTCGTCGGCACTAGGATATATACAAGGATATATTCTGGCCGTAGTGTCAGCAAAATATACTAAGGGTTTACGTGAACAGATCTTAGACAAAATTACCAGACTACCAATTTCTTATTTTGATAAACATCAATTTGGTGACACTTTGTCTAGAATGTCTAACGATGTTGATATTTTGACTACTTCTTTATCAAGAGAAATTGCAGACGTCTCGATATCGCTTACTACACTCGTTGGTGTAATGGTAGTGATGCTAACTATTTCGGTTCCTTTGTCTCTAATTTCATTTATCGTTGTGCCTCTTTCTGTGATTGTAGTAGCAAAAATCATGAAGTATGCCCAAAAATATTTCCGTGAGCAGCAAAGTACTCTCGGTGTCTTAAATAGTGAGATCGAGGAAGATTATTCTGGTTCCGTAGTAATAAAATCTAATTCTTACGAAGATCATGCCATGGATGATTTTGGTAAAGTCAACGAAAAATTGGCTACCGTCACAAGAAGAGCACAAATTCTTTCGTCACTAGCATTTCCAATCACACATATTTTTACAAATCTAGGGTATGTGGCTGTTTGTGCACTTGGTGGAGTATTTGTGGTGCAAGGGCAGATCAATATCGGCAGTATTCAGGCTTTCATTCAATACGTCTCACGCTTTAATCGACCAATTACCGAAATTGCTTCAACAACTGCTACCATACAGGCATTACTAGCAGCATCAGAACGAATTTTTGAATTTTTGAATGAGCCAGAAGAAACGCCAGATCTAATTCCAGCTAAAACAATTGATAAGGTCAAAGGTGAGGTTGAATTTCGCAATGTAAACTTTGGCTACAATAAAGATCATCCAATTATTCACAATTTTTCTGTAAAAGTGAAACCGGGCATGAAGGTTGCAATCGTGGGCCCGACTGGAGCCGGAAAGACCACCTTAATAAATCTTTTGATGCGTTTTTATGATTTAGACGATGATGGTGGCGATATTTTAATTGACGGTGTTTCCACTAAGGAGATGAGTCGCGCCGATGTTAGAAAATTATTTGGTATGGTACTTCAGGATACTTGGCTATTTTCTGGCACGGTTGAAGAAAACTTACGTTACGGCAATCGCCAGGCTACTTTTGAAGAAATCAAGAATTCGGCTAAAGCATCGAATGTTGATCACATTATCGAGGCCCTGCCAAAAGGTTATCATTCAATGATTAGTGAGGATTCGGACAATATTTCGGCAGGCGAAAAACAGCTAATCACGATCGCAAGATCAATGGTCGCAAATCCGCCAATGATGATTTTAGATGAGGCGACATCGAATGTAGATACTAGAACTGAACAATTAATCCAAGATTCTTTTGAGAAACTAACAAGCGGGAGAACTTCGTTTGTGATTGCACACAGACTATCAACAATTAGAAATTCGGATTTAATTTTAGTAATGCGCGATGGAAATATAGTCGAACAAGGCACGCATAATGAGCTATTAAAACTTGGCGGGTTTTATGCGGATTTATACAATTCGCAATTTGCGGAAAATTAATTTCTAGAATATAATTAAACTCATGGCGAAATTATTTTTTCGATATGGGGCGATGGGATGTGGCAAAACAATGCAGCTTCTTCAGACGGCTTTTAATTACGAAGAACGTGGGCATAAAGTTTGTGTGATAAAACCAAGTACCGACACAAAAAACGGAAAGAAACTTTCAACTCGAATCGGCCCAGAAAGAAAAACTGATTTTTGTTTTAACAAGCGCACCAATCTTTTTAAAAAGGTTTCTTTAGATTATCCTGATATACACTGCGTCTTGGTGGATGAGGCACAATTTCTTACACCAAAACAAGCAGACGAATTAATGATGATTGTAGTTAAACTGGATATTCCGGTGATTGCTTACGGTCTTAGATTAAATTTTCAATTAGCTGATAAGGGCTTTGAAGGTGCGACTAGACTTTTGCAAATAGCACATAATTTAGAAGAACTAAAAACAATCTGCGACTGTGGCAAAAAAGCCACCCTTAACATTCGCTTTTTAAATGGTAAAATAGTTACAGATGGGCCGGATATTCTAATTGATGATGGAAAATCCGAAATTAAATATAAAGCTTTATGTCCGAAGTGTTATTATAAAAAATTGGAGGAACAAAATGTACATAGTGATTGAGGGACAAGATGGCACCGGCAAGGATACCCAAGCTAAGAAGCTAATAGAATATTATAAGAAGCAAGGTAAAAAAGTTGTATCGTACTCTGAGTCTGGGACCGCCAGCGAGGATAAATTTATTTCGGAAATTGCTAGACTAAATTATGGGTCAAACCAAGATATCGACCATCGTACTAGAGTGCTTCTTTACATCGTCAATCGTTACGAACAGTGGCGAAAGTTAGCAGAACCAGCTCTACGCGCCGGAGATGTAGTGATTACTACCAGAAATTGGTTTTCGACACTAGTTTATGAGGGTTACGGTGCGGGTGTTAGTCGTTCTTTAATTGTAAAACTACATAAATTAATTATGCCAGAGTCTTATTTCCATCCAGATAAAATCATTCTTTTAACTCTGAGTGAAAAAGACCAGGCCTTAAGACTTGGCACACAGACCGACAAAAACTGGGACCGAAAACAGGAAGTATGGAAATCTAAAGGAAATGAATTTCAGAAAAAATTAAATGCTGGGTATTTGAAGATTGCAAAAGAGTATAATGTTTCAACTGTGGACGCATCTGGTACAATAGAAGAAGTATTTAAAAAAATTATAGCTAAATTAGGAGAATAATATGGAAAAACAAAGAGACTGGGATAACTATTTTATGAATATTGCCGAGGCGGTGGCAAAAAAATCAAAAGACCCATCTTCTAAAATGGGCTGTGTAATTGTAGATGATGGCAAAAGAGTAGTTTCTACCGGATATAACGGAATGATCCGGGGGGCAGACGAATCAAAGATGACCCTATCGGAACGACCAATGAAATATTATTTTGTAATTCATTCCGAAATGAATGCAATCCTATTTGCACATGAAGAATTACGTGGATGTACCGTATATAATCGAGTAGCAACTTGTGAAAACTGTTTAAAGCATTGCCTGCAGGCTGGCATAAAACGCTTTGTTTATAAAGAACTTCGGGTGAGGTCGCACTCTACCGATCCTAAACATTCGATGACCAATATCGAGACCGATGAGGCAATCGTAAGACTTCTTTCTTCTATGCCGGAAGTTGAGACTCTAAACATATCAAATGGCAAAACCTATATTGAAGATATTTTAGATTCTTATGATAAAGAGTCCGAAGAATATGCCAGATTAGTTAAGTGGGTTTAAATTACCAAATAATAGGTTCTTCGTCGTGTTTTTTTAAGAATTCGTTACATTTTGAGAATGGTTTACTACCAAAGAAGCCCTGATATGCCGAAAGTGGAGAAGGGTGGGCGGATTCGAGAACTAGGTGTTTTGAAGTGTCAATAAGCGATTTTTTGTTCCTGGCATCTCGCCCCCACAGAATAAAAACAAGGTGGGGCCTATTTTTATTTAAGTATTCAATAGCCGCAGTGGTAAATGTTTCCCAACCTTTTTTTGCGTGAGATTTAGGTTTGTGGGCCTCAACCGTAAGTACCGTATTTAAAAGTAAGACTCCTTGTTTTTGCCAGCCAGCCAAGCTGCCATGCGGATTTTTATGACTACCTATATCCGCATCAATCTCCTTATATATATTTACTAGGGAAGGAGGCATGGGCTGAGAATTTGGCACCGAAAAAGCCAGCCCTTCTGCCATGCCGGGAGTATGATACGGATCTTGGCCCAGTATTACGACTTTTACTTCATCTAGGTTCGTAGTGAATGCTCTAAAAACGAGAGTCTTTTTAGGGAAAATTGTTTTGTTTTTGTACTCCTCATGTAAAAACTTAGATAATTCCTTAAAATAAGTTTTATTAAATTCGGAATCTAGAAACTCTCTCCAACTCTCGTGCATAAGTTTATTATATCTATTTATTAATAATTTTCAATCTACGGCTCCTTAAGGCTTCATGATTTTTGACGTTTATGCTAAATAAAACAGTTATGTTAATAAAATTTAGCATAAGCCTAACGAAATGGTTGAAATTTTAAAGTCTATATATTTATAATGGCAACTATATAAAATAAGGAGTAAAATGCGAGGTAAAATTATTATCAAAAAACGTGGTGGTGTAAAACAAAAAATCAAAGTACGTTATCTTGGGTTGGCTTTTTTGCTGGCTGGAACGATGTTTTTACCAAGAACAATAGTTCAAGCAAAAAGTTGTCCAGATCTTAGAGTCATTTTTGCGCGCGGTTCTGGGAGTGAAAGAAATAATAGTCAAGATTACTTAAATTTTAAGGAAACAATTGAAACCAAATTAACTACTACTGATCTTCGGTATGAATTTATTGATTTAGATTATCCGGCAATCGGTATCACTGATTTCGGAATAATGCTAGGCGCTTTCTTTGGAGCCGGTGATGCCTATGAATTTGGCGAGAGTATAAAGACAGGGGTAAATAACCTCACCCACATAGTAAATGATGTAAGCTGCCCTGGTACCAAATACGTGATTGGTGGATATTCGCAAGGAGCAATGGTGGTATCACAGGCACTGGGAGGCTTAAACAATGATCGAGTTATTTATGCTGCCACATTTGGCGACCCAAAACTATACCTACCCGAAGGTAAAGGCGCGATACCAGCAGCATGCCGTGGAGATAATTTGTCAGATTATCGAATGTATGTGCCGGATTGTCGAGCATACAAGGGGCTACTTGGTGCATATATACCATATGAACCAGCGGAAATGGTTGGGAAAAAGGGGACTTGGTGTAATAAAATGGATATATTTTGTAGTTCATTCTTTAGTATAACGAATCACGTATCTTACGTAGCTGATAATTTATACGAAGATGCCTCTAAGGTAATTTTTGATAAAATTACAAAAACGTTTGGAATTGTCAATACGATTTCTTCACCACACGATACGGCAATCTTGATTGATTCGACTGGTTCAATGGCTAGTATGATCGAAAAATATAAGACCGAAGCACTGAGGTTGGCCCGGGAAACTCTGGCTTCTGGCGGGAGGGTAGCGCTTTATGATTATCGCGACTTAGATGATCCCTATCAGCCTGTGAAACACTGTGATTTTAATACTTGTACACTTGACTTAGTTGAGCTTGAGTTAAATAAAATTTATGCTGGTGACGGCGGTGATACCCCGGAGTCACTTTTGTCTGGTTCTTTACACGTAATGCGTGATTTAGAGTGGAAACGTGGTGCCACAAAATCGTTAGTCGTGTTAACTGACGCAGATTTTTTGTCGCCAGACCGTGACGGAACGACTTTTGATCAAGTGGTAAGCTTAAGTAAACGTATCGATCCAGTGAATTTTTACATAATCACAACAGCGGAGTATGGGGAAGTGTACGAAGAACTAGCTTCACAGACAGACGGGAGAGTAGTAACTAATTTCGATGAGCTGCATCTGATGACTGATTATATTATGGAGCGCTATGACTCCTTACCGAGGGTAGAGGAAATGGATGTTTTAGAAATGGAAGAGCTACCGACTCTTGATGTTAAGGATATAAAATATAGTTCTAGTGGCGACGTTTATAGTGCCACTATCAAAATAGAATTAAAAAATGGCGGTTCTCGGACTATGGTTGTCTTAAACGATGCAGCACTTGGTATTACAGAGGAAACTGAAATTACAATCACTGGGCTAAATAATAATATTAAAAACACTTTATCCCTTGTACCGCTTGGAACTAATATTAGAGGGGAAGCGGTAGAAATAAATATCAACGAGCCCAATAAGAGCGACGAATTAAAAAACAATTCAAACAATGAGCCTGGAAGTTCCATCACTAACCTACCAACTGTTCCAAAAGTACCAAATACCGGGGCTTACTTAAGGGAAGAAAGGTGATAGTGGTCGGCATAAGGACATTTATAAACCTTTAGTTCGCCCTTAATGTTATGATCATATTTGGCCACTTCCATTGCTAGTTCTGCCTCTTCCTTTGTGTCATAGATAATTTTATGAGTATCACCAACCCAGCATCGAGGCGGTGTGTAAGCCTGGTTTACATTTAAGTGTTTATGCCGATTTGCCATATCATATAATTATATCACGAGCTATAATGTTTGATTAATTTGATGGCCAGATGATATAATGAGACAGATGTTGTACCTTTGATTTTTTAAGAAAAAGGAGGGCGAAAATGAACGAACTTAGAATCACTTTTGGCCTCGAACATTTTGAGGCGATGGTAGACGAGACGGCGGCGCAGGAAATTATGGATATTGCAGCTCGGTCCATGATACCGAGGTTGCATGAAAATTTGATTGGAGAGAAAATTAACGAAATGATGTACTTTGGTGTTTCTCCCGAAAAAATTTTCAAATATCTAAAAGAAGAACAGCGAACCCCTGAGGTAATGTTACTACTTTCAAAAAAAGGCCTATCTTAAAATCGGTCTTGACCTTCGTAGTTTGTTAGTTTCGTTCAAAAGTAAGGCTGGATTCTTCCAGCCTTCTCTCTCTTGTCTCACTCTAGACAACAGGGTGATTTTATGTTAAAATTACTCTTATGACTTTAGATAAAAATAAAATTCGAAATATAGCAATTATTGCGCACGTTGACCACGGTAAAACTACCTTGGTTGATGGCCTTTTAAAACAGTCGCATACTTTTCGCGATAATCAAGCAGAGATGTCGCAAACTTTGATCATGGACTCAATGGACCAGGAGCACGAGCGAGGTATTACGATTACTGCTAAGCAAACCTGCGTTTATTATAATGGGTACAAAATCAATATTATTGACACCCCTGGACACGCAGATTTTTCTGGTGAGGTAGAACGCACACTCAACATGGCGGATGGTGTGTTACTTATTGTTGATGCCCAGGAAGGGCCGATGCCACAGACAAAATTCGTCTTGTCTAAAGCTCTAGACTTAGGCCTAAAGCCAGTTGTAGTAATCAATAAAATCGACAAACCAGCGGCGAGAATTCCTGAAGTACTTTCGGAAATCGAATCGTTATTCTTGGAACTAGCTACAGATGAATCACAACTATTTTACCCGGTTTACTATGCGATCGCGCGTGAGGGCAAGGCTGGTAAAACTACCGAGCTCGACGACGATTTACATGTGATTTTTGAGTCAATCATCAATGACATCCCGGCACCATCGGTAGCTTCTGATTCCGATTCGGCGCAACTGCTCGTGGCAGCGCTCGCCGCAGACAACTATCTCGGTAAGTATTGTATCGGAAAAATCTTTCGCGGGAAGCTTAAAAAAGGACAAAACGTCAAAGTCCTAAGAACAAAAATACCGTCCTCCTCGTCGGACAGCTCGCAAGGCGCTAGCCCAAGTCTTACTGTCTCGGATGACGACATTTCTGTTTTTAATGCTAAAATTGATCGAATTTTCTCTTATCGTGGACTTTCTAAGGAAGAGGTTTCTGAAGCTACTGCCGGAGATATTATTGCTGTAACTGGTGTTGCTGAGGCAAATATTGGTGACACTATTGCGACGGGTGACAAGCCAGAGGCTTTGCCAACAATTGAGCTTGAAGCTCCTACTCTTTCTATTTATATTGGCCCAAATACTTCGCCACTTAAGGGGCGTGAAGGCGAATTTACGACTTCACGGCAAATTGCCGAGAGGCTCGAAAAAGAGCTTGAAACCAACATTGCCCTCAAAATCCAGCCAGATGGACTTGGTTATAAAGTATCTGGTCGTGGCGAGCTACATCTCTCAGTTTTAATTGAAACAATGCGACGCGAAGGCTACGAGCTAGAAGCTGGTCGCCCAGAGGTAGTTTATCGCGACAACAACGGTGTACAAGAAGAGCCAATCGAAGAACTAACCATCGAGGTAGCACCAGAATTTGTTGGGGCAATTTCACAAGAACTAGGTATCCGTAAAGCAGAACTAAAAACCCAGGAAATTACTTCGTCTGGTTCCACTCGTTTTGTTTACGAAATCAAAACAGCAGCCTTGATTGGGCTTAGAAACAATCTCTTGACGGCAACCAAGGGTACCGTAATCATGTCTTCAATTCCTTCAGGCTATAAGCCGGCTGAAGGTAAATACAAACCAGAACGAAACGGTGCTTTAATTTCATTTGAATCCGGAGTCTCAACTGCATATGCCTTGGATTCTGCCCAGGCTAGAGGAATTTTATTTATTCCTCCGCAGGTTGACGTTTATCAAGGTATGATCGTGGGGCTTTCAAACAAAAAGGATGATCTCGATATTAATGTTTGTCGCGAGAAGCAGCTCACTAATATGCGTACGCATGCCTCAGACGGCGCAATTCAACTCACGCCTTATACACAGTTGTCTCTGGAACAATGTCTAGATTTTCTCTTGGATGACGAGCTTCTAGAAGTTACGCCAAAATCTTTACGTCTACGTAAACGCCAACTTGACCCTGTTAAAAGAAAACGCGAAAACAGAGCTTAATTTCTTAACAGGTAGGGGACAGGTATTTTTCGTGCTATAATTAACCTATGTTAATTGATTCACATTGCCATTTGCATGACGAGGAATTCTTCAACGCGGCGCAGGCTGAGGAGATGCTTTTGCGCGCTAAAGAAAGAAATGTGAAAAAAATTATTTGTATCGGTACCTCACACGACGATTCGCTTGCTGCGGCCGATTTTTCAAATAACCATGACGATGTTTATTGGACGTATGGTATACACCCTGAAGGGGCAAATAATACAAATGCTACTCGAGAGGCTTTTTCTCTAAATAGTTTACCTAGCAATATCTCTAAACCTGTTGCCATTGGGGAAGTAGGTCTAGATTATCACTACGAGGGTTATAACCGTGAGGCGCAAATCAGGCTATTTGAAGAAATGCTGCAGCTAGCCCAAAACAACGATTTACCGGTTTCTTTCCATGTGCGTGAAGCTTATGCGGATTTTTTCCCGATAGTTCAAAACTTTCCAAAAGTACGTGGGGTGGTGCACTCTTTTACGGATAGTAAAAAAGTTTTAAAGAGAATACTGGATGAGACGGATTATTATGTAGGAGTCAATGGACTTGCAACTTATTCGACTTTGCCGACTCCGCCTATTGATAGAATTCTCCTCGAAACGGATGCGCCTTTCTTGACTCCAAAGCCATTTCGTGGTATAATTAATGAACCGGCCTATGTCCCAGAGATCGCCACTTGGCTATCTGAAAAATTAGGCTTAGAGTTCAAAATTATAGAGGAGAAAACCACGAAAAATGCAAGAAGACTCTTTAATATTTAGAGTACCATCCTTTGCCAAAAAAGAAGCTTATAATTTTGATGCTACTAAAGAAACTTTTGAGATTTACCAAGAACTTAATGAAATATCAGAGGAGATTGAGAGATGCCGCTTAAAACATTCCTAAAATCTACGATCGATCTCGCTCTAAAAATTTCCCCAAGATATTCGGGAAAACCAAGTTACGAAGACTTAATTAATGCCGAATCGGCCCTCGGGCGGACTATTTTTGGGCCAGTTCCGGATGGTCACCAGCGCGAATTTTTTATCGCCAAAAAAAATGTATGGATTTGGCACGAAAACTGGACCGATAAATTTGGTGAGTTGCAAGAAATGACTGTGCGCTACGAAGTGCGTCCGACTGGAGTTTTTAAGAAGGCAGGTCGTAGCGATTACCATAAAATTGAAGGCGCAGAACTGGATAATTTTCGCAAAGCGGCACATTCCTATTTAAATCTTGCCAAAACAAAACTCTATTGCTAAAATAGGGTTATATGGACGAGAAAAAACCGAGCGCAAAAAAACCAAAAGATAAGAAAAAAATCGCCGGAATTGTTGTTTTTGTTATAGGACTTATAACTCTAATCGTTGGTGTAGTCTTTTTGGTACTGAGGCTCGTCGGTGCCTCCGCAATGCAGGATGGTGCTTATTTAACTGAAGCTAAGGAATGGGTCTTGGATGGAGCGGATGGTGTAATTTGGGACTTTACAGAAATTGGTAAAGGTACTCTCACCACTAATAATCACCTAAATGATTACGATTTTGCGTGGTCCTTAGAAGACGGCAAGCTCATTATTCAAACAGATTGGCTCTACACCCTTGATAACAGATACGACTACAGCCTCAACCAAGCTGAGGGTGTTTTAACCTTAAAGGATGGCGACAAAGAATTCAAGTTTAAAAAAGTAAGTGACGGCGCCCAGGAATAATCAATAATACAACATCCTTGTTGCTTTTTGTCAAATATGCTATAATTAAAAGATGATATATCTTGATCATGCCGCGGCGACACCAGTCATGAAGAAGGCTCTTGAAGCGATGGAGCCGTATTTTACTGAGGATTTTTTTAATCCATCGGCGGCATATTTGCCGGCCAAAAAAGTGGCTTTTGAATACTCTGCCGCTAAAGGCAAAATTGCGCATGCGATTGGAGCTAAGGAATCTGATATTGTAATTACAGCAGGGGCAACCGAGGCTAACAACCTGGCTTTTACTTGTATAGACGGTCGCGGCGCGAAGGTTTTATATCTCAAGACAGAGCACGATTCGGTGCGAAAAATTGCTAACTGTCACGATAGTTCAGAGATTGAGGTACAAAAAAATGGTGTGATCGACCTTCAGGATCTTAAAAATAAAATCACCGATGAGACGGAACTGATTTCAGTAGCACTGGTAAATAATGAACTTGGGGTGATCCAACCCATGGCGGAGATCGCCGGCATTATTAAAGCAGTGAAAATTGACCGCTTAAAGCGCGGAATAAAACGCCAATTACTACTTCATTCTGACGCATCACAGGCTCTTAACTTGCTTGACGTAAATGTCGCTAGACTCGGGGTTGATCTTTTAACTTTTAACTCGGCGAAGGTATATGGGCCAAAAGGTGTGGGAGCCTTATATGTCTCGCATGACGCAAAGCTAAAACCTTTGACTCTGGGCGGCGGCCAAGAAAAAGGACTAAGATCCGGTACGGAAAATGTACCTGGTGTAATAGGCTTTGCTAGAGCCCTAGAAGAAACCAAGCTTCATTTAAATGGTAATCGCAAAAAATATGCTAAATGGCGGAAGGTTTTACTTGATAATTTACAGGGGTACGAATTAATCAACAAAAAGCATACGCTTGACAGTTTTATAGTTTTATGCTATAATGGTTTAGATGCAGAGAGGTTAATTTATTTACTTGAAGAAAAGGAGGTGTATGTATCTACCGGTGCGGCTTGCGCCGCGTCTAAAGGTGTGCGCTCACACGTACTTGAGGCAATTGGTCTAGCTGATGCGGAAATTTCCGGCTCTCTTCGGATTACTCTTGGTGAAACTAATGATGAAGCGCAAATTTTAGAAGCGGCCAAAATCATCAACGGCGTAGTTAAGGCTGAACAGGAGCGAATCAATGGCTAAAACAGTGTATGTAGGAATGAGCGGCGGGGTGGATTCGAGTGTCTCGGCACTTCTTTTGAAGGAGCAAGGCTACAGAGTTGTAGGGGTTTATATGAAGAACTGGTCCCAAGATCTACCTGGTATGAAATGTCCTTGGGCGGATGATCTTTCTGACGCTAAAAGGGTAGCGGTGAAGCTCGGAATTGATTTTGAAGTATGGGATTTTGAAAAAGATTACCGTGAAAAGGTCGTAGAATATATGCTTTCGGAATTTAAACGCGGTAATACACCAAATCCGGACGTTATGTGTAACCAGGAGATTAAATTTAAACTATTTTTTGAAAAAGCCATGGAAGCTGGTGCTGACTACATCGCAACTGGACATTACGCGAGGATTGAGCACTCTAAACTAATGCGTAGTGTTGATGAAAATAAGGATCAAACATACTTTTTGTATCGAATATCGGATGAAGCATTAAAACATACACTTTTTCCAATCGGAGAGATGTTAAAACCAGACGTAAAAAAACTCGCGGAGAAAAAGGGACTTCATAATGCCTACAAAAAAGAATCAATGGGTGTATGTTTTGTGGGTGAAGTGGGGATGAAGGATTTCTTGAAGGAATATATCGAAACGGAACCTGGCGAGATACGAGAAGTTGAGACTGAAAAGGTTCTAGGATACCACGAAGGAGCGGTATTTTATACGATTGGGCAAAGGCATGGATTATATCTTAATGGTACTAAGGGTGAAGTAAACGACGGTATGCCTTACTATGTAGTTAAAAAAGATATTTCTAAAAATATAGTTTACGTTTCTAAAAATTTAAATAATTCTAACATCTGGGCGAAAAAGCTAGAACTTCGTGACGTAATTTTAAGGGGTGGGGTGACCTTTTCTCAAAACAATTCAAAAGTGATTTTGGTAAGGTTGCGGCACCGTGCACCTTTAGTGCCGGCAGTTTTTGATGGCAAGGTATTGGAATTCAAAAAAGAAATCAAACGACCAGCCAGCGGACAAAGCGCCGTAATTTATGACGGCGAAATTTGTCTCGGCGGCGGAATTATTATTTAAGTAAAATTACTTTGCCACAATCATTACTGCAACGTTGGCGCAGAATAGGATGCAAGCGATCATGCTCATTGCTGTAACGATAAATACGTGATTTCGTTCTTTGCTTGAAATGCATTTGCATTTTGCGGTTCTGGTGCAAGCTTTTTTGCGAGCTTGTGATTTTGCTGGTGCTTTCTTCGCAGTTTTGGTTGATTGTTTCTTTTTTGCTTGTGCCATAAATAATCCTTTTTTATTCTTATGGTTATAATAACACAGGTTTACGAGAAGCACAAGGGGGTGTATAATGATTAAGATGGATGCGAATACGATTAGAAAGAAATTTTTAGATTTTCAAGTTAAAAAAGGTCACAAAATCATTCAACCGGCACCACTGGTGCTCGAAAATGATCCGACCACTCTTTTTACTGGTTCCGGAATGCAACCGCTTTTGCCATATTTGCTTGGTAGGGACCATCCAGACGGTAAACGCCTAACTGATTCCCAACCTTCGATGAGGTTGCAAGATATTGAAGATGTGGGTGACCCTAGACACACTACGGTTTTTGAAATGCTAGGGAACTGGTCACTTGGAGACTACTTCAAAGAAGAGCAAATTCGCAATTTTTTTGAATTTTTAACAAAAGAAGTGGGGCTTGATCCTGAAAAAATTTATGTCACCTGTTTTATCGGTGATGAAAAATATGGTATTCCTAAAGATGAGGAAGCGGCCAGAATTTGGCAAAAAGTTTTTGAAGAGGCCGGAATAGAGGCTAAAATTGCCGAAATTGGCTCAGCCGAAGAAGGCGGGGAACGCGGAATAAAACCCGGAGAGAGAATATTCTTTTATGATGATAAAGAAAACTGGTGGAGTCGAGGTGGTGGGTGTGAGACTACACCGATTGGCGATCCTTGTGGGCCAGATTCTGAGGTATTTTATGATTTTGGTGAAGATTTACAAGATACAGAAAAATACGGATTAGCTCACCCGGCAAGTGACGGGGCACGTTTTATGGAGATCGGCAACCAAGTGTTTATGCAATATCGCCGCAATGAGGATGGTACTTTTTCAGAACTCGAGAAGAAAAATGTGGACTTTGGCGGGGGTCTAGAGCGAATCGCGGCAGCAGCGATTGGCTCGTTTGACGTATTTAGAATCTCTTTAATGAAGCCGGTTATTGAAAAGTTAGAAAAAATTTCCGGCAAAACTTATGATAATAACACTAGTGAGATGAGAGTAATTGCTGATCATGTCCGCGGGGCATATCTTTTATCTGCGCAAGGTCTTGCGCCGTCAAATAAGACTCAGGGGTACGCAATGAGAAGACTGGTGCGTCGAGCGATTTTAAGAGCTTTAGATCTTGGAATTGCAACAAATTTCTTGTCTGAAGTTGTGCCAATTGTGGCAAAAAACTACGTCGATCTTCCTGATTCGATTTTGACTCATCGTGATACTGCACTTGAGGTGCTTTTAAAGGAAGAGGCTGCCTTTAGAAAAACCCTAAATAAAGGTCTGAAGGAATTACATAAAATTGCGGAGCAAAAAGATAATTTATCGGGTGTCGATCTATTTAAACTTCAAGATACCTATGGTTTTCCGATGGAGCTATCAGTTGAAGAATGTTATCGCGAGGGGATAGAGCTCACTCCAGATTATATAAAAGAATTTGAGGCGGCACTTGACGAACAACGTAAGCGCAGCCAGACTGCTTCTAAGGGGATGTTTAAAGGCGGGCTTGAAGACCATGGTGAACAAACTGTCAAATACCACACTGCAACACATCTTTTGCTGGCGGCTTTACAGCAGTTGGTAGATCCGAGTATCGGCCAGAAAGGCTCTAATATCACCGCTGACCGTGTCAGGTTTGATTTTAATTTAGATCACAAAATGACAGACGAAGAGAAAGAAAAGGTGGAAAACCAAGTAAACGAGTGGATTAGAGCGGATCTTCCGGTGGTATTTGACGAATATGATAAAACCTATGCGCGCGACACCTTAAAGGCGCATGGTGAATTTTGGGATAAATACCCCGAGAAATTAAAAGTTTATACGATTGGTGATTTTAATAATCCGGTTTCGCGCGAAGTCTGTGGTGGCCCACACGTTACTCATACTGGCGAAATTGGTCATTTCAAGATTAAAAAAGAGGAATCTTCTTCGGCTGGGGTGAGGCGCATTAAGGCCGTAATTGAATAATCGCGCTATCTTAAATTGACTAATCGCCAGATATCTGGTATAGTATTTTTAGTTGGTTTATTTTTTGCACCTTAACAAGGAGGTATATAAATGTATTTGAGTAGTGAACAAGTTGCAAAATACGCAGAGGAGATATTATCGAAGCTTGGAGCAAAGAAAAGGTATAGGTATGAAGGCCTATTCTATGAGGATGGAGCTCTTGAGATCCAACAGTTTCCTAAATCTCCACTTGAGATAAGATGTGGGGGAAGACTGGTTTTCGTAAAGGACAATAACAACATTATTTCCTTTATTCGTGGCCGTTGGGAGCTTGTTTTAGTAGAAACATATAGTGCTATACCAAAGATCTTGGCTAAACGCAAAGAAAAAGAACGAGAAAGAGCGTGGGCGGAAAAATTTGCGCGTGAGTGCGCAAGATATCTAAAAGGCTATCACGATAATACTATTAAGGTAGTAGTAAATTTTATAATTTCTCAAAGTCTCTCAGGTGTAGATCTTAAGATTTACGAAAAAAGGCGCGTGGTAGATTGGTTCCCTTTAAAATGTAAGTCAGTTTTGGTATTTGTTTGGCACCCAAGAGGATGGATTGAAGAGCCAGAAGACAATATAGTATATAATGGCGTCGTTGATTCAGGTGGCTCGTGGCGTCAACATATAGATAATCTACTTAAAGAAAAAAAACGTGAAGAAATTGAAAGAGCAAAAGAAATTGAAGCTATTAGAGAGAAGGAAACCGAACGTAAATTAAACGAGTCGTTAGAGAGGCTTAAATCTTTATGATATCTCCAACTTTTCTAAAAACCGTCGGATGAAAATTCGGCGGTTTTTTCATGTTTTTAGTTAGTTAAGCTTTAACCATACCAAGGCGCTTGGTGATTTTATTACACTCTTCATAAACCTTTTCTTCGTCAAATGTTAGGATTTTTCTGTCCTCCATAACAATTTGGCCGTCTATAATAGCTGTTTTAACTTCGCTACCATTAGTGCTGTAACATAATGCGCTAATCAGATTGTTTTCGGGAACAAATTCGGGAGTATTTAAATCTAGAATAATAAGATCCGCCAAGGCACCTTCTTTGATTTCGCCAAGTTTATCCGACATTTTTAAGGCTTTTGCGCCATTTATGGTGGCAAATTCTAAAACATCCTTGGCATCTACGCATTTGGCTTTTTTCTCGGCGCCTTTATAGGCTAGGCTAGCAAATTGCATTTCCTGGAACATGTTTTGCGTATTGTTACTGCCGTTGCCGTCCGTGCCAAGACAAATATTAAGTCCAGCCTCGAGGAATTTTTTAACCGGAGCAAAACCGTTGCCTAGTTTCATATTACTACGCGGATTAATAGCCACACTGACATTATGGTCTTTTAAGATTTTGATATCATCATCGGTAGCATAGACTAGGTGTGCGGCAATGGTCGGCAGATCAAAAAGACCCGTGTCTGCGACATATTTAACAGGGGTTATTCCATTATAAGTGGAAGCGATACTTTCTACTTCGGCTTGACTTTCAGCAATATGAATAGTGGCCATGAGGTTATTATTTTGACCGATTTCGCGGATTTTTTTAAGCAGACTTTTTGGGCTAGAATACGGTGCGTGCGGCGCCAAGATATATTTGACTCGGTCGTTATCTTTATTTAAATTATAATCAAGTAAGAACTCGTTGATTCTACGTTCTGTTCCTTCCTCGCCAGCTTCACCCACCAAGCCTCGCCCAAGAAATGCGCGCATCCCACTATCATTAACTGCTCCTGACACGGCACCCTCGGGGCCGGTTTTTATGCCTTTAATGCTACTTCTTAAGCACATATCTACAAAACAGGTTGTACCAGTTTTTATCATCTCGATAATCGAAAGTAGCGAAGTCCAGTAGCAATCCTCGGCCGTCATTTGATCTTCGATTTGTTCCACACTATGGAGCCAGTCAAAAAAATCCAGATCATCGGCATAATTTTTGAAAATACTCATGTAGGCATGGGTATGAGCATTGATTAAACCCGGCATTACTAGGGAATTTGAGGCATCAATAACCTTATCAAAATCGGCAGTGTTTTCGCTGTTTTTTCCTTGAATAACTTTTTCAATTAATTGGTCTTTTATAATAACGTCGCCTGAGACAATTTTGAAATTGTCTTTTTCATATAATAAAATTTTGCCGTTTTTTACTAACGTTCGCACATTTCCTCCATATTATTATTCTGTTATTTATATTATATCATTCTTTTGATTTTAGTTTTATCAGCACCACAGCAACAGAGGTAAATTTCGTTTGATTTTTTGTGTATTTATGCTATAATATAATGTATTCGTACATTTATTTTTTTTGAGAAGGGGGTTTAGTTATGAAAAAACTCAGAAATAACCATGGTGGTGGTAGAGTTTGGGCCGTCGTTATTATCCTTGCTGTTCTCATCGGTATACTTGCCTTTCTTTTATTTGGTACAGCCGGGGGCAGGAGAATACTAATCGATATTAAAAGCGATTTCAGCGGTGGTCTCGATAGGACCATCAATGTATACACCGCAAATGGCGACCTGCTCGCTAGCTATACCGGCAAAATCGATCTGGCAGCGACTGAGGGAGGCTATGTAAAATTTGACTATAAGGGTAAACGCTACATTTATTATAATTGTTTCGTAGAAACAATTGCAGATATACCTTGATATAGTCAACCAATTTAAAAGCCCGCAATAAGCGGGCTTTATTTTTTAGTTTTGGAGAAGTTTCGCGATTTTTGATTTTAGTTTGTTTTCTTCAGGTGCGCCAGCCAATGTATCTATGCCAACGCGAAGAAGTCCTAGGGCAGTAGCAAAGGAATGGTCTAATGCGCTGTCACTTGGCAAAATAAGGTTGGGGAGATCCGCGACTTCGATCAAATGAATTACCGGACGACGCGAAAAAGGTAAATCTTGGTACCAGTCAGAGACTGCCAAGGTTTCTTGGAGCAAGGAAAGGCTAGCACCGCCACCACAAAGTAAAACATTGCGAGGCAAAGATGTTAGACTATCGAATTCTTCGAGTGCAACTTCGGCACCAGCTAGCCAAACTGAAAGATTGCGCGAAAGAGCGGTTTCGACCTTAGCTTTAACGTGGTCATCTAATTTACCAGAATCAAAATCTAGTTTATATTCCTCAGCGGTAGCGAAATCTACACCGAGAGCGACGGAAATTTGATGGGTAAAGCTGCGGCCGCCGATAGAGAACATCTTGGTACCTTCGACACCGCCGTCTTCTACTACGGCAATGTCAGTAGTGCCACCGCCGATATCAATTACTATGCCAGAAAAATTCGAATCTAGATCATCACCAAGACAAGCCCGACAGACTGCGAACGGTTCAACGGCAACCGTTAATAGATCCAAATTAAGTTCGGCGCAGACTTTTTCGATGGCAGCCACGTGGATGAGTGGTGCGAAAGCAGTATAAAATTGAATTACTACGTCTGAACCTTTAAATCCTACAGGATTACTAATTTTATAACCATCAATCGTTAAAGAAACAATAGCTGAGCTGATTAAACGCACTTCAACGTTTTTGTTACCAGTTTCTAGAGCCACGGTTTTTTTGGCTACTTCACCGGATTTTTGTTGAACTTTTTTTATAATCTCGTTCATTTCATTTTCGGTGATGGGCTTGTTTGGGTTTTTGCGACTATAACGGACGGTTGTAGTATTGCCTTTAATCAATTCACCGGCCACACCTACGACGGTTAGACTAGCACGTTCTTTGGCCTGGTCTTCGACTTTGACTAAAGCTTCTTCACAAGTAGCAACCACGGCCGGAATATCTGCAATGGCACCGGCATGCATATTGCCTTCGGATTGTTTGGCTTTGCCAATACCAAGGATTTCGAGATCGCCTTTTTTAGTAGGGCGAGCCAGGACGGCTTTTACAAATTCAGTACCAATATCTAGACCGAGAATAGTATTCATGCTTATATTATACACTAATTTCCTGGACTTTGCCAGATACTAAATCACCTAGTTCAAACTTACCAAACGTAGTGCGATGAAGCTTAATAACTTCATAACCAAGAGCTGCAAAAGTACGGCGGATTTGTCGATTACGGCCTTCGGTTAGAGTCACTATGTAACGAGCAGGTATTGCCTCTTCCGAGGGGCATCCGCAGTCGCTACGAGGACGCAGCGACGAGCCCCGTGAAGACGGGCGCGAGGAGCGTCCCGAGGAAGACGGTAATACCTGCTCGTTTTTAATTACGGTAAACTTACTAGGGCCGTCATCAAGAAGTACGCCGAAGTCGGAGATCATTTGTTGATGAAGTGGTTCTAAGGGCTTATTAAGTTCAACTTCATATATTTTTTGCTTTCTAAATTTGGGGTGGGTCATTCGATATGCGAAATCTCCATCATTGGTGAGTAAAATTAATCCGGAAGAATCCTTATCTAGGCGACCGACGGTTTTTAATTTTTGATACTTTTTTGGGAGCAACTCATATAGTGTTGGAGCACTTCCCTGAGCATGACGCGAACAAACATAGCCGATTGGTTTATTTAGAGCAAGATATAAGTATTTTACCTCAAATGGTATGGTCTTATCATTATAGCACACTTTATCATTTTTGTCAATTTTTACCCCTGTTTTAGCAGGGTGGCCATTGATGGTTATTTTGCCGGTGGAAATTAACTCATCGGCTTCACGACGAGAAACACCAAGACGTGCGGCGAGAAATTTATTGAGCCTTATTTTGGTTTGATTTTCGGTTTGAGGCTCAGGCATGGTTTACCTGAAAACTTGTTTGGTCGGCCGTAGTATCAGGAGTAGTGGCAGCAGGCATAGTTGGCGCGGTAGTAGCAGGAGCAGCGGGAGCGGCACTATCAGCTGGAGTAGCCGTAGTATCTGCAGCGACCGGGGCTTTATCACCTAAAACTTCATGAATAGTATTAACTACATCTTCAATGCCAACTTGGGATTTTACTAGATAACGATCAGCGCCAAGGCGTTCGCCACGTTCACGCTGATCTTCACCTGAAAGGGCCGTCATCATTACGACTTTGATATCGGCGGTCTCCGGAGTGGATCTTAAGATGTCCAGCATATCAAAACCGGAAATTTTTGGCATCATCACATCGGATAAAATTAAATCTGGTTTTTCACGCACAGCCAAAGCGAGAGCTTCTTCACCGTCGCCAGCTGAGATTACGTCATAGCCTTCCGCGGTAATACGAATGCTGTATATCTCGCGTAGGTTTGCATCGTCTTCTACTACCATTACTTTACTCATTTTGCTTCTCCGTTTAGATTGTTATTAATTTGATTTTGAACTTGATTAGTTGGTGGCGAAGGTTGCGGTGTAGGCTGAGGTGTGAGTGGTATTTGCGGCGTAGACTGAGGCTGTTGCGTAGGTTGGGGTTGAGGCTGCTGCGTGGGCTGAGGTTGCGGTTGAGGTTGTTGTATGGATTGTGGCTGAGGTTGGGTCTGTTGTACGGGCTGAGGTTGTTGTGCAGACTGAGGCTGAGGCTGAATCTGTTGGTTTTGCACGGCGATCATACGTTTTTCGTATTCGTCGCTGGTAAGTCTTGGAAGGGAAACATAAAAAGTCGAGCCTTCGCCAAAGGCGGATTCTGCCCATACTTTGCCGCCCATCGCCTCAACGCGCTGTTTGACCAAATATAACCCAAGGCCAGTACCGCCGATTTCGCGTGTGTCAGAATTATCGGCGCGGTAAAACTTTTGGAAGATATGGCCAAGATCATCTGCAGAAATACCGATACCGGTATCAGTAACATTAATTAAAGCTCTGTCACCATCGCCACGTACATTAACGTAGATCGAACCACCTGTCGGGGTGTATTTTAGAGCATTATCAATAATATTATCCATGATTTCACGCATAAAATCTGGGTCAACAAAACTATAAACTACTTGCGCCATGCGTCGACTTTCGCCAAAGGCAGATGGGTCATTAGAACCAAAAGTAAAGTCAATTTTAGCATCGCGGGCTCTAACTAAATAGTCGTCAGCGATTTGTTTGATGAGTCCTACCATTTCGACTGGCTTGAAGTTAGGCCGAATTCTGCCGTCGTCTAATTTAGTAGTGTCAAGAAGGTCCTGGAAAAGTTTGCCTAAATGCTGGGAGGCAGCATGGGCAGCATCCAAATATTTACGAGCGCGCTCGTCAATTGATGCCGTTTGAGGATTGAGAGCCAAAGAAAGATAACCGTCGATGGTGGCGACAGGAGTACGCATCTCGTGAGAAGCGGTTGATATAAATTCCATCTGTTCGCCCTCTTCGGCGAGTTCTTTGGTAATGTCACGAAAAGTAATCAAGTGATTTTGACTAATACCGTCCACCGGATATGCAGAAATTGCAATCGGAATACGTTTTTCGGAAGGGCCAGCAATTAGACAGGCCTGGAATGAATTAAGTGGCTGGTTGGTTTTAATTGCCTGAACTAGGGGGTTTTCATTATCGCTGAGCTCGCGTCCTTCTTTGGATTCTAGCTTCAAGACTAGCCCATAATCTAGACCAATGGCATTATTAACACCACCACAATCAGAAATGGTAGCAGCAGCGGGATTCATATAATGAATTACACCGTTTTTGTCGGTCATAATTACACCGTCATGGATTGACTTTAGGGCTATCTCAGCAAAACCGGCCTGGCTGGATTGGTCTGGAGCTTTTTTGTGATTGAATAAGTTCATTTATACTTATTTTAACACAAGCTTTAAAAAATGTGTTATTATTATTTTATGAAAGACGTGATCTACATTGAACCAGAAGATGATATTACTGATATCATTACAAAAATTGAAAATTCAAAAGAAAAAATCGTCGCTATTGTTCCGCCTAAAAAAGCTGGTGTTTTTAGGAGCGTTGTTAATATTAAATTAATTGCAAAAGCTAGTACGGCGGCTGATAAAACAGCAGTAATCGTAACAGTAGATCCGTCAATTATAAAGTTGGCTGCTGCCACTAAACTTCCTGTTACAAAGAATTTGCAAACCCCTCCAAAAATTCCAACCGCAGATGATGAAATTATGGAAGCAGCAAAAGAAGAAGTTATTGATGGCCCAGAAGAAGAGGAAGAGGCTGAAGATGAAACCGCAGCAAAAGATGCGGGTGACGATGCAGACTCAAAAGACAAAAAATCAGATAAAGATAAGTCCGAAGACATTGAAGATAAAGAGGATTTGGTCGCCAGCACAGTAAAAGAAATTGAGGCTGAAGACAAAAAAGAAGATGAAGAAGATGAAGAGGACGATAAAAAATCTGATAAGTCTAAGAAAAAGGACAAAAAGACTCCGTCAAAGACTGGTAACAAAATTTTAGACTGGATAAAGTCACACAAAAAGTTATCAATTATCGCCGGGGTTGGTATTGTTGTCCTAATTGTCTTTTTAATTTGGGCTTTTGTATTTGCACCGGCCGCAACGGTGACGGTGGGAATTCAAACTTCATCAACGAACTTTTCGGAAAATGTGAATTTTACGACAGATTCTAAGTCGGAAGATGTAAAAGAAGGGAAGTTTTATATCGAAGAAAGAAAAGTCGAGTCAAAGCAAGATGTAAAATTTGAGGCAACCGGGCAAAAAAATAATGGCGCAAAGGCATCTGGTGAATTGATAGTCTACTACAACTTTAAAGAAGATGGCACTATCCCGATTAGTGCTGGCTCCGGATTTACTATTGGTGGCTTAACCTTTGTTTCTGAGAATGCCGTATCTTTATCTTGGGATGGTCAAGATTGGGACGATTGTGACAATAAGTCCAGTTCTGCTTCCGAGCAAATGAAGAAAGGTTGTCAAATGTCTGCAAAGGTATCCGTAACCGCTGCAGAACCTGGCACATCCTACAATATTTCAGCATCAAGTAGTGGCTGGAGTACTACGGCGCCAGTAGGTGTCTATTCCGAAAAGGCAATGAGTGGTGGAACAGACCAGATGGTCACAGTAGTCCAACAATCCGACGTAGAAAAAGCCAAAGCAGAGCTCGCTTCCTCTAACGAAAGCGAGAATAAATCCAAGCTACTAGAGTCAGTACCTGACGAATATATGGCAATTGATTCTAGCTTTAATCAATCAACAAGTGATATCACCTCTAGTCCAGCAGTAGGTGAAGAAGTCAAAGACGGTGAAAAACCAACTCTTACCGCAACGACTAAGGCTTCGGTATTTGTAATTGAAAAATCCAAAGTAACCGAGTTTATTGAAGAAAAAGCTAAAATTGGTGATGATCAGAAGGTCTACGAGATGAAAGACCCATTTATCGAGAACTTTATGGGATCTGGTTCTGAGTACACAGGTAGGCTCAAAACCTCTTATGCCGTAGGCCCTAAGATTACCGAAAATGACGTAGTTGAGATGGTGAAGGGTAAAGGAGTAGGCGATGCGCAACATGACCTCAAGACTATAGACGGTGTTGTTGATGTTAAGATTACTACTTCGTTCCCATGGGTCTCCGGTGTTCCAAGTAACACCAACAAAATCACTATCAATATGGAAGTTAAAGACCAGGAGCAGGATAAGGACAAGAATCAGGATAAGAACAAAGACAAAGACAAGAAAGAATAAAGACTAACAGAGGAAGGTGGAGAAAATGAAGATAATTGGACTTGATGTAGGCGAGAAACGCATTGGTGTGGCCAAGGCTGATTCAGACACTAAAATTGCGGTACCAGTCGGGTTTATTCACGTGGATGGCACAGAATGGCAGGAAATAGCCAAATTTGCTAGTTTACAGAGTACCAATTTATTTGTCGTGGGTCTGCCTAGGAGTAATGAAGGTAACGAGACTAAACAATCTGTATATGCTAGAAATTTCGCTAAAACTTTGGCTCAGAAGATACCAGGGGCCAAGGTCAGGCTTCAAGATGAGAGTTTGACCTCGGTCGAGGCTGAAAAGAGGCTCAAAAAACGCAAGAAAAAATTCGAAAAAGGCGAAATTGATGCCGAAGCCGCCTCGATCATCTTACAGGATTTTATCGAGAACATAAAAAATAAGGAAAATCAACAGGCGCAGGCCCCTAACGAAGAATATATTGAACAATTAACAGGGGTAAAAGCAATGGTAAAAGATACTAAGGATTTGGCTACAAATTTTACCAAAAAGGGGGTAGATAAGGCTAGATTTAAGACTAAAAAGGCAAAACACAAGATGAAAACTATGACAAAACTGACAATTTGGATAATTATAGCCATAGTGGTGGCTGGTGCGGCGACGGCTGGCTTCTTTATTTTTAAGAATATTCGCGATAAAGAGAGGGCAGATTATTTTGCAAAGCTTGAGGAAGAAATGGTACCTGAGGTGTTTGATTTTGAAATCAGGCCAGGAGAGACGATTTTTGAGGTGCGTGATAATTTAATAGAGGTAGGGTATAGCCCCGAAGAGGTAGAGCAGGCTTTGAATGCTGATTATGATTTTGCTTTTTTAAATGAACGTCCAGCTAGGGCTACTCTAGAAGGTTATCTTTATGGTGAAAAGCACGAATTTTATAAAACAGATAGCGCTAGAGACGTTATTACTAAGTTTTTGGAAGGGACGGAACAGATAATAAAAGAGAACAAATTAGAGGAAAGGTTCGCTACGCATGGTTTAACCTTGTTTGAGGGGATTACATTGGCTTCGGTTGTACAAAAAGAGGCAAAAACAGGGGATCAGCCAACTGTAGCGCAAGTATTTTTATCACGTCTAGCTTATGGAATACCCCTTGGAAGCGACGTAACGGTATCTTACGCGCTTGATACTATCGATCCTGATAGAGTGACGTATGTTGATAATCAAGCCGCTCTTACGGTTGATTCTTGTTATAATACTAGGATTAATGCCGGTCTCCCCTGTGGACCAATCTCAAATCCAGGACTTTCGGCTTTACTTGCCGTAGCTGAGCCTTCTGATACGGCTTATCTTTACTTCTTGACAGGTGACGACGGTTTGATGTATTATAGTTATACAGAGTATGAGCATAATCAGAATATTTACAGCCATTGCCAAGAACTCTGTAATGCATCATTATGACAAAGAAAAAGCATAAATTTGAATGGGGAAAAATAAAGGGGATTTTACCTTATTTTATCGCCGGTGTTTTGACACTCGGTTTGGTATTTTTTGGTTCTCTAGATAAGCATAGTAGTACTACGAGTCTTAGTTTGAATGCTTTTGCCGGTGAGGATTATCAAATTTCCGTAGATCAGCTGTCTGAGCTTTATGTAGTTGCCGACCTTTCTGATGCTTTGGGGCTTGCTTCGGCCTCTGATGTAGCCTCTAATTATGTTATTACCAACACTTTATATGATGCTGGGCAAACCTCTACAGGTAAGCTAGAAAAGCCCACCCTTACGAATATTAATGCTTCTAGAGGTGTAATCAAACACGTAGTAGTTGAAGGGGAAAATGTAGACACCATAGCTCAAAAATATAATGTATCAGCTGATAATATTAGATGGTCAAATAGCTTAAAAACTACAGAGGTGGCGGTAGGTACAGAGCTTTATATTCCTAGTGTTGACGGAATAGTCTATACGGTAAAAGATGGAGACACTATTGGGGGGATTGTAGAAAAATATGGCTCCAATGAGGCCGAAATAATTGCTTTAAATGACCTAGAAATGTCTGGGGTATCAGAGGGGATGAGGATTATTATTAAGGGTGGCTCTTTGCCAGAGACCGAAAGGCCAGAATATGTGGCACCACGTCGCCCATCTAGGCCATCTTACTCCGGTGGAGGCTCAAGTAGTAACTATTCCTATACTTATCTTGGTAGTTCTTCATCCAGGGAGAACGTCACAGTGATCAGTAGTTATTTCTATGACTCAGCTTATGGTTATCCTAACCCTAACCCTGGAGTACCGGGGTGGTGTACTTGGTATGCTTGGTATTGGCGGGCAACCAGCCCACAATCACTTGGAGTATTGGGGCACGAAGGTAGAAATGCAAATACATGGCATATCAATTATTCTTACCGTGGAGTCGGTAGAACCCCAAGAGTCGGTGCAGTATTCCAGTCTCCTTACGGTGGTGGCGGATATGGGCACGTAGGTGTTGTGACCGCCGTTAATGGTGATGGTTCTATTACGGTGCGTGAGATGAATTACGCGGGACGTTATGTTGTGACAGAGGCAACTATCCCAGCTTCACAAACTGGTGGATTTAACTATATCTATTAAATTCTAATTTTTGCTCGCGCTTCGCTTGCACCAGGATGATTTTTCTAAATTTTTTAACGGAAATTGCTCTTGTCTCACGGCTCTCTTCAGGGATCGCAAGAGACAATTTCCTAAAATTTAGAAAAATCCTCTTGGGCTTCGCTCAATGCTCGCAAAAAATAGAATTTAATAGTTTTAGATCTACCAATCTTCTACGAGGGTAAATTCTTTGCCGGCGATCTCAATGATGGAGTCGGGTTTGGCGCCTCTGGTGGTAAGTTCGGCACGGATACCCATTTTCTTCATAATATCACGAAGACGATTGACGCTGGCGTAGTTATTAAGATCGGTGCGGCGGGCGAATTTTTCAATTTTTTCACCTGTTACTCTGTAGTGATCATCGTCTTGTTTTTCTACTTTCCAGGTGTCTTTCATGGCACTAGGGCTCAAAGAAATAGTCGGAATCTCAGTAGAATTATCAGAATACGTCTTCTCGGTGGTCGGGTCGCTTGTGCCCGTCTTTACGGGCCCAAAGCCCTCGTTCTCGACAGTAGCCTCCGAACCCCCCCTCGAAGTGTAATTCTGGTTGTCCCTAACAATTCCAGCTAACTCTCTTAGTAGTTCGGTGAGACCTTGGTGGGCGGCGCTTGAAATGGTGAAGATTTTTGCATCGGGGTTTTTTTCTAAGATTGAGGCCATTTGCATTTTGATAATATCGTCATCGACGCCTTCACATTTGGTAAGCGCAACTACCTCTGGACGAGAAGCGAGATCGGAGTATTTTTCTAGCTCATTTCGGATAGTTTGATAAGCCTCGCCAGCATCATCATTATAAACATCAACGAGATGGAGCAAAGCAGAGGTGCGATCGACATGCCTTAAGAATTCGTGGCCGAGGCCTTTGCCCTCAGAGGCGCCTTCAATTAGCCCTGGAATATCAGAGATAAGTAGGTCTTTATCATCTATAGTAGCGACACCGAGGTTAGGGGTGATAGTTGTAAAGGGATAATCGGCGATTTCGGGCTTGGCATTTGATATAACAGAGAGAAAAGTGGATTTACCGGCGTTCGGGAGGCCCACAAGACCAACGTCGGCCATGGATTTTAGTTCGAGTTCTGCCTCGAATTCTTCGCCGGGTTCGCCAACTTCGGCAATTAGGGGAGCTTGGCGAGTGCTACTCTTAAAATGCGCATTACCGAAGCCTCCGGAGCCGCCTTTGGCGATGACAGCCTCGTCGCCATCGTGCGTCAAATCGGCCAAGAGGATTCTTTCTCGGGGCGCGTCGCCGACACCTGCCGTCGCAGGGCCCGCGTGCTCGTCCTCGTCGTAACTCTGGATCCCCCCAAAAGAACTTTTTTGGCCGATTCGATAAACCACGGTACCGACGGGGACGTCGACGATAAGGTTTTTGCCGGAACGGCCGGCGGCGCGCTGACCAGAGCCGTTTTTGCCGTTTTCGGCCTCTAGGATTGGGGTAAAGCGAAAGTCTACCAGGGTGTTAGTATTACGATCGGCACGAAAAATTATATCGCCGCCTTTACCGCCATCACCCCCGTCTGGGCCACCTTTTGGGATATAAATCTCATGGCGAAAAGACACGGCACCGTTGCCGCCTTTACCTGCCTTTAAACTCACTTTAGCCTTATCTACAAACATAGTATTATTCTAACATAATTTTGCCAGAAACGCAAAAAAAGCTAATGTTTAGATGTTCTAAAAGCGCGGTAGTTACATTTTTAGTTCTTTAAATGCTTCTGTGATGACGTTTAAAAGCTCCGCATAATGCTCTTTTTTGGCTTCTTTAGCTTTTGCAAAGATATAGATGGTGTTATCTTTTACTTCTAGGTTGTATGGCAAATTCCGTGCATGTAATCTTTCCATAAAAGACGGGTTTAGAAGTTCAAAAGCAGGCAGAGCATCTTTGCTGGCTGCAAAAACATTATAGCGCCGGTTGAAATCATCCCACTCTAAATCATACTTATCATAATCTTTTGGTTTTTTGATTTTGAGTTTCGCTTTTTTTGATTCTACGATTACGCCCTCGTATGTTTTTGGTATGTTTATCTGGCCAACAATATAATGTGATTTTGGCTCGTCTGGTTGTGCGGAGAACGTATAAATTTGAATCAAAGAGTCACTCCATTTTCCTACTACGTGATTGTTTACGTCGGCGGTGCCAAGTATGTCATAGGTATTTTCGAATAAAAGCCCCTTTGTTGGTAAAGCCAACCTCCCCCAATCCGGGCTATAAAATAGATTATTTTCTCTTGCAAATTCCGCAATAGACTCGATTAAATGAGGGGTTGATTCTGTGGATTGAATAATGCCGTCGAGCTTTAAAGACTTGCCATCATAAATAAACCGCCAATATTCCGTTAGTCCCTGCGCATGGTCACTGTGTATTGTTTTTTGTGTTTTAGTATTTACTAAGCCGTCAATACCACTAAATTTAAAAATTACAGTTACTGCAGCTGGTAATTTTGTTTGGTCATTTATTGGGGAGAACAGAACTGTCCTTGATATTTTTAGATTGCTTACTACATTCCTTCGGTTCATTCGATCTATAGCTTCAAGCATAAGACTAGCATGTTGAAAATACTTATCGGTAGTGTATTCTTTGATGTTTTTTAGATTATACTCAGACCAATCCTGTTGGTACTCTTTAAAAATTCGTGCCGCCTCTTCGTGGGCCCACTTTTCTTGCTCGGTATTGTTTTGGTCTAAGGTATCAAACCTTCGCTGTTCTTTTAGACTATTTTTATGTTTGCGATGTTTCCTGTATTTTTCCTCTAATATAACCCACAGGATGCTTATTGCGAGAATTACAAAAAAGAATATGATACCTTCAGAGGTTGATTTGCCACCACTATCAGAGAAACTACTACCGCCAAAATCAGACCCGCCGGACCCGCCGATGCTACCACTATCTGACCCGCCACCGCCAGCGAACCCAAAAAGGGAAACAATCATCTTGGTCAAGCCTATCAATACTTCCATTAATTTTATTTTATCATAAACGTATTATATGATACAATAATGTTTAAGATTATATTATAACTAAATAAGGAAATAGTCATGGATAATGATAACGAAAAATCAACTTTGAATGGGATGCCAGAAACAGCGCCTATGCCTATGTCAGAGCCAGCACCAGAGCCAGAACCTGTACAATTGACAGATCCAGTCCCAACACCTGAGGCTACTCCCGTTTCAGAACCAGCCCCAGTATCCGAACCTGCACCAGAGCCTGCCCCTGTCTCAGAACCGATCCCGGCACCTGATTCTATGCCAGAGCCTGCCTCTGAACCTGCCCCTATGACGGCGGAATCTGCGGCTCCATCCCTGGACCAAGCTACCGGGCAGCCCACCCCTGACCAAATGCCTCAAGCTATCCCTGGCCAGCCTCTTACTCAGCCTGCAGGCGATATTGCCAGAAATAAAAATAATTCTAAGAAGAAACTGGGGATGATTATTGGATGTTTAGTCGGAGCTGCTGCCGTAATCGCACTTATCGTGTTCTTGGTAATTAATCTGATCAAGCCAAAAGAAAAAATAGTTAGCTGTGTCAGAAGTTCTACTGATATAGGTATCGATAGTGAAACTAAAATTGATATGAAGATAAAAGACGGAGG
Organism: Candidatus Nanosyncoccus sp.; assembly: GCA_045530815.1. Taxonomy (GTDB): domain Bacteria; phylum Patescibacteriota; class Saccharimonadia; order Saccharimonadales; family Saccharimonadaceae; genus Nanosyncoccus. The sequence continues at coordinate 56,893 of JAZSCU010000013.1, forward strand.
AATCTCTGGTGGAGAGATGGTTATAAAAATTGATTTAAAGTCTGGTGATAATACCTATAAAGACTATGAGAAGCAGATGGTAGATATAATGACAGAAACCTATAAAAAGCAATGCGACGACCATTGTACGTTTAATTATAACTACATCGAGGGAGAGAGTGTTGAGTATGCACTGTCGTATGATGAAGACGGAATAAAGAACTTAGCCCCAATTGGAGGCTTGGAAGGCAGATCCGCACAAGAAATCGCCGACGAAATGCAAAAAGAGTTTGAAAAACTCGATATCACTTGTACTCAACGATAAATCAGGCATAACTTGTAAATATTGCCCTTGACAAAATTATGCTTATGGTTTAATATGGTAATAAGCTGATACGCTTCACAGGGGTTCCACTGACTTTTAGTGGAGTGTGGAGACTTACATTAAAAACAAAAACAGCGGATTAAAACAAACCAATGTGCCCCAGGGTGGGCGCGTAGCAGCGGGGAAGAGCGACCGAAAAGGTCGTTCTTTTTTCTTTTTATGTGTTATACTTATACTAAAGGAGGAAAATGAATAATTCTGAAAGTTTGAGAGTTGGCGATATTCCGGGGAAACGCAATTTTAATGGCAAAAAAATTTCCCCAGATGCGATAGTATTTGGGCGAGAAAACACTGGCGGTGGCCAGGATAAGCTGATCGATGGATCAGAAAAATTAAAGGCAGAGAAACAAAAAGAAAATTGGTTACAAGCACTGGAATATGTGGCGACTGATAAAAGATCGCAATTAATAAAAACCGCAAAAAAGATTCTGGCTGTTTTTGGTTTATCTACAGCACTAGCCGCAGCGATAAAAGCTGGAGAAGAACCAGCAAAACTCCCAGAATTAAAAAAAGATGCCTGGGAGGAGACAATGCGACAAAATCTAGGCGCATACGAGAATGACAATATAGCTCTTGATTTTAAAGAAGATGGTAGTACGGCGACCGTAACAACAAAGTCTGGAGAATATCATTTAGCCGATGATAATAATGATGGTTATGTCGATAGCGGTAATGCTTATGGTGCCAAATCTGGCGCAGGAAGTGTAGAACTAGAAGCTGGCGAGAACGGAATGGCACCGCAGGTGGCTATTTCGCAGATGCAAGACAAACTAAGGAACGAGTAAATGATTAAATTTACGATCATTACATTATTTCGGGAGGCGATTGAGCCATACCTCAAGACATCCATGATGTGGAAGGCTACCGAAAAAGGCTTGGCGGAGTTTGATTTTGTGAATTTGCGTGATTTTGGATTAGGACCGCACAAATCCGTAGATGATACTCCTTATGGAGGTGGAGACGGGATGTTGCTTCGCTGTGAGCCAGTTTTTGCCGCGATTGAGTCGGTTAAAGCCGCCGACCCAGAGGCAAAGGTTATTTTGCCTACCCCCGTAGGGGAGATCTGGGACCAAAGAAAAGCAAGAGAGTTTTCCCAGAGTGCTACCAATAGCGAGCAGGATATTTCTAATAGCGCCCCTACAACTCATTACATCATCCTGTGCCCACACTACGAGGGCTACGATGAGAGGATTCTGTCGATTGTTGACTATAAAATTTCGCTAGGAAAATATGTTTTGACCGGTGGGGAACTGCCGGCACTCATCATTATTGATTCTGTAGTCAGACTGATTCCGGGGGTGCTCGGTGGTGAGCAATCAGCGGAGATTGAGTCCTTCTCAGATGGAGACAACTTAGAATATCCGCAATATACTCGCCCAGAGGATTTTAGAGGAATGAAGGTGCCAGAGGTGCTACTCTCTGGGAACCACGGCAAAATCGCAAAATGGCGCGAGGAGCATAGCAAAAAAGCATGAATTTATTTGCTAGTGTCGAAGAACTAAAAGGGGTGGGGCCCAAAACGGCGGAAATTTTAAAAAAACACGGTATCAAGACTGTTAAAGATTTTTTTTATAATTTACCACGAAATTATGAGAATTATGAAGCACCGACCTCTATTTCAGAGATAAGGCCGGGCAAAGTTGTGATAAGGGGAAGGATTGATAGTTTGTCTTCGCGGCGAGCCAGAAAACGCAATTTATCCGTTACAGAAGGAATAGTTAGAGATGCAACAGGGGCGGTAAAAGTAGTCTGGTTTAACCAGAGTTACCGTATAAAACAGTTTTCTCCAGAGAAAGAATACTATTTTACTGGAAATTATGAGCTTAAAAATGGACGTTTTAGCCTAATTTCGCCTTCTGCGGCTGAAGTAGGCGATATCGACCCTACAACTGGTCTTAGCCCTATCTACGTGGCTCACGGCGCATTGAAGTCAAATGATTTTAAACGTTTGATGAATGGGGCAAGAGAACGTTTTACAGAGATACCGGATCTGCTCCCCTCTGTAAAGCCCGGAGTACGTAAAAAGGCGCTTTTTTATACGCATTTCCCCCAGTCAGAAAAGACGATTCAAAGCTCAAGGGATTATCTAGCTTACGAAGAATTATTTGAGCTGATTTTGGCATCAAAACTAAATCGGTGCGAAAACGAAAAATTAAAGGCCACAAAAATACCTTTTTCGGCCGAAAAAGTCAAAAAATTAGTCTCTGAACTACCTTTTAGGTTAACTAATGCCCAGAGATTAGCGGCTTGGGAAATATTCCAGGATATGGATAAGGATACTCCGATGAACCGCTTGCTCCAAGGTGATGTGGGGTCCGGCAAAACCGTGGTAGCTGCGCTGGCAAGTTATGAGGCTGCGATGGCCAAAAAACAGGTAGCACTTCTGGCGCCAACGGCAATTTTAGCCAGTCAACACTACGAAAGCCTAAAGAAGCTTTTAAATCCTTTCAAGATAAAAGTAGCGCTTTTGACAGGGGCAACTAAGAAAAAAACCGAGCTAAAGGCTGAAATTAAATCAGGTAAGATTGATCTTGTAGTGGGGACACATGCACTCCTAACTGACGATACAGAGTTTGAAGATTTATCGCTTACAATTATTGACGAACAGCACCGTTTTGGGGTAGAACAGAGACAGAAATTGCTCCTAAAATCGCCTGAGGGGAAGGCTCCGCACCTTTTGGCGATGACTGCTACCCCTATTCCAAGGTCGTTACAGCTTACAGTATTTGGAGACTTGGACGTGTCTATCTTGAATGAGCTCCCTAAGGGTAGGCAGCCAATTTTGACCTCTATTATCGCAGGGGTTGAAACGCGAGAAAAACTATACCCCAAAATGCGAGAAATATTGCAAAAAAAACCAGATAATAAGCACGGTATAAGAGCCCAAGGACAACAAATCTATTGGATTTGCAAAGCAATTGAGGACGGAGATGGTAATACCTCCTCTGAGATAACCTCTGTAAAAAAACGCACAAAAAGGCTCCAGGAAATTTTTGAGGATAAAAGGGTGGAATTTTTACACGGCAAAATGAAGCCGGCAGAAAAAGACTTAGTTATGGCAAAATTCGCCGAGGGAGAGATAGACATATTGGTATCAACTACAGTGATAGAGGTGGGTGTTGATGTACCAAATGCCACATTGATAGTAATTGAAAATGCCGAAAGCTATGGTTTGGCCCAGTTACACCAATTGCGTGGCAGAGTAGGTAGAGGTTCAGAAGCTTCATATTGTTATCTGTTAACTAGTGGCGACCTTTCTCCTTCTAGGCGCTTAAAGGAATTAGAGAAGTCGTCAGATGGGTTTTATTTAGCCGAAGTAGACCTCAAAATGCGCGGCCCTGGGGAGATTTATGGAGCCCTGCAACACGGGGCGCTCGATCTGAGGATCGCCTCTTTATCAGATACAAAACTGATTGCGAGGGCACAAAAAGACGTTAATTCTTTTTTGCAAAAACCAGAAAATATGGTAAAATATAAGGAGTTGATGCAAGGAATCACAAAATACCAACAAATTACAACCTTAAATTAAGATGAATAACTATATCAAAATTACTGGCGGGGTTTACCGGGGGAGACGCCTGAAGACCCCAGGTGAAAAAACACACCCGATGGGAGAGCGTGAACGGATTGCCCTTTTTAATATGATTTTAGAGTATCTATCTGGGGCAACAGTGATTGATGCGTATGCTGGTTCTGGGGCGCTCGGAATTGAGGCCATCTCGCGCGGTGCTTCAAAAGTATATTTCATAGAAAAAAATCCTGCAGCGATACGAACAACCAAAGAAAACTGTATTGAAATTAACATCCCTAAAGAACAAATCGAGTATTACCAGGGAACAGTGGGTAGTTTTGAATTTCCTATCAAGGCTGATATTATTTTAGCCGACCCGCCATATGACGACTTTGAGGCGGAAGAGATAGAAAAAATCACAGATACGTGTCTAAAAACTGGCGGGGTGTTGGTTTTGTCTCATCCGGATGAAGCTGCAGTTATACCCAGAATGAATCTTATAAAAACCAAAAAATATGCTAGAGCACATATTTCAATCTACTACAAAACATAAATATTTTGGTATTTGTTGATTTTATGTTATAATAGTTTAAAGGGGCGGAGTCCTTTTAGTTGCTAGTTAATTTTTTTTGTTTAGGGAGGTAAAAAAATGAAAAAATCAATGATCGTGACAGTGGCTACCTTAATAGCAATTTTCCTGGTAGTTGTGGCCCTAATCGAGGTGCCAAAACAATATTCCTTTGCGGAGAAAATCGAAACCACGGCAGACTAGCAAAAAGGTCTCACTTTAAGTGAGACCTTATTTTTGTATTGTCTTTTGGCTTTACTTGTTGGTTTTTACCAGATAGTCTAGTGTTGCCTCGATAATCATGCGGTTTTTGATGTCCGCCTTAACATTAGGATCTTTGAGCTGTTTGACGGCTTCTGGGGATTTTTTGTAGACATCTTTTAGCTCTGCAATCTTAGCCGCTACTAGGTCGTCTGAGACAGTGATTTTTTGTTCGACAGCGAGATTTTGCAAAGCCAAGGAGCCTTTAACCCGCTTTTCTGCGACCTTACGAGCTTCCTTTTCCCAGTTTTCCAAAGTTTCACCACTTGCTTTTAGGAAATCCTCAAAGCTCATGCCTCTAGATTCGGCATTTCTAGTGATATCATCGCGAATTACGCGCATCTGATCATCGATCAAAATTTCTGGTGCCGGTATCTTGGATTTTTTAACTAAAGCTTGAACTAGCTCATCTTTAAACTTTTCGGTGTTTTGGTGGTCTTTTTGTGACTCAAGATTCTTTTTGATGTCGGCCTTTAATTCCTTTAAATCTTTAAATGGACCGCACTTTTTGGCTAGCTCATCGTCAATTGGGGCATTTTTAACTTCGTTGACCTGCTTTAGTAAGATTTCGAATACAGTCTTAGCTCCGGCGAGTTCTTTTACACCATAATCTTTAGGAAAAGTGATTTTAAGATCAAATTTATCACCTGGTTCGTGACCAATAATACCATCTTCAAAACCAGGAATGAAGGTTTTTGAGCCAATAACAAGGTGATGATCCTTAGCTGTGCCACCTTGGAAGGCTTCGCCGTCCTTTTTACCAACAAAGTCAATAATTACCTCATCGCCATCACTAACAGCTCTTTTTACTACCTTTTTTTCGGAAAATGAGCTGGATAGATTTTTTAGGACTTCGTCAATTTCTTTTTCGGTTATTTTAGCGGACTCTTTTTTGACTCCGAGATTTTTATAGTCGCCAAGTTTGACTTCTGGAATCACATCTGCGGTTGCGGTATATTCGGCCATTTCGCCTGGCACGTATTTGGTGACATTTACATTAGGTAAGGCGAGTGGGGATTTGGATTCGCTTTGAAATGCTTCAATTACCGTAGAGCGCACTGCAAAATCAATTGCTTCTGCGTTAAGATCGTTTTCGGGGATAAATTTCTTGGCAACCTCAGTTGGAACTTTGCCTTTACGAAATCCTTCAACTTTAATTTCTTTGGCTAATTTTTCTAGAGCCTTGTTTTCGGCTTCTTTTAGATCTTTGTTATCCAAAGCGACCGTTATTTCAACTCTTGAATCAGAAATCTTCTTTACTTTTGTCTTCATAAAAACTCCTCTATATTACCTTATATTATATCACAATTTTTGGGAGGGCAGTAGTCCTGAAATGTGTTAAGGTAAATTTGGAACTAGCGCCTAGTTTAACGTCTGGATTTAGGATGTTGTTTTGGTCAAAAACTTGTTTGATCTTTTCGTAGATCTTGGTTTCGATATTGGTTAGCTCCGCATTTGTTACTACCGCTTTGAGGCGTCCCTCCGGAGTCCCGCCGGTTAGTTTACCACCCTGACGGTCAATTACGTATGCCCCGGCTCTAAGAAAAGTGGCGATCTTTTTATTGACACCTTCGTCTTCTAGATTAAATTTTGGCCTTAGGCTGTAGTTTTCTGTACTGTATGAGCCAAAAATCGCAAGATCTAGTTCTAGTTTTTCGCTTAAAATCTTTAGATCTTTTAAAAAACTTTCCATATTCCAAGCCGGCAAGTAAAAATCTGTTAAAATCGGCACACGTTCGCCGTTTTTGGCTGAATTCATATAACTTGAAAGTGAATTTTCAAATTCGTTAAACATTAAGCAGTTTTCCGGAGTTTCAAAGATGAATTTTGCGTTACGCGGTGCGGTATTTTTGACGGCAAGTATCTTCTTTTGATAATAGTTGATTCTTTCATCAAAACTTAAAAATACCACAAAACCATCTTCGAGTTTTTTGATGACACCATCGAGATTTTTACCGGCTTCGCGTGCTTCTTGAACAATTTTGAGGTCATAAAAATTGATTTCGCGAGGTCTTAGAGCTTTTATAGTATCCATAAAATCTAACGACGATTCTAGATCTTTAAAGGTGGCGAGAGCTCTAAACGGAGGTCTTTTGTATGGCACAGCTTTTAAAATAATTTCTGAAATAATGCCAAGAGTCCCCTCTGAACCAAAAAATAGAGGCGCAAGATCTAGGGTTTCTTTTTCATATATTTTTGAAATAAATGGATAACCAGACAAATTTTGACGGTTACGTTTCATTTCTTGGAGATAATTATCATTGCTTTTTAGAATTTTAGAAATTTTGCGATAAATATCACCTTCCACTGAACGTTCTGTGGCTTTTTTGGCTACGGCATATTTTTTGAGGCGACTAGTTCGAAGGCAGTCACCGTTAGCTAGAACTACTTCTAGGCGCTCAACATAATTCATGATGCCGCCATATTTACCAGCATAAGGATCTAGAGGACACTCCGCAATTAAACCCCCGATAGTGTCGTTATCGTGCCCGCCGATCGGAATAGTTAGACCAGACACCGACAAGGCAGTATTAAGTTCTTTTAAGGTCATGCCGGATTGTACTCGTACTAGCCTCTCGCGCGGATCGATCTCTAACATCTTGTTTAATTTTTCGGTGGAAATTATCAGGCTACTACCTAGACTGGAACCACCTTTGTTGGAGCCCGCTCCTCTTACCGTTACTGAAACATCAATATCTTTTGCTGCAATTTGATTAAAAAAACGCATTAATTTACAAATGTCGTCCGTAGATTCAGGAAAAGCCACGAATTTTGGTTTGATTTTTAGGGCCGAATGGTCTGTAGAATAGGCTTCTATAACCTCCGGGGAATCAAAAACATTGCCGACAATCAACTGGTTTAGATATCTCGCAATTTTTCCCATCCTGCTAATGATTATAGCAAAAAAAACCTTTTTGTCCAACAGGATTTTGTGATATAATATGCTTAAGTTAAAAGGAAACACTTATGTTTAATAGAAAGAATACTGGGGATAATAAGAAAAATATTGTTTTTGGTTGTCTTTTTCTTATTGTCGCTTTGGCCGCTGCAATTGGTTTAGCTACTATTAAGAGTAACGATAATAAATCTTTTACCCCATCTGGTACGGTTGGTCTTGTTGATGAACTTTCTATCTTCCCGACTAAAGAGGCTTTTTCTCAGGATATCTTTGATGTAGACAATTTCATAGGTGAATCGGACGAAACAGAGATGGACATCAATAAAAATGGAGAGGCAGTAGATTTTTCTGATCTTGAAGGGTCAGACGAAAGTAATAATGCTGGTAATTCTGATATTGACACTAGGACAGCATGGGGGGACATTAGTTATAGCGGTGGTTGCTACCGCAAAAAGGGGAGTAAGAAATGCTACACTGGATGGGTGGAAAATTATAACAATATTACAAACTGCTCGAGTTATCTAAAAAAAGGCAAAAAGAAAACAGGATGGGTAAAGTATGTAGGCAATCTTTACTATTTATCTAATACTCCTGGTTGGTCTGGGTGCAAAGTGAAAAATGTAGCGCTTACTATTAACAGAAAGGAATACTGGTTTGATGAGAGCGGTAGAATGTGGAAAGGTTGGATAAAAAGGAGTGGTGACTGCTCCGAAGACAATAATATGTGTACTTATTATTATGGTTCTAATGGCGCCATGAAGACTGGCTGGCATTATATAGGTGGCAAGAAATACTACTTTGCCAAAAATGGTGTGCAGCTAAGTGGTTTTCGTACAATTAATAATAAAATATATTACTTTGATACATATTTATCACCGTCTTGGCCAGGAGGTATGCGAACTGGCTTACAGGACGTCTGTAATCATATGTCATTTTTTGGCGGCGATATGGTTTGCGGGTATTATTTTGGCAAAAATGGTGCTATGAAAACTGGCTGGCAGACGATAAATGGTAAGAAATATTATTTTAAGAAAAGTGGTATCCGTTCTACATCATTTGGTTTAAAAACCGGAGACTACGGTATCGCTGTAAGTGGTTGGCAGACGATAAACGGTAAAAAGTATTATTTTGGACCTTACGATAATACTTCTGCAGCTGATAGGTATTTACGTACTAGTTCGAAGAAAAAATAACTGGCAAGATGTACTACTTTGGCTCAAACTTTGCAGCCTACGGTAAGGGCTGGCATTTAATTTCCTCGACGGAGTATTGCCTCTTTAATAGTGATTCTACTCTTAAATATTGTAATAGAAGATAAAAAAATAAACTTGACAGATTGTCAAATTTATTATAGTGGTGCCCGAGACTGGACTCGAACCAGCACGCACGAGGCATATGCTCCTAAGGCATACGTGTATACCAATTTCACCACTCGGGCATCGAGCTGGTATAAAAGATATTATACCAGATATACTAACAAAATTCTAGATTTAATCTAAATTTTCTTTTGCCATTTTTTTAGACATTAAATAAGCAGTAAGAGCACCTAGCATTAGAGCGACTGGCAGGATGTCTTCTGGGCCAGTAGTTGGCATTGAAGTATCATGAGTAGGTGTATTTGGAGTGGTATTCTTAGGACTATTCGTAGTAGCTGACGAATTACTGCTCGCTGCCTCTTGTTCAGGCTTTTCATCATCCTTAGCCTCAGGATCAGAAGAAGCCGGCTGTTCTTTGTTTTCTTCTTGTTTGTCTTTGGTTTCTACTAGTTCGGTATCGTTTTCGTTGTTAGCGACTGTGCCGATAGTTTTACTAGATTTTTTGGTTGCAACTATAATGATTGCTGCAATCAAGATCAAAATAACTGCCGCCGCAGTTACTGTAGCTATAATGATACGCCGACGCTCTTTTTTTTCGAGCTCTGCCTGATTATACATGATAAAACTCCTCTAAGCTTAAATTTAACTCTAACTTAAGCTCATTATACCACACTTTGATAAAAAGCGCAAGAACGTCGGGTAACACTATTTTTGGTCTAATACAACACTTTTTGCGAAAGATTAGCGTGCAAAATGCGCGAAAGCACGGTTGGCCTCTGCCATACGGTGACAATCTTCTTTCTTCTTGAAAGCCGCACCAGATTCGTTGTAGGCATCGATTATTTCTGCTTCCAACCTTCTAGCATATGGCATACCGCTGCGAGCTCTAGCTGATTGAACTAACCATGAAAACGCAAAGTGAAGTTGGCGATGGCCCGAAATTGGGAACGGAATTTGGTAGTTAGCACCACCAACGCGCCTAGACTTAACTTCAAAGTCTGGCGAGACATTTGCGATGGCTTTTTCTAATACCTCAACTGGGTTTTCGGACTTTAGTTTTTTGGCTGCACCTTCGATTGCTGAGTAAACGGCACGTTCTGCAACCTGTTTTTTACCATTTAACATGGATTTGTTAATCAAGCGCTGTACCAAAATGGATTGATATTTGCGGTCTGGATTAACTTTTCTGACTAATGATTTGGTAGTTTTACGTGGCATTACTTGTCCTCCTTCTTCGCGCCGTATTTAGAACGACCTTGCTTACGACCTTGTACACCCTGGAGATCCAAAGTTCCACGAACGATGTGATAACGTACACCAGGAAGATCCGGCACACGACCACCACGTACCAAAACTACAGCATGCTCCTGGAGGTTGTGACCTTCGCCACCAATGTAGGCCCATACTTCTTGACCATTGGTTAGACGAACCCTAGCAACCTTACGCATAGCGGAGTTTGGTTTTTTAGGAGTCTTGGTAGTAACTTTGATACAAACACCACGCTTCAGTGGTGCAGCTTTCTCATAGCGTTTAGTCTTCAAGGTATTTACAATTGAGCCAAGCGCTGGAGATTTAGATTTTTTCGCAGCCTTTTTACGAGGCTTACGAATCAACTGATTAATAGTTGGCATTAAAATTTCCTCTATTTAATAATATTATTATTTTGTTTGTTTATTTACAGCAATCATAAACAAACTGAAACTCTTTAATACATTATAACATATGTAGAATAAAAATACCATACAACTTTCACAACCTATGCAACATTTCGGCAGGAGTTCTATAACTTATTCCTAAGTGTATACGATGATAGTTATAATAGTCAATATATGAAAGTATTTTGTTATCCATCATTTTAAGTGGCTCACTCTCTAAGTAATAGTTACCGGTACATTCTTCTTGGAGAGTTCTATTGAACCTCTCTATATGGGCATTATCGTTTGGTCTGCCTAGTCTGGTATGTCTGATTTTTATTCCTCTTTTTTCTAATCTATCTGAAAAATAATTACCAAATTCTAACCCATTATCGCTCTGTATCATTTTAAACTTAAAGCCAAAGTATTGCTCTGCTCCTTCTATTGTATTAAGCGAGTTAATGGGCTTTAATTCTTTATAGACCCTAGCATAAGTCATTCTGGTGTATAAGTCTATTACGGTATAAATGTATCGCTTTTGCTTAGTAATTGGATTATATAGATGTATAGTATCTATTTCTACTAAATCTCCTGGCATTAGTACTTTGGGTCTTTTGATGCCTTTATAGCGTCTGTTACGATGGTTTTTAGGTTTATTCATCTTGCCATAGTGTTTTAGGATTCTACGTACGCTAGAAAGGCTAATACTAATACATAAAACCGAATTGATATGATGCCAGACTACTTCTGCGCAACGTTTTAGTTGGTCTCTTACATCCAAAACTAATTGTATGAGATCATCTGAAAGTGCGTGAGGCCTTTTTGGTGCAGCAGAAAATGAAGGAATACTCCATTTACATAATTCATATTTATACGATGATACCCCTAGATATTTGCGTCTTGAGGGATTGTTTAGCTCTATATGATTTTGTGATAACCATTTCTGGCGCCAACGCCAAATAGTACTCCTATGTACTCCGAAACGATCTGCCACTACTACTACTGGTTTTTTCTCTATAACCAGCATTTTCATAGCTTTACCTCTTGCTATTTCTATGTTTTTACCTGTACAATATGACATAGGTAGGTTCTCCTTTTATTAAGTGGTATTAATATAAGTATAGAATCTACCTATTTTGATGGCAAGAATTCTTGTCATTTTATGTTGCATAGGTTGTGGGATAATACGAAATACTAGACTCCAAATAAAAAATGCGCTATAATTAACGTAAGTACAATTAGGAGGTAAAAATGATAAAGGTGGGAATAAATGGATTTGGGCGAATTGGGCGCAATGCTTTAAAGATTTTGCTCGAAAGACGCGATGTGCAAGTAGTCGCGATTAATGATATTACAGATGCTAAGACTCTGGCGCATCTTTTAAAGCACGATTCTTCGTACGGCACATACGACAAAAAAGTTGGTTTTACAGATAATTCAATCATTGTAAATACGAGAGAAATTCCGGTACTTGCCGAAAAAGATCCAGCTAATTTGCCTTGGAAAAAACTGGGCGTAGATGTAGTGATTGAATCAACTGGATTTTTCACTAAGCCAGAAGACGCTAGGCTCCATATCACAGCTGGAGCGAAAAAGGTAGTAATTTCGGCGCCAGCCAAAGGAGAAGGTGTAAAAACCGTAGTTCTCGGCGTAAACGAAGAAATTATAGACGGAGGAGACGTAATTATTTCTAATGCCTCTTGTACCACTAACTGCATTGCGCCAATTATGAAAGTACTAGAGGATGAATTTGGGATCGAAAAAGCCATGATGACGACTGTGCACTCTTACACTGGTTCACAAAGAATTTTAGATGCACCGGCCAAGGATTTGAGAGAAGCCAGGAGTGCAGCCGAAAACATCGTACCAACTACCACAGGAGCTTCAAAGGCTGCGGCGCTTACTATCCCAAGTTTGACCGGGAAGTTTAATGGTCTTTCTGTGCGGGTACCAACACCAGTAGTATCGCTATCTGACATTACGGCCATCGTTAAGCGCGACACCACTAAAGAAGAGCTAACCAATCTATTTAAAAAAGTAGCCGCGGAGCCTTATTATGAAGGCATCCTCGGTGTAACTAATGAGGAGCTAGTTTCTTCAGATTTTATTGGCGATCCGCATTCTTGTATCGTAGATTTACCTTTGATCGATGTAGTTGGCGGAAATATGATCAAAGTTGTGGCCTGGTACGATAACGAGTGGGGATATTCTAATCGTCTGGTCGAGCTCGCCGTTGATTTTGGAAAGGTAAACTAGATGAATATCTACGTCGGCGCAGATTATCGTGGGTTCTCAAAAAAGCAGGTAGTGTTGCAGTTTTTGGCCAAAAGTGACTATGAAGTCACTGACGAAGGCGCCTACGATTATTCCGAAGGAGACGATTTTAACGACCCGGCCATAGCGGTAGCTAGGGCAGTAAGAGAAGATTTCGGCTCGATGGGTATATTGATTTGCGATTCAGCGCACGGAGTGACCATGCAGGCTAACCGTTTTAAAGGAGTAAGGGCAGCACACTGCGAAAACCCGGAGTCGGCAAAATTAGCTCGTGAACACGACGATGCTAACGTGCTATGTTTATCAGCACATTCCATGGATGACGAGACAATGCAAAAAATTATTAAAACATTTTTGAATACAGATTTCGAAAATTTGGAACGCCGAGTGAGGCGGATTAACCGTTTAGACGAAAGGGAAGACTATGATTAGATCCGTATCGATTGTGCCAACAATTTTAACTAATAATAAGCAAGACTATCGGGCGCAGATCGAGAAAATTAATGCTTTTACCAGACGCGTACAGATAGATGTAACAGACGGTGTTTTTGCAACAAATGAAACACTAGATATTACCAATGTTTGGTGGCCAAAAAATTGGATTGCTGATTTGCACCTGATGGCGGCAAACCCATCTCAACATATTGATACTATTTTGAAGTTAGCTCCGACACTTTGTATTTTGCATGCAGAGGCGAACGAAGATTTGATGCCAAGCTTTCAAAAACTAAAAGAGGCGGGAATTAATGTTGGGGTTGCGCTTTTGCCATCTACATTTCCGGGCAACGTCAAACAATACATCGATGAGGCAGACCATGTGCTAATTTTTGCTGGTCAGTTAGGTATGCAAGGGGCTCCTGCCGACATGATGCAAATGGAAAAGATTGCATTAATTCGCAATATGAAGCCGGAGGTAGAAATCGGCTGGGATGGCGGAGCAAACATTACGAATGTGAGAGCTTTGGCTCATGCTGACCTTGATGTAATTGATGTAGGCTCGGCAATTTCGCAAGCAGAAAACCCGGCCGAAGCTTACCAGCAATTAGTGGCAGAGATTGATAAAAATGGAGTGGTGTTATAATGGCGCGTATCGTATCTCTTGGTTCGGCTTTGCAAGATGTTTATTTGATAGACCATGATGATTTGGTGCCAACACAAATTGGTACTGATGCGATTTTTGGTAAAGTCTTAGTTGGCTCAAAAGTAGATATTGATAAGATTTCTTACGAAGTGGGTGGCGGGGGAGTTAATTCCGCAATTACTTTTTCTAGACACGGCCACGAAACAGTATTTATCGGTAATATCGCACGCGATCCGGCCGGAGCCGCCATCATCAAAACCCTAGACCACGAATGTATAGATACTAGCTATGTAAATTTCTTGGAGCGAAAATCTACTGGGACCTCAGTGGTTTTGCTCGATAAAAATAGTGGTGAGAGAACGATTTTGACTTATCGCGGAGCATCTGAACAATTTGGAAATTTTTCGGAAAATGATCTGGATTTGATTCAGCCGGATTGGCTTTATGTAACAACTCTTAGAGGGGATATGGATACTTTGTCTCGTTTCTTTAAACATGCCAAAGACTTAGGGACAAAAATTATGTTTAATCCAGGCGTTAAAGAATTAGAAAATAAGAAAGAACTTTTGGCACTTTTGAAATATGTAGATGTTTTAAATGTTAACAAAGCGGAGGCGTCAGAGATTGTAAATGGTGTGGTTTTGACGGAGCTACTTTATCATTTGAATGGATATGTCGAAACCGTGATTATTACTGACGGAGGAATGGGAGGAATTGCCGGAAACAGAGTCGAGGCTTATCGGTTCGGTATTTACGAAGATGTCAAAATAAAGGATGCGACTGGAGCGGGCGATGCATTTGGCTCCGGCTTTTTAGCTCACCTGGCAAGCGGAAAATCATTCAGAAATTCTCTTATTTTTGCATCAGCTAACTCAACGTCAGTAGTACTTAAATTGGGCGCTAACAGGGGAATTTTGACTGGAAAAGAAAGTTTGCATCCTATGCCAATTCAAAAATTATAAAGGAGACTTATGTTACAACTAGAAGAAGAATTTTTAAAGAAGTTATCTATTGCCGACCTCGAAAGAGCAAATGCCTATGCAAAAGATTTGGGGCGAGGCTTACAAACAGTGCGCTCATTTCCTCAGGGTGTAACAGTATTTGGCTCGGCTAGATTGCCACAGGATAATAAGTACTGCAAAATGGCTTACGAGCTTGGGCATTTACTGGCGGAAAACGGTCACGCGGTGATTACTGGCGGAGGCCCCAGTATCATGGAAGCTGTTTCGCATGGGGCGTATGAACTTGGTGGTCGCTCCATTGGATTTAACATTACCCTCTCTCACGAACAATATCCTAACCCATATTTAACGGATTGTATTACTTTTGAGTATTTCTTTGCAAGAAAAGTTGCACTAGCAATGGCGGCAAAAGTTTTTGTGTTTTTCCCGGGTGGATTTGGAACCATGGACGAAGTATCAGAAATTTTATGTTTAATGCAGGAAGCAAAAATGCCCAAAATGCCTGTATTTTTGGTAGGGAAATCTTTCTGGAAGAGTTTCGATAGGATTATTGAAAAAATGATTGAGATGAAACTAATCACTGTAAAAGATGCTAAAATTTTTAAAATCACCGACGATATAAAAGATATAGTAAAGGCGGCTAACAAAATTGGTCATCCCAAAATTTCAGAGAACTTTTACGACGGTTTTCGTGAAGCGACGGCTATCGCGAATAGTCATCAAAAGCCATCTAATTAAATGGATTGACTAGGCCAAGGCGAGAATTAGTCTCGGCGATCCTGATTAGTTCATTATACTTTGCGATACGTTCTGAGCGCGACAAAGAACCAGTTTTAATTTGGCCGGTACCAAGTCCAACCGCAAGATGCGCGATACTCACATCCTCTGTTTCGCCAGAACGATGCGACATTACGGTCTTAAAGCCGGCTTTTTTGGCAAGTAAAACAGCGTCGATGGTCTCTGTTAGAGTACCAATTTGATTAGGTTTTATCAAAATAGCATTGGCGCATTGTTCATTAATGCCGCGTTCTAATAATTTGACATTGGTAACAAATAAATCATCGCCCACAAGTTGAATACGGGAGCCAAGACGACTGGTGAGTTTTTTCCAATTGGCCCAATCGTTTTCGGCCAGACCATCTTCGATTGAAACTACTGGATAATTATCCACAATCCAGGTATACCAGTTGATTAAATCGTCAGAAGATTTCCAATCGCCATTGGTTTTTAGGACGTAGTGATCTTTATCATAAAACTCGCTAGCAGCAATATCCATAGCGATAGCAATATCTTCTCCAAATTTGTAGCCAGCTTTATCAACGGCATATTTAATACATTCAAGAGGTTCATTGTCACCACCTAAAACTCTGGGGGCATAACCGCCCTCATCTCCTACGGTAGTGGGATAGTCGCGTTCTTTTAAAACTTCCTTTAGGCTATGGAAGACCTCGGCGCCCATACGTACAGCATCGGCAATACTGCCGGCGCTTTTTGGAATAATCATGTATTCTTGAAAATCTGTAGCCCACGAGGCATGTGCACCACCATTCATAACGTTCATCATCGGCATAGGGATCGACATTTTATTATAAGTGCCGGCAAGTTCTGCAATATATCGATAAAAAGGCACTCTATTCGCTCTGGCATTAGCCTTAGCATTGGCAAGAGAAACAGCCAAAATCGCGTTGGCGCCAAGCGAAGATTTATTTTCTGTACCGTCTAGCTCTAACATCATTTGATCAACGTAACGAGGTTCTGAAGAATTATCTACTAGAACATCCTGTATTTTTGAATTAACATTCCAGACTGCTTTCAATACTCCTTTGCCGTTATAACACTTAGGGTCGCCGTCTCTTAGCTCTAGAGCTTCTCCGGCACCAGTAGAGGCCCCAGATGGAACAATGGCCCGGCCAAAACCGCCGTTTTCTAGAAATACCTCGGCTTCAACCGTAGGATTTCCTCTGGAATCTAATACTTGTCTAGCTTTGATTTTTCTGATTATTGAGTTCTCCATATAAAATATTATATACCAATTTTATAAAACTTATGCTAAAATATATATTAATAATATTAAGGAGTTTTTTTAAATGGATAATAATGGAACCGGGGGAACACCAAACCCGCTAAATCCGTCAATAGATGGTATTAAACCTAAGTCTATTTCTAGTCCAGCAAATCCTTTGATACCTGGTGCACCTGCGGTAAAACCAGTTACATCCAATGTTACTAGCCAGGCACCTACGACTAATATATCTACGCCTGCCACTAGTCCCACTACACTCGCGCCAAATGCTGATCCAAATAGTCCGATTTTGGATCCGACCGGACGTCCGATGGAGCAAGTTCAGGTTGATGCGGCTGCGCCAAAAAAGAAGAAAACTGGGTTAATCGTAGGCATAGTCATCGCTGCCGTGCTACTGCTTGGCGGTATAATTACAATCGCTGTCGTTTTGGCAAATATGAATGGTGATCCTGTAACCCTCGCCATGAAAAAACTGATGAGCGGCGAGGCTCCCGCCAATCTGGCGCTTTCTGGAGATATTGATTTTAAAATCAACAACGACAGTTTTCCTTTTTCTCGCATTAACATTAATCTTAATTCCAATATCGCAGTGGAGTCTAAGATTAATGAATCTAATGCCACGTTAAGTATTACAGACACTAATGGCAAAGAATATTCTACAACATTTAGCGAAATTTATTCTGCGAATGGAGATTTATTCTTTAAGATTGAGAAGTCGTCCGCCCTAACAAAAGATACTAATTTTCTTGAATTGATCACCGGAGCAAAAAGAGGAGATGATTTAGAAGAGGTCGAAACAGAAGAGGCTACAAATGACGAGGTAGAAGTTGATGTGTCTGAAGGCGAACTTATAGAAGGAGATGAAGGCACTGAAGGCGATCCGTTTAAACCTGAGGAAGAAGTCGCAGACTCCGGAGATTCAAGTTTGCTCGAACTAAATGAGGGGTTAGGAGATTCTACTGACGCCAACGCATCAGCAGATGTTGATGTGACTGAGCTGCAAGAAAATTTAATCTCACTGGTCGAGAAAAACGACGGAGTATGGATCAAGATTTCGGTAAACATGTTAAACGAAATCAAAAATCAAGCAGCTTCCCAAAATGGGACTAGCTGTGAAATAGATATATTATCGAGCATCAGTAAAAACACAGCATCTATTGGTAATTTTTATAGCCAAAATCCATTTATCGAATCCACAAGGGATAATATACCTGTAGCTAGTAAGAAAAATCCTATTTATAAGGTTAGTATTAGCAGTGAAAAACTTGCCAACTTTATGAATGCTATTAGTAGTTCAGAGATTGCTAAGAGTTGGAGTTCTTGCGCCGGTAATAAGGTTAATACATCGGTTAGTGCACATGATTTAGATGAGACTATGCGCGGTTTGCCTACAGCATATGTTGAGATTAATGATAAATATGAATTTACTAGGCTATATCTAGATTTTAGCCCCACATCTAGTGAGGTAACCTTAGTAGTTGATCTTAGCTTCAGTTATCCAGTTAGTGTAAATGTTTCTGAACCGACAGATTACACTGATTTTACGATGATAGTTCAGGGGCTCGAAAAGAAGGAAACCGAAGGTGAACCTACCGAGGGTCAGTAATTGGTAATTCCTCTAGATTGATTGAGGTATGTTTATAATTTGACTTTTTAGCTTAAGTATGATATAATTAGAAGATGAACGAGGTTCTGAAACAAAAATTAAGTAAACTCCCCGCTTCTCCGGGGGTTTATTTTCATAAAAATAAAGCAGGGGAAATAATATATGTTGGAAAAGCGGCGGTTTTGAAAAACCGAGTGAGGCAGTATTTTCAAAAAACCGTGAAAGACCCTAAAACTACCGCTCTGGTTGAGGAAATTTTTGATACTGATTGGATCGTGGTCGATACGGAGATGGATGCGCTGTTTTTGGAATCAGAGATGATAAAGCGTTATATGCCAAAATGGAACATTTTATTAAGAGACGATAAAACTGTGTCCTATGTCCGAATTGATATGAATAGTCCAGTACCTTATGTTTCGTTTACTCGTAATCCGGTCGATGACAAGGCAACCTATATTGGACCATTTTACGGCAAATCGGCCGTGGAAAAGGCCGTAAGAAACTTGAGGCGAATCTTTCCTTATTATACAAAGCCCTATAGCGGTAAAAAAACTTTAGACACCGACCTAAATTTGACACCTGGAATCGAAATAGGGAAATGCTCCGAAAAAGATTATAAAAGAAACCTAAGAAAACTAATTCGTTATCTAAATGGCGACCGAAAAAAACTATTAAACGATTTAGAAAAAACTATGAAAGATGAGGCAAAAAAAGGAAATTTTGAACTGGCAGCGGAGGCGCGCGACCAATTATTTGGGCTTAAAGAATTAAAAAGAAAAATTGTGTTTTCGGACAAAGAATTTCTGGATATTTCTTCTGATCAAGCTTTGAAACAGCTGCAGGATTTATTAAAACTAAAAAACCCGCCGCGTCGAATTGAGGGTTATGACATTTCTCACCAATCCGGACAAAATACAGTGGGGAGTATGGTGGTCTTTATAAATGGTGCCTCGGCGCGAAGCGAATACCGTAAGTTCAAAATCAGAACTTCAACCAATGACGATATCAAAAGTATGAAAGAAATGTTTGAGAGGCGCCTTAAACATAAAGAATGGGACTATCCTGATTTAATTATTTTAGACGGCGGAAAAGCACAGGTTAATGCAATTTCAAAAATAGTGGAGCCTCTTAATATTCCAGTGATTGGCCGCGATAAATCTGGTGATCATTCTAGAAATGCGCGAGCTAAACTGGTGCTTTTGGACGGAGAATTTGAACTACCAAATAACTCGCATATCGCAAAATTAATTGCGCGTATAGACGAAGAAGCGCACCGTTTTGCTATTACGTATCATTCTTTACTCAAGCGAAAAAGTATGCTAAAATAGAGTGGTATAGGAGTTAATATGCAACTAGGAAGTTTTTTAGAAGTAGTAGTATTTGTTTCGGCTATTTTATCTGTGTTATTAATTTTGTTACAGCAACGCGGAGCATCGCTGGGTGCCGGATTTGGTAGTTCCGGAGAATTATATACCACGAGACGTGGGCTCGAAAAATCACTTTTTGTTTCGACAATTGTTTTTGTAGTAATATTCGTTTTATCTATTTTGGGGCTACTTTTAATACCATCTTAAGACTATGAAAAAAAATTTCAAAAAGAGTGGGCAAAAAATACTAAGGAAGTTTTCGAGAGCTTCTCTTCGAGCTGGGGAAGAAGGCAAGGAACATATTAAAGAAAACTTATTTGGACGAGTTTCACACATTTCAAATATTCGCCTTTTGATTTTGGAATGGGCACTTCTTGTTGTTGCTTTGATTTTACTAGCAGTAACACAGGCGTTTTGGTTTGGAGATTCTTATGCCGAGAATGCCTTTGTTGATGGAGGAACCTACACCGAAGCGACGCTGGGCGATGTAAAGTCAATGAATCCACTCTTCGCGATGACTAATAGCGAAAAAACTTTGAGCCGCTTGATGTTTGCAACCATTTCTACGATGGATTATTCTGGCCATATGGGGGAAGGCTTAGCTAAATACATTGTTTCTAGCGACGATAACAAAACTTGGACGGTCAAAATACGTGATGGGTTGAAATGGTCGGACGGGGAAGACATTACAAACGAGGACATAATGTTTACAATTGGCTTAATCAAAAATCCAGTAGTAAATTCGATTTATGATTCGAATTTTGCCAACGTAAAAGTAAGCGAAAACGAAAACCAAGAAATCGTTTTTAATTTGCCGGTGGCTTATGCGGACTTTATCTCCGCGCTTAACATTCCAGTTCTACCAAAACATTCACTTGAAAATACCGATCCAAAGACTTTGATCGAAGATAGTTTTTCTAATTCACCAGTAACTTCTGGTGCTTTTTCATTTAATGCTATGCAAGCCGGAGCCACAAATAACGAGCAAATTATCTACCTTTCATCAAACCCGCATCATTACAGTGGTAAGGCGATGTTAAATAGTTTTGCCGTACATACCTATAATAATATTGACGACATAGTTAATGCCGTAAATTCTGGAGCCGTGACGGCTACCGCTGAACTTTCTGGGTTGGACGCAGAAAAAATCACGGCTGGCCAATTTAACCGAAAGGAATCTAGCTTAAATTCTGGAGCTTTTATATTCTTTAAAACAACAAGCGAAATGATGAAGAATGCCGATTTAAGAAAAGCTATTCGCTTGGGGATTAATATCGAAGAAATCAGATCTAATATTCCGGAGGCAGCTTCGCTAGATTACCCAATTTTGCCGCAACAGATCAAACTCGAAAATTACCCAGAAATTCCAGCTTATGATTTTGAAGAAGCAAAAAATAAAATCTCCGAGCTATCTGGCGAAACGCCGATACATGTCGACATTGCAACTGTTACCACTGGTTATCTACCAAGTGTAGCGGAAGCGGTTGCTGAGGCACTTAGAAATTTGGGGTTGGATGTTAATGTGACTAGCTATCAGGAGAATCAAGAGTTCATTACAAATGTAATTTCAAAGAGAAATTATGATATTTTGATTTATGAAATCGAGATGGGAGTCGAGCCTGATCCTTTGCCTTATTATCATTCTTCGCAGACAAATGCATCCGGGCTCAATCTATCCAACTACCGTAATTCTTTAGTAGATGATCTGTTGCTTGGGGCGCGGGATGCGACGGACACAGCACTCCGTGCCAAAAAATATGAAGCATTTCTAGAACATTTTGTCGATGATGTTCCGGCGATAGGTCTTTATCAGTCAAATTTGACTTACTTTTATAATAAAAATGTGCGGACGTTTAGTAATAATATTAAACTAGTTACGGCGCTTGATCGATTCACGGACGTAGATAGTTGGGCGGTAGTAAAGGCCACAAAAAATAAGACCCCATAAAAAACTCGTCTAATAATAACTAGTAGGCTATGTTCTATTTGTTAATTTTTGACAAAAACAACATTATAGTCTATAATATGTATATATGTTTTGTGGGGATTTTTTTATAGAAAATACCCAAGCCCATTTAAAAGTTAGGAGGAGATAAAAAATGGCTAAGTTTTCGTATTATAATTTGATCGAAAAAAACCCAGGTGGCGGGTATATTCTCTTCAACAGTCTGACGAAAAATATAATATTATTAAGCTCTGAAGACTATGAATGGATAAATACCGTTGATTTTGACAAGGTACCTAAGGATGATGAACGTTTTTCTGTTCTTTCGGAGGCAAATTTCATCGTTGATGATGATTTTGACGAACTCGAGTATTACAAGCTCGAATGGAACAGAAGTCTATATTCTTCTGGTATCTTGCGGCACACGATTATTTTAAATCTAGCCTGCAACTGCGACTGTCCTTATTGTTTTGAAAACAAAAATGGACAGTTAATGACTGAGAAGACTGCAAAAGCTTATCTTGAGTGGCTCGAACCTCAAGTAAAAGACATTAAGTATTTTTACGTGAGCTGGTTCGGCGGAGAGCCTTTGTTGTCGAAGCAAGCGATCAGAATTATCACTAATGGCATCTTGAGACTATCAAGAAAGTATAATTTTGAATACTCGGCATGCGTCGTTACAAACGGAGTACTTGCAGATGAAAACTTTGTATCTAATTGCAAACGTCTTCATATCACTAATCTGCAGATTACACTTGACGGCGAAAGAGAGATTCATAATCGTTACCGTTTTACTAAGGCAAACCATGGTGAAACTTTTGACAAAATTTTGTCAAATCTTTCAGATTTTTGTAGTAGAGTACATTCGGATACAGCTACTGTACTAAGAGTCAATCTTACTGACGAGAACTATCCGACAATCCCGAAACTTCTCGATGAAATTCCGGATATTATTAAAGAGAATTGTGTACTTTTGTTTAGGTGGGTATATTCCCATGACGAAGGTCGCAACCCCGGTTTAGAATTCTCCGCGGAGAAGAAGGGTGATCGTCCATACGAAAACCTTGCGCCACTATATAAACTCGCGGCATCAAAAGGGTTCACTACAAATTCTTTTGACGAAGGTTTAAGTTGTAACTTTTGTGAATGTGACTTTGATAATGCATTTCAAATTAATTATGACGGAGACTTGTTTATGTGTACGCACAGTATGGATAAGTCTGAGGTTATCGGTAATGTATATGATGGTTTTGGTACTCAGCGAAATCTCTCAAGATATGCAAGGTTCGTCAATGTTAACCCATTTGACGATCAAGAATGTGTTAAATGTAAGCTTCTTCCCATCTGTAAAGGTGGCTGCCGTAAAGCACGTTATCTCGGACACAAAGTATGTTCGGATGTAAAGTATAGCCTTACGTCATACATTGTCGAAAAAGCTGAAAAAGCTACTATCGACATACAATAGCCGAAAGGAGGTGAGTCAAAATGAAGGTGGTCAAACAAAACATCACTCGTAACCAGTTGGTTAGCCAGAAGGATGCAAAAAAAGACGAATGTTTAGGCAATGGCCAATCTATCACCCGAGCCATCATAATGGGCGGGAAAGGTTGTTGTGGCGGAGCCTATGTCGAACGCGCCATTAAATCATAAATCTCATCCTGGCACAAAAATAGGCCGCCCGTTTGGGCGGCCTTTTACTTTTTTAGATATTTTTCAGGATTTCAATCGCAGCACTAAAGATATCTTCGTTTCTTCGTTCTAGTGGTTCAACAGCATTGCCGTCAACCGCATCTTCGCCGATAAGAAATTCAGTAAACTTGATGTCTCTATATTGAGCTAGAGCAAGTAGCGCAGACAATTCCATTTCGACACCGACGCATCCGCGATCTTTCATAAGCTTAACTTTATTAAAAGTCTCACGATAAACTGCATCTGTTGTCCAGACTTTACCTTTTAAAACGGTGAAATGATTTTTACTAAATACATTCTCAGCTACTATTAAGGCATCTTTATCTACATCAATTTCGTCTGAATCTGGTAAATAATGATAGCTTGTCCCTTCCTCGCGGTAAGCCGAAGTCGGGAGAATAATTGTGTTTTTTGCAGTGTTTCTATCTAACCTACCACAGGTTCCAAAAGCGACGATTTTATTGATGCCACTAGCAATCAAAAGTTCCGTATCACAAACACACCCAGCAGCGCCCATGGTGGGGTAGACAAGTAAAATTTTTTCTCTGTCTATTTCAATATAACGGTAAGTATCAAACGTCCTCCCAAAGGCATTTGTGACCGGGAATGTCTCAAGCTCTTTGTTTGGTAGAACATAATCTTCCCATATTTCATCATCAAAAATAAGTAGACATTTGGTTGGGTTGCCATTTAGTTCTAGGCTACACGGGCCAAAAACTGTTTTTCTTTCGGGGTCATACTTTATCATAAATATATTGCACTATAATAAATAAGCCTTGGAAGGCTTCTTTAAATATTTGGTGACCTCACCGAGAGTCGAACTCGGATTGACGGGATGAAAACCCGTTGTACTAACCGTTATACTATGAGGCCAAATTTTTAATTTGTTTTTATATTATAACAAAATCAATTAAAAATTACAAGAGTAGGAAAAATCCGCATGGTAGGATTTTTTATCATAAGGCGGTTCGGGATAAATGGTAACATAAGTAGAATCTAAATCACAATACGAAGAGAGGTACTCTGAGTTCTCATTATTTTTTTGATTATCATAAAGCAGAAGTTGATGTAATGGGATAGGTGGTAAGCCGTTTTTGGTTTCTTTCTGGATTGTGGTTACATCACTTGTATCGTGTATATATTTATCATGGAAATAATTTTCGTAATAGTCAGAGGTGAGTTCAGAAATAATGCTTTTAACCCTTAATTCTGGCTTTAAAAAATGAGAAGCAACAAGGGCAACAATAACCACAAGCGCAGATGATATTATAATGGCTAAAATAATTGGTTTAGCTTGGTTTTTGGAACTTGTTTTATTTACTCTCATTATGTTTTATATATTACCATAAGCTTAATTATATGTTAATATTATATATAATATGAGTAGGTTATTTAAACGAACAAAAATTTTAGCAACGATTGGCCCAGCCACTAATTCGGCAGAAAGTATTGAAGAAGTCATAATGGCTGGTGTAAATGGATGTAGACTGAATTGCTCACACGGCTCCAACGAAGAGCGTGATATGCAAATTAAATGGATTAGAGAAGCAGCAAAGAAAAAGGGGCGAAGTGTGGCTATTTTGCAAGATTTACAAGGACCCAAGATTCGTCTAGGTGTTTTAAAAGATAATCATTTAGATTTAAAAAAAGGTGATGAAGTCATCTTGGAATCAGCGGAATTTGAGCACGACGGTGGTCTAACTATTCCTGTGCAATATAATTTGGCAGAGAAAGTAAAATTAGACGAACCTTTGTCGATGTTTGATGGAAAAGTAAAATCAAAAGTAATCGAAATCGTTTCAGACACTGCTATAAAGGTTGAAATCTTAAATGATGGTTTTGTGATGTCTAAAAAGGGCCTTAATCTTCCTGATACAGATTTTGGTGGCGATATTTTAACCGAGAAGGATTTGAAGGATATTGAATATGGTGCAGAGTGTGATTACGACTATGTTTCGTTGTCTTTTGTGCAGTCGGCAAGCGATATTGAAAAGTTAAAACAATTACTATTATCATATGGCTCCACCGCAAAAGTAATTGCAAAGATCGAGACAAAGAAAGCGATATCTTCTGATGAAAATTTGGAAAAAATCGTAGAAGCAGCCGACGGGATTATGGTGGCGCGTGGCGACATGGCGGTAGAGGCCGGTGCAGAAGTAGTACCAATTGTACAAAGAAAATTAATTGCCATGTGTAGAGCTCACGCAAAACTATGTATTGTAGCGACTCAGATGCTAAGCTCGATGGTAGATTCGCCGGAACCAACCAGGGCAGAGGTGTCCGACGTAGCAACGGCCGTGGTACAGGGCGCCGATGTCGTGATGTTGTCGGATGAGACAGCCAACGGTAAATATCCGCTCGAAACAGTACAAGAAATGAAGAAAACTATTCTTTATACACAAAATCATTCTAGAGTTGCTTCTCTTTCAAAAGAGCCAGTAGGTGGAAAATCAGAAGTTTATGATGCTATCTCAAATGCGGCGGCGAGACTCGCCGAAAAAATTGATGCGGATATTATTATTTGCCAAACCGCGTCAGGAGCAACGGCTGCATCCATGGCAGCAGAAAGACCAAATTTACCTATCGTAACAGTTACTTCAAATGCTAGAGTTGCAAACCAATTGGCATTGTATTATGCCAACTCTGCGTTTGTGAGGCCTTATTCAGAAAATTTTGGTTATGACCTAGCTATTGAACTAAAAAAGAGTGGCTATCTTCAAGTCAGAGAAGGTACTTTGGAACTCACAACAGTAATTGTGTCTGGCGATAAAGATAAAGTAGGAACCGACACAATAAAAGTCAGAAAATTATAGTCTATTTTTGAATACTTTCAAGACCTGGTAATTTTTTACCAAGCAAAAATTCGAGCGCTGCGCCGCCACCGGTTGAGATTAGGGAATAATCAAGGCTCTGATGATCCTTTTTTAAATTCTCGACGAAGGCCGTAGTATCACCGCCACAAATAATAGTGGTGGCGTTTGTTTTTTCGCCAATTAATTCGGCGGCAATAGTTGAAGCGGTGGCATATGCTGGATCTTCGGCATAGCCCAAAAGACCGTTCCAAACAATTGTTTTAGCATCAGTAATGAGATTGGCGAGTTCTCCAGTACTAACTGGCCCAATATCTAATTTAGCACCTGCTTCGTTTTTGTCAAAATCTGTTGCTGCTATGATTTTTTTGTTGGTTGATTTATAGCCATCGGCAGCAATTTTGCCACCAACAAAGACCTGGTCGGTTTTGTCAACAAATTTATCGATCAGCGGTTGCTTGTCTTCGACCTTAGAACCACCAATTATTAGTAGTGCTGGGTGAGTTGGATTATCTAAGACAGATCCTAGATTTTTTATTTCCGCATCAAGCAACAGACCCGCATAAACAGGAAGGAAATTTTTAACAGCATCGGTAGATGCGTGAGCACGATGAATTACAGCAAAACCATCTTGCACATACAAGCCTGCGTCGACTGACTTAATAATATTACCAATAAATTCCTTGGAATTTTCTTCTTCTCCTGGACTAAAACGCAAATTTTCTAGAAGGATAATCTTGGTATCTTTAGGGGCATCGGTTTTTGCGCCATCCTGTGGAAGTGGTGAAAATTCGATGTTTTGACCGGGCAAAAGTTTTTTTAATGTCTTTAGGATTGGTTTTAAACTAAAATCTGGGTTTTCTTTACCTTCCGGACGACCGAGATGAGAAATTAAGATAATTTTCTTCGCACCGTTTTCTAGTAGGTAATTAATGGTTGGAAGACTGGCGCGAATTCTTAAATCGTTTTCAATTTTGCCATCTTTTATCGGAACATTATAATCCACACGCACTAAAACGTTTTTGTTTTTGATATCTATATCTTTAATCGTTTTCATAAATAAATCTTACTATAGAAAGAGTGATAAATCAATTTGTATTTACAAATATTCATGCTGTGATATAATTGCAGATATGAAAAAGATGAAAAGCTACCAGCAGGTGATTGGCGAAACCATTGCTCGCATGCGTGAAGAAAAGGGGTGGACGCAGGAAGAGCTAGCCAATAACATTGGTTCAAGTCAATCAGCTATACATAGAATAGAAAAAGGCGGCCAAAACGTTTCTCTTGAGATGATTAAAAAATTGTCAGAGGCCTTTGGTACCCAAATTCTCTCTATTAATGACTCTGCTTCTCAGAGTTTTAGGATTTATGGTGGCAAAGAATTATCTGGCGAAATTACCATTAATACTTCTAAAAATGCGGCTGTGGGATTGCTTTGTGCGTCGCTTTTAAATACTGGTAGAACGGTGCTTCGTCGCGTAGCAAGGATTGAGGAAGTTTTTCGAATTATTGAAGTTTTGGAGTCTATTGGTGTAAAATGTCATTGGACTAACCGGCATAGAGACCTCGAAATTATATCACCGCGCGAATTGAAATTAGACGAAATGGATATAGAAGCAGCGCGAAAAACCAGATCAATTATAATGTTTTTGGGGCCACTGGTACATAAGTTTACTAATTTTACCTTACCATATGCCGGGGGATGCTCGCTGGGTGTAAGAACAGTAGAGCCACATCTTAAAGCATTAGAATCATTTGGATTAAAAGTAGATGCAGAAAGTAATAGTGGATTTTACGAAATAGAAGTTAATAAAAAAATCATACGTGACAAAAAAGACAGATACATAGTACTAACTGAGCGCGGCGATACTGTAACGGAGAATGTTTTGATGGCAGCCGCTTTAAATCCTGGTAAAACTACTATAGTAGGGGCATCACCAAACTACATGGTACAAGATCTTTGCTTTTTCTTAGAAAAACTGGGAGTAAAAATTGAAGGCATTGGTACTACTAGACTAACCGTGTATGGTAAATCTAGTTTTAATCTCAATGCGGAATATAATTTATCGGAAGATCCGATTGAAGCAATGAGCTTTATTGCCGTAGCATTAACGACCAATTCGGAAATAACAATTTGTCGAGCGCCAATTGAATTTTTGGAAATTGAACTTGAAGTCTTAAAAAACATGAATGCAAAATTTGAAATATCTGAGGAATATTTGTCGGCAAATGGCCGTACTAGATTGGTAGACTTAAAGGTTCTAAAATCCCATTTAGTAGCACCGGTTGATAAAATTCATCCATTACCATTCCCGGGGCTCAATATCGACAATTTACCATTTTTCTCAGTAATTGCGGCAGTAGCGGAAGGAAGGACTTTGGTCCATGACTGGGTATTTGAAAACCGAGCCGTATACACTACAGCACTAGCAAACTTAAATGTAAAAGTGGAGCTTTTGGATGCGCACCGGGTTTATATTGAGGGGCCAACGAATTGGCGATCGGCAGAACTTGTAGCACCACAGGCTCTAAGACCGGCGGTGGTGGTTTTGATCGGGATGCTAGCAGCGCCAGGAAAATCAATTCTTCGTAATGTTTATCCAATCAATCGCGGTTACCAGGATTTTGCTATAAGGCTTAGACATTTAGGTGCAGACATTGTGCCGCTTACCGGAATTTAGTATAATAATAAGATGAATGAAATTCTGGAGGGATTAAATCAGGCGCAAAAAGAGGCGGTGGAAACTTTGAATGGACCTCTTTTGATTCTTGCGGGTGCCGGATCTGGCAAAACTAAAACTTTGACTCATAGGATTGCTAATCTAATCGCACATGGAGTACAACCGGCCAATATTTTAGCGGTGACTTTTACTAATAAAGCAGCTAAAGAAATGCGCGATAGGTTGTTTAAGCTTATACATGGTCATTCAATCGACACACCGAGATCTTTTATGCCTTACATGGGGACGTTTCACGGAATTGCGGTAAGAATTCTCAGAATAGAAGCAGATGTTATTGGGCTCGATAAGAATTTCGTAATTTATGATATGGATGATCAAATTTCTTTAATACGACGCATTTTAAGAGAGCTAAAGTTGTCCGACAACAAACAATTAAAACCCAAAGCAATTCAATCAATTATCTCAGCTGAAAAAAACCAGGGTAATGGCCCAGAAGAATACGAGGCAAGCGCTTTTTATCCTAACCAAAAGCAAATTGCGAAAGTTTTTTATCATTACGAAGAAGAAAAAATGAAGGCCGGAGCGCTCGACTTTGATGATCTTCTATTAAAAGAGCTAGAACTTTTTAAAAAATACCCTGAAGTTAGAGAAAAGTGGCAAAAGCGTTTTGAGCACATTTTGATCGATGAATATCAGGACACAAATACAGTACAATATAATATTGTAAAACTTTTGGTAAATGATAAAAAAAATATTTGTGTGGTAGGGGATGATTGGCAATCGATTTATTCATGGCGGGGAGCTGATTTTACTAATATTTTAAATTTTGAAAAAGATTTTCCGGGAGCAAAAGTCATAAAATTGGAACAAAATTATCGCTCTACGGGAAATATTCTAGAAGCATCACAAAAAATTATTAACCATAACGAAACTAGGACAGACAAAACGTTATTTACGGAGTCCGGTAAGGGCGAACCGGTAGATATAGAATCATTAAATGATGAAAAAGCGGAAGCTAGTTATGTGGCTTTAAAAATTCTCAACATGCAAAATTCTTATCCTAGTTTTAGTAATTTTGCGGTACTATATCGGACAAATGCGCAATCGTATGCTTTTGAGAAAGCATTTATTGATATGCATATTCCATACAAAATTATTGGCGGTGTAAGATTTTATGATAGAAAAGAAGTGAAGGATGTTTTAGCGATTTTAAAACTAAAACAAAATCAACGCGATAAGGTAAGTTTGGAAAGAGTGGTCAAAAATGTTTTGTCCGGAATCGGGGAGGTGTCACTTAGAAAAATATTGATGGCAATTGATTCGATTTCGGGAGAAAAACCGCTCGAAAACGAAGATATAGACGACGTCTTGACGGCCGCAAAAGCTAGAGCTGGACTTTTGAAACTGGTTAATTTTTTGAAAAAAACCAATGATAACCCGAGTGAATTGATACGAGATATTGTTTCATATTTTGATTTTAAAACTTTAACAGACGACGGTACACCGAGTGGGGAAGAACGTATGAAAAACCTAGAAGTCTTAGCCGCCAATGCGGAACCATACGACAGTTTGGAAGAATTTTTGGCAGATGCGACCTTGATGTCCTCGGCGGACGAAAGCTCAGCAAAGAATTCGGTAACTTTAATGACCTTGCATGCGGCTAAAGGTCTGGAATTTCCTGTGGTGTTTATTGTTGGAATGGAAGAAGGATTGTTCCCGGGAAGCCGAGCGCTTGATAATCCGGCAG
The DNA here is from genome assembly GCA_045530815.1 of Candidatus Nanosyncoccus sp. Taxonomy (GTDB): domain Bacteria; phylum Patescibacteriota; class Saccharimonadia; order Saccharimonadales; family Saccharimonadaceae; genus Nanosyncoccus. The sequence continues at coordinate 87,634 of JAZSCU010000013.1, forward strand.
ATTTAGAAGAAGAGCGCAGACTAGCCTATGTGGGTATGACTAGGGCAATGAAGAAATTATTTCTAACCTATACGGCTAGTAGATTTTCGTTTGGTTCGAGGAATTTCAATATGCCATCAAGATTTTTGATGGAGTTAGGATATAATCCATACGGATCAGCAGGATTTAGGGACGAGAATGGAGATGGTTTTATAGGTGATCACGAGCATTTTGGCGATGATTTTGATGATTCAGACTTTGATCCATTCCCGGACGATTTGCCAGTTTTTGGATATTGATTTTGCTAAGATAACTTGATATAATTAGTGCTGTAACTACTGGGTGTAGCGCAGTTGGTAGCGCACACGGTTTGGGACCGTGAGGTCGCTGGTTCGAGCCCAGTCACCCAGACCATTTTAATAATTTGGCAAGTTGCTAGGATTTTTACTTAAATGCCTCGATAGCTCAGCTGGCAGAGCGCATCCATGGTAAGGATGAGGTCACCGGTTCAAGCCCGGTTCGAGGCTCCATATTATACAATGATTTAGCAATTTGTCAAGTTAGAGAAGTTATTTTGTTTAAGATACTTAAAAGGAGGAAATCGTGGCAGACAAGATGCTAAATAAAACTACTGGTCGACCTGAAAAAAAGAACGGAATTTCCGAGATAATAAGAAGCATCCTATTTGTAGCGATTTTGATTTGCTTTGGGGCGCTCCTTTTTTCTAACCTCACTAACAATGGGCCTCAAAAAACCGAAGTGCCTATTTCTGAAGTAATTCAACGCGCCAATGACCCAAATGGTAATATTTCTAAAATCACCGTCACTGGTAGTACTCTTGATATCACGTTAAAAGACAAAGATATCCCAACCGAGACCTCACGCAAAGACCAAAGCGGCACATTATATGATCAGGGTTTAGTAGACCACTGCGACGGCCTAGAAAATGAAGCGCTAACAGAATGTCAAAAAAACTATCCGATTATTGAATATAAGGAAGATGTCAATGTTGCTGGCATAATCTTAGATGTCGCTATGGCGGTAATACCAATTATTCTAATAATTGTATTTTTGTCTTTTATCATGAGGCAGGCTAGCTCTATGAACAACCAGTCGATGTCATTTGGTAAGTCAAAAGCCAAGTTATATGGTCCAGATAAAAAGAAGGTAACTTTCAAGGACGTTGCCGGTAATGAATCTGCTAAACAGGATTTAACCGAGGTTGTAGATTTTTTGAAAAACCCTAAAAAATATGAAAAATTAGGCGCAAAAATTCCTCGCGGGGTACTACTTGCTGGCGACCCTGGTACTGGTAAAACTTTAATGGCCCGCGCAGTAGCGGGCGAAGCAAATGTACCGTTTTTCTCAATTTCTGGCTCAGAGTTTTCGGAAATGTTTGTAGGTGTAGGGGCTTCGAGAGTGAGAGATTTGTTTTCAAAAGCCAAGAAAAACTCACCATCTATTATCTTTATCGATGAAATCGATGCAGTGGCGCATAAGCGCGATGCAAGAGGCGGCGCAGGTCGTGAAGATGAGCAAACTTTGAACCAAATCCTAGTAGAAATGGATGGGTTTGACAATGACTCTGGTGTAATTGTGATTGCCGCAACCAACCGCGTAGATATGTTGGATAAGGCGCTACTTCGTCCTGGACGTTTTGATAGACATGTTAATGTGGTATTGCCAGAGAGAAAAGATCGTCTAGAAATTTTGAAGGTGCATTTCAAAGGTAAACCAGTCTCTAGCGATGTGGATCTAGAGGCACTTGCCAAAAAGACGGCGGGGTCGTGTGGTGCAGATCTCGCTAATATCGCAAACGAAGCAGCAATTACGGCGGCACGTGAAGGACATAAGGCAATCACAAATGCCGATCTCACTGAATCATTTGAGCGAGTAGCAATTGGCCCAGAACGCAAAAGCAAAGTAATGAATGAAAAAGAGCGCAAAATCACAGCTTACCACGAGGCTGGCCATGCCGTAGTCGGACACGTTTTGCCAGACTCCGATCCAGTACATAAAGTGACTATTATTCCACGAGGCCAAACTGGCGGGGTAACTTGGTTCTTGCCACCAGAAGACAGGAGCTATAAGAGTATTTATGAATTGAAGGATATTTTGGCTCGCGCAATGGGTGGCCGTATCGCCGAAAAACTAATTTTTGGCAAGGATGCTGTAACTACTGGAGCCTCATCAGACCTTAAAAATGTCGCGGAACTATCTAAATCAATGATTATAGAAGAAGGTATGGGTGACGAGCTCCGGAACATAGTTTTCCCGGACGAAGCTACTGGATATTACACTATTTCTACTGCAAAACCATATTCAGAAAAAACCGCAGAACAAATTGATGCCGAAATCAAAAAACTCTCGGCTGAGGCTGCAACGAGAGCAGAAAGTGTACTAAAAGCCAACAAAGCAATTTTGGATAAACTGGCCGCAGAACTATTAAAGAGCGAAACACTAGAAGAAGCTGAATTGGAGCCAATCCTAAAAGGCGCCAAATTACCGACTGACGCAAAATTATATTAAAACAAGGAGTTTAAAAACATGGAGAGGTTTTTGGATTATTTTAAGCCAAAAAAATATATTTTGAACCTTATGGTTAATAAAAGCCAAAAAACGATTGCCGGAGAGGTAAAAATAACCGGCGAAGCACTGAGTGATACGATAAAATTCCACGCAGTAAAATTAGAGATTACCGATGTTCTAGTTGATGGTAAGAAAACCCCTTTTAAGGCAAATGGCGAAGTTTTAAAGGTCAAAAAAGTAGTTCCAGGTGCCACCGAGATTATCATATATTATAATGGTAAACTAAATGAAAATATGGAGGGGGCATATTTATCAACTTATAATTATAATGGGCACACCGAAATAATCGTGGCGACACAGTTTGAGAGTCATTACGCAAGGGAAGCCTTCCCGTGCATCGATGAGCCGGCAGCAAAAGCCGTGTTTCATCTAACAATAGCTATACCAGAAAAAGACGTAAAAAATGGAGACTTGATTTTAGCTAACACACCAATAGAACAGAGAAAAGCCTTAAAGGAAGCGCCTAGCTTTGTTCCGAAAAATCTATTCAAGAATCTACCTCTCATGTCAGTAACTTTCGCTCCGACCCCACGAATGTCTACATATTTACTGGCTTGGGTGATTGGGCGTTTTCACGGAAAAACCATAAGAAATGCACATGGAGTAGATATTACTACTTATTGTTCTTTGGCACAGGATATTAATACGGTAGATTTTGCTAATGAAGTAGCGGCAAAATCGCTGGAATTCTACGATGATAATTTTGGTGTACCATACCCTTTGAGCAAGTTGGATCAAGTGGCTTTACCGGATTTTGAAGCTGGTGCGATGGAAAACTGGGGACTAGTCACCTACCGGGAATCAATGCTTTTAGCAGGGGAATCGGCGACCATGTCAACCAAAAAAAGTGTAGCCTTAACGGTAGCGCACGAACTGTCTCACCAATGGTTCGGTGACCTTGTAACAATGGAATGGTGGGATGACCTTTGGCTTAATGAATCTTTTGCAAGTGTAATGGAGTATTATGCGACAGATTATATTTACCCGGAGTTCAAAATTTTTGAAAACTTCTTTACTGGTGATTGTTTGGCAGCATTAAGGAGAGACTGCCTAGATGGTGTACAATCAGTCCACCAAGAAGTGAATGATCCAGCAGAAATTGCAACCTTGTTTGATGGGGCAATTGTTTATGCTAAAGGTGCAAGGCTCATGCTGATGCTAATTAGAGCAATGGGGTGGGACAATTTCATGCAGGGAATAAATGACTATTTTGAAAAATTCAAATATAAGAATACTGTTGGTGATGACTTGTGGGAAGCTCTTAAGCCATATGCCGATTTTGATCCAAAAGCTTTAATGCATGCTTTTATTGACAAACCAGGTTATCCAGTCATAACTCGTGGCAAGCAAAAACGTTTTTTGATCGAAGCAAATAGTGGCTCAAAAAATGATAAAGAACGTTGGCCTTTACCAAAAATCACAGAAGATATGTCTGGCCACTATATTTTAAATCTGTCAGAGGCAGAATTTAACGAAAGACTTACAAAATTCAATAAACTAGGCCTAGAAGAAAGACTTAGGCTGTTAATAGACCGAGGATTACTTGCTAAAACTGATATAGTATCATCAGCTTCGCTTTTACCGCTCCTTCAGAAATTCAAAGACGAAACTAGCGCTTCGGTTTGGAATATCATTATTATGCTTGTCGCAAATCTAAAAATCTTTTTTGTACCCGAATCCGAAGAAGAGAAAGCTTTTAAGGAATATCTTCGTAGCTTGGTAAAACCAGGACTTAAGAAAATTGGCTATTTTACAAAAAAGGGTGATGACGAAAACACGTTGAGGCTTAGGAGTTGCTTGGTTGGTATTAACTTTTATGCAGAAGATTTGGAAATGATCGAGGCATTAGCTAAGGAATGGACCCCGACATATGACAAAATGAATCCAGAGGATCGTGCCAATATCATTGAGGCAAAAATTTATCTTGAGCCGGAGATAGTTGATGAATACATCAAGACATACCAAAAGATTGCCAATCCGGAAATAAAGTTTGAGCTTCTATTTGCTGGGACTATCTCGAGAAATGAAAAAACTGCAAAAAAAATGTTGAAGCTTCTTGATAAGTTGAATATCGTTAAGTTGCAGGACCGAATGCATTTATTCATTTATCTATTTAGAAACCCAAAAGTTCAGGACGACGTATTTAATTGGATGGTAAAAAACTGGGCTTTAATTAAAGAGCAGGAGGGTGACAAATCTATTGAAAATTATCCAAGATGTACGGCGGGCGTAATTAGAACACCAGAGATGTACCAAAAATGGTTAGAATTCTTTAAACCATTCAAAAATGACTCGGCTCTGAAACGCGCGATCGGGGTAGGGAAAAAGGAAATAGAAGCACGACTAAAATTAATTGATGACGATAGAGAAGGGGTTTTAAGGGAAGTCTGTTCCTCTCCGCTGTCGACAAACTCGCCTAAGTCGCGTTCTCATACTCAGCGATCGCGCGACGAATTACTGGACCTGAAGTATGATAATGTAACATAGATGGCGGAATAAGCGAACTTGAAACATTTAGACAGATAGACGAGTTATTGGGCACCTATACTATAAGTAAGCGACTTTACGATTGGGGGCGTAAAAGAACCGTCATAAAGAAGCTGGGGGGGCGGATTTGAAACTTTCGGGTCGAACCATCCAGTTTACCCCTGTTAAATACCTCGTTCCTATTGAAAAACAGTATCCTGAGCTGAAGCGTCAATTAGATTCAGCTCGAACCGCACCTTTACAGAGAAAAAACAGCCCTTTAGGGACTGTTTCTTCACAATGGTGCACCTGACTAGACTCGAACTAGCACAGCCGTAAATATGGCCACTACCACCTCAAGGTAGCGTGTCTACCAATTCCACCACAGGTGCGCTAGGTTAATTATATCATATTGGTGTATTTTTTGAAATATTTTGGTTTTAAAAAGTGCCAGCTTGTGCTATAATTAAAAATAAGAACAAAGGAGGTTAATGAATAAAAAAGTTGTAGGTTTATTGTCTTTTAGTTTAGCGATCATCGCTGGATTTAGTTTGTTAATACCGACAAATTCATATGCTGACGAAGAAACCCAAAACACAGAAGAAACTGCCGCAACAGAAGAAGGTGGGGCTAGTATTAGTTTGTCACCAGTCAGTAAAGTTTTGCAGCTTAGTTCTGGGTCTATATACGAAGACAGTTTTGACGTTACAAACAAGGGCAAATCAGATATGCGTATCGAAGTCTATGCGGCGCCATATTCATATGTCTATTCTGAAGAAATCAATGAATATCAATTAGGCTTTAGTAAAGAAAATAATTTTACCCAAATTGCCCGCTGGATTAAATTCCAAAATTCAAATGGCGAATATGAAGAAAAGCCACAATTTGTTATCAAGCCTGGTGATACATTGACAGTGCATTACCGCGTATCTACACCAAACAATATCCCAGCCGGGGGACAATATGCAGTAATGTTTGCGCATACCTTGAGTGAAGAAACAGGCAGCAACGGCATCAGAACCGAAGCTAGCCCTGGTATTATAGTTTATGGCCGTTCTACCGAGGGAGAAGTTGCTCTATCTGGCACAATTAACAACTTAGCCATTAGCCAAAGTATAGCAGATGGGGAAACCACAAAAAATTGGATTAATGCTTCTGCCAAAGTTAAAAACAACGGAAACGTAGATTTTAATGCTAGTGGCGTCTTAAAAGTACAAGGGCTCTTTGGTGGTGATCTTTATGAAACCGAAGGTGGACGAGGTATGATCTCCGTAATTCCAGAGGCCGAACTAACAGTATCTGATAAATGGGAAGAAACTCCATCATTTGGTATTTTTAGAGTAACTTGGACAGTAACAGCCTTGGACCAACAAGAGGTAATTGAACAAATTGTCTTCGTTAACCCTATGCCTTTTGTCATAATTATAATATTACTCTTGACAATTATCGTAATTTGGATTACAATTATGCTTAGGAAGCGTAAAGAGCGCCGTTCTAGATTAGCTGTCTAGAGTGGCATCCGTAGCGAGCGGGTATCTTTACAAAAACCAAAACAAAAATTAAACATAAACAAGAGTGTAGAGTATGAAAAGAACACACAAAAAAGTCCTAGGTCTTTTTGGCTTGGGCGCAGTAGTTGCGACTACTGTTTTTGCGGCTAGTCTGCCCGGGCCAGAAGCAGCCGCTATAGAATCAGTGACCGACACTGTAACGTTGACAGTGATAGGTTCAAGCCCGGATGTTAATATTACGGGTATCTCAAGCAATAGCATCACACTTTCACCCAACCAACCATTTGGGGTAAACTACAACGACGTAGAGACGGTGAACGTTGTGATAAAATATAAAAACAAAGATGATGTAGAGACGGTAGTTGATTTTGATACTATTGATGCAGGGTTTCAACCAGGATCAAAGGATTATGTTTTGCCTATGAATGATCCAGGTTTTGGGTACGGCGAATATGTGATTACGGTAAGCGGAACAGGTCCTGCTACTGGCGACGAAGAATCGGTGATGTTCTATTATTACCCAGTTGTAGCGGGGGATATTACGAACACAGATGACGGCAAGATGGATATCGAAATTCTTTATGACCCAATCAATACACTTGATGAGGCAGAGGATAAGAAGATTGACCATGTTGTACTAACACTATATGATACCGATGGCAATCCAATCGCTGAATTTGACCCTCAGACGGTTTATCTTGATCCTGAAACTAATAAAGTAATTGCGACTATTGATTTTGCAGGACATAATTTGCCAAGCGGGGATTATATAATTGGATTAACTGCGTATGGTACTGACGGCAATGCCCTTTATAAGACTCTCTATTATCGTGTAACCTATAATAAAGGTGGTGGAGGTGATACACCAATCCCGGTACCGGATACTGGTCAGTTTATGGGAGGATTAAATATTTCGAAAACTGATTATTTGATTACTGGTATTATCGCGTTTACGATTGCGGGTCTAGCGGGTGCAATAATCATTATAAGAAGAGATAGAAAAACAACAGGGAAAGAACGAAGAAGTTAATTAGGGAAGAAAGTACTCTACAAAAAAATTAGGCGCCGTAAACTGCGGGGGCGCCTAATTTTGTTTTGTCTTTTTATTCGGTTACACCAAGTTCGATGCGTTTGAATTGACGAACAACAATATTTTCACCAGTTTTAGCAATAGCTTCTTTGATGAATTGTTCTACGGTCTTTGAATCATCCAAGATGTAAGGCTGGTTCATCAAAACCTTGTCAGAAAATGCTTTTTTCATCTGGCCTTCTAGGATTTTTTCTTTCATATTTTCAGGACCTTTGAAATTTTCTTCAAGCTCTTTGATTTTGGCTTTTTTCACATCTTCTGGGATATCTTCTTCCGAAACGTAAAGTGGGCTCATTGAAGCAACTTGCATCGCGATTTGGTGAGCTAGAGTCTTAAATTCATCGGTTTTTGCTACAAAGCTTGTTTCACAGTTAACTTCTACGATTGCACCAAGACGACCATCATGAATGTAAGCATCGATTAAGCCTTCACGAGTTTCACGGTCGCCGCGCTTCTCAGCTTTGGTTAAACCTTTTTTGCGCATCGCTTCGAGAGCTTTATCAAAATCACCATCGGCTTCTACGAGTGCTTTTTTGGCATCGGTAAGACCAGCACCAGAGAGCTCTTTTAATTTTTTGATTTGTTCGATTGAAATTTCAGTTTTTGCCATTTTTTTTGCCTCCTTTTAATAATTATTTTTTGCCTTCTTTAATCGCTTCGACGAAATAATCGAGGAAGAGCTTGGTTGCCTTCAAAGAATCGTCATTACCTGGGATAACGTAGTCAATCTCGGAAGGATCAACGTTGGTGTCAACAATTGCAAAAACAGGAATTTTTAGAAGCTTGGCTTCTCTGATAGCATTTTTGTCTTCATTTGCGTCAATAATAATTAGAGCAGCTGGCTGGTCGGTCATATCTTTGATACCACCATAGCGCTCGTTTAATAGATCGATTTCTTCTTGGAATCTTTGAACCTCAAGCTTCGAATAACGGTTTTCGAGCTCACCAGAAGCCATTTTGCGCTCTAAATCTTTTAATTTTTTAATTTGGCGATTAACTGTACCAACGTTAGTTAAAGTTCCGCCAACCCAGCGAACTGTCACATAAGGCATTTCGACCGATTCGGCAGATTCTTTGACAATATCTTTGGCTTGTTTTTTGGTGCCAACGAAAAGTACCTTTTTGCCGCCTTTGACGATCTCGGTAATTTTAGGAAGAGCAGTCTCTAGACTTTCGACTGTCTTTTCTAGGTTGATAATATGCGCATTTTGGCGCTTACTGTGGATGTATGGCGCCATTTTAGGGTGCCATCGGCTAGTTTTATGCCCAAAATGAGCACCGCTTTCTAGCAAAGCTTTCATATCGACGTTTACAGTCATATGATTTCCTTTCTCTTTGTTTTGGGACCCGAATATCAGGAAATCCTCCCAAAACTGTTTCATTAAAGCTAATAATAATTCCATTATATCATATCTTTACTTTTTTGTAAATATTTGTTATAATCGATGGTAATTATGAGTAAAAAAGAGTTACATCCTAAAGATTATGCTGAAGTCGTATTTTCCGACGAAGCGGCTGGTTTTTCGTTTTTAACTAAATCCACGGCGAAAAGCGAGGAAACTATTAAGTGGAAAGATGGCAAGGAATATCCTTTGGTAAAAGTACAGATTTCTTCAGCTTCACACCCATTCTTTACAGGCGAAGAGAAGATTATCGATACCGAAGGTCGCGTAGATCGCTTCAAGGCACGTGCTGAGAAGGCTGCCAAGATGAAAGCAGCGCTCGAAAACAAAGCTAAAAAATTAGCTAAAGAAGCAGAGAAAAAGGCTAAGGCCAAAGAAGAAAAATAATTTAATAAAAATTAGTTCGGAAACGGACTAATTTTTTTTGTTTACAAAGACTATGTCTTTCTTGTATAATTAATATATATAATAAGGAGTATTTATGTTTGACACTGGGGAAGACCGCAAGAAAATGGAGGGGGCGATTGAACGTTTTAAGGAAGAGATGAAAAAAGTCAGGACTGGGCGAGCACACCCAGATATGTTGACTGGTATAAAAGTAGAAGTTTATGGGCAATTTATGCCGCTAAATCAGGTGGCGAATATCACCGCTGCAGATGCCACTTTATTAGTTGTAACACCATTTGACCCTAGCAACATTCAGGCAATCGTGAGTGCGATTCGGGCGGACCAGGCTCTAGGGCTTAACCCAGCAGATGATGGCCGTGTAATTAGGGTGCCAATCCCACCTCTTACAGAGGAAAGACGCAAGGAAATTGTCAAAACTGCTTCGACAAAAGTAGAAGAAGCAAAGGTAACCTTACGCAATATCCGCGAGGATGCCAGGAAAGCCGTAAAAATAGCTTCCGAAATGAGCGAAGACATCAAAAAACGCGCCGAAAAAGAAATCGATGATTTAACTAAGGAATTTAACGATAAAATCGATGCGGAATTCAAGAATAAATCCGAAGAAATCATGAAGATATAGGAGCACGGTGCATGTCAGATCTAAAACACTTAGGTATTATTGCTGATGGCAATAGAAGATGGGCAAAAGAACGTGGACTACCTTCAATTGAAGGACACAAAAAAGGCCTAGATGCCATAGAAGAAATAGTTGATGGTGCACAAAAAGCCGGAATATCCTATATTTCTTTTTATGTTTTTAGTACGGAAAACTGGGGAAGAAGTGAGGCGGAAGTGTCTTACATTATGAAACTCGCCGAAACTCGCATTATCAAATATGCCGAAAAGCTAAAAGCCAAAAATGGTAAGCTGATTATTATAGGTTCGAAAAACAAAGTTTCACCAAAGCTACTAAGTATATTTGAAAAGGCCGAGAAAATTACGAAAGATTGCACCGGCATTACGGTAGGTTTTTGTTTTAACTACGGTGGGGAACTAGAAATTGCTGAAGCTGCGACGATTGCGGCCGATTCTGACGGCGAAATAACACCAGAAACAATCAGAAAACACCTTTATCATCCGGAGATTCCAGATATAGACATGGTGGTAAGAACTTCGGGCGAAGAGAGAATTAGCGGTTTTATGTTGTGGCGGGTTAGCTATGCGGAATTTATGTTTATAGAGAAGTATTTCCCAGAAATGGGAGCAGACGATATTGACGATATCGTAAAGGAATACGAATCCCGCAGTCGTAGGTTCGGAAAATAGCAGTGTGATTATTATTTATAAAATGTTTATGGTATAATTAGTATTGATATGGAAATATTTATAGGAGTAGTTGTAGGGTTAATTGTCTTAATGTTTTTGGTGACCGCGCATGAGTTTGGACACTTTATTGCGGCACGAAGGAACGGAGTGAGAGTCCTAGAATTCGGTATCGGATTTCCACCGAGATTTAAAGCCTGGATAAAAGATCCAAAAACCGGAAAATGGCGAAAATTGCCGCGTTCTGAATGGGAAAAAGAAAAAGCCTCAAAGGTGGTTGTAGCTGATAGCAAGAAGGACGAGAAGCAAGCTTCTGTGCAAGAAGGATTGATTTTTAGCCTAAACTGGTTACCGATTGGTGGCTTTTGTCAGATGGACGGAGAGTCGGCAGAGGATGAGCAAAAAGGTACTTTTGGAGCAGCCAAATATTGGGCAAAAACCAAAATTTTATTTGCTGGGGTAGCAATGAACTGGCTAGTGGCATTTGTAATTTTGACAATTTTGGCCTGGACCGGAATGCCGGCATTTTTAGAGGGACAATTCACGGTCGATGCAGACACTAGACGCGATAGAAATTTAGTCGAAATAACTAGTGTGGCCGAAGGTTCACCAGCGGACCTGGCTGGATTTCAAGCCGGCGATAAAATCGTGAGTGTAAATGGGGAAGAAGTCTGGTTTGCCAGCGATGTAAGTGATAAAAACGAAGCACATGCGGGCGGAGTGGTAACTTACGAAATCGAAAGAACCGTAGAAAGATACACGGCGGCCTGTGCACCATGTTTAGAAGGAGAAGAATGCTATTGCCCTAATGAAACTACTACTACTTCTGAAATCATTAAAAAAGATGTAACACTAAATCCTGCAGATGCGGAATATTTGCTTGGAGTAACTATGTCAGCAGAACAGACATTGTCGTATTCAACCTGGTCGGCACCGATTGTGGGGGCAGGACTAACTCTACAGTTAACCGGTGAAACTTTTAAGGGACTCGGAATTATGGTTGGTAATTTGGTTTCTGGTACGGCAAGATTATTTAGCTTTAATTCTGAAGTACGCGAAGAAGGACAGGAGGCTTTGTCCGAAGTGAAGGATTCTGTATCGGGGCCGGTCGGTATTATTGGAGTGCTATTCCCAGCCTTCACCTCGGCTGGGCCAACTAATTTGGCATTTCTCGCGGCCCTAATCTCAGTGTCGCTGGCTTGCATGAATGTCCTGCCAATTCCCGCACTTGACGGTGGCCGTTGGCTACTTATTACTATTTTTAAATTGCGCAAGAAAAAATTAACCAAAGAGGTGGAAGAAAAAATCGTCTCAAGGGCCTTTATGGTGCTAATAGCATTAATCATTATAGTGACCATTCTAGATATTGTAAGGATTGCAAATTAATGAGGAAAGAAATAGAGGAAAAAACACAAAAAATGTCAAAAAGCGCTTTGAAGAAAGCGCCTAGCATTGTTCCGAAAAATGAAGGCCAAAAACATGGTAAAGGTCTAAGGACCTTTCTATATATAGTTGGGATTCTCCTCCTGGTAGGAGCGGTTACTATCCTTTCACAAATAGCTGTGGGATATACAATGCTTTTGATTCTTGGTAAGAACACTTTTTCGCAGCCGGTGCCCACAGCAATTTATTCGGCCTTATCTTATGTAGTAACAATGCTGGTAATAATTTTTATTCACAAAAGAACCGACCGAAAAACTCTAGGCCTACACGGTTTGCCAACTTGGACAGATGTAGGGTTAGCTCCGGTGGGGTATCTTGCTTATCTAGTCCTCGCCTTCGCTTTAGTGAGTTTTTTTAGTATGTTCCCGTGGTTTAACGTCAATGAGGTCCAAGATGTAGGTTTTAGCGTTTACGTCTTTGGATTTGATAGGGTAGTAGCTTTTGTTACACTTGTGGTCATTGCGCCGATTGCGGAAGAAATAATTTTTAGAGGGTGGCTATATGGCAAAATGAGAGCCAAACTTTGCAATGTAATGTCCAGCCGAGCATCGATGATAATTTCTATGTTGCTGGTTTCTCTACTTTTTGGTGCGGTACATATGCAATGGAATGTTGGGGTGAATGTTTTTGCCCTATCTTTAGTGCTCTGCGCTCTTCGCGAAATAAATGGTACTATATATTCCGGCATCTTTCTGCATATGATAAAAAATGGGATTGCTTTTTTTCTATTATTTATACTGGGAATGAGTTAAATCGTGAAAAAGCCCGCTTCAAAGGCGGGCTTTTACCTAGTAGTCTTTCCGCCATTTTTCGGTGGCGGTTTTTGTTGTGTTGAAGCATGAGCCAAATGCTTTCTTCTGGTGCTCATACTCCTCTTTTGTTATTTTCATGCGCACGTTGGCGCATGATCTTTTTTGGGTGATCTCCCTGATCATCTCCCGCTCTTGGTAATTTCTCGCGCTTTTCGTCTCGCGCTCGTAGAACCTCCGAGCATGGAGATCTTCCTTTAGAATTTTCTCGAAAGGAAGATTCTCTGGAGAAGGGTTGTCTAACCCGAGTTCCTGCCCCTCGAGTATATAAATGTTTTGGGCATCTGTGTTAAAAATGCCCCAAAGCATCTTTATCCTATCTTCCGCAGGGAAGCGGGAGGTATTTCGATCCTCTATCCTGAGAACCGACCCCTCATAGTATTCAAGGTCGCTAAGCTCGAGGAGCCCTAAGGGCTCTATATGCTCCCTCGTTTCGAGGTTTACTACTAATGCTTCAAGTTCTTCGGCATAGAGTAATTCTACTACCTCGATGGTGGGATCATCGACCTCTACTATTAGGCCCGGCCGGTGTGTCGATTCCGGATATTCCGACCAATCGAACACCTTGTCAATTACTTCTATGGCTCTATGGCCAAAGAAGAAATCGCTTACCTGTTGGTTTTGGTCGGTGACCTTAAGGTTTATAGTTTGTGGACACGGGATATAAAATCCGTCCACACCGACTACCCAATACCAATAGTTGACGATTTTCTTAAAATTATCAACCATTGTTTCCATCAGGTAGCCAGCAATAAACCACCTGAGGTCCGCCGTACCTTCTCCGAATTGCTGAAGGTAGTATTCCATCAGTTCTTCGTCGAACATAAAGGCCGGCCCCTCGTCGATATTTTCCCAATTTTCATTGGGAAATCTTCTTCTTAAGAAGAACTCGGGGTGGTCCTTGAACCAAGGATGTTTTATGGAAACATGCGTAATCGGCAGTTCCATATAAACCTTAATATTATTGGCATTTGCCTTTTTAATTAAGGTTTTTAACTCATCCTCGGTCCCGAATTCCGGGTCGATAGACATAAAGTCCGTAACCGCCTCATCCTCAGTCGGGAAGAACGGCGGCAGATGCACGATATCTATATCCAAGCTGGATACGATATCAAGTCTCTGGGCTATTTCTTGAAAATCTTCTGATGAAGATATTCCATATATCAGGTTTTTTGCCATTTTTTACACCTCCCTTTCGTGTTTTTGGCATTTTTTTAAACTACTAGGTCTTATTATGATACCATAAATTGCCCAAACAGTCAATCTATGAGCGGTGTTGGTATGGGAAATCTGACCTAGTCATGCTATAATAAAACTATTATGAGATTTTCAAAGACTTTTATTAAAACTTTGAGGGAGGCGCCGAAGGATGAAACGGCGAAAAATGGAGCACTTTTGGTGCGTGCTGGCTACATCCACAAAGAAATGGCAGGGGTCTACGATTTTTTGCCATTAGGAATTAGGGTAATTGAAAATATCAAAAGGATTATTAGGGAAGAGCTTAACAAAATCGGTTGCGAAGAGGTCTCTTTAACGTCTTTACAAAATCCGGAGCCATGGGAGAAAACCGGGCGATTTTCTGATCAGGAGGTAGATATCTGGTTTAAGACTGAGCTTACGAGTGGTGGAGTTGTGGGGCTGGCACCCACGCACGAAGAGCCAATCACCGAACTGATGAAAACTTATATCTCAAGCTACAAGGATTTACCACTTTATGTTTATCAATTTCAAACTAAATTTAGAAATGAGCTCCGGGCAAAATCAGGGATTTTGCGTGGACGCGAATTTTTGATGAAAGATCTTTATAGTTTCCATGCTACCGAAGAAGATTTAGACCGATTCTATGCCGAGGTAGAAAAAGCTTACACGCGAATCTTTGAGCGAGTCGGAATTGGAGATTGTACCTTTGAGACGTTTGCGAGCGGAGGAATTTTTTCTAAATACTCGCATGAATTTCAGGCTTTAATACCGGTGGGGGAGGACAAAATTTATCATAATAAGGACAAGTCCGTTGTCCTGAACGAAGAAGTGTTAAATGACGAGGTATTAAATGACCTTGGTGTGTCTCGAGATGATTTGATTGAAGAAGCTGGTTCGGAAGTTGCCAATATCTTTAAATTAAAGTTTAAATATTCGGAACCTTTGGGACTTAAGTATATCGACGAGAATAACGAACAAAAAACCGTTTACATGGGTTGTTACGGAATGGGTGTGCCACGTTTGATGGGGGTAATCGTAGAAAGACTTGCCGATGACAAAGGTTTGATTTGGCCCGAAGAAATCGCACCATACAAATATTATTTGGTAGGGATTGGCGAACAGGGCACAAAAGAAGCTGAGAAGTTTTATAAAGGTCGCGAAGATAATGTATTTTATGATGATAGAGATACAAGGCCAGGAGAAAAATTCGCGGATGCTGAGCTTATCGGCCTGCCTTTTAGAATCGTAATTTCTGACAAAACCCTGGCAGAAGATAAGGCAGAAATCACCGACCGTAGATCAGGCGAAAGCTGGAAAGTAGAATTAGAAAAACTCTTTAAAGAATTCTAAAAAATGAGTTAAAAATAAGGGTTGACGTAATAGTATTTTTTAGGTAAACTAGACTAAGCTTAAAGTTGGAGTGATTAGAATGATCAAAAAAACTGTTAATATAACCGCAGAAGGTAAAAAAGAATTAGAAAAGGAATTAGAGGAATTAATCAAAAATCGTCCGGTGATTTCCGAAAAAATTGCCGTGGCGAGGTCCTTTGGCGATTTATCAGAAAACGAAGAGTATAGCTCGGCTCGCAACGAACAAAAAGTGGCAGAAGGGCGAATTTTAGAAATACAAGAAATACTTAAAAACGCGAAGATTATCAGAGGCGGCAAAAAATCCAAAGTTGACCTTGGGGCACAAGTTTCTCTTAGCATGGGCGGACGAAAAATGGAATATACTTTAGTAGGGCCGACTGAAGCCAACCCATTAGAGGGCAAAATCTCCAACGAATCACCTATCGGCAAAGCCTTGCTCGGACATAAAGCCGGCGAGAGTTTTGATTTTAATGGTAAAAAAGTCGAAGTATTAGAGATAAAATAATATAAAAATTGCATTTTTATGTTATAATATATTTTAATGATACTTGAAGATTATAGAAACGAAAGATTAAAAAAACTTGATGAAATCCGCGCGCGGGGAATTGAGCCGTATCCATCAAAAAGCTTAAGAAATACAAAAATCGCCGATGTAGTAGATAATTTCACCAAGATGCAAGGCAAGGAAGTTTGTATTGCCGGACGCATCGTAGCAATCAGATCATTTGGTAAATTGGTTTTTTTGAAATTGAAAGATTTATCTGGCGAAGTACAGATTTTTATGAAGGCAGTACCAGAAGAAACACCGGCTGGGCTTCTTGGTGCAAAAGACGTAAAACTGCTAGATGTTGGAGATTTTATCGAGGCAAAAGGAACTGTCGACAAATCGCAAACTGGCGAAATATCAGTATTTAGTAACTTTGTGCGACTTTTAACCAAGACCCTTCGACCAATGCCGGAAAAATTCACCAACAAAGAAGAAAGATACCGTCGCCGCTATGTAGATATGAATGTTAATCCGGAGGTACGCGAGAGGTTGATGCGGCGCTCTAAATTTTGGCAAGCAACCCGCAATTTTATGAATCAGCATGGATATGTCGAAATCAATATCCCGGTTCTAGAACATACGACCGGCGGTGCAGATGCGGAACCATTTGTGACCCATATGAATGCGCTGGATGAGGATTTTTATCTTAGAATTTCGCACGAATTGCCTTTGAAACGTTTGCTTGGCGGTGGTTTTGAAAAAGTATATGATATCGGTCCGAGGTTTAGAAACGAAGGAGTTGATGACGAACATTTGCCGGAGCATGTTGCTTTTGAAGCCTATGCGGCCTACGAAAATTACGAAGACGGCATGGAGTTTTATGAGGAAATGATAAAATACGTCTGTCAAGAAACTTGGGGAACTTTAAAGTTTAACGTAGGTGGTTTTGAAATAGATTTAGACTGCAAGTGGCCCCGAATAAAATATTCTGATCTATTAAAAGAAAAATTCGATGTTGACGTTTTTAATCCGGACCACGAACAACTAGTTAAAATCCTGAAAGAAAATGGTGTAGAAACAAATTTTGACGTAAGTGATGCAAGGTTAATTGATCACGTATGGAAACTGATTCGCAAAACTTCGGCGGGGCCTTATTGGCTAGTAGAAGAACCTCTGAGTTTATCGCCGCTGGCGAAAAAGTCTGTAGATAATCCACTAGTGACCGAAAGATTCCATCCAATTATTGCTGGTACGGAAATGGGGAACGGTTTTTCGGAGCTGAATGATCCGTTAGATCAATTGGCGAGGTTTGAAGAGCAACAGGCTGCACGCGATGCTGGCGATGCGGAAGCTCAGATGCTCGATATGGACTTTGTTGAAATGCTAGAATATGGTATGCCTCCTGCTTGTGGCTGGGGCAACTCTGAACGAAATTTTTGGCTGCTCGAGGGTGTACCGGGGCGCGAAGCGGTTCCGTTTCCTACAATGAAGTCAAAGGATTAGGAAAAATCAAAGGGAACTAGAGGGAACTTGGGATTTCAATTGTTTTGATGCGAGATTTTGCGCCACGTATAATTTTTATTGAGGTTTTTGATGTATTAAAATATTTAGAGAGAATCTTAATTAGTGCGGTATTCGCCTCGCCATCATGAGGTTTGGCGCGAAGATAGACTATGAAAGAATCATCAGAGGTCTGGACGATTTTTTCTTGAGAAGAACCGGGCTTTACGGTAATTAAGTATTTTGCCATATTTTACTATTATATCATACTTATGCTAAAAGTGCAAGTTTTTCGTTTTTAGACTAATTATAAAACAAAGCACTTGCGTTAATTTTTTTTGTGACGTATAATGGTTATATATAAAAGTGGAGTGTAGATTAGTGGCAAACAGTGTTGTTAGTCGTGTTAGGTATTTATGGTGCTATAGGGCGCTGGCCATTATTATCTGTTTTTTGGCTACCGGTTTGTCTTTAGCTTTTAACAATAAGCCCGTAGGGGCAATCGCAAAACAGAGTTCTCTAACTCTTGATATTAGCCAAAGACATGCCACCCTTCAAGTTACACCTCTTATTTTTGGTAAAACAACAGACAATACCGTCACTATGTCGACGGATAATTTTAGTGGTTATACTCTTAAAATATTTACAAGTGGTTCAACCAGTTTTACTAATGCAGCTGGCGATGAAGTGGAGTCTATTAGTAGTGCGGTCGACGAGTCTACTTTTACTTCTAGTAGTGCCTATAATAATAAGTGGGGCTATAGGCCAAGCCAATATGTCAGCGAGAATAATACCGTTGAAAACACCGATTTTTTGCCGGCACCGTCAGTAGAAGGCGATATTCTGGCTAAAACCAATTCAGCAAACAATACAGATGATTCGATGACTTTGTCATTTGGTGCAAAGACCGGGCTTGATATACCAAGCGGAAATTATAACTATACTTACAATTTGGTACTTTTAGCCAATACTATTATCTACAACATAACATATGACAAAAACACCACGGAAGATGTTTCAAATATGCCAAATCCTAACCCACAAATATTATCGATCGATGGTGGGACCCCAGCCGAAGAAAGCTATGCCAGTCTAAGTAACGCAAGGCCAACTAGATCGGATAAATCTTTTCGTGGGTGGTGTGATGTTCCTACCACTATAAATGCTACGACGGGAGATTATGAATGTTCTGGCACAACCTATGTGCCTGGAGAAAGTTACCCGATCGATCAAACTGCAGACGGTTCAAATATTATCCTTTATGCAATTTGGACGGGCGATCCCTTTCCGGTCGTCTGGAGTCAGATGGGAACTTGTGTTTTTCACGGCAAAACTGACGGCAATATCACTGGCTCCGAATGTCAAGATTACACAGATGCAAAATTTATAAATACCGGCATCGATCTATATGGAACGGCGAACTACCAAAAAGATTTTGAGGTCCATTTTAAGATTGAAAGTTATAACCCGAGCGATTGGGATGAAGGTGATGGGGTACAACAAACATTCTTCAACAATAAATTACCATCCGCCATTGGAGACAAGAAGGCTCCGGGATTAGTAGTACGCAAGTCAACCACCAGCATTAGTGTTGATAATAAATTCATGAATGATCAAAAGGCAGCGCTAACTCCTTATGGGGATGTAGAAGAGCTCAGTGTTTATCGTATTGATAATGTTATATATTATAGCGTCAACCGAGGACCGCTAGTCTCACTGCAAGAAATTACCGACACCTCACAACATACTTATTTTGATGCTGCTAATGCAGCAGCATGGTTTGGGGGTTATCCTGATGAAGATTTCACTAAGGTCAAGAGGGTTCTTGAAGGGTCGCTTAGTAATATGTATATTAGGCTTGGAGATGTTGACGATACCGTTCTCCACACGATCGTTTTTAATGCCGGCAATGGGCTTCCGCCACGCACTGAAGTTCAGGTTATGGATGGTAACCCTCTTAATGCGTTACCAGAAGTAACTAGAAGTGGCTGGGTACTTGATGGTTGGTTCACCCAAGAGGATGGCGGAGAGCAAATAGATGAAAATACTGTGCCGGACAAAGATGAGACTTACTGGGCGCACTGGACAAAAGGTGTGATACAGGCACTATTTAAGAGTACCCACTTAAATGCCGCTGTAGGTGGCACCAGTACCATTGTCGTAACAAACGCAGTAGAGCTAGAACCTTACACCTTTTCTTCAAATAATACTCAAATAGCCACAGTTGATCCTCAGACTGGCGTAATTACCGGTGTAAGTGCCGGATCTACTACGATTTCAATGACTGGATCAAAGTCAGGCTATGTGATGACGATTGATGTAAAAGTAGCTGACGAATTGGCGACTTTAACTTTTGACACTGGTCAAGGTTCGGCAGTGGAAGATATAGATGTAGGTATTGGTGATACAGTTGATGAAATACCAATTACGGTAATGAGTGGTTATACTCTTGAGGGTTGGTATACTGGCGCGGAAGGAACTGGTACTAAGCTCACCAAATCACTAATCATTACTGAAGATATGACTTTTATTGCAAATTGGATTGAAACAACTTCAATTTGTAAAATCGCTACAACACTACACGAGGAGAGCTGCAACAGAACTGAAAGAGGCTGTATTGGCGCAAACTATACTAGAGGTGAGAAAATTACTTACGGCACAATTCCTGATTCGGAAACATTGTCACCTGGTTTTGCTTATACTTGCGATATAAATGCCGATAACTACTTTGACGAAGAAACCGAAAGATTTTACTATCTAGCCACAAGCAACAACAATGCATCGTTTGTATGGTACAAAAATATGTTTGACGTGAATATGAGTTATGCTTCTGGCTTGTCACTATTGCCAGATTCTAGCACCTGGATGAATACTAATCTAATCCCACAGGCCGAAGGCAAGGTGGCAAGATTTATGAAGTTGTCAGAGGCGAACACGGCTTGCGAAGGAGGTTCGAGCGGACTAAAGAATAAGGTCTGTGATTATCTCATGGAAAAGACCAACTTCGCAAACACTAATTTGATGGATGGTGTATGGATACAAAAAATCAACGACTCTGCTACTGGCGGTAGGAGAATCCATTCTGTAGCATTATCGATCGGTAGTGTAAATCCGAACACTGGAGGAAGCAACAACGCACCACGCCCAGTAATCGAAGTGCCTCTGAATCTAGTTGAAAAATATGTACCTATTACATCTTATGATATCACCTTTGACCCACATAATGGTGAGGCATCTTCTACTGTAGTAATTGATGTTGGCGATGCCATAGGTGCAAATTATCCATCTCCTGATCCAACTTATGGCGACTTCTTGTTCCACGGTTGGTATACGGCTGCTAGCGGTGGTGATTTGGTAACTAGCGAAACAATACCTACTAGTAACGCAACTTACCATGCTCAGTGGAGAAAAGATGTAACACACACAGAAATCGATATGCTTGGCTTAGTGGTGCCTGAAGGTGGTACCGAAACACTTGTTATTTCCAATGTAGACGAAATCGAAGACCACACTTTCTCCTCTGATAACACTAGTATCCTAACGGTTGATGAGACTACTGGGGTAATGACTGGTGTGTCAGTAGGCTACGCAAATATTACTATCACTGGTACTCAGTCCGGCAAAACTTATTCTGTAAATGTTGCGGTTGCACCTAATGTTATCCCGGCGGATGTTTGTAAATTAGCAGACTCCCTACATACCGGAATGGTATCAGGCGGTTTAGTCACGTATGGTCAGCTAGCAACTTCCAGCACTCCACAATTTGGTGATGCCTATGATTGTGATGTCGATGATAATGATAATTATAATGCTGCGAATGAAAGATTTTACTATGTTGGTAAAAAGGGTGATAATGCAGTACTAGTCGCTTTTAGTAGCTTTGACGGGCAGGATGGTGACGAGTATGGCTGGCACGACCCAACATCCCCAGATGCAGAATCTGTTGGTTCCTACGATTATGTCACTGCGCTCGCAACTTTACCATCTACGTCGTTCTGGATTAACCCGTCAATTATAGAACAAGAAAGCAGTAAAGCAGCCAGATTTCTTGAATATAGCGAGGTAGAAAATGCTTGTGGAAGTAATATTAGAGTAACTGGCGGCCTAGATTCATGTAAATACCTCTTAGAGAATAGTTCTTACGACAGCAGGGGTAGATTTGGAATTTGGTTAAAGGATGACAGTGGTACTTATTATAGAATTCAGACTGATAGTCGGTCAGTGGCTTCTGTTACAACAAGTAATAATTCTGCCCGTCCAGTGATTGAAGTGCCTTATGATTTAATCCAAAAAGGAGAAGATCCGATAACTACAGAATACACCGTGAGTTTCAATTCAGTGGGTGGTTCTAATGTCCAGCCAAAGAGTGTGCAAGGCGGCAGTGCAGTAGGGGCACTAGAAACCCCGGTTAAACCAAACTATCAATTCTTTGGTTGGTATACAGACTCCAACTATAGTGCCGAAGTAACTCCGGAAACTATTGTAAATAGCGATGTAACATATTATGCTAAGTGGGTTTATGATAATGGTGATTTCAGAATCGCGTGGTCAGAAACCAATGCCTGTACATTTAATGGGGCAAGTGAAGTAACTGGCGATTACTGCGAAAAGAAAGTGGCCGGACAACAATACATTGATACCGGAAAGGCGCTGTTTACAGCAACGGACGATATGTATACCAAAGATTTTGAAATTGGATTTACTGTAGTCGAATATGACAAAAGCAAACAGGTTCCTGGGTCTTCTGATGCCTCTGGCAAACAAGCAACTCTTATAAATTCCAAACGAGAAGTAACCGGATATCCTGGATTTGTAGTGAGACGAAATGGTGACCTGATTGAGCTAACCGCCAAATTTAGTAATGGTTCACCAACCCCTGTCAGCATTAATTCAGACGACCTTAAAGCTGTCAAAATTGTGAGACGGAGCGGCAAAATCTACTATGCTTGGAACGGCGGGGAATTAACGGAATGGTTTGATACTAGTGGAAACAGTACACGTTTTGACACGACAGTATGGTTTGGGTCATCGGCACAATCTGATGGGATAACACCAATGCGTCCACTTGTTGGTACATTAACTGATATGTATATAAAAATTGGTACTTATGATGAAAGTAATGAACATACCGTCACTTTTGATCCTAGAGGCGGTACAGCCAGCGAAACGAGTAGGGTCGTTGAACATGGTGGCCAGTTAGGTAATTTACCGACCGTCACAAAAGATAACCCAAACTATACCTTCCTCGGTTGGTACACAGAAAAAACTGGTGGTGTATTAGCGGATCCTTCTGATATCATCAATGAAAACAAAACTTATTGGGCGCATTGGGATTATGATTCTTCTGATACACCAGTATCGTTTGAAGTGACGAATGCAGCTACTAGAAGCTATCAAACAATTATCAATAATTGGTTACCTGATATTACAACCTTCAACAAAGACCCAAACAGAATTAATGACTCAACTTGGGGTATTTCAGAAAACACCTTCTGGACCGCAATCCAAAATAATTTCGAATCAAATCAATGTATGTATCCGTACGATTCCAATGGAAATTACTATGGTGACACAACATACAGTTGGGTGCGCGGAACGATTGACTGTAGTAAACCAGATGCCTATAATACCGGCGCGAACGAACCACTTGACGTATATTTGTACGATTTGACCACTTCAACACGCGGAGCAAAAGTAAATTACACAAAATCAGACAAAGGTATTATTTATAATATGATACCAGGGAAGACTTATTATTGGGAACAAAGTGACGATAGCAGTATATATGGATATGTATCGGCTACGTCGGTCAATAATCGAAGGTTGATTGATGCGGGAGAAGTTAGAAACGTGCGCGATCTTGGTGGTTTGCCTGCAACTTATGTTGACGAAAATGAAAATACGGTAAATGGTACACTAAAGTATGAAAAATTGTTCCGCGGTGAAAGGCTTTGGAAACATGGCAACACCAAGAATGCAGAGGAGCTAGCAAATCTTGGTGTAACGAGGGAATATGATTTGCGCGAATCGGGCGAAGGAACAGATGACGATAAACTCTCAGATTATACTGGTGACAGCAATAGTTATCTACTTAATACGATTATTCATTACAACTTTGATTATGGTACCGCAAATTATGCTGCCGCACGTAATGCTGTGACGCAAGCCATGGAAGATATTAGAGACGGAGAGGTTGTCTTCTTCCATTGTCGTGTGGGAGCTGACAGAACAGGAACATTAGCTTACCTACTCGAAGGGCTCCTAGGTGTACCAGATGAATATCGCTATCAAGATTACGAATTGACGCACCTTTCCGGCTTGACTGATCGCACTAGGTATTACAAACAAAAATCCGCTTCTGGCACTGGACCAATAAAGTTCGTCTTTATGATGGGGTACGTACTAACTACTCAAAATATCTATGATTGGTATATGGCGGGAAGCTCCGATACGGAGAGCAATCATCCTGACGCAGACCTCATCCAAGACTTTAGGGATGCAATGATTGACAAAAACCAACCGTAAGGTGTTTCGTGATATAATACCTATATGGCAAAGTTCGAGCTAGTCTCCAAATATCAACCTACCGGAGATCAGCCTTCCGCGATTAAACAGCTAACGGACGGTGTACTTTCTGGTGTGCATGAACAGACACTACTCGGCGTGACTGGCTCTGGAAAAACCTTTACAATGGCGAATATTATCGCAAACACCCAAAAACCAACCCTAATTTTGGCGCATAATAAAACTTTAGCGGCGCAGTTATACTCAGAGTTTAGAGAATTTTTCCCAAATAATGAAGTACATTATTTTGTGTCATATTTTGATTATTATCAACCAGAAGCATATATTGCATCGACTGATACTTATATCGAAAAAGATTCCGCAATAAACGACGAGATCGACCGGCTTCGGCACGGCGCGACGGAAGCGCTCTTGACCAGGCGAGATGTTATTGTGATTGCATCGGTTTCGTGTATTTATGGCATCGGATCCCCTGAGCATTACACCGAGATGTCACTGCCGCTGTGGCGAACTGAGGATGGTTGGATTAATGATAGTATCCTCTCCCCCCTCACGCAGCTCGAGTTTATTAGAAGGTTAGTAGGAATGCAATATCATCGAAATGATCTAGCATTCGAACGTGGCAATTTCCGAGTAATGGGTGACACAATCGATCTATTCCCGGCGAATGGTGAATATGCCTATCGATTTGAGTTTGGTTTTGATACGCTAGAAGAAGTTAAAATTGTAGATCCTTTAACTTTTGAAATAAGAGAAAAGCCGACCCATATTCACATTTTCCCGAATACACACTTTGCAACACCAATGGATCAGCTTGAAAAAGCCTTGGTGTTAATTCGTGCAGAATATGAAGAAAGACTAAAATATTTTGAAAAACATCAAAAATATTTGGAGGCGCAAAGATTGTCGCAGCGCACAAAGTATGACCTTGAAATGCTAAAAGAAACTGGATTTGTTAAAGGTATCGAAAATTATTCAAGACACCTAGAAGGGCGAAAAGCCGGTGAACCGCCACATACATTATTAGACTTTTTTCCAAAAGATTTTTTGTTAATTGTGGATGAGTCGCATATGACCCTCCCGCAAGTACGCGGAATGTACAATGGCGATCATGCGAGAAAATTAGCTTTGGTGGATTATGGTTTTCGTTTACCCTCGGCACTTGATAACCGCCCGCTAACTTATGGAGAATTCCAAAATAGAATCAACCAAGCAATCTATGTTTCGGCGACACCTGGCGAGTACGAACTTGAGGTTTCACCTACTCCGGCAGAACAGGTGATTCGCCCGACGGGGCTTTTGGACCCAGAAATTGAAGTACGTTCATCCGACGGTCAAATCGATGACCTGATGGAAGAGATTGATAGACGAATCGCAAAAGGGCAGAGGACATTAATCACAACACTAACTAAAAGAATGGCAGAAGATTTGACCGACCATTTAAAGGAACGTGGTGTAAAGACCGCCTATATTCATTCCGATATTGATACTTTGGAGCGAGGAGATATTTTGAGAGATCTACGCGCTGGTGTTTATGATGTGCTTGTAGGGATCAATCTACTACGTGAAGGGCTGGATCTCCCCGAGGTATCGCTTGTAGCGATTCTAGATGCCGACAAGGAAGGGTTTTTACGTTCCGAATCGGCCTTGATCCAAACGATTGGACGAGCAGCAAGGCACGAAGAAGGTAAAGTAATAATGTATGCAAATTTCGTGACGGAAAGTATGGAAAAAGCGATTAGCGAAACAAACCGCCGACGCGAGATACAAAAAGAATATAACGATAAACACGGCATCACACCGCATTCAGTACAAAAAGATATTTCGGTAGGACTTAGAGCAATTATTCCAGAAAAAGA
Organism: Candidatus Nanosyncoccus sp.; assembly: GCA_045530815.1. GTDB lineage: Bacteria > Patescibacteriota > Saccharimonadia > Saccharimonadales > Saccharimonadaceae > Nanosyncoccus. The sequence continues at coordinate 113,576 of JAZSCU010000013.1, forward strand.
GAAAGAAAATAAATTAGATATTAAACGCATACCAAAAGACGAATTACCGGCACTCATAAAATCCTTAACCTCAGAAATGCAACTAGCTGCAGCTAACTTAGAATTTGAACATGCGGCTAGGCTGCGCGACGAGATTGAGCGAATTAAAGATTTTATCGATGGCAAGTAACTTAAATTGGTGTATAATATAAGTATGAGCGCGGTGGGTATTGCTAAAATTGAAGAGATCAAAAAGCGAATTAGGCTTTGCGATTATTTATGTGTAGCTGAATTATTCTTAAAAGATAATTTTTTATTAAATAGACCTTTAACCTTTGACGATATTAAACCTAGGTTGCTTGGACACTGGGGGACTTGCCACGGTATAAATGTGGCTTACGCAAATTTAAAAAATCATTTTGAAGATAACCCAGATTTTAGTTTTGTTTTAGGGCCAGGGCACGGCTTTCCGGCACTTCAAGCTAATTTGTTTTTAGACGGAGAGCTTTCGAAAATCGATCCGCAGGCTACTATGGATATCCAAGGAATTGAATATATTTGCAAAAACTTTTCTTGGCCGGACGGTTTTCCATCACATGCCAGCCCAATTACTCCTACGGTCATAACCGAAGGTGGGGAACTAGGTTATGCTCTTGCTAATGCTTACGGAGTAAGTTTAGGGCACCCCGAAAAAACTTTGGCGGTTTTAATTGGCGATGGCGAACTCGAAACCGCAACAGCAATCGATTCTCTGAATTTAAAAGATTTACTTAGCGGTGACCAAAACGGACAAGTTATACCAATTTTACATTTAAATGGTTATAAAATATCGGCGCCATCGATTTACGCCAGAAGATCTGAAAGAGAACTAAATGAACTAATTAGAGGTTTTGGTTTTAATCCTATTACTGTTGATGGAGAAAATCCAGAAAAATTCCAGGAACTATTAAATAGTGGAGCCGAGGCACCTTTTTATATTTTAAAAACTATGAAAGGATTTGGCGGTCCAAACCTTTATCACGAAGCTCACCAAATCCCTTTAAAAAATCCTAAGACCGACAGGGAAGAATTGCAAAAGTTAGAACAATGGCTAAACTCTTATAGGCCAATGGAATTATTTGATAATGAGGGGAGGATAATTTGATGATTGATAAAGTATTAAACCCGGGGACCGAAGAATATTCGCCGGCCGAAAAAATCGGAGCACTCCTAAAAGAAACTCTCAAAAATGATCAGAATTTTTATTTCTTTTCTCCGGACGAAACAACATCAAATAAATTGGATGCAGTATTTGATGTAGAAAAAAGAAGTTGGGGGTTTGAGACAAAGTCCTGGGATTTACCAGAAGACAAAAACGGCAGAATTATTGAAATGTTATCAGAAAACGTTCTATTTTCGGTGATGACAGGCCACCTGATGAATGGTGAAAAAGCTATGATGGGAAGCTATGAGGCATTTTTGCCGATTATTACTTCACAGATTTTACAACAAATGAAATTTACTAAACAAGCAAAAAAAGTTGGTTGGCGTAGACCACTTCCTGCAGTTAATTTATTATCTACTTCAACATGTTGGCGACAAGATCATAATGGTTTTACGCATCAATCACCGGCATTAATTTCCACCCTACTGTCTGTGCCATCAAACTTAGCTAACTGTATTTTTCCAATTGATGATGTAGCGGCAGAGGAAACCTTCAATTTTATGCTGAAAGCAAATGATGTTGTAAATCTTACAACATTCAATAAAGTCCCTATGCCGCGCTACATAGATTCACACCACGCAAATTTTGAATTTAGAAATGGCGGAGCTTCAATTTATCAATTTATTTCCGATGATAACCCAGACTTTGTTTTAACTGCTTGCGGAGATTTGGTAGCGCGCGAAACAATAGAAGCGATCAAAATATTAAAAGAAGATTTGCCGGAGATTAAAATTCGCTTTGTCTATATCAATGCTTTGTCTTATCGCGGAATTGGCACAACCAATCACAAATTAAGTAAAGATAGATTCATAGATTTATTTACCGAAGATAAGCCCATTTTGGCAAATTTCCATGGCTATCCCGAGACTTTGGAAAATATTTTAGAAAATTATACTAGACGCGGAAGATTACGAGTACATGGTTTTAACGAAGAGGGTTCAACTACTACACCGTTTGAAATGCTAAGAAAAAATATGGCTTCTAGATATGATTTGGCCGAAGATATTGCAAAGGTTGTAGGGCGAAATGATTTGGTAGAAAAATATCGTGAGATTTTGGCCAAGAATCACCGTCATGCTATAGAATATGGCGAAGATATGTTATAATCTCAGTTATGGAATTTGTTATTTTGTTAGTGTGTTTATTAATACTAGCCGAAACTTCTTTTTTGTTAGCAAAAAAATTTAAACCATTTAAATCGGATAAGCGAAAAATATATGTTGACACTTCCGCTCTTATTGATGGAAGGATAGTAAATCTTGCAAAAACTGGTTTCGTGACTGGAGATTTTATAATTTTAAAAGATGTTTTATTAGAACTACAACTTTTGGCCGATAGCAAAGACCAGCTTAAGCGCACTCGGGCAAGAGCAGGACTTAATGCAGTATCAGAATTAGAGAGGGTAATTGATGTAAACACTGAGATTGAAAGCTTTAAAACCGATACGAAAAAAGTTGACGAAATCTTACTTGAAGTAGCTAAAGAAAATGACGGGGAACTCTTAACGATGGATTATAACCTTATGAAGGTTGCCGAGGCAGAAGGAATCAAGGTGTTAAATATTAATATCCTAGCTTTAGCAGTGAGAACAGAATATTTAGTTGGTGAAAGAATGAAAATTATTATCACTGAAAAAGGTTCTAATCCAAAACAAGGTGTAGGTCACACTCAAGATGGGGTGATGGTAGTAGTAGATAATGCTAGTCGTCAAGTGGGAAAAGAAGTCGAAGTGGAATTTGTAAGATTCCACGAGACTCCCACTGGCAAAATGATTTTTGCTAAACTCGTAAAATAAATTAACTAAGGTGTTTTGTTTTCTTTATTACTTGGAGTAAAAGTCATTTCCTCTGAAACCATATAGCCGGCTGTGTCTGAGATTACGAGCTTGACTGATTTTTCTGTACCCTTCAAGGCATAGAACGAGCCGTCTGGACCAAGGGAAACACTACCTTGCTCAACCCCGTTGACATAGAGGGTGTAGCCAGCGATATCGTAAGTACCTTTCCTGACGGTAGCAATAACATTATTACTGCTGACGGATAGAGCTAATTTAGGTGGTTGGTAATTACAAGTATCGGATGTGTCACGATCATATGGTTCTGGAATATTGTAAACGTCTTTACCAGTCATTGGATCGGTTATTTTAGTTACTTCAACTTCAATCTTGTATTCTTCTGGGGTACAATCAGAAGCTAGACTATGAGTATAGCGGTTAAAGACTAGAGTTTCTCTAGCGACACCAGAGTTCTTTGAGGCATTAAACCAGCTTGGCCAGATATCAGTTTTGCCATTGACGGATAAGGTTTGGAGACCAGATGGTTTTGTCGGGGTATCACCAGAATGCCACTTACCCTCGTCGGCATAAACGTTTTTATGGACACCTTCCATATAATTATTAACCACGCGTCGAACAATTGAGTTATCAGAATTCCTCAGACCAGAACCGTCATGGTTGCCGTTCCAAACTACCGTAGAAATTGCAGAAGAAACACTAATCATGAGAGAATCTTTGGTTTCATTGGAATTAGTAGTAGTTGTTGTACCGGTCTTTGAGGCGGTTTCTACTCCAGGAACAACAAACCCATAGGCATATGATTGTGAACCCCATACTAGGGAAGCACGAGCAGCTGGATCGTGAAGAATATCCCAAATCATGTAGGAAACCTGATTATCTACGACGCGTTCGCCTTCACTATCGGTCCAGCTTTCAATTACGTCGCCGGAGCTATTTTTGAGCTCTAACACATAGGTGATATCTTTGTATGAGCCACCACGAGAAATTGAGGCATAGGCATTGGCATGCTCGGTAAGACGGACATTACAGCCAGAACCAATGGCAATGGAAAGACCGTAGTTTTCTTTACCTTCACAGTAGGACTTTTCACCTAAGGCATGAGCAATCTCGAGTGAATTATCGATACCATTGATATAGAGAGCTTTAACCGCAGGAATATTCAAAGAGTTTGAAAGTGCTTGGCGGATAGTGATGTTACCATAAAATCTGCCGGTATAGTTTCTGAGCATACAAGATTTAGCATTACCCGAACAGTATATCCTATCAATATTTTCATCTTTTAATACAGTGCCTGGACCATAGTTTACACCCTCGCGTTGCATAAATAACGGTGTGTAATCTAGAATAGGCTTAATAGTAGAGCCCGGTTCGAGAAGAGCATTTGCAGCATTATACGAACCATATTCTGCATTATTAAAGTCTATCGATCCAACCATAGCAATAACCTGAGATGTTTCGACATCAAGTGAAGCTAGGGCAATGTTGTCGGACCTATTAATATAAAACAGGTCGGAACCAGTCGCCACGGCCTCTTCGGCAATTTGTTGTGCGCGATAATCTAGAGTTGTAGTGATAGTCCAACCACCAGCACGCATAGTCTGGATGCCATATTTATCTTCAAGCTGAGATTTAACCTCTAAGACAAAGTGTGGGGCTAGCATATCGGCATATTGGCTAGATTCTGGCTTGATCGTGCTTAAAACATCGACTTCTTTTGCTGCATCTGCTTCTTCCTGAGTGATGTACCCCATTTCCGCCATTACATCTAGAGTGTAGTGTTGGCGCCAAAGTAATTGCTCGTGACCATATTCGTTATATGGGTTAAAGACACCAGGGTTATTTGGCACTGAAGCAAGCAAAGCTGATTCCGCGAGAGTTAACTCTTTAGCAGATTTACCAAAGTAGGTTTGTGAAGCAGACTCTACACCATTACGACGTCCACCGTAAGGAGATTGATTTAGGTACATGGTTAAGATTTGGTCCTTAGAATACATTTTTTCAAGCTCAACCGCCAAAATCAACTCTTTGATTTTACGAGCTAGGCCACCACGGTTTTCGCTTTGTGCTTCATCTGAGAAATAAACTTGCTTAATTAATTGTTGGGTCAAAGTAGAACCACCCTGAACACCTTTACCACTCAATGTGGAAAAAGTGGCACGAATTAAAGCACCAAAATCCACACCCGGGTGGTTATAAAAGTTCCTATCCTCGATCGCGACAGTAGCTTGATACATATATGGGGAAATTTCTTCTGCATCTACCACTAAACGATAATTATCACTACCAGTGTCTTTCCATAACACGACTCCGTTACGGTCGAGATAAGTATTGACAGTTTCTGAGATTGACATTTCATCAAGATGGATAGCATCAAGATCTTTTTTGTAATAAAGGAAGAGACCGCCAATAAAGATAATCAGAATTAAAATAAAGGCCGCTATTGCTTTCAGAATGGCTTTTTGGCCGCGCCAAGAAAACCACCATTTAAAGACTCTCTTAGGATGTAGTCTCGCAAAAAATCTTTTGACGGGATCTTTTGGTAGCTTAGCTAACTCTTCGGCTCGCCTTCTGGCATTGGCCTCTTTCTTAGCTCGGTGCTTATAACTCAAGCTAGAATAAAGACTTAGATTACTTTTCGCAGTTTTCTTAGTTTTCTTCGAGGATTTCGCCGATTTTTTGGATGACGGCAAAATCATTTCAGATTTTTTCTTTGCCATATATATATTATACACTAAAACTTTCACTTTTTATGATTTTTTACAATTTTTATGTTTTTTGCTAAACCGCGCATTTATGAAGAACTTTTATGCTACAATATAATATGTATGCGGAGATTTAAGTTTCGTTCAGTTGTGGCGCTTGCTAATGCAAAATTGTCGGTAAAATCAGCGGCGATTGTTTTGGCATCTTCAACGTTAGTCTCGGCACTTCTAGGACTTTTTCGGGACCGCTTATTAAACTCTAACTATTTAGGGACTTACCCAACTGGTATTGATGCTTATACGGCCGCTTTCACGATTCCGGATTTTATGTTTTTTATTCTGACAAGTGGAGCTCTTGCGGTTTCGTTTATTCCTGTTTTTAATCAACGTTTAGCCACAGGTAATAAGAAATCCGCTTGGGAACTTTCTTCTAGTTTATTAAATCTACTTGCAATAGTAACTTTTATTACCAGTATTTTAATTATGGTTTTTGCGGACCCTTTAATCCGCTATATTGTAAGTCCTGGTCTTGATGAATCTGGGATGATTCTTGCTATTAATATGACTAGAGTGATTGCGATTAATCCGTTTTTGTTTTCGATTGCTACCGTGATCACTTCGATCCAGCAAGCTGTAGGAAGGTTTGTTTTTTACGCATTTGCGCCGGCTATATATAATATAGGCATTATTATTGGTATCACTTGCTTCACTGGCGGAATTAATTTGTTTGGTGTGCAGATTTTTGAAGGTGGCATCATGGGTGTAGCAATTGGGGTGATTCTTGGGGCAGTATTACAACTTATCGTGTCTCTAATTGGGCTCTTTGGACTAGGGATGGATTACGAATTTAAAATTTATCGAAAAAATCAGGGTTTTCGTTCTATTTTGAAATTACTACCAGCAAGATCATTGGACCAGGGAATTGATTATGTAAACGGTATCGTAAATACAAACTTGTCTTCAAGAATGGGCGCTGGTGCGGTACGTTCCTTTAACCAGGCTTCGGCGCTTCACCAAATGCCAATTAATTTAATTGGTGTGGCGATTTCGACAGCCTTTTTCCCTAAACTAACAGAAGAGCTAGGTGCAGGTGATAAAAAGGAATTTAATAACACTTTTAGACAAGCACTCAGGACCATTACTTGGATAGCCCTCCCTGTTGCAGTAATATCATTTTTTACGCGGGGATATATTACGAGCTTTATTTCTAATATTGGTAGTAGTGATAGCAACGGAACAATCGCTTCTATCCTCGGTACTCTATGTATTGCTATCTTTGCGAGGTCAATATTCCATATTGCATCCAGAGGCTTTTATGCTTATCAGGACACGAAGACTCCATTTATTGTTTCAATCTTTGCCATTGGCCTGACGATTGTTTTGTCGGTCTGGTTCTACTTTTTGGGGTGGGGAGTGGACGGATTGGGCTTTGCGCAGTCAATCGGCGCCATAATAGAAATAATTATATTATTATATATACTACAAAAGCGCTCCAAAAGAGAGTTGCTTGATAAAAGTTTTTGGCGTGCAATGTTTAGAATGATACTAGCTACCGTTATCGCCGGCTGTGCGGCATTTTCGATGACCAAATTTATTCCTTTGATGGCAACGGATACGTCTCTCGTTAGCACTATTCCTAAATTCTTATTGATTGCTGCTATTTCATTTATTGCTTATCTTGTTGCAAGTTATTTCTTGGAGCTAAAAGAAGCTAAACCAATTTTCAAATACATCAAAAAAATACTCTTTAGAAATGCAAAATAAGTGCTATAATATATAGTGGTATGAATATAAAACGCGAGGATATTTTGCATTTGGCTGAACTTTCCGAGTTGTCCTTAAAGGACGATGAGGTTGAGTCTCTTGGGCATGATTTACAGGGAATTGTAAATTATATTTCCCAGATTAGTGAACTTGACACAAAGAATGTCGAGCCGACTTATCAAGTATTTGAAATGGAAAATATCTGGCGAGATGATGTAGTTTTAGAGCAGGAAGCAACGCGCGAGCAACTGCTGGCACTAACTAAAGAAGAAAAAGATCATCAAATTAAAGTCCCGAAGGTATTATAAATCATGAAAATCGCAAATAGAAAAGTAACTGCCGAAAGATTAGTAAAAGATGCTCTTGATAAGGCCAAGTTTTTTAAAGATTATAATATTTTTACTTTTTTAAACGAGGAAGGGGCACTAAAAAAGGCTCGCGAAATTGATGAAAAGATCAAAAATGGCGAAAAGGTGGGAAGATTAGCAGGTGTACCTTATGCCCTTAAGGATAATTTCCTTACACCCGAGGGCGAAACTACTGCCGCTGCGCATATTTTGGGCGGTTTTACCTCACCAATTACCGCAACGGCTGTAGCTAAATTAGAAGCCGAAGGAGCAATCATGCTTGGGCGAGTGAATATGGATGCCTTTGCGCATGGTACTTCTACGGAAAATTCTTACTACGGACCGACTTTAAATTCGCACGACAAAGAACGGGTATCTGGTGGATCATCCGGCGGCTCAGCAGTGGCGGTGGCGCTTGATATTGTAGAATTTGCAACTGGTACAGATACGGGGGGCTCAATTAGGCAGCCAGCAGCCTTTAATGGCATTTACGGCTTTAAACCAACTTATGGGACAGTCTCGCGATATGGTGTGGTGGCGATGGCTTCTTCGACGGATTGCGTTGGGTTTTTTGCCAAAACACCTGACGATATAGATCTTTTGATGTCTGTTGCTTCGGGGCAAGATCCAAAAGATATGACAACTTTACCTGATTATTATAATAATCCAGATGCGAATATGAAATTAGATGATTCTCAACACGCGCCTGCGCGCCTGTCGTCACGGGGCTCCGGCGCTCAAACCGCTCCCGTTGTCGCGGACGGTCTCAAATCATCTAATTCTCATATTCGCGTCGGGATCGTTAAAGATTTTGATAATGATTCAATTGATATTGAGATTAGGGAAGGGTTAAAACATAAAGTTGAGTTATTGAAATCGAAGGGGTATGAAATTATAGAGCTTGAGATGCCAAGCCTCAAATACGCTTTGTCGGCATATTATGTAATTGTGCCGGCGGAGATTGCCTCAAATCTTTCACGTCATGATGGTATCAGATACGGTTTTCGCTCAGAAAACTCCGACAATCTAAACGATTTATATAAAAATACCCGTGACGAAGGTTTTATGCCAGAGAATAAACGCCGGATTATGATCGGAAATTTTGTACTTTCCTCTGGTTTTTACGATGCTTATTTCTTGCAGGCAGCAAAAGTGCGCACACTAATTATCGAAGAATATGAAAAAGCCTTTTCTAAAGTAGATTATATCTTGATGCCGATTTCACCAAACCCGCCATTTAAAATTGGCGAAAAGGTAAACGATCCAGTTGCTATGTATATGGAAGACATGATGTCCGTTTCAACCAACCTTGCAGGTATACCTGGCCTTGCGATTCCAGCCGGAAAAACCAAAACTGGACTTCCGGTGGGGTTGCAACTAGTAGGACCACGCAGAAGTGATAAGAACTTAATTAGGTTTGCTAAGGAGTTAGAAGAAAATGACTAATATTTCTATTATACCACAGATTTATGGTTTTGTCAATAGTAACAGAGGAGATTCCTAATGGATGGCGGTGTAGTAACTTTTATTATCGCTATCATCATTGTCGCCGTTTTGGTATTTGTGGCAATACTTCTAACCGGCAAACGTGGTTACCATTTTAATATTGAGGCATATCAATCGCGTTTTCTATCGATCGAAAATAAGCTAAAACAAGACAACCCCGCTACTTTTACCGTAACAGTAATTGAGGGCGATAAGTTGCTCGATAAAGCTCTTATAGAAATGGGGACTCCAGGCAAAACTATGGGGGACAGACTAAAACGAGCCGGTGGACGTTTTTCGAATCTCAATGCAGTTTGGCGCGCACATAAATTAAGGAATGCCATTGCCCACGAGAGTGATTTTGAAATTTCGTATAAGCAAGCGCAAAATGCTTTGATAATTTACAAACAAGCGTTAAAGGATTTAGGAGCAATATGAGTAAATATACACCGACAATTGGGATTGAGTGCCACGTACAGCTTTGCACTAAGACAAAACTGTTTTCAGAAGTAGATAACGATGCCAGGGGCAAAGAGCCAAATTCTTGTGTATCGCCGGTAGATTATGCTTTGCCGGGGATGTTGCCAAGGCTAAACGGCGAGGCAATTAGGTTTGCGATCCGAGCGGGGCGAGCCATGCACTGCGAGATAAACTTAAAATCGCGTTTTGACCGTAAGCACTATTTTTATCCAGATTCGCCAAAAGGATATCAAATCACCCAGTTTTACGCACCGATTATCGGTGAGGGGTATGTAGATTTACCTTCGAACGCTAAAGTGAGGATTGAACATGCGCACCTCGAAGGCGATGCAGGCAAATTAACCCATTTTGACACCTACTCATTAGTAGATTTAAACCGCGTAGATACACCGCTTATCGAAATCGTTTCGATGCCAGATATTCACTCCGCAAAGGATGCGCACGATTACTGCAAAGAGCTCTGGCGGCTGATGTGTTTTGCCGGTGTGACAAACGGAGACCTATATAACGGCAATATGCGCTTTGATGTAAATATTTCGCTGGCCGAGGAGGGGGCTGATGAGCTTGGTACAAGGGCAGAAATAAAAAACCTCAACTCATTTAGAAGTGTAGAACGGGCGGTAGAATATGAAATCAAGAGACAAACCAAGTTACTTGATGCAGGCGAAAAAGTAGTACAGGAAACCCGTGGCTGGAATGATGCAACTGGGCAAACAACTGGGCAGCGCTCCAAGGAAGAGGCCAAAGATTACCGCTATATGCCAGAACCAGATATTCCACCGATTAATTTATCAGCTGAGTTCGTCGCTGAAGAATCGGCAAAACTACCGTTAATGCCAGAGGACTACCGTGAGAAATTCGGCGGAGTAATTGCTGAGGATATTTTAGAAATCTTGTTGGACTACCCAAGCTTGATGGGCAAGCTAAGCGAGATAGACAAAAAGTATGTAAAAAACATCTCTAATTTGTTTGCTTCTGTACTACTAGCTGAGGAAAAATCATCGGAATACTTAAATGATTTACCAAGCGCAGCAGACTTAACAGAATTAGCCGAGATGAATGAGAAAAAGGAGTTATCATCTACCGCTACTAAAGAGGTATTCTTAAGGTTATTTGATCCACAAATGAAAGAGCGAGGTTCTAAGAATATTGCAAAGGAACTGGGACTAATCCAGGAAAATGATCTAGGAGCACTAGAAGCGATCGTAGATGCAGTACTAAAAAAACCAGAAACTGCTAAAGCGCAGGAAGATTTTAAAGCCGGGCAAGAAAAGGTATTAGGATTTTTGGTGGGCCAGGTGATGAAAGAATCTCACGGCAAGGCTAATCCGTCCGCGGTACAAGATATTTTACGAAAGAAACTTAGTTAGGTTTACCAAGACTAAAAATAGACCTTAAAAAAGCGAGCTCATTTGGCTCGCTTTTTTAAACTATTTTACTTCGATCATAGCTGGAATAGTTTTAATGATAAAGACCATTGGTGAATCTTCAACAACTTTACCAGTTATAACTACGTGAGCCCCATCCTTTGGATAATCGGCATCTGCAGCTCCTTCGATTACGAATTTCGTACCGATTTTTTTGGTGTTTTCTGTATTAGCTTGCACGATACTATAGGAAGAGCCTAGTTTTGACACCAATCCGTCAATTTTGACTACTTTGCCAACTTTTTCACCATTTTGGATGCTTTTTGATAATGTTTGCATGGCATCAAACTCGCCAAAAGCCACACTTTCGTCAACATTGGTAAGATCTGCCGCAGTCAAACTATCGGTTTGAGAAGTACCACTACCGGTTTCACCGCCGTTTCCGCCTTTGTTATTATTTGCGACAATCACCCCTACAACTATTGCGATTACAGCTATCACCACGACGATACCTATAACCAAGCCAGTTTTATTTTTTGCCATAAAGCCTCCTTTATTAATGTTACGTTAATTATAGCACGTAATAATATATATGGGTAAAAAGTTTGATAGCATACTAGAGTTTAGTAATGTACCAAGGGGGCTATAGCTATTTAAAAACAGGGTTATTTACCAAAGCGCATCATACGTTCACGACGAATGTGGTGTACCAGTAGAGCTATACCAGATGACGTTACGAGAGTTGAAATGATTATTGGCAGGACAGTATTGTTTGAAGAGCCAATACTATTTGACGATACGACACCTGTATCTGGGGCACCAACTTTTCCTGGATATGCTGCACATGTTACAGCGATGGTATGAGATTTATCAACACTATTAAAGGTGTAATTATCGGTGTAAGATTTTAGATCGTCTAGGTCCTTACTATCTACCTTGATTGAATTTAAAACATATCCTTCATTGCAGCTGTATTCAATCTTAACGTCTTTGCCTTCTTCGATATTAGAAATACTTGGAGTAATGGTCCCGTTTTCTATTGAAGTCGTAACACTTATATTATCCGGAGTTGGTTCCTGAGTGGTTTTACCGTATAATACCTTGTTCTCATTAACCGTTATTGAATCCGGAGCTTTTTGTGTCATTGCAGCATCGAGATACCAACCATCAAATTCAGTACCAGCTGGCAAATCTTGTGGTTCGGAAGGGGCATATGTACCATACAATATTACGACGTCTGTACTTTTAACTTTTCCGTCAATATTTAGTGAAACAGTCCTTGATGCCATAGTGTTTCTAGAACCGCGACCGATTTTTGGGATTTTAAATTCTAACACAAGTGGGGAGCCCGGTCCGGCATGAACTTCCGCCCATAAAACATAACGTTCATCTAGGCCAGGAGTTGTTTCGGTTGCGATCCACGTATTATTGCCGTTCGATAGGGTTGTAGGGTTTAGAACATAAGCCTGATCAAGACCGGAGACAAACCGGTATCCTTCTCCTTCCTCAAAGTCGCTAAATCCAGTTACACCCTTAAAGGAGACTTCTGTATTTGTGCCAGCAAGGTAGAATCTAATTTGACGTGTCACTGTAATATCTCTTACTTCCGATGAGCCGTTAGTTGAGATAACTGCAAGCTGAATGTGCGAACCTGCGCCAAGATTGGCTCTATAGGCCCATTTGGCTTGGTTTTCAGATGTTGCTCCGGAAATCGCCGGGTATTCACGCACATCAAGAAGTTGATTATTATATATTGCGCCATTTTTTATAACCACGTATTGATTATTATCGATCGAGCTGTTATTACCGCAAAAATACAGGCCTTCTCCCCCAGTACATTGGCCCACACTGGCTGTTCCGGCAACAATCTCATGCTTGCCCTGATAAAAATTATAAAATACTCCTCGAGAAAATTCTGCCCTAAATGGGTTGGTTTGATATACTTTCTCATTGCTTGCTGGAGCGCGCGATATCGCCATTGCCTGATAGACAAACGAAAGGACTCCGCTAGCTATAAGGGCTAGGCTAACTACGATGCTCATAGCGCGCCTTACTTTTCTTTTTTTATATACTTTATTCATTTTATTTCCTTTGTTTCTGTTTTTGTATGACTATCTTTGTTAGTATTTTAACGCATATGCTTTGCTGTGTCAAGCTTTTAAAAATATATTTATTATCCCCGGCCGTGCTGTGCTTTATAACTTAATATAGGAGACTGGTTGACGAATTTAAAATTTTGTGCTATAATCAAAGGACGTGCTTTAAGCTAAAGCATCTTAAGAAGGGAGGTGATAAGATGATAGCTTTAAAAAAAGCCCCAAAAGAAGGGGTAGCACAAAAGCAGAAAGAGCTTGATGCTCTGGGGGAATTATTAAAAAATGACCCCGACTGTTTTTTTAGCCTCATTTGTGGGGCTACTGATTTCTTCCCAATGGAAATCGGGGAGAACGAATTGACTAGGCTCGCCAGATTGGGTTTAGTCAATAATGGGGTCCCGACCCCGAATGTACGGGAAGCCGTACAGATGATGTTTTGCGGTTAAGCCGTTTAATCTCATCAAATTTTATGCCCGCTTTTAGCGGGCTTTTTTCTATTTTTATAGAGGGTTTTCGTTATAGGGCTAAGCTATTACTAGCTATTGATTTTCTGTGGATTTATGTTATAATTACATAGATAAGCCTTTTGTGGGCGTTTTTTAGTCAAAAGGTAGAACATTATGAAGGAGGGAATAAAAATGAAACAAAATAAAGATTTCGAGAGCTTATCGATGCCTAAGCTCCTCGAAAGAGAAGAGGGCCTCTGTGCCGACATCGACAGCTCAAAAAAGGAATGCGAGAGCTTAAAACAAAACTATAGAGAGCTCTCAAATTCCGTCAGCTATCTCTGTTACGAGATCGCTGAATCCTCAAAAAAAATGAGGAAGCTGGCGATGGAGTGTGACGACATCGTCGTGATGGACGATGTTCGTCATGAGATGTTGGACTTGACGGAAAATCTCCGGAAGCTCGCCGATGAATATTCTGATGTAGTTACTAATTACACTAAGAGTATTGAAACGTATGCTTCTAATAGGGAGAAGGTCTGCGAAAAGCAGATTGAATTGGACGAAGTCCAACTAGCAATTAGAAAAAAGGCACTAAAAGAGGGCAACTCCTCTTTAAAAAAATAATTATTTAAGAAAACGTCGCTTATAGTAAGCGGCGTTTTTTATATATATAACCTCGCCAAAAATCTAAAGTTAGGGCACATATAATATAAGATTTTCCTTTTATTTTTTAAAGTAATATGATAGAATATAGAGCAGTGATATTTTTTGAGCGTGGAGCTCTAAAGATAATAAATAATAAATCATAAAGGAGCATATGGCTACTGAAATAAAAGATCTAAACAAGTTGCGAAATATCGGGATTATTGCCCATATTGACGCAGGGAAGACTACGACCAGCGAGGCGATTTTGTATCGCACCGGTCTAAAGCACAAAATTGACCTAGTAAAGGGTGGCACTGGTGGTGCCGACACCGACTGGATGGAGCAGGAAAAGGAACGTGGTATTACGATTACTTCCGCTGCGGTGACAGTTTATTGGAAAAATCATCAAATCAACATTATTGATACCCCAGGGCATATCGACTTTACCGCTGAGGTGGAGCGCTCGCTTCGCGTGCTTGACGGCGCAGTGGTGGTATTTGATGGTAAAATGGGTGTAGAAGCCCAATCCGAAACTGTTTGGCGCCAAGCTACCAAATATGGTGTGCCACGTATTTGCTTTGTGAATAAAATCAACCAGATTGGTGGCGACTTTTACAAATCGCTAGATTCTATCCATAAGCGTCTTTCTAAAAATGCAGTAGCTATTCATCTCCCAATCGGTTTTGAAAAAGATATCTGCGGTGTGGTTGACCTTATCGATATGAAAGCTTACACCTACAAAGATTATGCCGATCACGAATTAACTGTTGGTGAAATTCCAGAAGATATGAAGGAAAAAGCCAAAAATGCTCGTTCGATGCTCGTAGAGGAAGCAGTCCAGGCTGACGAAAAATTGATGGATAAGTATTTCAACGAAGGTGAAGATGCTATTACCATAGATGAACTAAAGGCAGCTCTACGTAAACGCGTCCTAGACGGTGATTTCTTCCTTGTTACTGGTGGTGATGGTCGTGGTGTAATCGTAGAAAAGGTCCTAGACCTCATGACCGACTATCTTCCAAGTCCACTTGACCGTGATCAAGGTCAAACCGTTGGTACTGATCCTAAAACTGGCGATCAGATTGTCCGCAAGGCTGAGAACTCTGAACCTCTTACAGCTCTCGCCTTCAAGATTGCTACCGACCCATTTGTAGGTAAGCTAATCTTTATCCGTGTCTATGCTGGTAAACTCAAATCCGGTGATACTGTTCTAAATGCTTCCACTGGCGACAAAGAACGTATTGGTCGCTTGGTACGAATGCATGCTAATGACCGTAAGGATATTAACGAGATCGGTGCTGGCGATATTGCCGCGGTGGTAGGTCTAAAGAATGTGACTACTGGTACTACGATTTGTAGCCCAGCACATCCGATTCTTCTGGAGTCAATTGAATTCCCAGATCCACCAGTATCAATCGCCGTAGAGCCAAAAACCAAAGCCGACCAAGAAAAAATGGGTATTGGTCTTTCTAAGATGGCCGAAGAAGATCCAACCTTCCGCGTTCACACTGATGAAGAGACCGGACAAACTATTATTTCGGGCATGGGCGAGCTTCATCTTGAAATTATCATTGACCGTTTGAAAAGAGAACATAACGTAGAAGCCAACACTGGTGCTCCACAAGTTGCTTACCGTGAAACCATTCGTGGTACCGCTGAGGCTCAGGGTAAGCACATTAAGCAGTCTGGTGGTCGTGGTCAGTATGGTGACGTATGGATCAAGTTTGAGCCAAATGAACCAGGGAAAGGCTTTGAGTTTATCGATCAAATTAAAGGTGGTGTGGTGCCTCAGGAATACAGAAAGCCAGTTCAAAAAGGTGTGGAAGACACTTTGGCTGGTGGCGTAATTGCTGGCTACCCAGTAGTAGACATCAAGGCTACCCTTTATGATGGTAGTTACCACGATGTAGACTCTTCTGAGCTCGCCTTTACTCTTGCCGGTAGCTTAGCCACCCGTGAGGGTATCGCTAAAGCAAATCCAGTTCTTCTTGAGCCTGTGATGAAACTTGAGATTACCACTCCAGAAGAATTCATGGGTGACGTAATTGGTGATATTAACTCCCGCCGTGGCCGCATTGATGAGATGGAAGATCTTAACGGTGGCGCTAAGCTTATTAAAGCCTTCTGTCCTTTGGCCAACCTCTTTGGTTACACTGGTGACCTTCGTGGTATGACTCAGGGGCGTGCCGCTTCTTCGATGGAGCTCTTTGCCTACGAGGAGGTACCACCAAACGTAGCTCAAGAGATTATCGAAAAGAGAAACTCAAAATAATCTGCCAAAAAACACCCTCTTTCGGGGTGTTTTTTTATTTTTTTAAAGCTTTTTTACTATATTTGGACTTATCGAAACCAAGAATTAGCCAGAAGATAGGTTGAAGAAAGAGTAGACCAATAAAATAACCCACACCGTGGCCAAAGGCTTTTGAGGTGCGCCAAGCATAAATTATCTCGCCAATAAGCAGTACGACGGCAGAGACACAAAGAGCAATAACGGTAGGGATATGGGCACTAAAGTTGACAGTGGCTGGATTGACATTCTCGTAAAGAAGGTAGGCGGTTTTGTCAAAATACATAGTAATCCAGAGGATAATATAAACTAACAGAATACCCCAGAACCAACCCCGCATGTTAACTATCTTATACATGATGTAGAGATTGTAGATCGGAATAAGGCATTTCCATCCTGGTTGATTAGCCTTTTTAAAAATCTTCCAGGTGGCAATAATAGAGACGATGTAAAAGATGAGAGTGCATACAGCGACTATCCCAAACGTCGCGCCAATCACACCGCCAGCGACAACGGCATCTTTCTCCATATCTGTTAGAGTTGTTAATGTTGTTTCCATATTATCCTTTCGTTAATATTGATTTCATTATAGCATAACCAAAATAAAAATATGGAAGAATTACTCTAAGACCCCGCGAAACCCCAAATAATATGCTAATTTTGAAAAATAGCAAGAATATAGTATAATTATAATTAGTAGGCATAGAAGGAGGTGGGGATATGCAGCACATTATTAATGACTGGTTTTTTGCTGATTTAGATCCTGATTCACCATACGGTATAAGGGTTGCTCTTTCTCAAACAGATGGCGCTGCCGTTTGTGGGAATTTAGATAATCAGCTTGTGGCAGTAGCAAGTATTGCTAAATTTGGCCCTAACTACATCATAACTAACGGTGACACTCGTTATGAGCTTGGTGATATACACCCGGATTATAATGAAATGATTCTGGCGAATAGCGAAGAAATCCCCATTCTTGATTACTGGGATATAACAGAGGCAGATGATTTGTTTGACGATTCATCTGGATTGTGTCTAGATATGGAATGGGATGAATTTATAGATTACTATAACGAGAGGAGTCATCATAGAGGCTATTTTTGAGTGGGATCTGCAATAGCATTACCATAGAGGGCGAGATAATCGCTCAAAGAGGTAATTTTATTACATTGAAGTATCATAACCCATACTACGGCATCTCAAGTAGCCTTAACGTGTTTGTGGTCTGGCCAAATATTGGGGTAGTGACGGCTAAAAAACTGATAAGTGGACAACTTGATGAAGAAGCATCCGTCATGGAATTAGAAAATAGTTTTTCTATGCCTTGCCGGCCACTCTTTAAACTAAACAATTAAAAATGCGGCCTTAGGGCCGCTTTTTTAAAAAAGACTGCCCCGGCCAAATAGCCGGGGCGTCGCTGGGAGGTATACTACAAACAAACAAAGTTTAAACTCTTTATTAGTGTTTAAAAAATTGCTTGTTCTTTATAAGTACAGCGGAAGATCTTGGAACTCCCGCACCAGTTCTTTTATAAATAAAGGCGATAGAGGGCATTAGGGCTGAAGAGAATTTTTTTGAAAAAAGTCGTTAAACATCTGTCAGAGTTGAGATGACCATGTTATCCCCCTATCACCTTTATTATCTAAAATTAAAGTGCAATACATATATTCTATCATATATTGTCATTTTTGTAAAGTCTTTAAGGTAGATTTTTGGATTTATAATCTTACAATCCATTTTTTAGATTGACAATTTTAATAAAATATGCTAGAATAGCTAAGATGGGTCGAAATAAAGAATGTGTGACCCTTTGTTGTTTAATGTTTGTTTTTCAGAAGGGAGGTATAAAAATATGAAACTGAAAAACATAAAAATGGAACTGATTAACGTCCGTTTTGGCGTACCTAGTACGCCAAAACATAGTTTCGGTGTCTTTGTATTATTAAGATACAAAGACGAAACAGTTGGTGATATAACCATAGAGAAAGACATCACCACTATTTACAAAAAGTTTTTTGGGTCCATTAGGTCCCAAAAAACAAAAAATGCCCTGCTTAAAGCAGGGAAAGGTAGGGGTATCCCTACCGAGATGCTTTTCTCCAAAACAGACTTAGTCTGCTTTGGAGAAGCGAAGGTTGCTTATGATGCAATCTTCAAAAAAGGGTCATTTGATCCTTGGCTCGAAAGAGCCGAAAAAATCGCTTTCGCCTAAGGGTGGGAGCAAAGTATACCACCCCGGCTCATTTGCCGGGGTTATTTTTTATTTAAAACCTTGTAAAAGCCTAAGTAGATCTAGTGGGTGACCTTGATTTAAATTTTGCCCTTTACAACTGAAGAAAAATAGGCTAAAATAGTAAGGTAGAGATTTGGAGCTGGTTTTTATTAGCGCTCCAAACGTAATAATAAAAAGGAGATTGAATGGCGAATTTTGACCGTTCCAAACCGCATATTAATGTCGGTACCATGGGTCACGTTGACCATGGTAAAACCACTTTAACAGCTGCGATTACTAACGTACTCGCAAAGCGCTTGCCTTCTGAGGTTAACAAGGCAGTTGCTTACGATCAGATCGATAATGCCCCTGAGGAAAAGGCTCGTGGTATTACCATCGCTACTTCTCACCAGGAGTACGAATCTGAAAAGCGTCACTATGCACACGTAGATATGCCTGGTCACGCTGACTACATTAAAAACATGATTACCGGTGCTGCACAGGTAGATGGTGCTATCCTCGTAGTTGCTGCGAATGATGGTCCTTTGCCACAGACTCGTGAGCACGTACTTCTTGCTCACCAGGTAAACGTACCTAAGATCATTGTTTTCCTAAACAAAATGGATCTCGCTGACCCTGAACTAGTTGAGCTAGTTGAGATGGATGTTCGTGACCTTCTTAACAAATATGGTTTTGATGGTGACAATGCTCCTATCATCAAGGGTTCTGCTACTAAGGCTCTTGAGGGTGACAAAGAAAACGAAGATGCTATCATGGAACTCGTTTCTGCTATGGATGAGTACTTTGATATCCCTGAACACGATCTCGACAAGCCGTTCCTAATGCCTATCGAGGACGTTTTCTCGATCAAAGGTCGTGGTACTGTTGCTACTGGTCGTATCGAGCAGGGTGTTGTAAAAATCAACGACGAAGTTGAAATCGTTGGTCTAAAAGACACTCAAAAATCAGTCGTTACCGGTATCGAAGCCTTCCACAAGACTTTGGATCAAGGTCAAGCTGGCGACAATGCTGGGCTTCTTCTCCGTGGTATCGAGCGTGACCAAATCGAGCGTGGTCAAGTTATCGCTGCTCCTGGCACGATCACCCCACACACCGAATTTGAGGCTGAGGTTTACATCTTGAAGAAAGAGGAAGGCGGCCGCCACACTCCATTCTCCAAGGGTTACAAACCACAATTCTACTTCCGCACCACCGATGTAACTGGTGAGGTAGAACTTCCTGCTGATAAGGAAATCGTGATGCCTGGCGACCAGGTAACCTTCAAGGTTAAACTCCTTGCACCAGTAGCTATGAACGAACAAGATCGTTTCGCTATTCGTGAAGGCGGTAGAACCGTAGGTTCCGGTGTGATCACCAAGGTTATTAAATAATCTATAGGATCACCTAAAAATCTCCATCTTTACAGATGGAGATTTTTGTTGTATAATGGACTTATAATAATGTTAATATCAAGCCTGAAAAACTCGTGTCTTGGAGGTTATCAGGCAAGAAAGGAAATAAATGGCAGAAGCAAAAAAGCAAGAAGGACTCAAAATCCGCATCCGTCTCAAAGCCTATGATCACCGCGTAATTGATCAGAGTGCGAGACAAATTGTCGACACAGCAATCAGAACTGGTGCAAGTGTGAGCGGACCTATTCCTCTACCTACCAAACGTTCATCTTTTACTGTGGTTAAATCGCCACACGTATACAAGACCGGCGGTGAAGCATTCGAAATGAAAGTACACAAGCGCTTGATCGACATCGCAAATGCAACTCCTAAGACTATTGAAAGTTTGCAAAATCTTTCACTCCCAGCTGGGGTAGATGCCGAAATCAGGATGTAAAACATCAAATAAAAACCGCCAATCTGGCGGTTTTTTGTTGGGGATTTAAACCAACTAAACTTAGGTAATGTGTGGTATAATTGTGGGTATGGGTTTTTCTAAGTTTAAGAAACGTTTTTACTTCGTTGTAGCGAAGTATTTCCGGCATTTCGCGAATAAAGCCTATAAAAGATGGAACCCGCGGGTCATCGCCATTACTGGTTCGGCCGGTAAAACTACAATGATGATGATGCTGGAGCACGAAATAGGGAAAAAGGCTCATTTTTCGCATGATGCAAATTCGGCTTTTGGAATACCTTTTGATATGCTCGGTCTAAAGGGTATTAGAGGTTCAAAACTTCGTTGGTTTTGGCTAATTATTGCTGCGCCTTTTAGGGGCTGGTTTTATAAACATAAAGAGAAGTTTTATGTGGTGGAGATTGACGGCGAACGTCCACACGAGGCGGAATTTCTAGCAGAGTGGCTCAAACCAGAGGTGACTATTTGGGTGTCTATTGGTTTATCTCATGCTGTACAATTTGAAAAAGAGGTAGAAAATGGTAATTTTGAGAATGTGAGCGAGGCAATCGTGGCGGAATTTGCCAATTTGCCGGCCAACACCTCTGAAAGGGTCTATATCGATGCAGACTCAAAAATAATGGTGGATGCCACAAAAGGTATTTCTGCTAAGGTAGTAGCAATTAAAAAATCCGAGGTAAAAAAGTACGTAGTTTACCCGGATTCAACTGATTTTACTTATGGTGACACGACTTTTCATTTTAACCACCCAGAACCAAAGGATATTGCCTTTAATCTGTTAGTGGTGCAAGATTTGATGAAATACCTCAAGCTCAAATTTAACCCTGATTTTACAGAGGTCAAAATTGCTCCAGGGCGTAGCTCGTACTTTAAGGGTGTAAAAGGGGTAGACATTGTAGATAGTAGCTACAATGCCCATATGATTTCGATGACTTCGGTACTAGATATGGCAAAAAGAATTCACGCGGACAGAAAATGGTTAGTGATTGGCGACATCGTAGATCAGGGGTCGTTAGAAGAAGAAGAACATAAGAAACTGGCTAAGATGATTGCCGAGGTTAAGCCAGAAAAAGTCATTCTGGTAGGGCGAAGAACCAAAAAATACACTGCACCAGAGCTAAAAAAGCTGGGAGTATCAGCGGTAGCAACCACGGACCCGAGGAAAGCATTGGAATATATTGAGAAACGAATTACCGGCAAAGAAACATTAATCTTTAAGGGGAGCCAATACCTTGAATGGATTATTGAAAAGTTGTTAGCCAATCCAAAAGATGCAAAAAAGCTTTGCCGACGCGAAAAAGCAGCCGTCAATCGGCGTAAAAGTTGGGGGTTAGATTAATGGAGGGAAGAAAATAATGGTAGATCTATACATCATTCACGGTTGGACTTATACGGTAGAGCCCTGGAAGAAAACTTTGGAACTTTTGAGGGAAAACGGGATCAGTGTAAAGATGTTGAAGGTGCCAGGCTTAACCGAATCTTCGGATAAAGTTTTTACCATGTATGATTATATGAAATGGGCAGACAAAAATATCCCGAATGGAGCGGTAGCGCTTGGTCATTCAAACGGGGGTAGGATTTTGCTCAATCTCTGTTCGCAAAAACCCGAAAAATTAAAACAATTGATTTTGCTTGATGCGGCTGGGGTGTATGAGCCATCTATACGCAAAAAAATAGTTGAAAGGGTAGCAAAAATTGGAAAACCATTAAAAAAGGTGCCAATTATAGATAAGATTTTCCATAAAATTACTGGTTCTTCCGATTATTCCAAGGCTCCAGACAACATGAAACAGACTCTAACAAATATGCTAGAATCTGACAAAGAACTTGATTTTAAAAAAGTGAACACTCCTACTTTTATCCTCTGGGGTAAAAAAGACACCACTACACCGCCTAGACAGGCTACAGCAATGTACGAAAAATTACCTAACGCAGAGCTAAAATTTTACGCAAATTGGACTCATGCTCCATATATCTCGAACCCAGACGAGTTAGCCCGGGCACTAACAACGCTGATTAAGAGGATAAAGAAGTGAAGCATTACTTTTTAGGTACGGCAGCAGGATATAGTAAAGAACAGAGGATCATGCAAAGAAAAACGCATGGTAGTGATGAGGATACTTCAAAACTATATGAATATCTAGCAAACGAATATGGCGGGGAACAGGTAATAGTGACAAGAAATGGGCGTTCAGCGATTGCCGCAGGGCTTAAATACTACCATAGTTTTCTCTGTCTTCCTACCAAAAAATCTGGGGTAATTATTAATGGCTTTACCTGCTATGCGGTGCTCCAAGGAGTAAAGGGGGCCGGAATGGAGCCGGTTTTTGCAGATATAAATAGGGACACTCTAAATTTTACACCAGAAACCCTCGAGAAGGCTATTACGGATGACACTTGGGCAATCATTGTGCAAAATACCCTAGGAAATATGGTGGACATGAGAAAAATTGAGGCTTTTGCCAAAAAACACAACCTAGTAATAATTGAAGATTTGGCGCATTGTACAGGGAGATTTTACCCTGATGGAAGAGAAGCAGGTAAGGTAGGGGAGATTGCGGTATTTTCCTTCGGCAAAGAGAAATCAATCGATGTAATTAACGGTGGCGCAGTGGTATTTCGTAATTCAAGGATGTTACCAGTATCAATACCCAAAAAAGAGCCAGAACGGGCAGATGTTTTAAGAGCGCGGTATTACCCCACTTTTGGGCTAATTTACCGCAAACTGTCTTATATTGGCCTACACGGCATTTTTATGCGAATTTTGGTCAAAATTGGCTGGGTGAGGCGTTCTGCTGACGATGTGATTGATTATAGAAGGGTAAAACTGAGTGATTTTCAGGCTAAATTAGCTCTGATCCAACTAAAAAATAAAGACAAACTAAAAAGAAGACCGATAAGGGATCACTATCTGGTAACCAATAGAGATGGGGTTTTGAAAGAATTAGCTAGAAATGGCTACTATTTTAGTGGCTTTTGGTACGAAAGGCCGGTTTCGCCAGAGAGATATTATAGGAAAGCGCATTTCCCAGAAAGTAAATGCAAAGAGGCGGTATTCGTTGCAAAGCATATCATCAATTTCCCTAGCTATTACAGCGCCTCAGGACTTGCCCCAGCACGCAAACTAGTAAAAGACAACTTGGTGGAGGATGAAAAATGAGCAGTCAAGCCGATAAAAAGATAGCAGATAAAAACTGGCAAAATATTTGTAAATTATTTAACGAAGCTAATTTTTTGCAGTCCCCCTCTTACCAAAAAATGAACGAGATATTAGGTTTTAAGACAATTGTTGAGGATTTCAGCGGAAAAGGGCATGCGCTGATGATAGTAAGAGACGCAAAACGGGGACGTTACCTTGAAATTCCTTGTGGACCATTGATAGATTGGCATGATAAGAAGTTAGCAAAAACAGTTATCGAGAAAATCCGAAAAGTAGCCATAAAAGAAAAGTGTGTTTTTGTTAGAATTAGACCGCAACTTCGCGCCACAAGCGAAAATTTGGCCCTTATGAAGGATTTAGGGTTAAAACTGTCTCCTATGCACCTTGCGGCAGAACATACCGTGATAATGGATTTAAAAAAGTCTGAAGATGAAATCCTGGCTGGAATGAGGAGACAAACGCGCTACGAGGTAAGAAGGTCCGAAAAACTCGGCATAAAGGTGATTTCTGGCAACTCTGAGGCAATTTTTAAAGATTTTCACAAAACCCAAACAGAGACAGCCAAGAGACAAAACTTTATCCCGCCAAATATGTTGACACTGGAAGCAGAAAGAACAGCATTTTCAGATAATATCAAGATTTATACCGCGCTTTCAGAGGACGGAGCGGTGATTGCGTACGGCTTAATTATCAAAGATGGGCACGAGGGAGATTACTACGAGGCTGCCTCAACAGAGTTAAATAGAAAAATGCCAGGGGCCTATGCTTTGCTTTGGCAAGCCATGAAAGACCTGAAAAAAGAAGGGTATCAGAGATTTAACCTTTGGGGAATCGCTCCTAAAAATCAACCAAATCATCGTTATGCCGGTGTTACTACTTTTAAGACTGGTTTTGGTGGCGAAGTAGTGGAATACATACCAGCGCATGATCTAGTTATTTCAAAACTGGGGTATTTAAAAGACTTAATCGTGGAAAAAGCTAGGAAGAAAAAGAGGCATCTATGAAAACCGAAATTATAGATATAGAGAAAAAATCAGTCTGGGATGATTTTGTAAAAAATAGACCAGAAACTAATTTTTTGCAATCTTGGGATTTTTACGAATTTCACCGTGCCAGAGGTAAAGAGGTAGTAAGACGGGCCTTAGTAGACGAAAAACAGCACATTTTGGCCTGCTATGCCGGAGTGATAGAGACAGCAAAACGAGGAAAATACCTGGCTATCGCCGGTGGGCCAATCATGGATTATACCGATAAAAAAACCGTCAAGGCAATCTTTAACGATATAAAGGCTAGCGGACTAAAGGAAAAATGCGTATTCGTAAGAGTACGGCCGCAACTTGAGTTATCAAAAAAATCGCTTGATTTGATGAAAAGCCTAGGGCTTAAAAAGGCTCCGATGTATTTGTCGGTAGAATTTGCCGGGGTTCTGGACCTTAAAAAATCTGAGGAGGAAATTTTGGCCGGAGCATCACAGGGGTTCCGTCGAAAACTTCGAAAAGCCGCTAAAAATGAGATTGAAATATCTGCTGACACAGACGACGAATCCATTAAAGAGTTTTGTAAACTAGAAAAATTACACTCCGAAAGGCAAAAATACGTAGCATTTTCAACGAGTTTTTTGACCAAGCAATTTGAAGCTTTTAAAAAGGGTGCTGAAGTTTTAATCTATACCGCCAAAAAAGACGGGGAAATCTTGGCGCAAAATTTTATGATTTTTTATGGTCCTGAGGCAAGCTATCACTACGGGGTATCATCTGAGCTTGGCACCAAATATTCAGCGGCACCACTTTTGCACCTAAAAGCGATGGAAGAAGCCAGAAAACGTGGTTGCATTCGCTACAACTTGTGGGGAATTGTTGAACCAGATGAAAAATCGCACAGATTTTATGGTGTGTCGGAATTTAAACGCTCGTTTGGTTGCGAAGAGTTACGTTATACGCCTGCGCACGATTTAATCTTAAAGCCTTTTGCTTATCAAAAAACCAAATTAGTAGAAACCGCTAGGAAAAAGATCCGACACGTGTAAATTGTTATTTTTTCTTGGTAGTCTTTTTGGCTGGTTTTTTAGTAGATTTTTTTGCTACTTTGTGAGCAGATTGACTTCTGGCGATTTTGTCTTCGATGTTTTGTGAACGGTTGTGTACACCATAGATAAGGCTAGTAATACCCACTATCATCATATATGCACCAAAGAAGCGGATGAAGGTAGAGATTTCAAATCCACCTGCATTTAAGATGACGATACCAATGATACAACCACAGACACCGGCTAACACCCGGATAAAACGATCGGTGGGGTCGACAGTAGAGAGAAAACCGTGAAAAATGTCGATAAGACCAGAGATAATAGTATAAACAGAAATTACCAGTAAGCTAAACACGATGTCGTTGTGCGCAAAGAATAACAGAGACACCGCAGCAACTACATCAATTAAGGCATCGATTATTGCGTTAATCCAACCGTGTTTTTTGGTGGAGCTATAAAGTGCGCCGGCAGCATCAATTACCCCCATAATTAATAGAAATACACTCATAATAGCAACGATGTTTGACATATCATAGACTCCGCCAAAGAGGGCCAAGCCACCAAAAATACCAGCGAGAATACCGCGCATGATAAATACTATCCAATGTTTGTCAATGTATCTACGATTAATATGAGCCATAAAAATCCTTTACTGTTTATACTTATGCTTTTATGATATCAAATTTTATGAGTTGTGTCTATTCTATTATCATAAAATAGTGTATAATTAAGACTTAAGGAGGATCTTATGAAAGCAATTATTACAGATGCGGGATTTGCAAGCCGTTATCTGCCTATCACAAAAACTATACCGAAAGCAATGATACCGATTGGCGCAAAGCCAGTGATGCAACTTTGCGTTGAAGAATGTAGAGATGCCGGAATTGATGAAATAATTATTGTTGCTACCCCAAATACCAAATCTAAGGAGATTTACGAGGATTATTTTCATAATCCATCCACAAACGTCAAGAGTTTGTTAGACAAACAGGGTAAATCAGAAAGATTCAAACCAGTCGAAGAAGTTTTGAATTTTCCAAAGATTACCGTAATTGAACAGGACCCTAACTTACCTTATGGCAACGGCTCCCCAATAGTCTCAGCCAAAGAATTTGTCAAAGACGAGCAGGCTTTTGTGGTTTTGTATAGCGACGATTTAATTCTGGGCCAAGGCGACGTACAGACCTTAATTGAGACCTATGCTAGCAACCCGGATGCCAAAGCCGTGATTGCCGCCCAAGAAATGCCAGAGTCAGTCTGGAATAAATATGGAATGATTGCCCTGAAGGATAACGGTACGTTGTCCCATATCGTTGAAAAACCTAAGACTCCAGATCTTTCGCCAAGCAATTTGACTAGCTATGGTAGATACTTATTAACACCAGAAGTATTTGATTTTCTAATCCCAACCAATACCGGTCTAGACGGAGAACTTTGGACTGTAGATGCAATTACAAAACTTGCAGAAATCGGCAACGTTATAGTAGCAAAAAGCAAAGGTAAATGGATTACTACTGGCGATCCTAAAAATTATTTCCTAGCACACCTAGAGTATGTATTGTCCGACACCGACTACGCGGAAGACGTTAAAAAAATAGTATCTGAACATTAAATAACAAGAAAGGAGTAAAAATGAATGTAGCAGAATGGATTTTAGTCGCCATCCTAAGCTTAACTCTATTCATATTTTTAGTGTTAGGTATTATTGTGATGGCCAAAATGATTGGACTGAGCAAAGAGATCAAGGAAGTCGTGGCAGAAGGGAAGGATATCGCCGAAAATACTAACGGCATAGTATCAAATGTAAAAGGTATGACTTCTATTGGTGGGACTGTGGAAATGTTTGTTGATAATTATGTCAACCCAAAATTAAAGGAAAAAATAAAGGAAAGAAAGGAGAGAAAAAATGGCCAACAATAAAGGAGCAGGAAAGTTTTTTCTAGGCGCTCTAATCGGAGCGGTGGCTGGCGCAGTTGCTGGGCGTTTTGTATCCACCAAAGCCAAAGAAGACGGCGGCAATAATTGCGATTGCGGAGATGACTGTAATTGCAATAAGGCAAAAGAACCCAAAAAAGCGGCCGAAAAATTAGAAAAAGTAGAAGAAAAGTTGGAAGAGGTAGAAGAAAAATCAGAAAAAGCCAAAAAGGCCGAAGAAAAACCAAGCGAAAATAAGAAAAAATCAGAAAAGACCAGCAAAAAGAAAAAATAATTTCATTAACTTAAAAATAGCCCTGCGGGGCTATTTTTGTCGTAGTCTCACCACGAGATTTCGTGATATAATTTAATTAAGATGGCCAGGAAGTTAAAGAACAGTGATTTTGTACATCTACATAATCACACGCATTACTCGTTACTAGACGGATTGACTAAAATTCCGGAGCTTGTTAATTTTGTCAAAGAAGATGGAATGGAGGCGGTGGCAGTAACAGACCACGGCACAATGAGCGGACTGGTGGAGCTTTATAAGGAATGTAATGA
Organism: Candidatus Nanosyncoccus sp.; assembly: GCA_045530815.1. Taxonomy (GTDB): domain Bacteria; phylum Patescibacteriota; class Saccharimonadia; order Saccharimonadales; family Saccharimonadaceae; genus Nanosyncoccus. The sequence continues at coordinate 141,918 of JAZSCU010000013.1, forward strand.
TGCAGGCATCAAACCCGTACTTGGGCTAGAAGCATATGTGGCGGCGCGCAAAATGACCGATAAAGACCCCGCGCACGATAAACAGCGTTTCCATATTACACTAATCGCCATGAATAATAAGGGGTTCGAAAATCTCTGCCGTATCATGAGCAATGCGGAAATTAATGGTAAATACTACAAACCACGCACCGACCACGAACAACTAGAAAAATATAACGAGGGAATTATATGTTTGTCTGGTTGTATGGGATCGGAAATTTCCGAAGCGATTCGTGCAGGGGACGATGAGAGAGCATTATCATTAATTGATTGGTATCGCAATATTTTTAAAGATCGTTTTTACTTAGAAATGCAGGATCATGGACACCCTAAATCTTCCACTCATTCCGAAGAGCAGAAAAAAGTAAATGATTGGTTGATGGCGCATGCGGATGAATTAAACTTGCCGTTAGTAGTAACTTGTGATGCGCATTATCTAAAACACGAGGATCAGGATGCTCACGAGGTGCTACTATGTATTGGCACGGCAGCAAATTTGTCCGACACAAAAAGAATGACTTTAAGAGATTATGATCTGCATGTGATTCCAGCAGAAGAGATTATCGAGCACTGGGAGGATACTTGTCCGGAAGCAGTGCTAAATACCAAGCGAATCGCTGAGCGTTGCGATGTAGATTTGCAGCTTGGACGTATTTTAATTCCAAAATTCCCAGTGCCGGATGGAGAAGATGAAAAAACTTATTTAGATAAATTAGTATTCCGAGGGTTAGTTTATCGATACGGTGGATACGACTTGGAGGATACCACCAATCTCACAGTAGAAGAATGCCGAAAAATTCTAGAAAAAATCGATAAAGACCGAGATGAAGAGCATAAGATCTTGCCACGTATTGACTATGAATTATCCGTGGTAGATAAAATGGGATATAACGGCTATTTCTTGATCGTGCAAGACTTTATTAACTGGGGGAAATCTCAGAGGATTGTTTATGGACCAGGGCGCGGCTCGGCGGCGGGGGCGATTTTGGCATATGCTCTACGTATTACCGAACTTGACCCTTTGAAGTATGATTTACTTTTCGAAAGATTTTTGAACCCAGACAGAATTAGTATGCCAGATATCGATACAGACATCCAAGATACCAGACGAGACGAAGTAATTGATTATTGTTCTAATAAATATGGCTTTAAAAGAGTATCTAATATTGCGACTTTTGGTAAAATGATGGCAAAAAATGCCGTACGCGATGTGGCACGAGTACTCGAAGTCCCTTATGCTGAAGCAGACAGATTGGCAAAGATGGTACCAGACCCGGTACAGGGTCACCATGTAAAACTTACTGACGCAATAAAGGAAGTACCAGATTTAAAACACGAATATGAAACAAACCCAACCTCAAAAGAAGTGATTGATTTTGCCTCCAGGCTCGAAGGGACAATTAGGAACCACGGTGTGCATGCCTGCGGGGTGATTATCGCGCCGGATGATTTGGTAAAATTCTTACCTTTGGAAGTTTCGGCCAAAGGCCCTATTGCAGCACAATTTCCGATGGGACAGGTTGAGGAGCTAGGGCTTCTTAAGATGGACTTTTTGGGACTTTCTAACTTATCCGTAATTAATAATGCTCTAAGGATGGTGAGAAAAGTCTACGGCAAGGATATTAATTTGTCTACTCTGCCGCTAGACGACCCAGAAACTTACGCACTTTTGCAGCGCGCAGAAACGACTGGTGTATTTCAGTTAGAATCGGCCGGGATGAAAAGGTATCTAAAAGATCTTAAGGCCTCAACTTTTGAGGATATTATCGCGATGGTGGCTTTGTACCGTCCTGGACCAATGCAATTTATTGATTCATTTATTCGAAGAAAACACGGCGAGGAAGAAATCACTTATCTTCACCCCGGGCTAGAAGGAGCCCTTAAAAGCACCTATGGAATTTTGATTTACCAAGAGCAGTTCATGCAGATATCCAGAACTTGGTGTGGTTTTACCGGTGGCCAGGCAGATACTTTGCGAAAAGCTGTAGGTAAGAAAAAAATCGACCTCATGAAAAAGGTAAAACCGCAGTTTATTGAGGGTGCGATAAAGGTTGGTGGCGCGACGGAAGAAATTGCAGAAACTTTTTGGGGACAACTCCTGGAATTTGCAAATTATTGTTTTAATAAGTCACACGCAGCATGTTATGCCCTAATCGCATATTGGACAGCATATCTTAAGGCGCATTATCCAGATGCTTTTATGGCGGCACTAATGACAGCAGATATGCGCTGGACGGACCGATTAGCCATCGAAATGTCCGAATGTAAAAAAATGGGGCTAAAAGTCCTCGGTCCCGACATTAATCAATCATTTGGTGATTTTGCCATCGTAGGTGGGGAAAATACGATCAGATTTGGACTTTCTGGTATCAAAAATATGGGCAAATCCCTAGTAGAAGAAATTGTCATACCAGAAAGAGACAACAACGGGCCATTTAAATCCGTGTGTGATTTTGCTAAACGAGTAGATTCGAGAAAGTTTAATAAAAAATCCTGGGAGGCGGCGATCAAGACCGGAGCTTTTGATAGTTTTGGCTACTCGAGGTCTGATCTTTTATTTAATCTAGAAGCAGTGCAAGCCTATGGCTCAAAAATCCAAAAAGATGTAGGTTCAGGGCAGACAGATCTCTTTGGCATGATGGGCGAAGCCGGCGCAGTACCAGAGGTAGAAATTAAGCAAGCGCCTACGCAGTTTCCGGAAAAAGAGCAGTTAATGTGGGAGCGGGATTTGATGGGGTTATATTTGTCGGCGCACCCGCTAGACAAATACGATACCTATTTTGAAGAGCAAACCCACCCAATGAATGTGATAAGCGAAGAAAATGACAGCAAATTAGTGACGATCGGTGGAATTATTACTGGGGTAAGAGAGATTCTGACGAAGAAGAATGACAAAATGGCTTTCGTCAAAATAGAAAACAAAACCGACGAAGCAGAGTTTATCGTTTTTCCATCTACTTTTGCTGAATGTGGTGGGAAGCTAATAGTAGATAATGTAGTGAAAGTAAGAGGTAGGGTAAATGCAAAAGATAAAGACGGTAACCCCACTACGGATGTAAAGTTGCTGGCAGAAACAGTAGAGTTGGTATCGGATGAAGTATTAGAGTCTTACCAATCCACCGGCACAAAACTAGCAGCGCCCGTGGCAGCGCCAAACAACAGGCGCAGGCGTTCGTCGGCAGAGAGAGTCTATAACAGAGGTAATGGCACTAAGGAAGCGCGTAGCAATCTTCCGAAAACGGATGATACACCTAGGGTTTTGAAAGAGCCACCAAAAGACCCGCGTAAAGAGAGATTATATGTTTTAATAGAAAATGCAGATGACACAGAGATTTTAACAGCCATAAGAAGATTAGCAGATATTTATCTAGGTGTACAAGAAGTAGTTTTGGTATTAAAAGAAGGGGAGAAGAAACGTCCTCTAAAGATGCCATTTAGAGTAGATATATCTGACGAGCTACTAGATAAATTGCGTGATTTGGTGGGCGAAGACAAGGTTAAAGTGCGCTAGAGCGCAAGTACACCCCTGTATATGATATAATGTTATTATGAAAAAGCAAAAGGTGTCAGATTCGGTGACCGTAAATCGTAAGGCTAAGTACGATTATATTTTGGGCGACGAACTGACTGTGGGGATGGTTTTATCTGGGATAGAAGTGCGTTCTATTCGTGATCATCATGTACAACTAAAAGGTTCTTTTGTGACCATTCGTAATTCTGAGCTTTGGTTAAATAATCTTACCATTGGTGCCGATACAGCAAGAAACATTAAATTACTTGCAACCAAAAAACAAATTAGTGCACTAGAGCGAGAAAAAGTAGCTGGATCCACCATTGTCCCCGTAAGACTACTAGGTGGCTCACGTCACATTAAATTAGTCATTGCCGTAGGTAAAGGTAAGAAAAAATATGACAAACGTGAAACTATCAAAAAACGCGATATCGAGCGCGGGAGATATGCATGAAAATCTATTCCTGGAATGTTAATGGACTACGTGCGGTAATTAGAAAAGGAAGTCTAAAGGATTTTATTTCAAACGAACAGCCAGATATTTTATGTTTACAAGAAACTAAGGCTAAGCAGGGTCAAGCAGAAATTGATTTGCCTGAGTATGAAGAATTGTGGAATTCAGCTGATCGCCCCGGATATGCCGGAACGGCGATTTTTACCAAAATCAAACCGTTATCAATAAGAAACGATTTACCAACCGACCTATCTTTAAAGGATGATTTTGGCGACCCTTTGGTTGAAGGCAGAGTACTAATGGCCGAGTTTGATAATTTTTACTTGGTGGACGTATATACACCAAATTCGAAAAATGCTTTAGAAAGATTAAATTTGCGTAAAAATTTATGGGACCCGGAATTTTTAAAGTACTTGAAGGAATTAGAAAAAACTAAACCAGTAGTAGTGTGCGGAGATTTCAATGCAGCGCATGAAGAAATTGATATAGCAAGACCAAAAACCAACCATCATTCAGCTGGTTTTACAGACGAAGAAAGACAGGGAATTAGCAACTTGGTAAATGCTGGTCTGGTTGACACTTTTAGATTTTTACATCCAGAAGAAGTGCGCTACACTTGGTGGAGTCACTGGGGCAAAGCGCGCGAAAATAATGTAGGATGGAGAATTGATTATTTCTTTATCTCAAAAGAATTGCAGAAAAATTTAAAATCGGCAGAGATTTACGAGCATTATCAAGGTTCTGACCACTGCCCAATTTCAATAGAACTGGAGTTTTAGATGGAGTTTTTTGAGAAAATTGAAAATAATCCGGCCGAAGATTTGGTATGGAATATTCCGGAGCGAAAGCAGGGCATTGTTAATATTATTGGCGGGAATGAACAAAATTTTAAAACCGAAATAAAAGTGGCAGAATTTTTAGCGGAAAAATATCCGATTGAGCTGATTAACGTGGTCTTACCTGATAGTCTAAAAACTAAGTTGCCGAATTTGGATAATTTTATGTTTTTGCCAGCAACAGATTCTGGTTCCTTTGACGAGAGCCAAGAATTAATCAATATTTTTAATTCAGCGGATTTTAATTTGCTACTTGGTGATTTGTCCAAAAACAACGTTACAAAAAAAGCTCTAGGCAGCGCACTGGAAACTTCTAGCAAAATGACTTTGGTTACCAGGGATGCGGTGGACGTACTGGCGGATGTGACAACTGACAAAATACTCATGAACGAAAACTTGATTATTTTTGCTTCGGTAACGCAGCTAGCAAAAATACTCGGGGCGGTTTATTATCCTAAGATGCTACTTATTTCACAATCTTTAATGCAAGTGGCGGACGTGCTTCATAAATTTACCCTAAGTTATCCGGCCAAAATCATCACTCTGCACAACGAACAGATTTTAATTGCTGAAAACGGAAATGTTAAGGCTCTAGCTTTGAATGAATCTGGTTATATGCCATTTACTATGTGGAACGGTGAATTGGCTGCTAAAATAATGGCACTAAATTTGTATAACCCAAATACTTTTATAAAGGCAGTTGTTGCGGCAATTTTTAGTAAAACTTAAAACTATTTTTTGGCTTTTTTGGTTAAGGCCTTCTCGACATCTACCGCATCACGAGAGATATTTTTGCGGCGCTGACTCAAGAAAAACCAAGTGAAAAGATAAATTAAAAGACCAAAAACAACTAGGGCAACTTTTACGACGATAGGCCAGTTGGTAGCAAACAAAATAATGGCATTAACCAACCCGAGGCAAAAAGCATACAAATAGCGACGAATAAGCAGGAGCTTTTTGGCGAGCGAGAAATTTTTATAGACAAGGGATTTTTTAGAACAATCATCAGGGTGACCAAGAAGTTTGCCATAAAACAAAAGGTCTCCACCAACACTCGAAACAATATAATACACAGCGATAGCTAGACCAACCGGCTGATTGATTTGGTTAATTACAAATAAGATTTGCGCCCCACAGAGCAGTACGTCGGCAAGCATATCATATTTTGCGGCATATTTACGGTATTTGGGTGTTTTATTCTTGGGAAAAGGCCATTTGCGAGCACAAGTACCATCAAAAGCATCGGTCAGTTCGGCAATTAAAAAGATGACAAAGGCACACTCGGCGGAACCTCCAGCAAAAGCTAAAACTAGGAGAACTATAGACAAGATAAATCTAGTCAGGGTAAGTAGGTCGGCTAAGTACCTCATAAGGATATTTTATCATAAGATGTAGTATAATATAGGTATGAAAATTGCCATTTTTTCGGACTGCTATCTTGATTTGACTGGTGGAATTACGACGACTATCAACACGCAAAAGGCCGAGCTTGAACGCTTGGGCCACACCGTGTATATTTTTAGTAGTGGCTTTTTTAAAAATACTGAGGAATTAAAAAAATTAGCCCGCCAAAACATTTTTCAAGTGCCAAGTTGCAAGATTCTTTTTCGCAGGATGGCACCAGTGGCCCACCGCCCAAAAATTGTCGAGAAGTGGCTTTTAGAAAATCATCCTGAGATAAAAGATTTTGATATTTTTTATGTACATTACGAGGCGGGATGTAGTATCGCGGGATTAAGACTCGCTAAAAGTCTAAAAATACCCAGTGTGCAAGTGATGCATGGTCGTGAAGATATGGGAGAGGCGGCCATCATTCCATTTGGTCTAAGAACTCTTGTTGCGATATTTTTGAATTGGTCTCATTCTTTGTATTTACCACACGAAACGAAGGTAAAAAAAGACCAGTATCTTGCTGACACTACCGCTAAGGCCAAGATGTGGACCTTAATGGTAAACCATGCAAACTTTGCAGACCAAGTAATATCGCCGTCAAACCATTTTGCCAAAAAATTAAAACACTATGGTGTACAAAAATCCATCAAGGTTTTTCCGAATGGTTATCCGGATGAGAATTTTCCGCAAAATCCGTCGCTAAAACAATTGAGACCTGGAGACGCAGTCAGGATGATTTGGCACTCTCGCGTATCTGGCGAAAAACGTATTATGCCGTTTTTGGAAGCTTTGAAAAAAGTTAACAAAAAATACCGCCTTGATGTATATGGTGGTGGCCCAGATTTAAAACGCGCGGAAAGATTTGCTAGGAATAATCACCTTAACGTTTGTTTTTATGGCGACACCGACTTTAAAAAAGTCCAATCCGCTATTAAAAACTCACATTTAGACATATTGGCATCATATAATTTTGATGATTATCCTTTGACATTAGTTGAGGCCGAAGCGAACGGTGTGCCGGTGTTTATTTGTGATCCTGATATGAAAGAAATCGTGCCATTAGGTAGTTATGTATTATCTAACAGTGAAACTCCAGAAAAAATGGCCGAGGCTTTAAATAATTTATTAGAACACCCTGAACGTATCCAAACGATGTCCGAAGTGATGTTAAAAAACCGGGAGGAAATCGTAATTTCTAAACGAATTAAACGAATTGTAGAGTTTTTTTCATCAATTATGAAATAATAATTAAACACTTGCGGATATAAATAGAATGCGATACAATAAGGTGTATTAACAATTTAATATCAAGAAGGGGTGAGGGACCGGCCCGGTGACCCCCTACCAACCTAGCAAAGCCAAGGTGGTAATTCCGGCCAAGAAAGGAAAGATATGTTCTACAGAACTGCGGAGAGTGTTTCTCCAAAACATCCAGACAAATTATGCGACAGAATCAGCGATGCGATTTTGGACGCTTATCTCACTGCCGACCCAGATGCAAGGGTCGCGGCGGAAGCTTGTGGCGGGCACGGTGTAGTGTTTGTGACGGGCGAGATTACATCAAAGGCTGACGATATTGACGTTCCGGCTATCGTTCATCGAATTGCGGGTGACGATATCGAAGTACACACCAAGATTGTCAAACAATCACCAGAAATTGCCCAAGGTGTCGATACCGGTGGCGCAGGCGACCAAGGAATTATGATTGGCTATGCCTGCGACGAAACACCCGAACTACTACCACGCGAGGTGGTACTAGCTCGCCGTTTGAACCAATTTATTTATGACAAACATCCGTATGATGGCAAGACTCAGGTCACCATCGCGCCGGATGGCTCGATCGACTCTATCGTGGCGAGCTTTCAGAATGTGTCGCATGATGAACTAGAAAAATTAGTGCGCGAGTTTATCACCAAGGAAAAACTAGAGGGTAAACTAGAATTACACCTAAACCCAGCCGGCGACTGGAACCAGGGTGGATTTGACGCAGACACTGGACTTACCGGCCGTAAACTAATCGTAGACAACTACGGCCCACGCGTAGCAATCGGTGGCGGCTGCTATTCTGGCAAAGATCCGTCCAAGGTTGACCGCTCAGCGGCTTATATAGCACGACGCATTGCGGTAGATTATCTTCGCAAACGCAAAGCACACGAAGTTTTGGTAAGATTAGCCTACGCGATCGGCTACGCGGAACCGCTCGAAAAAACAGTGATTATTGATGGTAAACCTGAAGAAATTGAGGGTTATGATTTGACACCACGCGGAATTATTAAGTATTTAGATTTGAAACGCCCAATCTATGAAAAAAGTGCCGAATACGGTCACTACGGCGAAGGATTTGACTGGGATAAATAATCGTGCCATAATATAGTTATGGCAAAAACAGGGAACATCAAAAGAACTTTTTATTATTTCTGGCAGGCACTAAAACAACATAAAATTAGAGTGACATTAATACTCTTATTAGTGCCTGCTTGGATTTTTCTGTCAAATATTGTGGTACCATATTGTACCTCGGAGATTCTCGGAAAACTATCTGCTGGTGATTTTGAATTTGAACACTATGTCGGGATACTCTTACTCGCAATTATAACATCGGCAACGAATAATCTTGGAGTAATTCGTGCAATCGACTGGCTGGATTGGTCACTTGATGCTCTGGGCGGAGAATATTTATCAAAACTCGCTTTTCAGGCTGTGATTAATCAGTCTATGACGTTTCACAATGATCGTTTTTCCGGCTCCCTTACCAGTGCGGCAAATAAGTTACCTAGTGCATTTATTAGTATAAAATCGAATTTTGTCTGGGATATTTATCCACTAATCCTTACCGCAATATTCTCGATCGCGGTGGCGGCAGTAATTTGTGCGCCTTTTGCGGCAATTTTGCTCTTATATATTATAGTTTACATGATAATCGCAGTTGCTACCTATTACAAAACCCGTAGATTCGACGAGCAACTTGCAGATGCCGAAAACAAACAAACTGGGCAACTCGCCGATGCAGTCACAAATGAGATGTCCGTAAAGTCTTATGCAAGAGAAAACATTGAAGCTTCCAGATTTGCAGCCTCAACGGCGCGAACCAAAAAAGCGACTTTCCAGACTGCAAAGATTTCGTTTTTTAGAAATATGTCGATGAATGTCGTAAACCTTACCACGTTTATCGGTCTCCTTATCCTAATTATCATGAGTCACTCGTGGTTTGGGTTAACGATCGCGAACATTGTATTTTTGTATTCCTTATCTAACTCACTACTCTCTAATGTGTGGACTATCAATCACATTCTAAGAGTCATCAACCGATCATTTGGCGACGCAAAAGAAATGGTTGGAATACTGGATTTACCTCTGATTATCGACGACAAAACTGATAAGCCTCTTGAAATTTCGAAGGCCGAAATCAACGTCTCGCACATGACGTTTTATCACAAAAAGCAGAAAGATGCGCTGTTTCATGATTTTAATCTAGACATCCCGGCTGGGAGGACTGTTGGTCTGGTTGGTATATCTGGTTCGGGCAAGTCTACTTTAACAAAGCTTCTGCTTAGATTTGATGATGTTTCAGCTGGGGCAATTTATATTGACGGACAGGATATTCGCGATGTAACACAAAAGAGTTTGCGTGAGTCAATTGCTTACGTCCCGCAAGAATCATCGCTATTCCATCGTTCAATTTATGAAAATATCGCCTATGGAAAAACTGGAGCAACGCGTGAGGAAGTTTTGCGCGCGGCTAAGTTGGCGAATGCCGATGAGTTTATCAAGGAATTGCCTGACGGCTACGATACTTTGGTAGGGGAAAGAGGTGTGAAGCTATCTGGCGGACAGAGGCAACGTATTGTGATTGCGAGAGCAATACTAAAGAATGCTCCGATTTTAATCCTTGACGAGGCCACTTCGGCGCTAGATTCTGAATCCGAGAGCCAGATTCAAGGAGCCCTGGCGAATTTGATGAAAGGGCGAACCTCAATTGTTGTAGCCCACAGGTTATCTACGATCGCTGGACTGGACGAGATTGTTGTCTTGAAGTCCGGCAAGATCGTGGAACGCGGTTCGCATCATGAACTTCTAAAGACCGGCAAGGAATACGCAAAACTTTGGTCTAGGCAAAGTGGAGCTTTTCTCGGAAAGAAATAAAGCGCCTAATATTAATCGTGATGCTACTGGCAGTTTTCAGATATAGCCTTCTTTTCAAAATTATTATATTATAACCATAATACCAAAGTTCAATTATAGTTCTTATTATTTATTAATGCTATATGTTCATAAACCGTTGATGGGTAAACGAGCACAAAAAAACACCAGGATGGCGCATTATAGTTCTAATGATGGTGCGGTTTTATAATTCCGCTCGAACTTATTTTACTACTTATGATAAATAGATTGGATTTTCGCAGGCTACCCCCGCCTAGCCTGCTAAAATCCTAAATCCGAACTCGCTTTCTGGCGGGGCGCCCCCGCCCGCCCCGCCAGAAAATAAAAACATTTTCTCTTGCCATAGCAAAAAGCCCCGACTGAATACTAAAGAAGCTACTTTCGGGCATGCTTGTCTGATTTATTTTACATCCTCGACGACGAAGGTGATACAGAGTCTAATAATAACATAAAGAACTATTTATGATAAATACTCTATTTTTTAGAAATAACTTTTATCGAACTCGGGGATAAATTGCATTAGCGTATAAGGTTCAACACCTTTGCAACACTTCATAAGGAGTTTTTAAACCTATTCCTAAATGGATTCTATCATAATTGTAGTAACTTATGAAGCGATTAAGCTTGCGTTCTATAAAATCTATTTTCTTATTTGGATTGTATTGGCCAATACATTCTTTTCTTAATGTCCGATTAAATCTCTCAATATGAGCATCGTCATTGGGATGCCTAACTCTGGAGTGTCTAGTTTTTATCCCTTTATTATTAAGCCAACCCTGAAAATGAGTTTGGAATTCTGCACCATTATCACTTTGTACCATTTTAAAAGGAAAACCCATAAATCTTTGAGCTTCAAAGATAGTTTTTGCTGCTCCTTTTTCAGTTAGATTTGAAGAAATTCTTGCATAAGCCATTCTTGTATGCAGATCTATTACAGTGTAGATATACATTTTAGAATGATTCAAAGGATTTACATAGTGAACTGTATCTGTTTGTACAAGCTCACCTGGTGCGGTTGGTAAAGGCCTTTTTTCATTCCAGCGATATTTACGTTTCTTACGCCAAAGTTCATTTCGCTTAATTGTTCGCTTTATTGACGATAAACTAACAATTATGCCTTCTTTTTCTAGCCTATATTGGATTATCTCGGCACACTCATATTTTTGCCTTCTTATGTGCATAATTGCTGTTGTTATTTTACTATCTAACGCATTAGGGTGTGTTTTTGGAGCTGAACTGAGTGTAGGGATATCCCATTTTACATTTGTCCATCTGAACACTTTCCCTAATGATCTAGATGGTCTACCAGGATTTTCTAGTAGTACTGTTTGTTGAGATACCCATTTCCTTATCCAACGATAAATGGTTGATCTACTCTTGCCGTATCTTCTTGCTACTTGCGACACACTTCTTTTCTCTAAAACTATCTCTTTTATCGCATTGCCTCTTGATTTTTCTATGTCTTTGCCTCTATAATAAGCCATAAGGTAGTTCTCCTTGTTTTTAGTTAGTTCCTAGAAATAAGTTTAAGAGCTACCTTATTTTTTAGCAAGTTTTGTTGCATAGGTGCTGAGCTATTACGATTAGTTGACAAATGTTTTCTATTATGATATAATGTAATAAGATAATTATAGAAGGGGGTGAGCTTTGATTATTATGCACATTAGGTTTCAGGAGGCTAAAAACATTCTTGAGAAAAAAGCGTACGATTGGGCCGTAAAAGAACAAGAACGGATGGGTTGCATGGCGGAACCAATTTCGCTAAAATTCGATTCTGATTTTTTGACATCAGATAGAGACAGCTGTATCGTTTCGGTCTTTTACGATCAGGTAACCAAAAAGGCGATATTGAGACGCGATTGGCTTGACGACATGGGAATAAAATATAACATTCTCACAAATTTAGATGAAATCAAACAAGTTGCGCCAAAGTCTGCAGCACACATGCTAAGTAATAGCATAAAGTTATTTCGCTATTATGATGGACATACTGGTGGAGTCACCAGAAAAATGGAAAAAGAATGGATTTAGCAAAAAGGGCTCATTGGAGCCCTTTTCTTTTTGCCCAATTTTATGCCGTCTTTCGCCAATTATCAGGCTCATTAGCTCTTGAATCTTCCGGTGTACTATGCATGAAGCCTTGAGAGTCTTGATAAACTCTACCGGCAGGTTTTTGTTCGATTTTCTCAGCCGGAAGCTCACTGGCACTCAGTGATTGGCTACCAATTTTTTGAGCATTGCTTCTAGGCGTCGACTCATCATCCAACTCGGACAAAAGTTTATCTAAAAGCGATTTTACCTCTTCAATTCGAGTTCTGATTTTTTCGTTATCAGGTTTTCTTTCCTGCTCAGATTCTAGTTGGCTTAGTTCGTCTATTGACTGGTCAAAATATTCCTCCCTGACCTCGTCTACCGGTGATTTATTTATGTTTTCCATTGTATTATCTCCTTTCTTATTAGAATTATATCATACAAGTGTCTAGTTACGATGATTAAACTACGCGACAATATCTCCATCCAGCCGCTCCAGAACCCTCTACTCAACCGTACGGGGTTATTTTCTTGATTTTTTAAGATATTTATGTTATAATGAAAAAATTGAGGCTGCCGCAATTATTGCCGCCCCTCAAAATATAGAGCCGGCGGGCCTAAAACGCAGGAGGTACAGACTATGAGTTTGTACGGAAATTTTACACTTAAGGAATGGTTAGCTCTTCACTGCGCTACGAAGGATATCGACGATCTCTTTCGTAAAGCTCTGAAGGACAACGACGAGCCCATGACAGTGCTTGCACTTGCCGAACTCATCAAACGTGGCGATATTGACCTCGTCACATATGCCATCCAGGAAGCTACAGATGCCGGATATTTTGTCCTTGGCTCGCACTTCTCGACCGTTTTCGTGAATGCTTTAACGCAGTGCGGCGATCGCGATCCGATTCTGAGGCATATCAGTAAAAATGTCCGCCGGAAGGGTTTCTGGCCCAAAACAGCAGCGGAGTTGCTTGATGGTACTGATTTCGTAAGTTGCGAACGTCCGACGACGAAGAACAACGTACGCAGCCTCGACAGCAGGCTTGATCAGTTTCTGGAAAGCTTCATGCGGGACGGATGGTTCTCGGTAGAATTCGGTTTCTTTACCCCTGGTACCGAGTGGGACCCGCACTGTAAAGAGATGGCCCCCGTCAATACTGGTGAGCACTACAATCTCGCCATCAAGAACGGATTCATCCTGAACAGAGAGGAAATCCCGAATGTCCTCGGTATTCTCGACGCGGCAGGCATCACAAATGCCCTCCCGGCGTTTAGAGGTAATGAGCTGGATCTCTACACTCTTGATGACGACGGGAACTGGGTAAGTTCTGAGGAAGCAAGAGAAGAGAATTTCTTCTACATGACTTTCTATTCCGTAGAGTAAAACCATTCTTTTAAGGTGTTGTACCTTGCAAAATGTCCCCGGCAGCCAGTCGGGGCTTTTTGCTTACAGAGACAATATTTGCTTTTTTAGAAGAAAAGTGCTAATGTGCATTGACAAATTAAAGCACCTATGCTATAATATAGGGTATTGAGTAATAGAGCTCAAGTCTAGCACCAAGGAGGTGAGTACATTGAAAATTTTAAGAAAGGAGAATTTTCTGTTCTTGGGCTTTTGCCCCTTATTTCCTATTTCATTTTAGGCTACGCCTAAAATTTCACATAGATTTCTATTGAATAAAGTTATGGAGGGTAAAACTTTGAGTAAAAAACCGAACAACGAAAAAAGCAATCGTACTTCTAGGGAGGCAAAAACTATGACAAGAAATGCAGCAATCGATCCAAGAACCTGGTGTATTTGGGGCCTTTATGTCGCTATACTCAACTACGGCACTACAGTGTGCGTATCGGAGACCTTGATTGATCGTAAAACCTTTGACCCCGACAAAGCGCACGGGAGCACGCCAGTAGTTAGCGATAAGGATTTCGAGACAGTAATGATGGCGCTGAATTCGCTGACGGAAAAGGAGAAGACGGTCCTTGTGTTACGTTTTGGCCTCGACCTTGGAACCCCGAGAACCCTCGAAGAAGTAGGGGAAATGCTCGGTGTTACCCGCGAGCGCATCAGGCAACTCGAAGCCAAAGCCTTAAGGAAAATGAAGTCGCCCAGTCGTCTTTGTAAACTTCCAGCACTCTTTGGATTCATTCCGCCGATGGATCCCGTAAAAGGTTTTGGGTATTTAGTAGATGAATACGGAAGAATGGATCCTCATTCTAAAATCGAAGATTTAGGGCTTACCGTCAGAGCATATAACTGCTTGAAACGATTTGCCCACATCGACACGATCGATGATATCCTAGATTACCCCAAAGAAGATTGGCCAAAAATCAGAAATCTTAGTCGCAAAGCCCTAGAGGAGGTGGTAGAGAAAATGCACTTTGCGGGCTATGAGGATTTTAGTGTTAATACTTCGTCCGAGATTTGACACGCTATTTACGATTACACATTCCTTTCTTAAAATAATTGCTCTTATTTTAAGAGCAAAAAGTCCCCGGCAGCCAGTCGGGGCTTTTTGCT
>JAZSCU010000012.1:0-12025 GCA_045530815.1 Candidatus Nanosyncoccus sp.
GAGACTATCGACCCAGACATAGACCCGGGATTTTGCGAAGCCTATGACATTGTCGAATACCCCACTATTATAGCTCTAAGCGACCGCGGCGAAATCCGCGCTTTCTGGAGTGGCAGGGATCTCCCTCTCATCAACGAAGTATTATACTATATGATATAATTGGCACATGGATTTGATTAAAGATATTATAGATAATATTTGGATTCAAAGAGCTTTTTGGTCTTTTGTGGTCATTCTGGTAAGCTTCATTATCTACGGGATCATCTCGGGTATTATTAATCGTCGCGAGCAAAAGAAATCAAAGCTCCTTGCCAACAAAAAGGGTCACACTGTGGTTCGAATGGTGAAAAGCATTGCTAGATACGTCTTAATCATTTTAGATATATTGATTATTCTCCAGATTTTCGGTGTCGATATTTCTTCGATGCTTGCCGCCGCCGGTATTGCGAGTGTAATTTTAGCTTTTGCTATCCAGGATGCCCTAAAAGACATTATCCGCGGCTTCGATATCGTCTCTGACAATTATTATAATGTTGGCGATATTGTCAAAATCGGCACAATCGAGGGAAAAGTCCTCACCGTTGGGCTAAAAACCACCAAAATTCAAGATATTAATACTAATAACTTGGTTTCTATCGCTAATCGTAACATTGTCGAAGCCGAAGTATTATCTAACATGATAGACATAGATGTGCCTTTTCCATACGAAGTTAGCCTAGAAAAAGCTGAGAAGGTCCTACAAGAGATGGTCGAAGAAATCAAAAAGCAAGACGACATCACCGATGCCGAATATCGCAAATTAAGTAATTTCTCCGAGTCCTCAATGGATTATAGGATTAAAGTATTCGGCTCCCCGGCGCTTCGCCCTCAAATTCGTCGCAATTCTCTAGAAGCAATCGCAAAAGTGTTCGCCAAGCACAAGATATCTGTTCCTTATCCTCATCTAGACATTCATAGCGACAAATTATGATATAATATACTCTATGAAATATAGAGCGGGAGAGCGGCGAAAAGCCGTAGAATACGAAAAAGCCATCACAGATTGGTGGAAAAAAGATCAAACTTTCGAAAAATCAGTCAACAATCGTCCGATTAATAAGTCCTACGTTTTTTATGATGGCCCGCCATTTATTACCGGCAATCCCCATCACGGCACTCTGCTTAGCTCTGTTGTGAAAGACGCCGTTCCGCGCTATTGGACCATGAATGGTTACAGGGTAGAACGTCGTTGGGGTTGGGACTGCCACGGCCTTCCAGCCGAGAACTTTGTCGAAAAACAGCTTGGCATTACCGATCGTCGTGAAATCGGCACTAAATGGTCACTCGAAGAATACATCACCAAGGCCCGCGAATCTATGGTTGCAAATTCCGAAACCTGGCGCGGCACCATTGATCGCGTCGGTCGCTGGGTAGATTTTGACAATTGTTACCGCACTATGAACAAAGATTTTATGGAATCTGTCTGGTGGGCTTTCAAACAACTCTATGACGCCGGGAAAATCTATGAAGGTCGCAAAGTCTTGATGTACGATACCAAGTTCGCTACACCTGTATCTAAGGCCGAAGTCACCATGGACAACGACGCCTACCAGACCGTCACCGACCCCAGTGCGTATGTTAAGTTTAAGTTAAAGGATTCAGGAAATAGTTTTTCTCGGGGCATTCGCGACAACGGGAGCGAGCGAAGCGAGGAGCCCCGTGACGACGGGCGCGACGAAGCGTCCCGAGAAGGATCTATCTCTGAATTTACCTATCTTCTAGCTTGGACTACCACCCCTTGGACCTTGCCAGCCAACATGGCCCTCGCCGTTAATCCAGAGTTAGACTACGGTATATATAATGTAGACGACGAACAATATATTGTTGCTCTAGACCGTGCAAAAATTTTGTTCAAAGACCAAAAGCCCGAAAAAGCCTTCAAAGGCAAAGCTCTAGTAGGCAAGAAATATCATCCTATCATAGAAGTAGCTGACGGTCTCTTTGATCTCGGTCTCCGCGGTGATAAGGGTACCATCGCGCGTAAAGACACCTATACGATATTGCCAGCCGATTTTGTCTCAGCCGAAGACGGTACTGGTATAGTTCACATCGCTCCCGCTTATGGCGAAAATGACTATGCCTTGGTACAAAATTACGAAGTTGATTTTGTCGACTGTCTAGACGAAAACGGTTATTATCTCCCAGAAATGACAGAAAAACTTCACGAACTTGGCATTCGCGACACCGACGAAAGTGGCATCCAAATCTGGGCGGGCAACAAGTTTATCGCCAAGTGCCTAGAAGAAAAGGGCATCGTCTACAAGATCGACTATATTCAGCACGAATATCCGTTTAACCCAAGGAGTAAGGAACGCATCATCTATCGCGCTTTTCCTAGTTGGTTCCTTGATATCGAAAATCAAAAACAGCTCATGTTGGACGAAAATGAGAATATAAATTGGTTCCCAAAATATCTAAAGCACGGCCGCTTCGCCAAAAACATCGAAGCTGCCCCAGATTGGAACTTATCTCGTGATCGTTTCTGGGCTACCGCCATGCCTGTCTGGAAAGGCGACAAAGGCTCTGTCAAAGTTGTTGGCTCTTATACCGAGCTAAAGGAGCTTTCTGGCAAAGAACTCGAAGACTATCATCGCCCATGGGTAGATGAAATCACCTTCGACATCGACGGCGAGCACTTCACCCGTATAGAAAAGGTCTTAGATTGCTGGTTCGAATCTGGCTCAATGCCATTTGCCCAACTCCATTACCCATTTGAAAACAAGGAAAAATTCGAAAACAATTACCCCGCTGACTTCATCGTGGAATATGTCGGCCAAGTTCGGGCCTGGTTCTACTACGTACATGCTCTTAATACGGCCCTAGCAAGTATTGGTGCCTTTGGCGAAAAAGCCCAGAAGGGCCCAAAAAATGCCTATAAGAACGTTATTTCAACCGGTACTATCGCCGGCAACGATGGCCGCAAGATGAGCAAATCTATCGGTAACTTCACTGACCCCAACATCCTCATGGATCAATTTTCCGCTGATGCCTTGCGCTTTCTTCTCTTATCTTCACCAGTTTGCGCGGGCGAAGATTTCGCTCTCCTTGACAAGGACGTCTCCGACGTCAACCGCAAACTTGCCATGATCTGGAATGTTTATGATTTCTTCACCACCTATGCCGAAGTCGAAGGGCTCAGTAGCGAAACTTTCAAAGATGACTCTCTGGACCCATCAAACCCCTTAGACATTTGGATCGTCTCCAGACTTTTCCAGCTTCATGGCGAAATCACCGATGGCATGACAGAATATAACATTCCAAAAGCCCTGGAAAACGTCTTACCGTTCGTAGATGACCTCTCCAATTGGTTTGTCCGCCGCTCTCGCCGCCGTTTTTCCAAAAACGACAACACCGAGGACAAAAACCAAGCTTTCGCCACTCTCCACTTTGTGCTGGTTTATTTAGCTAGGCTCCTCGCCCCATTCACCCCATTCCTTGCCGAGGAATTGTACCAAAAAATGACCGGCCAAGACGGTTCCGTCCATCTCTTAGATTGGCCAGAGCCGGGCGAGATAGATCACGAAGTTTTAGATAATATGGCTCGCACTCGTCAAATCATCACCGATGCCTTAGCTCTCAGGATGCAAAAGTCCGAGAAAGAAGATCAAATCAAAATCCGCCAACCTCTTTCGAGCCTCACTTACGACGGCGATAAACTAGATAGTTTTTACGAGCAAATCATCGCCGAAGAAGTCAATGTCAAAAAAGTTGAAAATGCCAAAGAATTCAAACTAGACAAAACTCTCACCAAGGAGTTAAAAGAAGAGGGAACTGCCCGCGAAATCATCCGCGCCGTCCAATCTGCTCGCAAACATGCTGGCCTTCAGGTTGATGACGAAATCAAGCTCTCCCTCTCCTGCGACATTCCAAAAGCCTATGAAAACCTCATCAAATCCGAGACTGGCACCAAGGAGTTCTTGAGAGATCAAAACTATTCTCATGATGAAATCGCCAAAATTAATGGCGAAAATATCACTATCTCGCTCGAAAGACTCTAAAACCAAACCACAAAAAATAACCACGTAACAAATTACGTGGTTATTTTTTAACGGAAAAACCAAATATCCACCCCTATTAATTTGACAAAACCCCAAAATATTAGCATAAACACTATTGACAAAATTAGCGATGTGTGCTATACTGAAAATAAGTTAGAAAACAAAACAAACAATCTAACAAATAAAAACAAAAAGGAAAAAAATGACGACAACACTCACACTACCAAAAAAAGTAATCAAATCGGACTGGAAAGACGACATCGACTACCAGCCCTACGAGGATGAGAAAGTTTACATCTCTCCCACTAAGGTCAAAAAGACCACCATCAACAAAATAAAAAAATCAACCATCAAACTATCCGTCGGCGGCCTCTGGAACTGGAAAAAAGTCGACCAAGAACTCTCGTTATAAAATCTCATCGCAATAACTAACAGAAAGGAAACCAATGTAAGATAAGAAAACAAACACAAAAATAACAACTAAACAGGGAAAATATTTATAAGATAGATTTTAAAATAGACTAGCCAAAAACAACCTAGAACCAAAAAACCGAACAGCACGTTCGGTTTTTTGTTAAAAGAAAATTTGACCTACAATTAAGGTTATGCTAAACTAAAAATCAGAAAGGTCAACACTAACAATAAAAAAATTTTAATATGGATGATTATCTTATTGATCGAGAAACCTTGGGCAAGTTTGTCGACGAGCTTATCAAAAATAAACCCGTTCCAGTCAACACTCCGGAAGAGTTAAACACCTGGCGAGAACAACAAATGGAAACTTTAGATAACCGTATCTCAGAAGCGATTTTTGGTAGACTAAACGAAGAACAACTCACAGAGCTCAACCAAATTCTCGACCGGAACGAAGAATCACCAGAGGTATTTCAGCAATTTTTCGACAATGCCGGCCTCGACCTCCCCAAAATCATAGAAAACACCATGCAATCTTTTAGCCTAGAATATTTTGGAGGTAAAAATGAATAACTCAGAAATTTACGGAATAACAGCTAACAATTTTAACCAGAACGGGGCAGAATTACCTCCACAAGATATCGAGAAAATCAAAAAAATCGGTGATGCCGCCCTAGAAGAAACAGGGATGGGTTTTGTTGAGCGGAAAATAGCTGACCCAAATCACGAGGAGACTGATTTTAGAAAGATTGACAAGGTACCAAAACTTTCAGAAATTAAAGAAGCAAAGGAACTCGCTAAAGCAATTGAGGAACAAGCTAAAGCACTTGAAAAAATACGTAGACAGAGTCTTGATTTGCTAGTTCAAAAACAATTAGAAAAGGAAGAAACGAGCCAAAGAATTGAGGATGAAAAGCGCTTAACGGATGTAGCTGAAAAAAACAAATTATGGATGGAAGAACAAGGGATAGATAATACGGGGAATTCAGTTCAAGAATCAACCTCGGAAACTCCGGCTGGCCAACCAACAGAAAACCCCAATAGATTTAGAATCCTTCTAGATGAAATTGATGGAAAAATAAGGAGGAGTAAAGCTGGTAAAGCGACGGTTAGGATGGCCGCTGTTATAGCAAGTTCTATATTTCTTGGAGGTGCTATTGTTACTGGCGTGAATAAACTTATGTCTAATAATGAATATGAAACATCAAAAAATACAGATGATGACGAACAGGGCAACCCAGACGACCTAGGAAATCCAGACGATGGTGAACAGGGCGACCAAAACAAACCAGAAAAACAACAATCCAAAGAACTCACCGGCAACGAATATTTTGATAAGCAAATCAACGGCACTTTCGAACAAGAAGATAATGATGGTTGTTGGCGCGAAGCGAATACTCCAACACCTACTAACTCCGTTGGCGATATGGATAAAGCTTTGAGAGTTTTAGGACTCGACTCAGCCACAGCCACGGTGAAAGAAAAATCAGAAGTAATTAAACATAACGAATTTTCACAGGTTGCAATACCTGCAGTATTGGCAAGATTTCTTGCTAACGAAGGTGTCAAAGAATTTGCTGAGTTTAAAGATGTAGGTTCATACACCGAATCAGCCAAACTTATACTTGAAAAATCAAAAGAGGAAAAAGGGAAACTCCAAGATATATTAAAAGAGATCAATGATAAATCGACCTATAGCGAAACGATAGTCAAAGGTAAATGTCTCAATGAAGGGTTTAGGGTTGATGAAAATAAGAACAGATATATTAGTTTTGAGGATGCCAATTTTGACGAAGGAGTAAAAGTTATTGCTCAGACCATTACACTAGGGGAAGGCACTTTAGTGGCCTATTATAAAATGCCTTGCATCAACTTATTGCAAGTATACACTGTAATAAGACCAGACGGATCAGAAGAACGCAAGAGGATTGAACCAAGTAAAAATGATGATGGCAAAGATCCAATCAAGCCAGTAAAACCGGAGCAACCGACAAAGCCGGAAGAGCCGACTACGAAGCCGGAAGAGCCGACTACAAAGCCGGAAGATTCGACCCATCCACACAAAAATGAGCAAGCAGAGAAAGATTATGCGGGTGAATACGTCACTCCGATGAAACCTGGAACAAAAACTTCCGAAACTGCACATGAAAATCAGGAAAAAGACAATCGAGATTCCGTTAAAAAACAAGGTGCAGAAGATGCTAGAAAGGCCGCCGCAGCCCAAGAGGCCGCCAGAGCCCAAAAAGCCCAAGAAGAAGCCGCCAAAACACAGCAAAATACACCAAAACCTAATAATCCATCAGCCAATAATGCTGCCGCCGAGCGAGCCGCCGCAGAAAAGGCTGCAAGAGAACAAGCCGCCGCAGCCCAGAAGGCAGCTAATGAAAAAGCTGCCGCCGAGCGAGCCGCCGCAGAAAAAGCTGCAAGAGAACAAGCCGCCGCAAATGAGGCTGCAAGAAAACAAGAAATTCCGCAGGCTAACACCCCCGATGATTTTAAAAACGTGGAATATTAATTAAAGGAATGTGGAAAGGAGCCAAAATGAATAAAAAAATATCAACGGTAGTCGGTGGGGTTACTCTACTTATGAGCCTAGTCGTTACCGGTACGGCTATCGCTTGGGGGCCAAGCAATAGACCTACCTACACTAATGCCAAACCAGCGGATTATGCCACATTTAACTCTATCACCGATAATGCTGCAGTAGGTGACGAACGTAATTTTGTTCGCGTCAGAGAGGCTGGCACTAATGATTACTATTCGGACGAAGTCTCTGTCGAACCTGGCAAAGAATATGAAGTCTATCTATACTATCACAATAATGCTGGTTCCGACACTAACTCTTCTGGGGTGGGCTTAGCCTTACAAACCAAAGCCGCCGCCACCTATCCCGCTAAAATAGGCAAAGATAATAGCGGTACTCTCACTGGCGAAATTACTTGGAGATATATTACTTCACTAAACGACACCGTTGTCCATGATGGCAAAGTTTGGGATGAAGCAACTCTAAAAACCAACTACGACGATGTTGTTCTGCGCTATAAGCCTGGTTCCGCTGTTATCCATAACGGCGGCGATATAAATGGCTCTGTCTTATCGACTAACCTCTTTGCCGAAGGCGGTACTTATATTGGCTTCAATAAGTTAAACGGTGTTGTCCCAGGTTGTGCTGAATATTCTGGTCACATAACCTACACCCTCGTCGCCGAAAAAGTTGACTCTACTTTTAGCAAAATGGTTTCACTGGACGGCGAAAACTGGAGCAAGGAAGTCACTGCAAAACCCGGTGATATAGTTACTTATCTTGTTAAGTTTCAAAACACAGGTAATACCACTCTAACCAATGTCATTTTCAAAGATACTCATGACGACGGACTTTCTCTATATCCTGGCAGTACCACGGTCTTTGATATTAATAATGAAAACGGTAAGCAGATTGATGATATCCTTGATATCAGTGGCTACAGTACCGGCGACGCAACACCATATTCTCTAGTGCAAATTGTTTACCAAGCTCAAGTTGGCAACGAGCAGTCAATATGTAATAAATCGCTCACTAATACAATCACCACGACATTTAACACTACTGAACAAAAAACGGATAGTGCTACAGTTTTGGTCGCTTGTGATGAGCCTGAGCCAACTCCTGACCCAGAAGATTGTAGCAAAAATCCTAACCTCCCGGGCTGTAGGGAAAAAGACTGTAAAACCAACCCAGAGATGGAAGGCTGCCAAGAGCTACCAAAAACTGGCCCAGTCGAGATTATTCTTGCTATCGTAATAATTATCGGTATCACCGGTGGTGGTTATTACTTCTATCGCACCAAAAAGACTCTAAAAACCGTCGAAAATAACGTATCTGGTAAAGACGAAGAAAATCTAAACAATGAGAAAAACGAAGACTCTTCCCAAAAACCAGATAATATGGTACAATAGTACGGATAAATAAAGGAACAATATGAAAAAAGCAGTCATCCTGGTTGGCGGGAAGCAATATCTCGTCGCCGAAAAAGAGACCCTACGGGTGGACCTCCTCCCGGCAGGCACCAAAGAGCTCGAACTTGACGCTTTACTCGTAACTGACGGTGACAAAACCACCGTTGGTACTCCTACGGTAAAGGGCGTAAAAGTTTCAGCGAAAGTAGTAACGCCCGAGGTTAAAGGCGATAAAATCCGCGTTATCCGCTACAAAGCCAAAAAACGCGTCCACAAAGAAACTGGTCATCGCCAGAAGTATTCCGAAATCGAAATCACCAAAATCGGTTAGGTTAAAAAACTAGTCGCATCTGCGACTAGTTTTTTTATGTAAGGAACAATCGATATTACTAGTAAATCGTCTAATATGTATAAAAAATTTACAACACTTATGTTATAATAAATGTATTATGGCGAAGGTAATATGTGTAACTAATCAAAAGGGCGGTGTCGGCAAAACCACCACCGCGGTAAACCTCGCTTTTTATCTCGCAAAAGACAAACAAAAAACTCTCCTAATTGATTTTGACCCTCAAGGTAATGCTACTTCTGGCCTTGGTATCGAAAAAAATGATACTGATACTCTAGGCCTCACCATGACCGAAGTTATTCTCGGTACGGCTAGCCTTGAATCTGCCATTCGCCCCACCAAGTATAAAAATTTTGATCTTGCACCGGCTACTCCAGAGCTTGCCAATGCAGAGGTAGAAATAGCCAACAAACAACGCAAATTTGTCCGTCTGCGCGACGCAGTACAAAGTGTCGACACGGAATACGACTATATCATTATCGATTCACCTCCGTCACTTTCTTTACTCACAGTTAATGGCATGATTGCGAGTAACTACTTGCTCCTCCCAGTCCAAACTGAATTTTATGCTCTTGAAGGTGTCGCTCAACTCCTAGAATCCATGAAGCTCGTCATGAAGCAGGCCAACCCAAGCCTTAAATTACTCGGTGTTCTTGCCACTATGTACGACAGGCGCACCAGCCTTTCCGCCCAGGTATATACCGAAATCAAAAAATATTTCAAGCAACTTACCTTTAAGACTACCATTCCTCGCAACGTTCGTGTTGCCGAAGCTCCTAGCCACGGTGTGCCCATAGGCGCTTATGACAAATTTAGCAAAGGTGCCAAGGCCTACAAAGAATTTACTAAAGAAGTAGAGGAGAGAACAAAATGAAAGGATTAGGCAGAGGTTTTGAGAGTTTGATTCCCACCGAACTAATCGATGATGAATTTGACCCCACCGCTTCGGAGGACAAAAAAGAAAGTAAGTTAAAAGAGATTAAAATCGAGGACATTGTCCGCGACGAAGAACAGCCTCGCCGTGATTTTAATAAGGAAGCTATCGAAGCACTCGCTTCATCTATCAAAGAACATGGTGTTTTACAACCAATCGTAGTTACCAGAGAGGACGGCAAATACAAAATCGTCGCCGGTGAACGTCGTTGGCGCGCTAGCAAACTCGCCGGCCTAAAAACTATCCCTGCTATCGTTCGTACTCTCGATTCTCAGAATCGCCTTGAGCTTTCGATCATCGAAAATGCGCAACGCGAAGATCTAAATGCCATCGAGCTTGCTACTGCCTATGCCAAACTAAAAACTCAATTCAACCTCAGCACCGAAGATATTGCCGCCAAAGTAGGGAAAAACGAAACCACCATCCAAAACACCATGCGCCTACTTTCTCTTCCCGAATCCGCCAAAAAAGTCATGGTCAAGGAGCATCTCACCGAGGGTGTCATGCGACCCCTCGTCTCTTGCGACGAGACTACTATCGACAAAATTCTCCCTAAAATCGTCGCTGAGGGTTGGACAGCTCGCAAAGTAGAGCGCTACCTCGCTGACACCAAGAAAAAATCCAGCGCCAAGGCCATTAAGCTTGATGCCTACCGCAAACAAGAAGATAAACTCATCGAAAAATACCAAGTTCAGGCCGTCATCCGCGCCCGCTCTTTGACTTTTAAATGTCGCTCCGAAGCCGAGCTACAAGAACTACTAAAAAAACTATGAGTGAACGTATCGAAAAAGCCATAGAGGTGGCGAAACAAGCCCATGAGGGCCAGTTTCGCAAGACCGGCGAACCTTACATCGTCCATCCCTTGGCCGTCAAAAAGATTCTTGAAGAATGGGGCATGGATGAAGATACCATTATTGCCGGAATTTTGCACGACACAGTCGAAGACACCGATCTAACCTTAGATGATGTTAAGAATGATTTTGGCGAATCGGTAGCTTTCCTCGTGGACGGTGTTACAAAACTTTCTACTGCCCGCAATGGCATGCGCGACATTGATACTTATCTTCCGGCCACTAGGGATAATTTTTTAAGACTAATGATCGCCCTCGGCGATGATATCCGAGTTTTAATCATTAAACTAGCGGACCGTCTACATAATCTCCGCACTCTCTCCGCCCTGCCGCCAGATAAGCAGAAGAAAATCGCCAAAGAAACTCTCGAAGTCTTTGCGCCACTCGCCGACCGCCTCAATATGGGGTTGCTCCGTGTTGAGTTAGCAGATTTATCATTTAAATATGTTGATCCCAAGAGGTTTGACGAGCTATCGGACTTACTAGAAAAATACAACAAATCTGCCGAAAAATCCCTGGCAAAAATCGAAGAAGAAGTCAAAAAAACCCTAAAAAAGGAAAAAATCAAGTTTACCATCTCTGGTCGCGTGAAGTCAGTTTACTCACTTCACAAAAAACTCGCCAAGCACAACCAAAACATGGGTGAGATTTACGACCTTGTTGCCCTCCGTATCATTGTGAACGATGTTACAGATTGCTACTTAGTCCTTGGCCTGATCCATTCTCTTTATACCCCAATGAACGGCCGCATTAAGGACTACATTGCCATGCCTAAACAAAACGGCTATCAATCACTCCACACTACCGTCATCACCAAAGATAAACATATTGTCGAATTCCAAATTCGCACCAAAGAAATGCACGAATACGCCGAGCGCGGGCTCGCCGCCAGCTTCTACTACAACGAACAAAAACTCACCGAAAACTACAAAAAAGGGAAGATCGAACACCTCCCCACCAACCTTCTCTGGATCACCGAGCTCCAGATGACCGCCGCTCGTCTCCGCGAGGGTAAAAAGGTAGACCTCAAAAAACTCAAAATCAACCTCTTCGCCGACAAAATCTTTGTCTACACTCCTAAAGGTGACATCATTGATCTACCTAAAGGCGCCCTCCCTCTAGATTTTGCCTACAAACTCCACTCCGAAATCGGCGACCACGTTGTCGGTGTCAAAGTTAACGGCAAGATGAGCAACTTGAACAAAAAATTAGAACAAGGCGATGTCGTCGAGATTCTCACCTCTAAAAATCAAACTCCAAAATCCAGCTGGCTTGATAAAATTTTTACTCCCCATGCCCGCTCCAAGCTTCTTCGTGCGATCCGTATCTCAAACTCATCCGACCCCTCCAACGTCCCCAAGAAAAAACATAAATAATAAAAGGATGGCAGGGAGACGACTTTTGCCAAGGCAAAAGTCTATGCCGGTCGTCGCCTCGAAGAATCTAAAATAAATTTTAGACTCTTGCTCGGCTCCTACAGCGTCCGAGCCTACGGTTCACTCCT
>JAZSCU010000021.1:0-3442 GCA_045530815.1 Candidatus Nanosyncoccus sp.
CCAGCAAAAGTTTACCAAAATTATACATTTTTGCTATAATAAGGATATGGTAAAACAATCCCAAGCTATATCTTGGTCAGCTGATGAATACATCGTTCGCGATCGCAACTTTTGGTGGTATGTTGGCTTATTCTTAGTTGGCGCCGCCCTTTGCGCTTTATCAGTCTTCTTACAATGGTGGACATTCCTAGTTTTAGTCATCTTAAGTATTATCGCTATTTTTATTTCAACTTTTCGCCCACCTCGCACCATTCAATACACCCTAAATAACAAAGGTTTAACCGAAGGCAACAAATTACACAAATTCGAAGAATTCAAAGCCTTTGGCATCCTAAAAGAAAACGAACATTTTTCTGCTGTTCTCATTCCTAAAAAGCGCTTCGGTATCAGTGTCAAAGTATATTTCCCTGGTGCAAACGGCGAAGCTATCGTTGACGCACTGGGCTATCGTCTCCCCATGGAAGAAGTCAAACTTGATTTACTAGATAGACTTGTAAACTTCTTGCGTATTTAAAATAGTTGTGATATTATAAACATAAGTAAAATATTAATAGGTGGGCAAAATGGATCAAAATCAACCAACAGTAGACAACGATCTACAAAAAGCAATTGACGATATTACAAATACTACTAACATCGACCCGGTTTTTTCAGACCCTGTCGCTGCACCATCATCGGTGCCAGAAGGCGACACCGGTGAACTAAGCGAACCAGTAGGTCCCTTCCCGGCCCCAGAACCTGCCCCGGTGCAAACACCAGAGCAGATGAATCAACCAGCTCCAATGCCAGAAATGGCACCAGAATTGGCAGCGCAGCCAGCTCCTGCTCCTATGCCAGAACAGCCAGTAGCTCCAATGCCAGAAATGGCACCGGCACCAGAAATGGCTCCAGCCCCAGAGGTGGCACCAATGCCAGAACAGCCAGTAGCTCCAGCCCCTGAAGCACCTATTTCTGAACCAGTCATTATGACAGCTACAGAAACCATCACAGAAGCACCGGCATCAGCTCTCAATATGCGCCAAGTTAAAGAAGCGGCTCTTCGTGATCTGACTCCACTAATTAACCGTCTCAATATGAATGCTTCCCAAAAGTTCAGTCTCTACAAAGATATCTTTGAAAACATGCGTGATTATTCCGTCCTAGAGCCGGCATATTACGCAGCAAAAGAAATTGCTGATGAGTCTGAACGTGCTGAAGCACTTCTCTATCTCGTTGAGGCAATCGACAAACTTTAAAACGAAAATCCTCCTTAAAAAAACGGCTAGAAGCCGTTTTTTTAAGAGTCACCGTTTTTACGTTTTTAATACATTCCGCCCATATCTGGTGCAGCCGGTTTTTCCTCTGGAATTTCGCAAATCAATGCCCCCATTGTTATCGCTGTTGAAGCGATTGAGGTAGCATTCTTTACTGCCTCCTTTGTCACCTTTGCCGGGTCAATTACTCCCACCTTTTTCATATCTACCAACCCTTTTTCAGGCGCCATTACATTAATCCCAAATCCAGTCTTCTTACTATTTTCTACCTCAGAAAGCAGAGCCTGCGCATTTAATCCCGCATTTTCCATGATATGCACAAACGGTGTTTTAAGAGCATTTTTAACGATTCTCGTCCCGTCATCGTCTGACTTTAGTTGCTCGGCCAAATTCACTAGCGTTACACCACCCCCAGCCACAATTCCTTCAGCCAATGCTGCCTTAGTTGCCGCCACTGCATCATCTACTCTAAATTTCTTCTCGTCAATTTCCGTCTCGGTTGCACCACCTACCTTAATTACTGCAACCTTGCCAGACAAAGCCGCTGCTCTTTTCTCAAATTCTTCCCTCTCATAATCTGACCTCGCGTTTTCCGCAAAATTATGAATCAATTTAATCCTATCAGATACCGCTTTATTATCGCCTGCTCCCTTAATGATTGTTGTTTCATCCTTCGTCGCAAGTATTTTATTTGCAGACCCCAAAACTTCTAGTCCAACTTCCTCTAACTTTAACCCTTTATCCGCCGATACTACCGTTGCATCAGTCAAAATTGCGATGTCCTCCATGATTTCCTTCCGACGATCACCAAATGACGGAGCCTTAAGTACAAGAGAATTAAATACACCTTTTAATTTATTGAGTACAAGCAGTGACAAAGCTTCCCCTTCAACTTCTTCAGCAATAATTACCAAATCCTTCTTTCCTGTCTGAGCCACTTTTTCAAGTAATGGCAAAATATCACTACTTGCCGAAATTTTCTTATCGGTAATTAAAATGAGCGGTTTTTCAAATACAGCTTCTTGCCTGTTTACATCGGTTACGAAAAATGGCGAAGAATAACCCTTATCATATGAAAATCCTTCCACAATCTCGTCTTCCATTTCTAGACCTTGCCCAGCCTCTACTGTCACCACTCCATCTTTGCCAATCTTTGAAATCACATCGGCAATCAATTGCCCAATCTTCTCGTCCCCAGCCGAAATCGTCGCCACTTCCGCAACCTTCTTTGAGTCACCTTCAATTTTTTCGGCTATCTTATCAATACCAGCTATGATTTCTGCACCAGCCTTCTCTATTCCTTTTCTAAGCTCCATTGGGTTAATACCAGCCACAATTAGCTTATTTGCTTCATTTAAAATATTGTAAGTTAAAACTGTTACCGTAGTAGTTCCATCCCCTGCTACTTTATTTAATTTTTGTGCCGCAGTTTTAATAAGTTTTGCTCCTACTGCTTCACCTAAAGCCTCATCCTTTGCTGGTAACTCTACAGCTTCTGCCACAGTTACACCATCATGCGTAATTACCGGTGCTCCATATTCTTTTTCAATTACAACATTTTTACCCTTTGGCCCAAATGTCACCTTTACCGCATCGTAAAGTTGTTTTGCCCCAGAAAGTACCTTTTCTCGCGCATCTGCCTCGTAATAGATCTTTTTTGCCATTTTTTCTCCTTTATTATAAAACTAATCTGTTATCAAAATACTTTTCCACAACTTTTCCACAACCTACATAGTTGCCAGTATATCCTCTTCTTTCAGAATAATATAATCAGCTTCGTCCACTTTTACCTCAGTTGTTGAATATTCCTTATAAATAATTTTATCGCCTTTTTTTACGGCCTTTACCTCCGGCCCCACCGATTCTACTACTGCATATGCCGGTTTTTCTTTAGCTTCCCCAAGTAATATTCCAGACTTTGTTTTCTCGAGTGGCTTCTCGACTACTGCCACCACTCTGTCTTTTAATGGTTTTAATGTCATATTGTCTCCTTTTGTCTTTACCCCCATTTTGACTTCTTTATATCTCAATTATAGCACAAAAATTAGCACTTGCAACCCCCGAGTGCTAACTACCAAATCCTTAATCTTTTCTCCAAATCGGTTCCAATCTGATTTTTATACTATCTGTTAAAAACATAATTCTTTCTAACATTTTTTCTAGTTCCTCCCTCTTAAAACCACTTGTAC
>JAZSCU010000008.1:0-7369 GCA_045530815.1 Candidatus Nanosyncoccus sp.
CCAACTAAGAATAAGCCAACATACCACCAAAAGTTGCGATCGCGAACGATGTATTCATCAGCTGACCAAGATATAGCTTGGGATTGTTTTACCATATCCTTATTATAGCAAAAATGTATAATTTTGGTAAACTTTTGCTGGATTTTTTCAAAAAACAGCAAGAAGTATGATAGAATAATAGGAATGGAGGGATACCCAAGTGGCTGAAGGGGACGGTTTGCTAAATCGTTAGTCTGGGGTGACCTGGAGCGGGAGTTCGAATCTCCCTCCCTCCGCCAAGAATCTGCGACGAGGTCGCCTGTGACGTCGGCGGAGATTCTTGAAGGAGGGGAGAGAGATTATTTATAATCTCCCCCCCTCCGCCATTCTTAGCGGATGCTCTATGGAGCTTTTTTTGATGAGAGATTTGGGGTTGAAGGTTTTTAAAACTATGATATAATGTAGGTATGAAAAATGCTCTAAAAATCGTTTTAGCAATATTAATGGTAGGTATAGTAGCTGTGGCTAGCATAGCGCCGGCATCTGCAATGACACTTCAGGAGGGGGCAGAGGCGGCACGTTGTGACGGTTGTCCAGCGGATTTGTTTGGCGATAAGGGAGTATTTAAACAGGTTACAAATACGATTCTTTATATCGTGGGGATTATTGCCGTAATTATGTTGATTGTTGGCGGTATTAAATATGTGGTTTCTGGGGGTGATTCAAAGAAGGTTACAGATGCCAAAAACACTGTGCTTTATGCAATTATTGGTTTGGTGATTTCGTTCTTGGCATTTGCGATTGTGAACTTTGTGGTTGCTGCATTGCCGAGTGGCAATAGCACCGATAATAAAACCGAGTCCGCTTTAATCCAGGATACTAACGGCTAAGACTGCAATAATAAAATTTTGAGCTCCGGCACTTCGGAGCTTTTTTAGGGCCGAATTAATACTGGCTCCTGTAGTCCAGATATCGTCAAGCAGAAGGTAGGTAGTATTAGGGTCTAGAGAAATGTTTTTGTTGAGAGTATAGGCATTTTTAGCCTGTTTTATGCGAGTATTTTTATCGGCGCCAACCTGGACAGTGTCTTTGTTTCGTGCAAGAATTTTTTGGTAAGAGAAATTTTTGCCGCGAAGGCGAGCGAGATTTTTGGCGATAAGAAGAGTATGGTCGAGGCCGCGTTTTCTGATGTGGTGACCGACAGTAGGGAGCGGAACAATTACAACGGGCTCTTTTGTGGGGGGAATGATTTCATTTAGAATTTCGGCGAGAGGACGAGCAAGTGCACGGATCGAGTAAAACTTAAAGTCTTGAGCGAGTTGGCCGATAAGACTAGAGCGTTCACCAATGACGTAGGTTGGCGGAAGATTTTTGCATTTAGGACAGGTGGCGGAATTAATTTTATTTTTACAATTTGGACATAAATGTTGATGTGTGGAAATTATGTTTTTTTTACAACGATTGCAAAGTGGCATGCCTGTACGTCCACAACCCCTACAGGAGTGGGGAGCAAGTAAGTCTAAAAGGCCAGGGAATGTTGTATTTTTTACAATATTTGGCATATTCTCTTGATTTTACTATGAAAGTGATATATAATAAAGCATAACAATATAAGTGGAGGAAATATGGCTCGTACAAACAGTGACGATTTGCTGATGGAAGATGACCTTGCTGCTGCATTCCTTGGTGGTGATGAGGAGTTAGCCGCTCCAGTCGCAACTGAAGAAACAGTAATTGAGGAAGAAATCGTTCCCCAAGAAGTTGAGGAACCAGAAATCAGCGAAACGAACGAAGATGAGTGGGAAAATGCCGACGACTTTCCTGGGCAGCTCGCTGTAGATGTCTACGAAACCGCCGACAAGTTAGTAGTAAAAGCTCGCACCGCTGGCATCTCGAAATCTGATCTCGATGTCAGTATTTCCGATAATATACTTACTATTTCTGGTGTATTATCTGGCGGTGAGGATGAACAAACTACAAGATGGCATATTCAGGAGTGTTATTGGGGTGAATTTTCAAGGACTATTGCGCTTCCTGTACAGGTTCGTGAGGATGAAAATAGTGTCAAGGCAGAGCTAAAAGACGGTGTTTTGACTATCACGTTTGAAAAGGAAAAGACTGAGGCTCCAAAGAAGATCAACATCCAATAACAATCAGTTTTGTCGATTAATGAAATACCCCTCTTAGGGGTATTTTGGTGTGTTAGATTAGTGCTGGGTGGTAAATGGGAATTGAAAAGAATTTTTTATGGCATAAAAAAACTCCTTAGGGCAGGAGTTTTTAGTTTAATAGGCTTTTATGCTGGTTCTCCACCACCCACACCGATGTGTGCGATGACGAAGTTAACGATTGCGAATGCAAGGATACAAATGACAAGACCGATAATACCATAAAGGATAGTGTCTTTACCTTTTTTGACTTTGGTTGAATCACCAGTAGAAGTCATATAGGTAATACCACCAAAAATGATGACAATTACACAGATGATACTAAGAAGACCGAGTACTACGTTCAAGATATTCACTACACTCCCGATTAAGTCTGTATCTGTGGGCAATGGATTTACTTGTGGATTATCTAATCCGGTGGGGTTTTCTAGACTACCCGTGTCGTCTGCGAATTTTGTTATAATATCTTTCATTTTAATCCTTTATATATTAACTTATTTCTATTTTATAACGTTTAGAAGAAAAATGCAAGGGTTTTTGGACATTCTCAGTACTATTTGCCATTGCTGTTGTTATTATTACTATTGTTGTTGCTATTGTTATTGCTGTTATTACCATTGTTGTTATTTTTTTCGTTATTCTTGTTTTGCTGTTCGGAAGATTGTTGATTAGTCTGAGATTCATTAATCCTGGCGGCAGCGAAGTTGACGATGGCAATAGCGAGGCCACAAACAATCAAACCAATCACTGCATAAAGGATGGTTTTTTTAGCTTTTTCGATTTTGGTGGAATCACCGGTGGAAGTCATATAGTTAATCCCGCCAATTACGATAAAGACAGCTGCAATAAGCCCCGATAAGCCAATAACAACATTTAGAATATTTATAACGACGTCTTTGATGGTAGTGCTGTTGTCGCCACAACCGGCGGCATCGAGGGCTGCCTGAGAGACGTGAATGTCGGGGTCATTTTTGAGGCTACAAATATCTGTATTGTCGGTACTTTTAGCGGCATAAACAGAGAGCACAGGGCTAAGACTAAAGCTGAAACCGCATAGGGTTACTAAGGTGATTAGGATGGTTTTTAATTTATTTTTCATTGAGCTCCTTTACTAATGATGTATTAATGTAACTACTTTCGTTGGCTTGATTAATTAAACCAAATGCGAAAGAGGTAATAATTTTTGCAAGGCCAACGATAGCGAGCCCGATTACAGCATAAAGAAGGATGTTTTTGGCTTTTTGGACTTTGTTGGCATCACCATTTGAAGTTATGTAGGCGATGCCGCCGTATACAATAAAGATGGCTGCAACTACACCGCCAATACCAATAAACCAGTTCATAAAGCTATCAAACATTACACTTGGGTCATTGCCGCCGATACAGTCTCCGGTTGTACAATCCTGAGTGAAATTGGCGCCTAGAATGATGCGAATGGTATTTAAAATAACTGAGGCAGAAACTACGATGGCAATACCGATAAAAGCTTGAGACAAAGTCTTTTTACCGACGACGACTTTGGCTGGATCTCCGGCAGAAAAAATGTATTGATAGCCACCGTAAACGACATAGCCAAGTGCGAGATAGGTGGCGATAACAGAAATATCAGATAAAATGTTTAGGGCGATTATCCAGATCCCTTGAGTTAATTCCTTTTCGTCTGGGGTGTTTCCGTTTGTGAGATTGGTGCCACAATCCCAGGAGACCATGCCGAGGAAATATCGACAATCTTTTGATTCTGATTTATCGTCTGCCATGGCTGGGCTTAAAGTCGAAAAAGAAAAGATAAAGACAGTAGCGATGATAGCGATAATTTTGGCAGTAATTTTTTTCATTGTAAATATCTTTAAACTTAATAATATATTAGCATATTTTGGAAAAAAGACAAAATTAGGCAGGATAATTAGTAGTTAAACATAAGAAATATGTTATAGTGATTGACTCAGGGAAAAATAACCTGTTTTTATATTGACAAAAGCGCTTATGTGTGCTATAATTATCTGAAGCCTCAAGAAGGTTTATTTTCTGGGGTTTTAAGAGGTGGGCGGGATAAATAATATGATTAAAGCTAGAAAAGATTCAAAAAATCGGTTTAGGAAAGCTATTTTTGGCTGTTTTTTGGTTTTAATGGGTCTATTTTCGGGAATTATTCCTGGAGTTTTAAACAGTAGCGCGGTGTATGCTGAACCTGGTGATGAAACCTCGGTATCTGATGAAAATAAGAATGATACAGATGATGCTGGTGAGGCTAATAATGAAGATACGACGAACGAGACGAATAACACTGGTAACGATACCGATAACAAGGATGATAAGGATGACGAGGATAATAAGGACGAAAATACTAATACGGAGGAAAATAGACCGGTATCAAATCTGGTTTCGGTGTCGAGTGATTTGACGGATAATGGTTGTCAGGAGAGTCTAGGCTCGATGGGTTGGCTGGTTTGTCCCGCAACTGGTAAAATTGCGGAGGCGGTAGATTGGCTGTATGATAAGATCCAAAATATTTTGGTAATAAACCCGATATCTATGGAGGACGGATCGCCAATTTACGAGATTTGGAAATATTGTCGTGATATTACAAATATTATATTTATCATTTTCTTGTTGGTGGTGATTTATTCGCAGTTAACAGGTTTGGGAATCGCAAACTACGGTATTAAGAAAGCTTTGCCGAAGTTGATAATTGCTGCAGTATTGGTAAACCTTAGCTTTTTGGTGTGTTCGCTAGCGGTAGATTTGTCCAATATTATAGGTGATGGGGTAAGAGGGCTATTTACTACGATAGAACAGTCGGCATTTGGGCCGGCAGCTGGAGTTACAGAGGCGATAGCGCCGGGCGGGATGTCAACGGCAGAAAAAATAGGCTATGCAAAAATGTATAACTCCTTAGCGGGTGGAGCAGCGGCGGCGACGGCGGTGGGGGCGGTTGCTCTTGAATCTGGTGTGATCTGGATGCTGATTCCGGTGGTACTTGGTGCAGTTGTAGCGGTGGCGACTGGTCTTATTACTATCGCTATGAGGCAGGCTGTGGTGGTTCTTCTTATTATGGTCTCGCCGCTTGCGATGGTGGCCTATATTTTGCCCAATACTGAGAATTTGTTTAAGAAATGGAAACAATTATTGACGCAGATGCTGGTGTTTTATCCGGTATTTAGTTTGCTGTTTGGGGCATCTAGTCTTGCCGGGCTTGCAATCGTGGCGAGTGCAAAGGATGGATTTGGGATGTTGCTCGGTGTAGCCGTACAAATTTTCCCACTATTCTTCTCTTGGCATTTGATGAAGATGTCTGGTACAATTCTTGGTACGATTAATACGAAGATCAGAGGGCTTGCGGACAGACCTCTGGCGGCAAACCGTGTTTGGGCGGATTCGCATCGCAGGAGAACAAGAGCATACAACATCCAATATGGTCATGGTATGTATAGTCGATTGCAAAGATTCTTGAATAACAGGAAAGAATTGAGAGAGCAAACAACGGAGTCGTTAGAAAAAATTCGTAAGAACGAGGCAAATATTTATATACAGAGGAAAATTGGATCCGGTTATGATGGTACAAAAGCCGTGAGAACTGATGGTAAGTTGAAGCCAAATAAATACACAAGGATTGCGAAAGATTTGTCGAATACTGGTATGAAAAGTGAAATGGCTACACTAGACACGGCACATACAATTAGTAATTACGGTGATTATTATGTAAATAAAGGTATAAAAAAGGCGGCGGAAGATGCAACCGATGCGAAGAATAAGAGGGCTTTAGCATCACTAAGAGCAATGGACGAAGATTATCGACGTGCGGCGGTAGGTTCTAATAACTATCTGGAGCTTGCTCGTGCACAGATGACAGCAGAGAACGACAGCGAATCAGATTTCAATTATATGGTGAAACAATATTTGGACGCAACAGAGAATTTTAACCCTGATGATAAGACTAGCGAAGGGTACAATAAATATCGTCATTATATCATGTCTTCGGCTGGTGGATTAGGTGAAATTGGGCAGACCAGGGTACTTGGTAAGATTATCGCAAAAGCTGCGGCAGTTGAGAGTAATCAGAGGCGTGATATTAATATTATTGCCAATAAATATCCACACATGAAGCGCGATTTTAGGAGTATGTTAGTAGGTTATCTAGTGGATGATGATGGATATGCGATTAATAAAAATGGAGATAGGATTGAGTCGATTAGAGGTGAACTTTTGAAAGATGATCCAAATAAGCTTGTGACTTGGGATAAAGTAGATGAGAATGGAGCATACTATGACTGGCGTGACCCGAGGAGTGGTAATTTTGTGACTAGAATTTACAAAAATGATAAATCTGCGGTTAAGGAGTTGTTTTCTAACTTTGATGCTCCGATTAATGACCCGATTAATAACCTTTATGAAATTTTGGCCGGTATAAAACCGGGTGAAATTGTTGGTGATGATGAAAAGCTTAAAAATATTGGTTTGGATGGCTTTAGGACGACGATTGGTCGGGCATTGATACCTTTTAAAGAAAAGAACGCAGCAATGAGTCCGATGGTGGCAGAGATGGTAAAGAAGGGCTATATCAAAAATTATGGACAGGGATACTTGGCATATCTTGATAGCTTAAATAAAGCAACAAAAACCGGTTCATTTAATATGCAAGATGCGGATGCGATTAATATGTTTACGATGATAATGGATCCTACTAAATGGGATACGATATTTGCTGAAGATATGGTTCGTGGTTATAGGAACGTGAATGGTGAATACTTGGACGGTTATGAGGTTGATGCAAATGGTGATGCGATTATAGGTACTAACAATAAACCTATAAAAGTAAAAGGCAGAGAACCTACATACCAAGAGTTGATGGCTTGTGTAAAGGAAAAGTTTATTTTCCCAGCTGCGCATAAGATTACGATGATGATGTCTAAACAGACACCTAATACGGCGGATAACCAAAAAGTTGGTACGATTGATAGCTGGAAGGAATTGAAAAAAGTATTTGACGAAAAGTGGGGTAAAGATTCTGCGGTTGGAGTAGATCCGTATGAGCAGAAGGGTGATATGAGAAAGATTGCGCGCGATGTGAGAAATTCGTTGAGAATTGAAGGGGAAAATAGTGGCGGCAACGGTGGTGATGGTAACAATGGTGGCGGCAACAATGGTGGCGGCAACGATGGTGGTGGCAACGGCGGCGGCAATGGTGGCGGCAACGGCGGCAACGGTGGTAACGGTGGTAACGG
>JAZSCU010000018.1:0-8031 GCA_045530815.1 Candidatus Nanosyncoccus sp.
AAGTATAATTATTCCCTCCTCGCTTATGTTATAATATATATTATGGAAATACTTTTAGGTGTAATGGGGGTAATAATAATTCTTTTACTAATAGCCGTTATTATTGTTTTAATGCGTCAAAAATCCGGAACCAATAATTCCCCAGATTTCAAAAACATGGAAGAACGTCTCATTCGCGTCGAAAGCGAGGTAAACAAAATAAGCCCGGCTATTGATCGTAATTTCCGCGAAAATCGCAAAGAAATCGCCGATAATCTAGAGCGCATCCAGACCAGCAACGAAAAAAGCCTAGATCGTCTAAGGACCGGCAACGAGAAAAAACTCGAAGAAATGCGCGAAACCGTAGACGAAAAGTTAAAAGCCTCTGTTGAAAAACGTTTCAACGAGAGCTTCAAATCTATTTCCACTCAGCTCACCCAAGTTTACCAAGGTCTTGGTGAAATGAAAAATCTTGCTACCGGCGTCGGCGACCTCAAAAAAGTTATGGAAGGTATCAAAACTCGCGGTATCTATGGCGAAGTCCAACTCGGAGCGCTAATTGAAGACATCCTAAATAAAAATCAGTACGAAGAAAACATCATCACCAAATCCGGCTCCAACGACCGCGTAGAATTTGCTGTCAAAATGCCCGGCAAAGAAGAGACCGTTTACCTGCCAATCGACTCCAAATTCCCTGTCGAAAATTATTCTCGCCTTATTAAGGCTTACGACAACGGCGACAAAGCCGAAATCCTAACTTATCAAAAAGCCCTCAGCACCGACGTCAAAGAACAGGCCAAAAAAATCTCTACCAAATATATCGATCCGCCCAAAACCACCGATTTTGGCATTATGTTTGTCCCCACCGAATCACTTTATGCTGAAATTATTCGCATCCCCGGCCTCTCAGATGAAATTAGGCAAAAATACAACATCACCCTCGCCGCTCCATCCACCCTCCCAGTTATGCTAAACGGGCTATTAATGGGCTTTAGGACTGTAGCTATCGAAAAACGCTCCGCAGAAGTTTGGCAAACTCTTGGCGCCGTCAAAACCCAATTTGGTAAATTTAGTGACCTTCTAGAAGGTGTCCAAAAGAAACTCCAAGAATCTGCCAACAAGATTGACAGTGCCAAAACCACTTCTCGTCAAATCGAACGCAAACTAAAAAGTGTTGAAGAGCTACCAGAAAAAGAATCCGTCAAACTAATTGGCGAAATCTAATCTAAAAAGTCCTGATTTGGTCTAATGGAAATAGTCTCAAAATCACTGGACCGATAATTCTACAATATGGTATCGTCCCAAGACCATTTCTAGAATCCCAAGAATTTGAACCTTCCCTGTTGTCACCAGAAACAAATAACTCACCTTCTGGCACCACCATATCTACCTCACCAGAAGTATAAGCTTTTGGTCCATCCGTCTCCGAATGACGGTAACCTTCATCATAAACAAATCCATCTGGATGCTCGTCATTATAAATCGTCATCACGCCCTCTTTTACTACTACACGTTCCCCAGGAAAAGCGATAACACGTTTGATAATATATTGGTCATTTACATTCGATGGTACTGTACAAGTCATCGGATGCTCCACGCCCTGCTCTTTATACATTTTGACCTTCTCTTCATCTTCATTCAAAAAAACAATAATCTGCCCTCGTTCCGGCACATATTCTTGCCCGGTAAAATGCGCAAAAGACACCGCCGCTCTATTTACGATCACCCTATCGTCCTCATGCAGAGTATTTACCATGCTACTTCCGACTACATTATACGAACGATAAATATAAGTATTCAAAAAGAGTGTACCCAAAATAATCGCCCCTACAAAAGCCCCGAGACTGAGTAAATCCTTGGCTAGCGGATGTTTCTGAAAAAATTTTGGTTCCATCCAATCTATTATAGCATAAAATAACCATATATTTTTAAGCTAAAGCCATTTTTTTTGCTATAATATATAGTATGGCAGATTACGTATTAGCAAGAAAATCTCGCAATATCGCAAGTAGCACCGTACACGTTTTCTTAAACCTGCTGCTTGGGATTGGCTCAGTCTTAATCACTGTCTTATCTGGTAGCCCATTGCTCGGGATTTTACTCGTATTAGTTTCAAAATGGCGCATTTTCGCAGTCAGAGCACGCTATTTTCTCTTAAACCTTAAATCAAATCTAGTGGACCTTATCGTTGGCCTTAGCATAATACTTTTAGCTTATTATGCTGGTACCGCATTTTTACCAATACATTTTATCCTGATGATTTTTTACTGCATTTGGCTGCTCTTTATCAAGCCACTATCTTCAGAAAATGCCACTCAAGCGCAATCTCTTGCTGCAGTTTTTCTAGGTATGTCCGCTACTACCATTATGACTTCAAATCTAAATTCTATCGTCATCGTTCTAATTTCTTTTTTGATAGGCTATGCAGCGAGTAGACATGTGCTAGTCCAAAGTAACGACAAAGATTTTACTCTCACTACCTTAGTTTGCGGGCTAATCTTTGCCGAAATATCCTGGCTTTGTCATTCCTGGTCTATCATTTACACTTTTGGCGCCAGCGGCATTAGAGTCCCGCAACTCGCAATTATTTTAACAATCTTCGCTTTCGTCTATAACTATGCCAGGCAAGCTATCATCAAATACCAAGATGATTTTCGTTTTAAGCATATTCTCGGACCGGTAATTTTCGGAGCAATACTCATCGGAATTATCGTTATAGCGTTTAGTAACCCAATATTTAATATATAAAGGAGGTAAAATGTCAAAAGAAAAAGTGGGCGAAAATGTTGATGGTGAAACATCAGAAACCATCATCGAAGAAGTAAAAACTAACATACCAACAAACGAAAAGGCTTTAACAAACGATTACAAAAGACGTTCCAGTAATAAACCAGCAATCGTCATTTCTGTTTTTGCCTTTATTCTAGGGTGCGCTGGCTTGGTCCTAGGCTGGCTAGGCTTTGAAAAATCTTCCACACCAATTACTTTTCTAAATAGTGGCACTGATGGCAATTCGGCTAATTTTACCGATGGTTCCATCGCCGGTATTGCTGACAAAGTCTCAAAAAGTGTAGTTTCAATTGTTACTTCCACCAAAACCACTAATATGTTTGGGCAGAGTTTTGATTCATCTGCCGCCGGCACCGGCATCATTGTTACAAAAGATGGTTACATTTTAACCAACAAACACGTTATTAATGGTGCAAATAGTGTTACAGTTGTTTTAGATGACGGTACGTCTTACGAAAATGTTGAAGTAGTCGCCACTGATCCATTAAACGATGTCGCCTTTCTCAAAATCAACGGTGTCGACAATTTGAACCCAGCCACACTTGGTGACTCCAAAACAATCAATGTAGGCCAACAAGTCATCGCCATTGGTAATGCACTTGGGCTTTATCAAAATACCGTTACCGCTGGCATTGTCTCAGGTACCGGACGCTCAATTACGGCCTCAGATAGCACTGGTACCAACACCGAAACTCTTTCTGATATGATCCAAACCGATGCCGCCATCAATTCAGGTAACTCTGGTGGTCCGCTCGTCAACGCAGCTGGCGAAGTTATCGGCATCAACACAGCCACCTCATCTTCCGCCGAAAATATGGGTTTTGCTATTCCAATTTCTTCTGTTAAAGGTATGTTGAATCAGTTAATCGAAACTGGTAAAGCCGAACGTACTTACCTCGGTATCTATCTTACAGATATCACTCCAGAAGTCGCCAAGGCCTACAACCTTCCGGTCGACAGCGGAGCCTACGTATATAGCCAATCATCATATTCAGCCGTCGTCAAAGACAGCCCAGCTGCCAAAGCCGGTATCAAGGACAAAGATATTATTACCAAAGTAAACGGAAACGAAGTCGGCGCCAAAGGCTCCCTCTCTGATTTAATTGGGGAATACAAACCCGGTGATAACATTCAGCTTACTATTTTACGTGATGGTCAAGAAACTGCAGTCAACGTAAAGCTAGAGGGCTACAAAAAATAATATATATCCGCGGGTTTCGGCTAACTCGAAGCTCGCTTTTTTTGCAAAATCAATAATTTCTTGATGTTGTGAAGGGTCCGCCTCCAAAATCAAACGAGTGATTTCATGCTCCCTACATTGCAAAATCAACTTCTTAATTAAAAAAAGCCCGTGGTCCGCCGCATAAAGCGCCGTGCTAGGTTCATATTTTAGAGACCTTGCATCAATCCACTCCCATTCTGGATCAACATATGGCAAATTTGCCACTACTAGGTCTGGCTTAAAATAAACAC
Source organism: Candidatus Nanosyncoccus sp. (assembly GCA_045530815.1). Lineage (GTDB taxonomy): Bacteria > Patescibacteriota > Saccharimonadia > Saccharimonadales > Saccharimonadaceae > Nanosyncoccus. Next base: position 4,243 of record JAZSCU010000018.1, read on the forward strand.
TGTCTAGTAAATCCGAGATGATAAACTTAATATTATCCGCTTCGTGACGTTTAGCATTATCCTCCGCTACTGCCAAAGCTCTTATCGATACATCGCTACAAGCCACTTCAATTTCCGGCATTTCGCATTTTAGAGTCACCCCGATGCATCCACTCCCCGTCCCCACATCAAGCACTTTTTTAGGCTTCAATGCTTTAACCAAATCAATTATATCTTCTGTCTCCGGACGAGGAATCAGCACATCAGGATTAACCCCAAATCTGCGACCATAAAATTCTTTTTCCGAAAGGATGTATGCTAAAGGCTGCCCCTTCTCGCGTAACTTCAAAGCCATTTCGGCTAGATGAAGTTGCATTTCACCCAAAATATAATTCTCGTGTGCTGCAAGATAAGAGCGATCTTCCCGACATAGAACTCGCGTCAAAATTATTTCCGCATCAAGTAAATCCACCCGTTTTTTTGCATCAGCTAGCCAGGTTTTGACGTTCATATTTCGTAAGCTCCAAAATCAAATCATCAATATCGCCATCCATCGCTGCCGGCAGATTACTACGCGAATAGTGGATACGATGGTCCGTAATTCGATCTTGCGGAAAATTATAAGTTCTAATTTTTTCCGAACGATCCCCCGTTCCAATCAATGATTTTCTTGCCTCAGAAGCACTCTTTAATTCTTCTTCCTTTTTCTTTTCTAGAAGTCTAGATCTTAGAATATTCATAGCTTTTATACGGTTTTGCTGCTGAGAACGTTCATCCTGCATTGCCACCACTATACCAGTTGGTAAATGCGTAATTCTAACCGCAGAGTCAGTAGTATTTACACCCTGTCCACCATGTCCGCCAGAACGATAAATATCAATCCTAAGATCATCCTGATTAATTTCCAAATCTTCCTCGGCCGCCTCCGGCAAAACTGCTACTGTCACCGTACTCGTATGAATTCTCCCCTGTGATTCTGTTACCGGTACTCGTTGCACTCTATGTACACCACCCTCAAATTTTAACTGCCCATATGCATTATCACCAGAAATTTTAAAAATCACTTCCTTCATACCCCCAGCTTCATTTTCGTTTTTAGAAATTAACTCCGCTTTCAAACCATGATTCTCTGCATATTTTAAATACATACGGTAAAGCTCACCAGCAAACAAACTCGCTTCATCTCCACCGGCCCCAGCCCGAATTTCAACAATTGCTGGCTTATCATCCTCTGGATCTCTTGGTATTAATAATTCTTCTAATTTTGCTTTGTCTTCTTTAATTTCCTGTTTCAAATTACTAACATCCTCACGCGCTAGTTCCCCTAACTCCGGGTCACTAGTCAACTCTTCCGCCTCAGCCAGTTTAACAGATTTCTCCTCAATCTTTTTATCTAGTTCAATAATCTCACCAAGCAAATTTGCCCTTTTACTTTTTGCTGCAAAATCAGGCTTACTATAGGCATCCGGAGTAGCCAAGAACTCCTCAATCTCCTCGAGCTCTACTTTAATTTTTTCTAAATCCATGATACAATTTATTATAACATAAAATTACAGTTTATGGATCCTTAGCTCAGTTGGCTAGAGCGTACGATTCACATTCGTAAGGTCACAGGTTCAAGCCCTGTAGGATCCACCACGGTAGGAACCGAATAAAAATCTCAAATTTATTTGAGATTTTTTGAGGTGATGCCCCGTGGAAGACTTTTGCGCCAGCAAAAGTCTACCAAACGGGTTATAAAATAATTATTGATTATTTCGTAACCTATAAATGTCCGTTAAATCCCTTGTTAAAATAGAGGGATATTTTTATGCCATTTTCGAGACAAAAACCCACCAAAAAAATCGCATTCCGCCTCTATATATTTGCCTGTTAAATCCCCGGCAGCTCTGTCTAAAAAACTCTAACTAATAATCTTCATAATAATTTATGATTTTTTCTTTTGTTCCATCGTTAGATATCCTATCCCACTCTTTTTTATAAATACTCCGAGCATAGTTCTTATTTAGATACTCTTTTTGAAACTTGTCTCTTCTCTCTATTAGAATAGGATTACTGGTCCAAAGGTTAAACACGCCGTTCTTATTAATTCGTCTACATATATATTCATAACAACGCTCAAAGTGTTCCTCAAAAGTCTCTAATTGCGGATAGTTTTTAAGAGAGGTGGCTAATTGTCTCTTCGCTAGAATTGAAATATCGAAGTCTCTGTCAGAGTCGGAAAGACATTTTCCATAAATATTTCTAGGTTTTTCTTTTCTTGAACCTCTATGATCCTCAACTGCTTCCGCCATGGTTCCGATTTGCGGTTCAGTAAAAAACTTCTTTAACTCGCTATCATTCTTCAGTATTTTCGCAGATTCTTTTTCATGGTTTTCTCTATCTATATTTAAGCCAATATCATGATAGCTAGCAATCGTGTAGGCCATATTCTTGTCTAGGCCGTAATAGTCGGCAAGTATCATCATATTCGTAATTACGCTATTGATATGAATCATTCCGTGAGAATAGTATTTTTCATACTTAGGAAAAATGCAACCAGCAACATACTGCATTAGTTCATCATCTAAATCCATAGTTATATTATACCATTTTGGGTATAGATCCTCTCTGTATGCTGTTAAAACCTGATTAATTGAGCCCCACCATTCCGAATATTTTAGCTAAAATACCCGAACGGGTGTTTTTTCTAGATAGATATATCGTTTATGTACTTTTTTATTTTTCAGAGGTATACTTTAATCATGAAAATATTATTTTATGCAGCAAAAACGTTCGATAAGGAATCTTTCAATGCTGTTATTGATAGATACCCAGATATTAATATAGATTTTATTAGCCACGAGCTCGGCCCACGTTCGGCTACAATGGCTGACGGATATGATGCTATTTGCGCTTTTGTTAGCGCAAATGTTGAAGCCAAAACCCTAAAAGCATTAGCAAAAAACAATGTAAAAATCGTACTAATGCGCTGTGCTGGCTACAATAACGTTGATACCGAAACAGCAAAAGAGCTGGGCATTACAGTTAAAATTGTTCCAAAATATTCCCCCGAAGCTATCGCCGAATTAGCTATGGGTCTTGCACTCGCAGCCAATCGTCGTCTTTGCAAAACTTATAATCGCATCCGTGATAACAACTTTGACATCGACGGATTGTGTGGCGTCAATTTATTCCAAAAAACCGCTGGCATTATTGGGACTGGAAAGATTGGTACTGCCATGTGTCGCATTTGTGCAGGTTTTGGCATGAATGTTATTGCTTATGATATACACAAAAACCCTACGCTCGAGCAATTCGTAGAATATGTCAGCCTAGATAAGCTTCTGACGCGTAGCGATTTAATATCTCTACACTGCCCATTAACTGACGAAAATTACCACATGATCAACATGGATACCATTAACAAAATGCATGACGGCGTCATTCTTGTGAATACTTCGCGCGGTCCGCTAATCAATACCAGTGATTTAATAAAAGGGATCAAGATGGGTAAATTCCAAGGTGTTGGTCTCGATGTTTACGAAGAAGAAGCTCGCGACGTTTATTATGATCATTCTAGTTCCCTACTTCCAAACCCGTCCGCTTCAAGATTAATGGATTATCCAAACGTTGTTATGACTGCCCATCAAGGCTTTTACACTAAAGAAGCATTACAGACAATTGCCGAAACCACCCTTCAGAATGCTCTAGATGCCATGAACGGTATCCAAAACGATAATAATATAGCATGGTTAACCTCCCAAACAAGTTAGACAACTCTTAGTTGTTAATATTTCTAGTATAGCACAGAAAAATCTGGACAAGCAT
>JAZSCU010000023.1:0-3004 GCA_045530815.1 Candidatus Nanosyncoccus sp.
CCTCTCTATTGTCTTCCTAAGACCGCTTGGCCTCCGACTTAACCGCGGTTGATAAATTCAATAAACTCTTTTCTAAAACCGCCCTTCTTCTCGGTTTTAGACTCTTTGTCCACCACTTCCTCGTTTTTAGCCATATAGCTCCTTCCTTTAATTAGCTCCTGAGAAATTATTAAAATCATCATACAACTTGTTTAAACTATTATATGATGTTGCCAGGGCCTCTTTTAATTTTTCATTGTCAGTCTTACTATTTAACTGCGCTTCTTCTGTCATAATTAACGAAATTTCATAAACCATTTTGTTAGCATAGACATTATCTAAAATTCCGGTAATCTTAGCTTCAAACAAGTCTGCCTTAAGGCCGTCTCTTCTTAAAGTTGCTGCCTCGGCCAATTTTTTATCTGCCTTTTCTGCCCCCGATTTATACGTTTCGGTTAAATATGTGTCTATTTTATTATATGTATCAGACAAAACACTATTAAGCGATGCACTTGTAGACCTTAGGATCGAGGATTTAACTTTTGGTTGATAGTCGTGGATTACCTCTCTAGTGTTACTTATGTGGAGAGCTAGAGCATAGGCTATCGTTTTTTTATCACTTTTATTCGAGTCCAAAATCGAACCAATGACTATAATCAGTATCAACAGAATCAATCCAATCGAACACACCATAAAAATTTTAGAGGACAAAATCCTAGACGTCCTACCAGCTAATTTTTCTGGTCTTGCCTCGGCAGTGAGTTGATCTAGGTAATCCTTTTTATTCATACGTTTTAATTATATCACGAACGTTTTAAATCATCGTAAGATATTTGATTTTTGCATCTCGTCTTTCATCGTCATCGTTCCTAGGCATTTCACTGCGTGCGGAATATTCGTCAAAAATCGCCAAACAATCTTTCATCGGACCATCATAAACCGGATCTTTATCATAAACACTCCACATAATAATACGAGTATCGGCCGCATTTTCGCCATAAAATTCTAGCGCTTTTTTTGTTGCGCGGATAAATTCCGCTTCGGCCTCTTTAGAATGGCGCCAAGCTCGTCCGCTTAGATAATGCTCCGTCACAGCAGGAGAGACCGCAATCATCAAAAACATTGCTTCATAATTTGAGGCCTTAATCATCTTCAGCAAAATCCCTTCCATCTTTGGATCAAGCAAGGTCACATCTATCACCACATCATAGCCATCGCGCATCAGCTCGGAAAGTGTCAAAAATAACATGATGGTACTAAATTCATCAGTCATTTTTCGCACGTTCTCGTCACCGTAATATTCTTTTATCTCCTCATAGTGGGGGTGATATTCTACAAAACGGCGCGCCGCCATTAAAATTGGCTCAAATTCATGTTTCTCCGAATAAGCCTCAACTGCAGGCAAAATTTGAGTAGTCTTTCCAGAGCCAGAAACTCCCGCAATTCGAATTAAACGCCTATTTTTGGTAGCCGCTAGCGTAAAGTCCTCCAGTACCTTTTTTAGTATCTCCGGATATTCTATCAAGCCTACTTGCCACTCAGGTTTTACCTCCGAGGGCCAATTTGCCTTCATGTAGCTAACGATTTGCTCTAGCTCTCTATTACTTTCAGACATTTTTTGCCTTTTTTAATTTCAATTTTTTTAATATTTTCAAATTTGCGGTTCTCGCCTTCGGCCTGCAAAGTAATTGTGGCCGGATTTGTAAACTCCAAAATATCTCCCGCCGTTGCTGAGCCAGGGATACGAGAGAGAATACTCCTAGACATTAATTTTATCAATCTGTAAAAATTCGTCAAACGGTCGGTCTCACTACGGAAAAACTTAGCATCTCGGTAATCCTCACCCCCCTTCATCACCTTAGCCATAGACCGGCCATTCACCGCGGCATAATCTGAGGTTTTTTTAGATTGCAAAACACCGTTTAGTTTAAATTCCGGAATAAAAATTCGTCCACGTCGGTTTTTAAAATACCATTTAGCCAGCTCTGTGTAAGAACCAATATTTCTTCCTAAAGTTTTCTTCAACTTTTTTCTAAGTCGTGGGCTGTCATAGATTTTTACCGCTTCCGCTGTCATTCCGATCGTTACATAGCAAGTGGCATAACGGAAAAATTTGTCATCAACGTATATTTCGAGCGGATAGAATTTGCGAATAGATGCTTCGCTTAAAAAAACATCGTCAAAATCATTTGTTCTAAGAGTGCGAGCCAAATCATTAAAATTACCATAAGGTAAAGCCGCCAGGGAAGCATCTTTTTCTGATTTTAAAATCCCGTTTGCTGCAACTACCCCAGTTGCATCGCCGCCAACGGATAATACCAAATCACCGTCTTTTAAGATTTTTGCTAGTCTATTAATGTTATCTTCGATATCTGTATTTTGTATTTCATATTTGCCAACAAGATAACCATTTAATTCGTTTGCCTTATCGAGTACTTCTCGCCGAACATCAACAGAACGCGAAGAACGAGGGTTGTAAACAATAATTAATCTTTGCATTTTTTAGCCACCATAATTAGGCATTAACCATTTAATAACAGCATATATCAGGACATAGGCCACCAAGCCAATTACAATCTCTAGCATTCGACGTTTGGCCTTGCGAGTTTTTTCTTCGTTTCCGCCAGCTGTCAGATATTGTACACCTACAACCGAAATACCAACTACCCCAAGAACTCCAACACCCACAGTCATTGCATTTACCACGATATCCAAAATCGCAATTACACTTTCGCCGTGCCCGCAGTCGCAGACGTCTTTCAAAATAGCCGCATCAACCTTGGTACCATTAATGGTTCCGCCATCCGCCGACTTACATGTGCAGCTATTTGAATCCGCAAAAACTGGTTGTGGGGATGAAGCAAAAAAGACGGAGGTAAGACAAAGTGCACCAGCCATAATTTTTAAAATAGTCTTTTTCATATATTTCCTATCTCAAATATTCATGTAATTTTTTGGTGTCTTTGTTTTTGCGAAGTTTAGATAAAGCTTTTGCTTCGATTTGGCGAATACGTTCGCGTGTCAC
>JAZSCU010000014.1:0-2635 GCA_045530815.1 Candidatus Nanosyncoccus sp.
AAACGTAGGCGAATAATCTTTTGTTCTCGTTCAGATAAAGTTGCGATTATTTCAGATAACTGTTCTTTTAAAATTTGGTTTGCTGCCGATTCCTCAGGGGAAGCGCGCTCCTCATCTTCTACAAAATCACCTAGCACTGAATCTTCATCGTCTCCCTCACGACCTACCGAAGCATCCAGGGAGGCAATATCTTGCTTGATACGCATGACATAATCCACTTTTTCGGGCTCCATGTCGAGAGCTTCAGCAATTTCTTCGTTAGTAGGTTCACGGTTTAGTTCAGAAGTTAATTTACGTGTTGTTCTTAGCACCTTGTTAATGGTTTCAACCATATGTACTGGGATACGGATCGTACGAGCTTGGTCCGCAATTGCACGGGTGATCGCTTGTCTTACCCACCAAGTTGCATAAGTGGAGAATTTAAAGCCCTTGTCAGGGTCAAATTTATCTACAGCGCGAAGTAACCCTGTGTTACCTTCTTGAATTAAATCTAGAAAATCTAGTCCACGTCCACCATAGCGCTTAGCAATGGAAACTACTAAACGCATATTGGATTCTACCATTTTGTCCTTGGCTTTTTTGTCGCCTTTTACAATTCTTTGTGCTAAATCTGCCTCTTCTTCAGGCGTAAGAAGTGGGATTTCGCCAATTTCTCTAAGATACATTCTCACCGAGTCATCCGCAAATGCATCTACGTTCTCGGCGGTAATTGCTAAATCTTCATCAGTTAAGGCTTCCTCATTTTCGAGATCACTAGATTTTGGTTCATCAAAATCAAGTGCTGAATATTTGGCGTTCAAAACATCATCTTTTTTCAAGCTCATTACTAAAAAGTATAATCTATTTATGCATTTTTTGCAAGTCAGTAATTTCTCTTAAAGTCTCTTCGTACTCCTCAGATTCCTCGTCTAGTTCTAATAGCTTCTTCCTTAACTCCTTGACCTTTTGTTTGTTTAGTTCTTCGGTATATCTAGCAAACAATTCGGCAGCTTCCTTTTCTAGATCAATATCTTGTGTTTTTTCGTGCTCAGAATTAAATATTAGTTCAAGCTCAGATAACCTCGCCTCATCTTCCGGTATCTCAAAAGGTATCTCAGTCTTAGTAATTCCGCCATACATTTTGAGCGCCAGCAGGGAATCTTCGAGTTTTTTTAGTCGGTTATTTTTGACTTCAGTTTTTGGTTTTTTTAGGTATCTTCGCTTAGCAGATTGTTCTAACTTTTTGTTCAGCCTTTTACCCTTCTCTCGCAAAATACCCACTTCCACACCTAGCCTTTTGGCAATTTTTTCTTCATAGCTCGCCCGCTCAACCTCGTCCTTTATGTACCCAATCAGTTTTAAAGCTACGTCAGAATATTTACGTTTGTCCGGAGCATTGCTTAAATCCAAGTTTTCCTCATATTTGGTCAGTAGCCATTCCACGGCCGGAATTTTATTTTCTACAGCATCTTGCCAAAGCTTTGGATCTTTTTGGATTAACTCATCAGGGTCTTTTGCTCCGTGGTAATCTGAGATAACGGAAAGATCAATCCCGAGGTCGCCAGCCATCATAATAGCACGTTCGGTTGCTTTTACTCCCGCCGCGTCTCCGTCATAGGCTAGACGAATATCTGAAGTCAAATTGCTTAGCGCCTTAAGATGCTGTTCAGTCATTGCCGTCCCAGATGTCGCCACTGCCTCTTTTACTCCTGCCTGGTGCGAAGATATCACATCCATATTGCCCTCCACAATCACAACGAACCCATTTCGGCGAATCGCCTCCTTAGCCTGATAAAGCCCAAAAATAAATTTAGATTTATTAAATAAAATAGTCTCTGGAGTATTTAAATATTTTGGTTCCTCTTTGCCAAGCACTCTAGCTGTAAATCCAATTACATTTCCAGTTGTGTCAATAAAAGGCACCGTCATCCGGTTACGAAAAAGATCACCCCTGAATCTATTTAATAATCCCGCCGCCTCTAATTCGTCCTCAGAAAATCCTCTCTTTTTTAAGACTTCAGTCAAAGTTTTGCCCCCAGTCGGTGCATAACCAATTTTGAATTCTGCCACCGTCGCTCGGTTTAAATTTCGCTTATAAAAAACGTATTCACAAACAACCTTATTTCGCACCAAACATGCCTGGTAATATTTTGTTGCGAGCGCCAAAGCCTCTCTAGCTCGCACTTTTTTCTGTGATACAGCTCTGTCTCCGCCTCTGTACTTACTAAGATCCACTCCTGCCTGTCCCGCTAATTTTTCTAAGGCATCCCTAAAACCAATCCCTTCCACTTCCATCACGAAGGTAAAAATATCTCCTCCCTTATTTGCGGAAAAATCGTGCCAAATTCCTTTTTCTGGTGAAACCATAAAACTCGGAGTCTTATCTACTCCCCAAGGCGAGCGCCCCTTCAAATTTCGCCCCGCTCGTTTTAGCTCCACATACTGCCCCACAACATCTTCCACCGCTAGTCTGGATTTTATTTCCTCCTTCGCGTCATCCATATCACTATTATAACAAAATCTTTAAAAAACTACTTGCATTAAATAATCCTTATGTTAAAATAGAAAGCATAAGGGATCATACATGAGTTTTAACATAAAACAAAAATTTTTGGGATTTAATAAAATCTCTATTATTTTAGCAGTATCTATGACT
>JAZSCU010000011.1:0-3228 GCA_045530815.1 Candidatus Nanosyncoccus sp.
GGACAGTAAAACGGATTTACCCATGCCAGTAGCACCGATGATGTAAGTGTGTCGTCTCCTATCGTTATCTGATAAACGTATCTCTTTCTTCACACCCCTAAACTCGTTGTCACCTAACCAAACCCCATCTGTTGGGATTCTTACCGGACCGTCAACTTGCTTCGTTAGCTGTCTTTCAACCTGTGAATTAGGGATGGAATTCTGACTTGGAAGATGAAAGATTGTCGCGAGCTCTACCGAATTCAGAATATTATGCGACTTTTCTTGTGGGAACATTCTAAATATAAAGTCCTCAGCAGCCTTTCTGGCATCCTTTTTCATGTCTACCTTGAATCCATTGCTTGTAGCTGAATTGAACTGCGAGAACGCGCTCACAACGCCTCCTACAAGCATTTCTGCACGAGTCTTATCTCCCGCACTAGCTACTATCCTAATCAAGGTCTCAAAGCCCGGATATCTTGTTTTGTTCTCAATTGCAGCAATTTCTGCCTGATCTATGTCAGTTAATGACACCTCTTGCTGTTTCTCATTTTCTCTTACTTCCGGCGGCTCAAATGGCGCTCGAATCAAGTCTCTTGCCATGTCTACCACGGCAATTCCAGACCACCCACTTTTTTTCTTCCCGGCCTTTAAATTTTGTACTCGCTCCGTCGAAGTTTTTGTCCAGTTCGGATTTGTTGGCCTGAACATTAACTGCAGTGCCATACCCTCGCCCGCCTTTACTGCCGAAAAGGCATTAATTAATGCCCCCGCCGCATCCCATTTTGCTTCTTCATAGGTCGCGATCGGGTAAATAAATTCTTTACTCAACGTTAATTCACCTACTGCCACCCCTGTAGCTTCCTTCGAGAAGATATTTTCCTCAAATTGTTCCTCCAGTCTTGCTGTCGGATATGCCGAGACAATCGCCTGCTTCACCGTCTCTGTTAATACCGCTGGCACTACAGCATAATATTTAATTGTTCCCCCCGTGGCGATAATCTCGAAAGAAACATGTTTTTGTCCGTATAATTTATTTTTCCAGCCTTTTTTCAGAGTAGATGCAATGATTGAATACATAATTTGTGCTTGCGATAAGGCCTCATTCGTCACATCGCGCTCGTCTCTACCCCCAACCTGAATATCATCTGTAGATGGTGGCAGATGGATTAGCATCGGCACCATCTTAAAACCGCGTTCGTAGCCCTTTAGCTCCCTCTGTCTTTTAATTCTCAACCTTGCAAAAATAATTACACCGATAATTGCCACTACTGCCGCGATTGCTACTACTACCACCCTAGCATCCATTATGCCGCCTCTTTCTCTGATGCGATTTTCGCCCTCTGCTCTTCAGCCTGGATCTCGCCGATATCATCGTTCCCAATCATTCGTCCAAAATTTGCATAAATCATTTTCGCTGAAGCCTCATCCCTAGCCGCACTCTGCTCATACAGAGGCAAATCCTTAATCTTCTTCACAGCGGCGCTTACACCCTCTGCGTCAACCTTCTCTCCTACCAGAGAGACACCAATTTTTCCCAGTTTTTTCTCTGTAGTTCCGTCCGCGATTAGTGGCTTAAGCTCGGGCGCCGGCATCATTTCTGGAATATCAGGCAACCCAAACTCATCCTCACGCCCTTTATCCGCTTCTTCTCCGAACAATTCTTCAACTATTCCTGCCGTAGCCGCCCCACCGCGCCCCCTCTCAGTCTCCGCTGTTCTTTCAACTCCAGATCTGTCGCTCTGTTTCTCATCAAAAAAACTTTTTTCTCCCCCCGAAAAATCAGATCTAACACCTCCAAGTTCTGAATTATCCATACGTCCATTTTAGCATAAACGCATTGAATTGTGTATCTTTTTTAGGCTTTTTACAACCTCTTATTAATCACAAAACAGCCCAGCATTACAAAAACAAGTACCATCAAAAGGGTAATCACGTTCAGACTGCCAAAAGACTGAATTAAAAGCAACATAATTGGCCCAAAAGATATCATCGCGGCATAGAAACGACATTTTTTCTCTTCGTTTTTCCTTCCGCTCGCCTTCATAAAGGCAACCACTAGCAAATTTATCACGCCATAAATCGCTATGTAAACCATTGTAAAAAATACTAAAACCCCTAAGGGACCCACGCCCGTAGGGGTTGTTAGATTTATCATTGCGAGAATAACAATCACAGAAACAAGGCTAAGCAGTATCATCAGTCGATTAAACATAAACATATTATAGCACAACCAGAAGATGAAGTTATTCCGTCCCGGAATTATTTTTAATTGTTAGTCTCCCAAAGATAAGAAAATGTTTTTTTAGCCCTCAACCGAGGGCTAAAGAGTGGAAGTCATCCGGCGCAAATTTATATTACTTATAGACCGCGACTTTAAGTCCACTCTCCAGCTTTTTTGACCGCCTCGTAAGATACGAGGCATCGTCCTTGCTTCTTCCCTAATCGTTCTTTTATTTCTAAGGTACTAACGGTTAAGGCCGTAGCGCGCTCAACGCAATTTAGCGGAGCTATAGGTAATTCCTACGAACATAATCTCTCGAGTTTTTACCCCGACTAGATTAATCCTTAAGTGTAATTTATGGCTAGAAATTACCTATTCGCCCGCTAAAGTTAATTAGCTATTTGTATTTCATATTTTCCTTTTAATTTGCGTTTTTGTTTTCGTCTTATTGACTTATTTAGAGCATAGCATAAGCTTTATATTTTTTCAAGAGTTTTGAACAAATTTTTTGTTGTATTTTTTACAACAATCAACTATTTTGCTCAATTTTACACCTGAAAATCTTATTTATACTGGTGTTGTATTTTTTACAACAAAAGGCCATTTTTCCCTTCCTTTTTCTGAATAAATTATTTGTCTAAGTCGCCCCAAGCGCTCGCATACGTCTTCATCATTTTCGCACCGCTATGTAGCTATGGCCAGCATTTTTAGCCCCGTGCACGCTGCTGCAAATTTCGTCCTCGCCGCCAAAACATAACACTCTTGTGCTTATTTGCGGGATCAAAAACCTGTGGAAAACTACCCAAAAATTATTAAAAAATTTATGCAAAAAAGTCTTGACATAAGCATTTTATCGCGATATTATAGAGGTAGCTTCTGAATAAAAAAATTATTCAGAAGGTCAAAACAAAAATTTAGCCAAAATAACTCCACACTCTACTTATAAGGCCGGTTTTCCTCGCAGTTACCGGCCTTATTCTATACTTAAAAATTGGTCCACGTAAACGGGACCACTATCAGTCGCT
>JAZSCU010000031.1:0-8492 GCA_045530815.1 Candidatus Nanosyncoccus sp.
ATATATGCGCCTTTGCTTGTCTTGCATAGCTCTATTCCTCACCTTTAACATCCTTCCTAATTTTATATGAAAAGTGTCCAAGATGTTTGGGAGGTTGATAAAAATAACCACAGTACTCTATGCAACTGATGATATAATAGAAGAATATGAGCAACAAAATAATCTTCGAGGGCCAAAGCCGCAAACAGCTTCGTTTTCATGAGGTTAACGCAATTTTGCTCCTGCTAGATTATTTTGATACTGATATCACATGCATTACTCCTGGTGCCGGAAAGACTCCAGACCTTAGAATAAGCGGCATTGAATGGGAACTTAAATCTCCTCAAGGCGATGGTGTTAAGACGATCGAGAATATCTTGAAGAAAGCCGCAAAGCAGTCGAAGAATATCATCCTAGATTTCTCACGCATAAAGATGAACGGCAATCAAGCGCTCTCTAGGACGAGATACTATTTACATAACAACAAGCACGGGATTAAGAAATTAATCGTCATTACGAAAAACCATAAAGTTATTGACTTTAAAGACGAGCTGTGATAATATAGTGGTATAGAGTGAAACAAGGCACCGTACGGAGCTGGCGACACTCTCTTTTTGTTGTATATGGTATAATGGCAATATGGCAGGCACTGCACTGTAGTGATTCAAGCCTGAAGCTTAATAAAAATCTCGTTTATCACATGGTAGTTGTGGATCCATAGCGAATATGGTTGGCCACATTGGCCGCGATCGAATATCGCTGTTAATTACTTTGTTTTGGGCTATTAGCCCCCGGCATAAGTAATAAGAATGATGTTTGTCTTTCTCTTATAAATTAAATTTTGGAATAGGAGAGTATGGCGTCATCGGTAGGGGTTGAGAACTGAATCTAGCGCGCATCCATTTAAGACGCAACTATCGTAAGAGATAGGAGAGGCGGTTTTTGCCGTCTTAAATATTATCTTAATAAAGGAGGTTACCATGAAAGTATCATGGCATAAAAATATTAAGTTTAATGCGCGTTCAGACGGGTCTTTAAAATACGAAAAGACATCAGATGTCGTTATTAATACGCCAGGTATTAAAAAGGCATCAAGTTTACTGCATAAGATCGTGTCTTTTGCTATAAGAGTCTATCGAAAAATTAGATCCAAGTTCTCTTCCTGAGAGTTTTCTCAATAGTTAATTAAGGAAAGTCTCAGGATGAGAAATAACGAGATAAGAACACTAAAAAGATTATGCTCCCTGTTACATCTAAAAGAGGAGTATGTTCTTGATTTAGCTAGCAGAGCCAATTCCTGCTATTATTCTTATGATAAAAAATCACGAAAAAAAGATGGTACAGCCAAAATACGTCATATAGATAGCCCGAATATCGAACTAAAAAACATACAAAAAAAGATTGATAGCGTCATAATCAAGCCATATGTAAACCTACTTCCAGATTATATCCATGGAGCAAGAACCGGGAAAAGTATTGTTACTAACGCAACTAACCATGCTGGACATGAAGCTATCTTATCTTTAGATATAGAAAACTGCTTTCCCAGCATAACATCCAAACGCATTTATTATATTTTTAGAAATACTATCCATTGCTCTGATAAGGTCGCATCGGTATTAACGACGCTCACCACTAAAGATGGTGTCCTGCCACAAGGATGTCCGACTAGCGCCAGCTTGTGCAACTTAGTTCTCGTCCAGCTGATCGAAAAATTATCTGAGATTGACGGCAGTCTCGACTATAACATTTCTCATTACATAGATGACATTTTTTATTCAGGTCGTTATTGTGACCTACGAAAAATTAGGAAACCAGCGATGACTGAAATCGGAAAAAACGGATTTAGGCCGAATACCAAGAAAACGCTTCTCGTTAAAAACGGACGTCCAATGAAAGTTACCGGCATCACGGTCAATACGAAAGTTAGCGCTGGTAGAAGAAGAATCCGAAAGATTCAACGCGAAATCCTAAAAATAACCGAAAAAGATAAAGCTGAGTATAATATCGTTTTAAAAAATAGAAAAAGAAACAATAATAGTAAAATTAAAGCGTGTAAAATCGAGAAGCTCTTCGGCGAAATATCAAATGTGATTTCAGTTAATAAAGAGCAGGGTTATAGACTTAAGAAAAAAATTGAAGCAAAGCTAAATGATTTAATTACATAAACCGCCCCACGCGGCGCAATCTTGAAAGAAAAGATTAGCATTTTGAGTAAGAAATTCTTATAAAAGTGAGGGGCGACCAGACGTTGTTGCTCGGATTTGCATGGTTGTGGACTGGTGTATTGACCACCCCGAATACACTGCGAAGATCAAGGTTATACCTAAAAAAGATTACCCTATTCTGATGCCGTGCGAGTTCTGAGGTATAGATATACAGGCAAAGAGATTCGAACTTTTAAGGATATATGACTTAACTGGAGCCGTAAGGGCTTAAAACAATGACAATGGAGAAAATAAAAGAAATACAATGTCAATGGCAGGCTTGTTTAAGAACTCATATTTCCTTATGAGGCTATAAAAGATATATTGTTTGACTTTTTCGTCCAGCTTAGTATAATTGAAAATGAAAACCGTTTTCAAATTGGAGTTAATATGAGGGATTCATACAAAACTAAGCAGAAAGAACTTATTGAGCATAGTATCAAAAACTATAAAAATGAGTTCACTATCAAAGAGCTATTTACTAGACTAAACGAAGAAGATCAAATGATTGGCCTAACTACCGTTTATCGTGTGGTTAAGAGACTAGTAAAAGATGGCATCCTTTCCAAGAATATAGGGAGCGATGGGACGTTGCACTATCGGGTTCTAGAAAAATGTGACCATGTTGGCCATTGCCTTTTGAAGTGCGAGTCGTGCGGAAAACTAACTCACACAGACTGCAATGAACTAGAAGCTCTCTCGAAACACTTTAAAAACAAACATCATTTCGAGATAGACCAAACAGATATTACTATTTACGGAATCTGCGATAAATGCAGGATATAGGAGAAACAATGAAGAATAGATTACTTAAAGTTATTGGTGGAGTACTAGCAATTGTACTTATTGTGGGTATTTGTATTTTTGCAATTACAAAACTCAGCCAAAACAAAAAGACGGCAAATATCATCTCGTCGAATTTTGTCGGCTATGATTTTGCGCGTGCCGTTACCGGCGATAAGTCTGAAGTCGCTATGTTGCTCAAGCCAGGGGCTGAAATGCACGACTTCGAACCAACACCAGAAGATGTCATCAATATTAAAAACGCTGATTTGTTTATTTATGTTGGCGGCGAGTCAGACGAATGGGTTGAAGATTTACTAAAAGACAATGAGATACCAGAAGAAAAAACCTTGCGCCTCATGGATTTAGTTGAAGTAAAAGAGGAAGAATTGTCTGAGGGCATGGAAGAACATGAACATGAGCATGAGCATGAGCATGAATCTGAAGAATCCCACGAAGAACACGAGCATCATCATGAAGAAGAAGTTGAATATGATGAGTATGTATGGACAAGCCCAGTTAACGCAGTTAAGTTAGTGAACGGCATAAAAGAAAAACTATCTAAAATTTATCCAGAAAACGAAAATATTTACACAAAAAACGCAGACGCCTACACTTCTCGTCTGTCAGATATAGATCAGAAGATTCGCAATGTCGTAGCAAACGCTAACAAAAAGGAACTAATCTTCGGCGATCGTTTTCCGTTCCGCTATTTTGTAGACGAATATGGTCTAAATTATTATGCAGCTTTCCCAGGTTGTTCTGAACAGACTGAAGCTAGCAGCAAGACAATCGCCTTTTTAATCAATAAAGCGAAGTCCGATAATATCAAAACAATTCTAAAAATTGAGCTAACCTCAGACAAGCTAGCAAAAAGTATTGCAGAGGAAGCCGGCGCAAAGGTGATGACCCTAAACGCGGCACACAATATTTCTAGCGAAGATTTTGAAAAAGACGTAACCTATGCAGATATAATGGAAAGTAATGTCGAGGTACTAAAGGAAGCATTAAAATAATATGAACCACGCGATTCTCGCAAAAAATCTCTCTATAAGCTATGGCTTAAATAAGGTAATCGATTCCGCCAGCTTCACAGTTGATGAGCAAGATTTTGTCTGTGTTGTTGGCGCAAATGGCTCTGGTAAAAGCACTCTTATTAAAGCTATACTAGGCCTCATTAAGCCACACTCCGGGGAGATTGTATTTGGAGACGATATTAAGCGAGAATCAATCGGGTTTTTGCCCCAAGATACTAAAACAGATTTAAACTTTCCTGCTACGGTTAGTGAAATTGTGCTTTCTGGTACTTTGGGGCAACTTGGCACGAAAGCGTTTTATCGCAAGCAAGACAAAGATAAAGCTGAAAAAGCCATGAAAAAGCTGAATATTTTAGAGCTTAAAGGCCGTAGCTTCTCTAACCTTTCTGGTGGCCAGAAGCAAAAAGTACTGCTTGCTAGAGCGCTTGCTGCTTCCTCAAAAATCTTAATCCTAGACGAGCCGTCAAATAATCTGGACCATAAGTCTCGCAAAGAGTTTTATAATGCGTTAAAAAAGCTCAATGAATCTGGACTTACGATTATTATGATTACGCACGATCTAGACGCCGAAGATTTAATTGGAAATAAAATTATAAGCATTAAAGAATCGAAAGTCGAATGCTATTCAACTTCTGACTATCTAAGGAGCTACAGATGAACTGGCTTTCTGAAATGTTATCATATACTTTTATGCAGCGCGCCCTTATCTCAGGGCTTCTTATCTCCATTTGTGCAGCGCTCGTAGGCGTATCGCTCGTACTTCGCAAAAACTCTATGATTGGAGATGGATTATCACATACAGCGTTCGGCGCTTTCGCGATTGCTACAGTGCTAAATATTGCGCCACTTTGGTTCGCTATACCAGTTGTTATCGCGGCATCGTTCTTCGTTTTAAAGTTAAGTAACAATAAAAAGGTCAGCGGCGATGTATTGATTGCGCTACTTTCCGCCTCAAGCCTAGCAATCGGCACTATGGCGATTTCGCTAACAAAAGGAGTCAATATTGACCTCAATAGCTACTTATTCGGGAGTATATTGTCGATTAGCCAGAGCGACGTTTGGCTAAGTTTAGTTTTAACGATAGCTGTCGTTTTGTTATACGTATTCGCACATAATCGCATTTTTGCAATTACTTTTGATGAGGATTTTGCAAAAGCAATTGGAATAAAAACTAACATATATGATGCGATTTTTGCAATAATTTGTTCACTCGTTATCGTGTTCGGCATGAGGTTACTCGGCGCGCTTCTTATTTCAAGTCTAATCATCTTCCCAACACTTATCGCTATGCAATTTTCAAAATCGTTTGGGCGCGTAGTGGTCTATTCGGTATTAATATCGGTAGTCAACTTTGTTTTGGGTTTGGCAATTTCTTATTTGATCACCTCTCCGACTGGCGCGACAGTGGTCATAACCAATTTGGTCATCCTCGTCATCGCCTATATTTTGCACAGAACGGTATTGGGTAGGGGCTTAAAACAATGATAATGAAGAAAATAAAAGAAATACAATGTCAATGGTATAATTGTAATAAGTAAACAAAGGACTTGCTCATGACCAAAAACCAAACAATTCGAGAACAACTAGAAGCTTATATTGAGAAGAAATATAAGATCCATGAAGAGCAACTCCCTTTTAATCATGAAGACTATGCGGTATTTAGACAGCCGAGCGGCAAATGGTTTGCAGTATTCTTTGTAAAGCCATACAACGAATTTGGTCTAAGCGGAGATAAAACAGTAGACGTCGTGAGCTTTAAGATTCGCGATCATGAACTAACTGAAACACTTTATGAGCAACCAGGATATATTAAAGGCTACCCAAACTCTGGTTGGGGTTGGGTTTCTGCCCTACTAGACGGAACGGTGCCGTTTGAAGATTTATGTCGCTGGCTTGATGAGAGTTATAACGCGACGCTTCATGAACCGGGCAATATGAATATTCCATTAGAAAAGCGAAAATAAAAGAAATACAATGTCAATGACACAACGCGAACTAATCCTAATCAAAAAACCGCCCGTTAGGACGGTTTTTGCTTTATTGTTGAGTAATCCGTTGACGATATGTCACGTTATGGTTACCGTCAGCCGTCTTAGCTGAAATCCAAGCAGGATAATCGTCGCTCTTACTCAAATTATTATCATGCTGCAGTGGCTGGAGGTTCGATAATGTGTCGTTCCCACCCTTAGAAGATGGTTTAATGTGGTCGATTTGCCAACCATATTCTGAAAGAACACCATATGATGATCTAATCATCCATGCTCCTGCAACATCTTTTCTATATTTACCCGAATCATAACCCGGGACAGTTCGACCTTTAAGCCACACTGAGTCAATTTCGGACTCAGAAAAAGACTTGTCGTTAGAGAACATAAAGTTCTTCCTTTTATTGCTTATCCCTCTAATTTGCATTTAGTGATATAATTAAGAGAGTTCACGGTCTTAATGAACTAGAGGGCGCCTTTCGGGCGTTTCTCTTTTTCAGTATTACCTCCGGCAATACTTCTGTTATTATATAAAGTTTTCCACATATAGTCAATATTTTACGACACATTTTTGTAAAAAATGTATAAAAATCTTTACCATAAGCATTTTATATAGTATAATGATATTGACATAACAGATTACATATGATAAAATAATCTGAGTAGAAAGAGAGCGAGAAAATGGATCAACAAATTATAAACGGCATAAAAGAGGTTCGCGCAATAAAAGGCTTAACCCAAAATGATATGGCATCTATTTTAGGAGTTAATCGCGCTACATATATTAATATTGAAGCTGGAAAACGCGATCTAACTGTTAATGAACTGAATAAAATATGCGAATCACTCAATATAGGCTTTTCAGATATAATTGATCCATCGTTTTTGAAGAGAAACAATTCTGAAGAGAAACTCAAACAAATGTATCTCTATGTAGTTAATAACTTCTTTAGCGATCATGGCGTTCCAAAAACAAAATTAGCAAAAATTCTTTATTTAATCGATTTCTCCAATTTCTATGAGAAGCTCGAATCCATGAGCAATGTTAAATATATACGTCGTGATTATGGTCCAGTAGCTGACCCGTTCTTCTCTCTAACCGATAAAATGTACATGGACGGTATTATTAACATAGAGCCACTTGAGTACGCTCAAATGATAAAACCGGCACCAACCAAAGACGAGTCTTATTCTCTTTTGTCTGACGATGACAAACGGTTGATAGAAAAAATCTGCTCATATTGGAAAGATAAGAGAACGCAAGAAATTGTTAACTTTACCCATTCCCAAAAACCATGGAAAGAATGTAGGGATGGAGAAGAAATACCGTATAGTCTAATTATTCAGGAAGAACCGGACCATGTTTACGCACCTACTACCGCATAATGATACCATTCTTTTTCGAATTGATTTTAGCGATTTTTCTAAGCGAAATTTCCTAAAGATGTTTGAAAAAAAGTACTCTAAAAAAGTGTGGGCTATTACGGTAGACTCTATTATTCAGGATCTTTCTCGTATAAGAACATCGGTTTCCGATTTACAAAAGTCTATGCAAGTAGACGAACTGTGGCACGACGATAACTGCTGGATTTTCAAATATGATTTTCGCATTGCTGGCACAAAGACATCCACAAAAGCGTCGGGCAATAGAGTAGTAGCTTTTCTTGATTCAGAAAAAAACTATATAGAAATATTAACTATCTACAGTAAGGGTTGTCTTCCTAAAAACAAGCCCGAGACAGTCTTTATTGAGGGCATTATTAAAGAACAGTTCCCAGCTTATTGGAAGAAAACCCATAAAAGTTAACGATACCGCCTAGCGGCGCACCTCTAACCGAAAAGAGGTATCATGGCAAAACGCCACCCATTCAAGAAAGTAAAACCCGGCGAGTCAATACCAGTAACCGCTCGGCAACTTGAAAGCTTTATGCTCGAACATAACGGCAGATTTAATTCGCGCGATTACGACAAGTTCGAACGTATGGAACTAATGGAATCGCCTGTTCGTGACGCGATTCACGAATTAAAGACTTATTCCCTAGAAACACTAACACAGCGCTTCGATGTGCGCCTTTTGGGGCGCGGTAAGCGCGTTTTTGCGAGATTAGACGCCGAAGACGACAAATGGTACTACTTTTCCCTAGCATACATTCCACGCGCGCTAAATAACCGCGACGTGAATGACGCGATAGTCCAGATGTTCTTCATTGGGAAGTGGCGCGTCCACAAGCTTTCGCTTTGGGCTGAGCCAGAAGATATTAGCCACTACGGTAACGATTCCAATAAAACATTCTATCATTTAGTCAATAGATAGCGTCCACTTGGACACAATCGGGTTTTGAAAGTTATTGTGCAGAAAATAGGGGTGGGATTTTTTCTTGACACGAAACGGTGGAAAATGTTTAAAGATAAGCATTTTCAGATCTAGTATTTTCAGATCTAGTATTATTCTAGATTTGGAATATAATAGTAAGTGGAATAAGCGAGGTAAAATGAATTAT
>JAZSCU010000003.1:0-4862 GCA_045530815.1 Candidatus Nanosyncoccus sp.
ACTACCACCACCGCCAGAAGCAGTGTTCTTGGAGAAGAGATTTGTTTCTGTATGAGTGAGACCGATAAAGTTAGAAGAGATTGTAGTATCATTACCTAGCCTATACCCCCATGTGCCAAGATTGTTGCCTATAATTTGTACAGGGTTTAATTTAGTACCAGTTGATGCATTAATTTTTTTGTTCGGCTCGGTATTGGAGCTATCCCCATTTTTGTACAAGGTATTGTCCTGTGGGCCTTTTATAGTAACATCATAGCCTAATGGGCAGGTAGAGATGACTTCTAGAGTATCAGTATTTATACTAGCTGAGCCAGGTATAGCATTAAGATTAACATTACCAGAAGTGGAGAGAGAAAGAGTGTAGCTGGCTGCAGAAGTGGGGTGAGAGTTAAAACCAAAAAAGAATGCCAAGAAAGGCAGGATTAAAAACAAAGCTGGAAGAATAGACTTCTTTAGTTGAATTCTTTTTTTGTTATTCCCTTTCCGGTGGAAAAACCCCAGAAAACACATTTTTGTATGACCTCTTTTTTTAGTTTTGATAGATTTTTGTTTAGGGTTTAGTTACTATTAACTTTGTGTAGACCTTATAAACTCTTCACACTTATGTTTATAATAACTTGTGTGGAGGAAGCTGTCAATAGTTTTTTTACGATTTTAATGAGGTTGTGAGTTTTTTTTATATAATGTATAATTATTATAAGAGGAGGTAGAATGGAATTTGATAAGTATCAAGAGCAGGCAAAAAAATATGATTTTTTTGAATCAACCGATAATCCAAAAGATGCGGGTTTTATAGAAAAAGTTTTAGGGCTGACAGGTGAAGCAGGCGAGACATCAGATAAAATCAAGAAAATTATCAGAGATAAAGACGGTAAATTCTCTGATGATGACCGTATGGCGGTGACTAAGGAACTAGGGGACACGTTATGGTACCTTGCGACAATTGCGAGATATTTAGGTGTTCCATTATCAGAGGTAGCGCAAGGCAACATAGACAAACTTGAGAGCCGATACCAACGAAATAAACTCCACGGTGAAGGAGATGAAAGATAGTTGCAAAAACCCCTCCTTAGAGGGGTTTTATTAAAAATCTTTAGTTTTTGTTCCGCGCATAAGGTCGCCGCTGCATAAATTCTTTGGCATGTTCTCTGGCCCCCTCATGCCCTATTATGATGTGTCCATCTAACTTTTTTGCACTCTCTACATAACATTCCGCCTCTTTACAGGCTTTTTCGAGTGAGCCGAAATATATGGCGTAGATGTTCGGGTTTTTCGGCATATTTTCCTGCTTTTTTACCTCTTCAAACGATGGTGGGTGCCCTAACTCTTTCATCGTATTGATTAATAGTTTTGATAACAAATACTTGTCGTCATCATGAATAGAGCCAACGGTTTTACCATTATTTAACGTGAACATATTTCTCGCCCCCTTCCGGATTTTTAATACCAAAACTACTTAGCCAGTCAGCTACTTATCATTTTTAGTATAACTGAGATAGGGGTAAAAATCAAACACTAGCTTTTTAAGAATTAATACTAATCCGACAGAAAGTAGGCCCTAGCGAAGTAACAACGGTTTGCCACCTATGTTATGCTATCTTATCAAAAAATGTTATAATGTGCTTATGCCTGAATTAATCGTAAATCAGGAATTTGGAGTATTTTATGCGATTTCGCAGTTTTTTGCGCTTGCGGCGTTAATTTTTAACCTCGTGGCAGTACAGAGAAAGAAAAAGGTTAAACTACTCTTTTTTGATACATTAGCAGCATCCTGTATGGCTTTACATTATCTGTTTTTGGGGGCGTGGACTGGGGTAGCCACCAAAACAATCAGTGCAACGCGGGATGGAATTGCGACATATAAAGCAAGAAAGCACCAAACTTCTAAAATTCTACCAATAATTTTTGTGCTGATGTATGTGGTGATCGGGTTTTTTACCTACCAATCGCCGTTTTCTCTGCTCCCAATATTGGCGCCGATTACCTTTACTATGATGATTTACCTCGGGGATGCGCAAATGATTCGCTGGGGAGGATGGATAGGCTCTGTGATGTGGTTGATTTATGATATTCATGTATTCTCTGTGGTAGGGATTGCGTCCGAGGCGATATATATCACAAATGATCTGGTGGCGATTTGGCGGTATCGAGGCAAAAAGAAGAGGGTTAGGGGATCTAAGGGGGCTAAGGGGGCTAATCCAACAACAAGAAACGCCAAAAAGAAGGTTTGCACAAGAAAAAAGTAAGGCCTAATCTAATAATTTTACAGTTCTAAATCAATGTCAACAAAAAACTCCCCTTAGGTATCAAGCTCCCCTTAGGGAGATTTTGTTTAACAACTTAGTTGTGCAATTTTCATCTTACAGTGTGATTAGCTTAATGTTACGTCTGGTTAAACCAGAGCTGTTATGATGCAAACTTGCTCATCATAACCGTAACCGACCTCGCTACCTGCGACTTTACAGTTTCAGGCGCATAATTCCTTCTCGAGAAAGGCGGTAATCTACAAAAACCTAGTTCTAGAAATTTGCACCGTGGCGACGAAGTGTGTCCCAATATTTATGATTAATAATGCCAGTAGTTTTAGATAGTTTTGAAACAAGGTTATTAATATCTATTTTGGCGCCGTGAGAGATAAGGGTGTCTAGGTTTTCAGCAATGTCATATTGATTAAGTTTAGAAACGAGAAAATCGATGTCGGAGCCGTGAGAGATGAGGGTGTCTAGGTTTTCAGCAATAGCGGGTGACCGCATCCGTGAAATGAGGTCGTCAGTTTTTATTTTGGCACCGTGAGAGATAAGGGTATCTAGATTTCTAGCAATATCAGAAGGATATAGTTTAGAAACGAGAAGTTCGATATCGGCACCGTGGTCAAGAAGAGGAATTAGGTTCCTGGCAATACAAGAACGATCAATATCAGAAACGATAGATACGAGAGAATTTATACTTGTTATCCTGAGACCATGTTCGGTAAGAATATCTAAATTATCGACGATGTCGCTATATTCCATTTTATCAGCCAAATCCTTCAACTTGGCACCGTGACTGATAAGAGTATCTAGGTTTTTAATGATAAAGCTGCGACCGAGATTCGCAAAATCATCTACACTTACACCTGCATTAAGAGCGTAATTGATGTCGTATTTTTGTTTTAATTCTCCGACACGTGGATCGCGACTGTTATATGTGTCGAGCGTCTTGATTGAGCGTTTTAACTCATAGATAAACTCGAGCTCTTCTTTGGTTAGATCCTCTCCGTTTTGCATTTTGCGGTCTAGAGCAATAAGTTTTTGTTTATCAGCAAAAGCTTCGAGGAATTTTTCTCCACCTGGGAGAGATTTAACTTTTTCCTCTACAATTGGGACAAGTGAATCATTTAGGGCTTGGCCGTCTTTTAGGCCGGAAATTTCTGCAACATTTCCATCTGGGTCTAATCTGATTGAAGCGCAGGCGTTTTTGGATAGTTTGCCAGTCTTTTCGTCTATTAAATGAAATAGAATAAACTTTGACCGGTTTTGTCGGCTGTTGTTATCATTTTCGTAGTCTTCATCATAGTTATCATAGTCGTCGTAATCTTCATTGCCATCGTCACCGTAAGTCCCATATTCTAAGTAATGCCTGCCAACTGATGATGAAGCTACACACCAACCAGTACCTTTGGCGGCTCTTGCAATGTCATCTTCGTCTCCTAGTTCGTATTCCACCCATTCACCATGGACATCTTCGGTTTTTTCTGGAGGTTCTAGAATTGGAGCTATGTCTTGCTGAATAGCATTGAATACCTTGGGGAAACTACCTGAGCTAACAATTTGTTCAAGTTTGATATTTCTTTCACCTTCATCTGTATAAAACTGTTTTTCATTGTTGCCGTAATAACGATTAATCACATCAAAAACGCCAGCTAGGACTTCGGCATCTGGGTCAGGGTATGGCGCAATAGTAGTTTCATTTCTGGTTTCGTATTTCCCTTTTCCTTTGTTATATCTACCCATTTTAGTCATGCCATCCCAGGCATAAACTTTGAACCAGAGTGGGTAGGGTGAGTGTTCATCGCCTAGATAGTTAGCCCATTTTTCTAGAGATTCTTTTTGCAATTCGCGTTCTTCCTCGTAGATTTCATGTTTGTATTCCTCGGTCAGTTCATAATTACCGTAACCATTGTCGCGTAGCTCTTGTTTTTTGGCGTTCCAGTACGATTCGGGGATATTATCGTACGCTATAAGGAGATCATCTCTAATGGATGCCTGCCAGAGTCTTTGCTCTGCTTTATTGCCGTGTTTTTCTATTAGCTTATTAAGACGATTTAAATAACTGAGATTGCGGCGTTCGCCATTCTTGCCTGGGAGTTTTTCGCCATGTTTGATAGCCTTGTTGAAACTAGATTCCACGATAGGTTGGTGACTAGATTCAAAATGGACTCGAGAAAGAACTCTGGCGCCGAGCTGTTGATCTTGTGCTCTTTCGTCGGTTTCTTGATAATCTAGTGTTTCTGGGATTCGTTCGTTATTGCTCGGCATAGTGTTTATCCTTGTTTATTAAGATGATTATAACACAAAAAAACCGCCCTTTTGGGCGGATTTAGTATTTAACAACTTAGTTGTGCAATTTTCATCTTACAGTGTGATTAGCTTAATGTTACGTCTGGCAAAGCCAGAGTTGTTATGATGCAAGCTTGCTCATCATAACCGTAACCGACCTAGATATCTGCGACATTACTGTTTCAGACTCATCAATTCCTTCTCAAGAAAGGAGGTAATCCATCCACACGTTCTCGTACGGATGCCTTGTTACGACTTAACCCCAATCATCTCCCCCACCTTAGGCCGAATAATACGGACTTCGGGTGTTGGCGACTCTCATGG